>JAURCS010000057.1 GCA_030828385.1 Gammaproteobacteria bacterium
GCCTGCCAGCACATTGATCGCTTCATCATGGTTGCCCTGGGCATCCAGTTCGTTCACCTGTATTAGTACGGTGTTTGATTGCTTGTGTTTCATAGGCAGATATTTACTTCTTTACACTGTAAGAATTCCTGTCGAAACGCAGTGTAGAATGTATGAAGGGAGTCAGTCCAATAAATAAGCCTGTTTTGGCCTAATTATCCGATAGTGAAGCTTGTCCTGTTTTTGCCTTTCCTTTACTCTTGTCATCCTTGGTTACAGGAGCACTATCAATGTACAAATCCCTTGGTAAATTTTTGCTGGGCATCATACTACTATCATTTAATTCTTCCTCTTCGGCGCAAGAGGTAGAGAGTTTTCTGGCCTGTGGTGAAATCCCGGACAGAGTGGAGAGGGTGCTTTGTCTGGAAACTGCCCTGGAACAATCAGCTTCCCAAGAGGGTGATCAGCCACAAGCTGTCACTGATGGAGCAAGCGAAGCTTCTGAAAATAGGGGCAATGCACGAGAGCTGGAAGACTTTGGTAGAAATCAGGTGTCCAGTGACGAAACCAGTAATATTGAAGAAGCCGATGATAAAGGCTTTAAACTGCCGGTGATAGGCAACCTGTTCAGACGCAATCGTGACGAGGATCAGGAGCAGGAAGTTGCACTAAGCGAAGACACTTCTGCTGACCGCCTGGACAATTTTGGTCGTGGTACAAGTACAAGCAGCAAGGTCATTGAAAATGCCGAGGGTCAGGAAGAACTGATTGATGTGGTGGTCGAATTAACAATGGCAAAGCCGAATATGTGGCTTATTCGTCTGGCAAGTGGCCAGGTTTGGCGCCAGACACATTCAAGGCGTTACAATCTGAGAAAGGGCGATGAGGTGAGAATTTATTCTACCCAATGGGGTGAGAATTATCGCCTGGAAACTGAACGATTAAGTGGTTTTATTCAGATGCTAAGAGTCGAATAGTTTTTCATCGATGTTAAAAGTGCTTAGTTATTTCTAATACTTTTCAGGCGATCCTGTCGGGCCCTTTCCTTTACCCACTGGTTCGCTTGCTTTATTCCAAGACAATAAGCGCATACCACTACCAACAAACAACTGTAGCCAATTGTATTATGCAGGGTAAATAGACTATCCCATTGCCAAAGATGAACGTTGATCATCTTGAATGAATCAGTGTGGATGTTTCCCGTCATTCCATAGCCGATTGCCGAGATGTCCTTGTTGTACCAGGGAGCAAAGATATCCATAAAAGCGGCGGCACCAATGGCCAGAAATCCCCAGCGCAGGCTGCCTTTATAAAGCTGTGTATCCTTTCCCAGATAAAAAATCACTATCAGCAGAGTGGCAAGTATCAGCCCCATGGCATCTCCGCCCACAGTAATAAGCATATCAGCGGTATTTTCCGAAATAATCAGGGTGCCGTAGAGCTGAAGCAGGAAGATGACAGCGGCCGGAATAAGCCAGACAGGCTTTTTATTCACCAGGGCATAGCGAGCCAGCATCAATAATGCTGCCAGCACCGCAATCGAGGAAATATAGCCTCTTTCCCCCGAACTGACCGTGACCCACAAGGAGGGGATGGAATTAAACCCGCATAACCAGCCGGTAACGGCATGTCCCATTTCATTAACCGGCATGCCAAAGACAATGCGCTGCATTCCTGCCAGAAAACCTGTTATCTGGACCAGCATGGCAATCACCAGCATTGCAGGCAGGGCGGTCAGGCAGACTATTTTTTCAAAACCCGGGTCTTTTACTGGAATCACAGGGTCATTAATTTCAAAAAATGACTCCTCGGTGTTGTTAACTGCAGTTACGACTATGGGTTCTGCTTTCCCTTTGCTTTTTATAGCCTCTGCTTTTGCATAATCAGCACCACAATCCGGACAAACCAATCCATGCTGTTTTGGTGAGTTGCACCAGGCACAGGTATTCAACTGAAAGTGACTGTCACTATTCAAAACTGAAAATATCTTCTTCTTCCGGTTTGCTCATGTCCTGTTCAAAATATTTTTGCCATAGATAATTCCAGGGGCGTCCATACATGTCGGGAATTTCATACTCGATGACTTCTCCGGGGTTAACCGGTGTGGCAACACCATCGACCGGAAATATGGATTGAATGCATTCAACGAAAACATAAGGGGTGGCATCAGCATCATCAAATTCATTTTGCTTGGTATAGTTTCTTATTATGCGAATAGGCTCAATCAGGGCTTCAGGGTCATAGAAAATGGCTTCATGATTCAGCCCGATAAAGTTGCCTTGCTCATCCCTGTTAGGCGTGTAGATTTCTATGGTCTGTAATAAGTTTGAAAAATCCGGGGCAGCATGAATTTTCCAGCCCTGAATATTGGAAGTCCATGTGATAAGCGTATCGTTATCCCAGAATCCGATGGTTTCGCCATACCAGCGTGGCACATCTTCACCCAGCCTGGGCACCAGACCATCCATGTTGAACTCCCGGCCAATATGAATATTGGTAATAAAATTGCGTGCCACTCCGGCCAGAATCTGGACCATGTTCGGGGTAACCATAATGTAATTTTCCCAGATTGCCGCTTCATGCCAGCGCCGCATAAACCCTTCAGGCCAGCAATATTGTGACGGCCATTGCGCCGCATTGGTATTGGCATGATGATAGGCTTCCTGCACAAAGCGAGTCTGGTATTCATCGGTCAGCAGGGAAAGAATGGTAGGGATCTGGTTATGACGCATCCGATACCAGTAGTAGTTTTCGGGCGAACGGCCGGGGTGTGCATAAATACCTGACCACTCTCCTGGTACAGTTGCATAGGTATGCTGAGTTGGACCACCGCGCTGACGGGTTTCTTCCATTAGCGCCTCGTAGTGCTCCTGGGCAGAGCTAAATTGGTATGGGCTGACGATAGCTTCTCTTGGATAATCCCGATCACAATATCCCCAGGCCGCAGTGGCGGGAGGGTTTTCACCTACCAGGGCTCTGCGGTTACCACCCCAGATATCTTCCAGAGCAGCGGAGGTGTTGCAGCGAAAATAACGTGGATCCATCCATAGATCGCGGTCAGCATAAAAATCATCGGAGGTAAATAAATCACGTGCCAGAGGTGTTATCCCTTCAGGTGTCTCTCCCGGTTCGGCGCTGCCGGTAAAACGCCTTGGTCTTTGTTCAAAAGGACCAACTGCGCCCATTACACGCATTGTCGCCCCGGTAAATGGGTATTCATTAATATCCATGGCTAGCGGTGCGCCGCGGCCTACACTGGTAAAACCGATATCTACAGTTTTTTGAGCGGATGCAGCACTGGTCATTAATAGAACTGATGCCACTACAAGAATCTTCTTCCCAATCATTCTTCTGTCCCCCTCAGGATTTGGATCATTACTTTACTATGAAACCGGGATAACACCTTACCAAGGTTTGTGCAGTTCAACAGAAAAGTCTATTTTTTACTGAAAAAAAAGCGGGGTAATAACCCCGCTTTTTCTGACATCATTAATATTAATCAGCGCCAGTCACCCGGCCGATTTCCTCTCCGTCAGGAGTTCGTAGTGCAGTTACGTAGCCGCCATCATTACCATTACGCATTGGTGCTATTCGAATAGTCACAGTATCACCCACAGTGAACATGTCTGGCATGAGACCTTGTCGACGCATATTGTTTCGGCTATGGCCTTCAAACTCTATATCACGTGTGCCGCGAGCATCGTCCGTGACTTCCAATACAAGGCGCATATGCGGGTTGGCAAAACGGGCTTCCATTACCTTGCCTTCCACCAGAACGGTATTTCTGAAGTCGAATTGTGCCGCTGAATGATGCGCATAAAGAGAAGCGCTGAACAACAATGTTGAAACTAGAGTTACTGAATACTTAAAAAAAGATTTCACTTTATTTCCTCGTCGATAATGTAAGCAATATTGGTATTTATTCCTGAACCATTTCCAAACCGGCGTCTTTATATAACTGTTCCATTTCATCGAGCCACAAGGGCTCGCTGCACTCGTAAGTCATTACATGGTAATCGGAAAGTTCCTGCCAGCGTTTGGTAGTCACAAAAGGCTCTTCCAGCCATAGTGGATCGATCATGGTTAGTTCAGCAGCCAGTACCCGGGTGCCGTCTTCAAGCGGCGTATCGAAATAATACTCTTCCCGAATGGTGGCTTGATTACTGTGGGGGTAACGGGAATCCACCTGGGTTTTCAGGCGACTTGTTTCCACTATCAGCCTGTCACCTTCCCAGTGTGCTCTTGAGTAGCCGTTGCGTTCGGGGAAAAAAGTCGAGGGATCTTCGGCTTCATCACCAATATAGATGCGCCGTATTTCGTTATGTGCCTCGTAAATTGAAAATAGTTGTTCAGGCCTTTGTATAAGTTCCATGGGATAGCCACCAGAGCCGAGCACGGAGGCAGGCATGCCATAACCTACACAGGAGTTGCCCGCGCCATGATTCGTGCCTTCAGTGACAGAAATAAAGTCCTGACGTGCTTTCATGGCCTCGGCGGTAAGTTTAATTTCACCTGGAGGTGCGGCAAAAGCTCCGGCGCCTCCATTTCCCCTGTAAGTAGTCCAGGAGCCGGAAAAATCCGGTTTGTCTGCAGCTGAAACAGGGATAGAAAAAAACAGAATACTAACTATTAACCCAAGACAGGTGCTGACTTGAAACTGGGGAACTTTTTTTAGCATGGTTACTCCGGTGATTTATCAAATTCCAATCAATAGCGATTCGCTATTATAGACATAGATTGAGGTTTTGCTAGAAGCTTGAATTGGACGGTGTATTTAACAATATACGAACCGACTCTGCACAGCATAGCTATATGCAGGGTGGTTCTGAATATATTTTTCTAGCTACCCTCGGGCCAAACAAAGTCAGGACGCAGTCCCTCAAATGCGGGACGGCCATCACTGGGCTCAGGTTCGCCGTATGCGGGATCGTAAAATGCATGGTAGCTGGCCTGGGGAAAATCTGCGGAATATCCCATAAGATTTGGTACAACAACTCTTATTCGGCCTTGCTTGTCGTCGAGCATAATAGGAGTGCCGCAATCACTGCAGACGCATAGCTCGAGGGGACCATCCGGATTCTGATCATTAAAGGGTATTCTGTTTAAGCCATCTGCATTATCGACACTCAGGTCATCATGATTAAAAAATACAACATGAGTGGTGTCCTGTCCTGTTACTCGCTTACAAACGGAACAGTGACAAGTGTGATTGTCGATTGGGTCATTATCTGATTGTGTGTGTACGTGTTCGCAACCACCTGCGTATTTGGACATTTTTTATCCCCCTGGAAAAATGAATGAAAGTATATTTATTGTTATAGCCCGGTCGAGTATAAAAACCCTTGGCACTATGTGCCAATACTATTTTGGTCCTATCGAGAAATAATTGTTGGTCAAGGGGTCAGGGGGCACTTATTAAAAGAACGCCATGTTGAAATAACTCTATAGTTATTATTGGGTTGCGAGTGTGTCACTGCTCATATGTCAGGTACAGCTATTATCAGCATAAAACAGTTTATGAATCACTGGACGATAATCAACAGTGTGTTTATGCTTGCTCATCTTTTTTACTGTGAACGGGAATACCTGATGAAATCATTATTACGATTAACAACAACTGTTTTAGCACTGACTGCATCATTGTCGCTTTTTGCTGCAGAGCCTGAATACGTCAGTATCGAAATGGAAATAGACATTAACAAGTCAGCTGAAGAAGTTTGGGATGCGGTTGGCGGCTATTGCGATATTGCAGAGTGGGGTGGGCTTGATTGTGCAATCACTTCCGGTAATGGGGAAATGGGAACGGTGCGTGATCTGCTTGGCGGTCGAATAGTGGAGATACTGGTAGCACAAACCGAGCTTTCCTATGGCTATACCCAACCTGTGCAGGAAGGGCAGTTTTACAACCTTTATCACGGCTTTATGGAAGCCAGACCAGTAAGCAGTAATACATCAAAAATGATCTATACCCTGGTTTATGATGTCTCCAATCTGGAAAACCAGGAAGCCAAGGATGCCGATATGGCGCGACGACGCAGTATGTTCGAGGGCATGCTTGTGAATATGAAAAATATCGCAGAATCACAGTAGCGCTTCAGAAATGAAGGTAAACTATTGAGTTAAAGCTTTTAAACTAGAGCGGAATTTCCCGCTCTTTTTTTATCTATTGTCTTGTGTCCACTGGTCTGGTTTTCGGCGACTAGACGGCTTCAAAAAGGCAATATATGATTGTTTTCTAGTTTTTTTATTTAGACATGCATTTTCCAGGGGGGAAATATGATCCGTATTCGTTTAATCCCGTTTTTTCTGTTGCTAGCAGTATTAACGGGCTGTTCTCCAGCCGATAATGAAACATCCCAGTCATCTATGCAAAGCGATGCTGGAAGTTCTTTCGGTGCAGAAGCTGTTGTTTCAGGTTCTGCCGCTAATGTTTCCCGGCAACGGCTGCTTGATGCTGAAAATGAACCAGGTCAATGGATGATGGTAGGCGGGACATATGAAGAAAGGCATTACAGTCCTCTCGATGTAATTAATCGTGACAATGTCAGCGAACTTAATCTGGCCTGGTATGCGGACTACGATGTAAATCTGAGCCAACAGGGCACCCCGCTTTATATTGATGGCGTTATCTATGTCTCTACCGCGTGGAGTAAGGTGAATGCTTTTGATGCCAGAACAGGTGAATTGCTCTGGCATTATGACCCCCAGACCAATCGGGAAATTGTTTCTAAAGTATGTTGCGGTATTGTGAATCGAGGTATCGCAGCCTACGAAGGAAAAATTTATCTCGGTACTCTTGACGGCTATATCGTCGCCATTAATGCGAACACGGGTGTAGAGGAATGGCGCAAGCTTACCGTTGATCCGGATGCCCAATATACTATTACCAGCGCTCCGCGCATTATTAAGGGGCAGGTATTGATCGGAAATTCCGGTAGCGAGAAAACAGCACGGGGCTATCTGGGAGCCTATGATGCCCAAACCGGTGAAGACCTTTGGCGTGTGTATACCGTGCCTGGTAATCCGGAACTGGGTTTTGAAACGCCGCAAATGGAAATGGCCGCAGCTACCTGGAGCGGACAATGGTGGGAGCTTGGTGGAGGCGGTACAGTCTGGGACGCCATCGTCTATGATGAACTCAATGACCTGGTGATTTTTGGTACTGGTAACGGTACGCCATGGGATCAGCGCGCACGTGATCCTGCAGGCGGTGATAATCTATTCGTTGCCTCCATTCTGGCAGTGGATGCTGATACCGGTGAGTATGCCTGGCATTACCAGACCACCCCTGGCGATACCTGGGATTATGATGCCATGAGTCCAATGATGCTGCTCGATCTTGAAGTAGATGGAGTAGAGCGTCACGTTGTGGCCCAGCCCAACAAGAACGGGTTCTTTTATATGCTGGATGCCGGCACCGGGGAATTACTGCGCGGCTATCCGTTTACCGAAGTAAACTGGGCCACTGGTATTGATATGGATACCGGTCGACCTATTGAAGTCCCCGAAGCGCGTTATGATTTCGAAAATATCTATAACCTTGTGCCGGGAGTGCAGGGAGGCCATGGTTGGCATGCCAATGCCTGGAACCCTGATACTGGCTATATCTATATAGCTACCCAACGCGCTTACTTTGCCATGCAAAGTGATGCCAATTTCACACCAAACCCAACGGGAAATAACCTGGCCATTAATATGGGGGCCAATTTCACCTATTACCGTGATAACCCCGATGCCCCCAGAGAGTTTGTTGGCTATGTTTCCGCCTGGGATCCGGTTACCGGAGAAGAAGTCTGGCGCGGAGAGGAAAATGATGGCCCAACCGGTGGCGTACTTAGCACCGGAGGTGGACTTGTTTTCTCCGGTGGCGGTAATAACACCAACGAATTTCGTGCCTACGATACCGTTAGCGGGGAAAAACTCTGGTCGTTTGATACCCAGACCGGGATGGTGGCAGCGCCGATTACCTTCGAAATGGACGGCAAGCAATATATCGCGGCCAGTGTCGGGATAAATCAGGCGGGTAATTATTTTGCGCCAAATTACTCCAGGCTGCTGGTTTTTGGTCTGGGTGGCGATGCCCAATTGCCACAGCCCTTGACCTATACCCCAAGAGAGCTTAATCCACCGGCACTGACGGCGTCTCAGGATGTGGTCACTACCGGGGGACAGCTTTACGGTCAATACTGTTCTGTTTGTCATGGTACCGGCGGTCAGCAACGTGGGGCTAATTTTCCTAACCTGATGGTGTCACCCATGCTGCATAGTCAGGATGCCTTTGATCAGGTCGTTCTGGAAGGCATCAGAGCTGACAAGGGGATGGTGTCTTTTGCAGATCAGTTCAGTGATGAGGAAAGTGAAGCCATTCGCTGGTTTATCGTTGCGCAGGCCATAGATGCCTTAAATGCCACACCACTTGCACCGCCAGTGGATGTGGATGTGCCGGAAGACCTGCACACTGACGAAGAATAAAAAATTCACGAAAAAGCACATCCAAAAGTAACCCTAGAAAACACCGGTTCCCGAAGGGGACGCCGGTGTTTTCTAGCTGTCACAAACACCTGCTGTATTTGATTCAGGGCAACGAAATCCTGGTATTGATCACCTAAACTGTCCTCCGCAATTACCATTGGTGGAAAGCGGTTATGGTGGACAATGATCCGCTTCTCCCTCAAAATCCGAGTCACGGGAAAATTTCCACATTTCTTAGGAATTTCTCTAATAAGATCGGCCCAATATCCATAACAGTGGCAACTTGAGTATGTTTACGTATCTACGCAGTATCTATTTAACCGTTTTACTGGCTTCCGGGCTTTTTATTTCCGAGACAGCCTGGACTGCCAGCACCTCTGACGAGTGGCAGGTCATTGAGGAATATTGCTACAAATGTCATAACGACGAAGACTGGGCGGGAAGTGTTGCCTTTAACCTGATGTCTTCAGGCGGGGTGGCTCATGAGGCTGAAGTATTCGAAGAGGTCATTCGGCGAGTGAAAGGTGGTCATATGCCGCCTCCGGGAGCAGATCGCCCAAAAGAAACAGAGCTTCATAAGTTGGTATCCTGGCTGGAAGACACGCTAGATTCTGCAGCACCACAGACTTTAGCGGGTAATGTCCCGTTGCGGCGCTTGAATCGTCGGGAATATGAAAATGCCATTCGTGATCTGCTGGCGATGGAGATTGATGCAAAAGCGTTGTTACCGGCAGATGACATCGAAGGCGGCTTTGACAATAATGCGCAAGCATTGCAGGTATCCCCCGCCTTTATTGATCAATATCTGAATGCCGCAAGAACTATTGCACACAATGCTATTGGCGACCGTCGCCCAATCCCCATAATGGAAACTTTTGGAAGTGAAGCAGATATGATTATCTCGCTGCCAGCCAGAGGTACACCAGGTACCGGTGTTCAACAGAATCATATGGCAGGTATGCCGTTTGGCACCCGCGGTGGCATGAGTGTGCGTTACAACTTCATGGCTGACGGTGAGTATGAACTTAATATTGGCGATCTGGCCCTGGGCAGGGAAGTACCCAACATGGAGTTTAAAAATACCGTTATTGCCTTGCTGGATGGCAAAGAATTTTTCCGCACGGAACTGGGTGGTGATGATGACCATGAAGCCATCGACCAGGAGCAGGCTGATGCGGTTTCCAGAATCAACCTACGACTTAAAGGAATTCGCTTCAATGCTACAGCAGGACAACACATTATCACTGTGACTTTTCTGCATCGCAGCTTTGCCGAAAGTGATGAGAGGACACCAACATTAGCCCTAGAAGGTGGGCAGAGCAGAATTCATAAACTGCATGCCTTGCAGGTTCGTGGGCCATTGAAAGTGACGGGTATGAGCCAATCGGAACCACGTAAGCGCATTTTTGTCTGCTATCCGAGAGAAATAGCTGAAGAGAAAGCCTGTGCCACTGAAATTATCACCAACCTGGCAGAACGCGCCTTTCGTCGTCCCCTGGAACAGGAGGATATGGATAGCCTGGTGGCTTTTTTTGAAGGTAGTCGTGAATCCCAGGATTTTGAAGCCAGTATAAAAGAGGCAGTAAGTGCCATCCTGGTAAGCCCTCATTTCATTTATCGTGCGGAAGTGGGCGCGGAAGCGGGGGACAGCATTTTGCTTTCTGACCTGGAGCTGGCTACACGGCTATCGTTTTTCCTGTGGAGTAGTTTGCCCGATGAGGAATTACTCACTCTGGCAAGTGCAAATCAACTGAGTGATCCTGATGTACTGAATGCCCAGATTTCAAGAATGCTTGCCGATGAGAGAGCGAAAACTCTAGTCGATGACTTTGCTTTCCAGTGGCTTAATCTTGCCAAACTGGATGAAATTTCTCCAAGCCGCTTCCTGTTTCGCTATTCCAGCCGCTTTCTGGATCCCAGGCCCATGTTCAAGCAGGAGCTGAGCCTTTTTATTGACAGTGTATTACGTAGTGATCAGTCCGTAGTGAGGCTGCTAGATGCTGACTATACCTACCTCAATGAAAGGTTGGCAGCCCACTACGGAATAGAAGACGTCAAAGGCAGTGCTTTCCGAAAAGTCACGCTTGAAGATGACTATCGCAAAGGCCTGTTGGGTAAAGGTGCCATCCTGATGCTCACCGCTAACCCTAATCGTACTTCTCCTGTATTGAGGGGAGCCTGGATTCTAGAACGGCTTTTGGCCTCTCCGCCAACACCGCCGCCACCGAATGTGGAAACAGATTTGTCGCAGAAACCAGGGCAGCTACCCCAGACGCTGAGAGCAAGACTGGAACAGCACAGGGCCAATCCGAGTTGTTATTCCTGCCATGGCGTGCTCGACCCACTTGGATTTGCATTGGAGAATTTTAATACCGTGGGACAGTTCCAGGAATATGATCTGG
>JAURCS010000058.1 GCA_030828385.1 Gammaproteobacteria bacterium
AATGCGCGAAAATTGCCCTCAATATCCCCGCCAAACACCAGTCCACCCCCTGTGGCAACCATCGACATCACCGTGCCCGCGGCTTCATACTGCCAAAGTGTTTCCCCGGTTTCTGCTGAAATCGCAAATACGGTGCCTACATTGGTTCTGCCTTCGGCCAGCTTTTCCCTGGCGAAGAAGCCATAAAGTTCGTCTGAATCCGCTTCTGCAGTAGTGACGGTAAGATCCATGCAGGTATTCTGAACACCATAGTACATGGCATTGGAGAGAGGACTATAGGCACCAGCCCACCAGTTCTTGCCACCACCGGTAGAGGGGCAAATTTCCCGCTGCTGGCCTTCCTCATGAAACAGGGCCTCGGGATTTACAGTGGCTTTTCCAGTTTCTCCGTTAATTTCACTTATTACGTTTTGAAAAACAGTGGATCTGGCCCAGAGAAACTCTCCGCTTTCCCTGTCGATGGTATAAACAAGGCCTGTTTTCCCTGGAATGCCGGTGATGACTTTATATTCTTTATCCGGATCAATATCCGGGTTGATCCATGGCACCTGTTCTGCATCAGGAGCAACGCGGGTATTTACCAGCAAACGTTCAAAAGGATGGTCAAGATCCCAGTGATCAACCACATGCTGATAATGCCATTTTAAAGTGCCATCTTCCGGATTAATCGCAAGAGTTGAGTTGTGATAAAGATGTTCCTTGTCATTACCGCCCAGAAGAAATTTTGGGGATGGCGCGGTCACGGATGTGCCCATATAAATGAGATTAAGCTCCGGGTCATAACTTGGCGCCATCCAGGCACCTACATGCCAGCGCTGTTCCCAGTCCAAATCCCCCCAGCTGTCATTCTCATCGCCGGTGGGACGCTGGATAGTATGAAGTTTCCAGATTTCTTCCCCGGTGTCAGCATCGTGGGCGGCAATGAAGCAGGCATCAGGTCCTGCAGGGGGCAGACAGTTTCTGCCCGATACCGCCATGCCATTAATGATTATTGGTCCATTGCTCTGCTGCGAAGGATGAGTACGATAATCAAGAATACGGGTTTCCCATTTCACCGCGCCCGTGTGGACATCGAGGGAAACGATATAGTCATCATTGCTGGTATAAATAATGGATTGGTCATGGATGGCAATATTACGCATTGTGGCATTTGCACCAATGTAATCACCAAGGTCCTCGGGCATTTCCCGCTTGTATTCCCAAAGCATGTCACCGCTCACCGCGTTAAATGCCTGTATTACATCTCCAGGGTTAGGCAGGTACATAATGCCGTTATAAACCAGGGGCGTACCTTCCTGTATGCCTGAGGTCATTTCAGTGGACCAGAGTAATTCCAGATTCCCTACGTTGTCATGATTTATCCCATCGAGGGGGCTATATCCCCAGGAGTTCAAGGTTCGACGCCAATGTAGCCAGTCCTCGGGGTCAGGGTTCTCCAATATATCATCTGTAACTGGCTCATAATCCGTTAGCTGGGCAACTGCATATCCTGCAGGTAATGAAAGTGTTGAGGCAAGTGCGAGGATCGAAAATAAATTTTTTCTGGACACTGAATTTTCCCTATTGGTATTGAATACTGGCAGGCCATCGATATGGCTGTAGCTCTCTCAACCCTGTTTTTGGTGATTGTTTTTATATTATTGCTTTTGTTTATCCTGAAAGCCTTTTGAGAACTTTTGTTCAGGTTTTTGTGCATTGACAGTAGCAAAGTTTATTTGCGCTGTCACTCTACAAAACCCCGTATAACCGCTATACTTCGAGCCTTTGCCAAACCAAGCCCGGACCCTATGCAGTCATTCGAATCTTCGCAAGCTACAAGCAATTCTTCTCCTAAAGACTCTGCCCCTTACCCCACTTTCATTCTTAAACGCAAACAGCGACTGGATACGCTGAACATTACCGTTGAGGAATATGAACACAGGGAAACTGGCGCTGTGCATTACCACCTTGCCAGCGATAATCCGGAAAATGTTTTTCTGGTGGCTTTGCGTACGGTACCCATGGACTCTACAGGGGTGGCCCACATCCTTGAACATACCGCACTCTGCGGAAGCAAAAAATACCCGGTTCGCGATCCTTTCTTTATGATGATCAGGCGTTCCCTGAACACCTTTATGAACGCTTTCACCAGCAGTGACTGGACAGCCTATCCTTTTGCCAGCCAGAATCGAAAAGACTTCAACAACCTGCTTGACGTCTATCTGGATGCGGTTTTCTTTTCCTCACTCAATGAACTGGATTTTGCTCAGGAAGGGCATCGCATTGAATTTGCCGAGCCGGACAACACCAAATCTGCACTTGAATACAAAGGTGTTGTATTCAACGAGATGAAAGGCGCGATGAGTGCCCCCACCTCCAGAATCTGGCAACAGGTATGCCAGCACCTTTTTCCAACCACCACTTATCATTACAACAGCGGTGGCGAGCCCACAGATATTCCCAGCCTGAGCTATCAGGATCTGAAGTCATTTTATGAAACCCATTATCATCCAAGTAATGCTATTTTCATGACCTATGGTGACATCCCTGCCTGCGAGCACCAGGAACGCTTTGAAAATCTGGCTCTCAAGGAATTTAAAAAGCTCGATATCCACATTGCCGTAGACGACGAAAAGCGTTTCAAGGCCCCCTTAAGAGTGAGCGAAAGCTACCCGCTTGATGAGCCGGACAGCACTGACAAAACTCATGTCGTGGTTGCCTGGCTGCTGGGTAAAAGCACGAACCTTGCGGAAATGTATAAAGCACAATTACTTTCAGGAGTCTTGCTGGACAACAGCGCGAGCCCGCTTTTACATGTGCTGGAAACCACCTCCCTGGGACGCTCCCCTTCACCATTATGTGGTTTGGAAGACTCCTATCGTGAGATGAGTTTCATGTGTGGACTTGAGGGCTGCGCTGAAAACACTACGGAAGAAATTGAATCACTTATTATTGGAGCCCTGGAAGATATTGTGGCCAATGGTATTGATCAGGACAAGGTTAAGGCGGCCTTGCACAGTCTGGAACTCAGTCAGCGTGAAATCAGTGGTGACTCCTATCCCTATGGCTTGCAGTTAATCCTGTCAGCACTTTCAACAGCTACCCATCGCGGTGACCCAATCGAATTGCTCGATATAGATCCTGTTTTGCTGCAACTGGAAAAAGATATTCAGGATGAAAACTATATTCCCAATCTGATCAAGGAATACCTGTTGGATAACCCGCATCGTATAACCCTTACTGTACACCCTGATCCAGAGCTTGCGGACAAGGTAGCCAATGAAGAAGTAGCAAAACTTGCCAGCATCAAGGACAAGCTCGATGAAAAGGACAAGCAGGCTATTGTTAAAAGAGCACAACTGTTAAAGCAGCGACAGGAAGAAGACGATGACCCTTCTGTCTTGCCCAGCGTGACTCTGGATGATGTCCCTGTGGAAATCAACTGGCCAGAATCCGAACATCTTGAAGTTCCGCTGAAAGACAAAACCTTCCCCGTGCGCTTTTTTGCCCAGGGAACCAATGGCCTGAGTTATCAGCAAGTTATCCTGAATATGCCTGCCCTGGATGAATCGCTGACCAAACAGCTCCCCTACTTCACCAGTTGCATGCCAGAATTGGGTATCGGCAACAAAAGTTACCTGGAAGTTCAAGCTCTCCAGTCAGCCATAAGTGGTGGGGTAAATGTATATAACACGATCCGCAGTGACATCAATGATGAGCAGTCCTTCAAAAACTATCTGGTTTTATCGAGCAAGTCACTCTATGCGAACCAGGACAAAACCAGCGATCTGCTACGGGATACTTTCCTGCATTGTCGCTTTGATGAGCATCAGCGCATCAGGGAATTAATGGAGCAAATCAGCTCCCGCAAAGAACAAAGTATCACCAGTCAGGGGCATAGCCTGGCCGTCGGTGTTGCCTGCAGCAAAATGAGCCCTATTGCTTCAATGAATTATCAAAGCTCAGGCATGTCTGGTATTCAGCAACTCAAACAATGCATAAAAGATTTCGAGAATCCTGACAGCTTGGCTGAATTTGCCGCCAGTTTTGAACAACTGCATAGTCAAATTCTCAATGCAGAGAAGCAGTTCCTGCTAATTAGCGAACAGCGTGAAAAAGAAGCGCTGCTGGACAGCATTAAAACCACCTGGGAAAGCACGCTGGATACGCAAGCCCAGACGTCACAATTTTCCTTTCCCCCGTGTCGTGAAAGAGTTGAAGAAGCATGGCTTGCCAATACACAGGTTAATTTCTGCGCGATGGCTTTTCCTTCAGTTCCTGTAGGTCACAAGGACGCTGCAGCCCTGACAGTGTTGGGCGGTTTTCTACGCAACGGTTTTCTTCATCGCAGCATAAGGGAGCAAGGTGGAGCTTATGGCGGTGGCGCCAATCAGGATTCAGGTACAGCCTCGTTCCGCTTCTATTCCTACCGGGACCCGCGCTTGCTGGAGACATTGGAAGACTACAAGCGCTCAATTGACTGGATGCTCAAAAACAATCATGAGTCCAGGGCTCTGGAAGAAGCCATTCTTGGGGTCATCTCCAGTCTGGACAAGCCCTCCTCTCCTGCCGGCACTGCCAAGCAGGCTTTTTACAATGAGCTCTTTGGCCGCGGCAAGGAACAACGGGCAGCCTTTCGTCAGCAAGTACTGCAGGTCAGCATTGAAAGCCTGAAAGATGTCACCGAAAAATACCTGGCGAACCAGCAGCCCAGTATCGGCATCATCAGTAATAAATCTCAATCAAGCCAGCTGGAATCACTTGGCCTCTCAATTTGTCAGCTTTGACATACCCGCTATTACAGCGTCCTGATTTCAAATTACTTTTTGGGGTTGTTTGTAAAAAAGTAGCCAGGATAAAGGGCGAATAGTTTTTTGGGGCTCATCGAAGGGAACTTAATGGCTAAATTGATATCTTAGTTAGAGGGAGGCCATTGAGTTGTGGTAGCAGTATCATGCGCTTCTCTCTTGATTTGAAAAGCCTGGTGTAAACCGGGCTTTTTTTTGCCTTCCGTTTCATGACATTCCCTATTTTTTATTTTCATACTTCTTTCATGCCTGCTTTAATGTCATGCTTACGCTTGTTGATTTTTTGCTACAGGCCTTTCCCTACTCAGACTGGATAACGGTTTGAAATCTTTCTAATGAGCAAACTGCAAAACAAAAAAGACAAGCAAGCTGCCACCCGCGTTACTCTGATCGGCGCGTTACTTGACCTGATATTAGGGCTGGCAAAAATTATTACCGGAATTGCTTCCAACTCACTGGCATTGATCAGTGATGGTGTACATTCCCTGTCTGACCTTCTCACAGATGCCTTTGTGCTGATTATCACCCACATATCTCATGCAGAACCCGACAGAGATCATCCCTATGGACACCGTCGATTCGAAACACTGGGTACTATTGCACTTGGTATCGTTCTTTTTGCTGTTGCCAGTATTATAGGTTTTGACAGTATTGAAAGGATTGGCGGTGATTCAGCACTGCCTATCCCGGGCTGGACTGGTCTGCTGGTTGCCCTGGCCAGCATAGTTTCCAAAGAATGGATCTATCGTTACACCAAAAAAGTGGCTGAACTTACCAACTCCTCTCTTTTACTGGCGAATGCATGGCACAGTCGAACTGACTCATTTTCTTCCATTGCGGTTCTGGTGGGAATACTGGGCGCCATGCTGGGGTATCCGGTAATGGACGCACTGGCGGCTATTTTTGTTGCCATGATGATTGCCAAGATTGCCTGGGACCTTGTTTCATCCAGCCTCAGAGAGCTGGTTGATACCGCTTTACCAAAGGATAAGGTCAATGCTATTTACGCCCATATAAATCAACTGCAAGGGATAGTTGATGTTCATGAACTGCGCACGCGCCAACATGGCGGAAGAAGTTTCGTGGATCTTCATGTTCAGGTTGATAAGCGCATTTCGGTCTCAGAGGGGCATTTTCTGGCCGATTACATCAGTGATTCAGTGAAAAAGGCATTTCCGGATATTTCTGACATTGTCGTGCACATAGACCCCGAAGAGGATTTAGAACATACGGAAATTCCGACACTCCCCATACGTGCGGAAGTAGAGAAAGTGCTGTATTCACGCTGGCAGCCTATTCTGAACAAAGCCTCAGTAAAAAGACTGGATCTGCACTATCTTCAAGGCCAAATAGAAGTCGATCTTTATATAGATATACTCATTATTAACAGTGATTTAGAAGAGAGTCTTAACAAATCACTTAAAGATATTGAATGGTTTAAAAAGCTTACTGTTTACGGGACTTCTTAATCGTTTCATAGGCACTTTTTATATCCTGTGCCTTGCGGTTGGCCATTTCCATCATTTCTTCAGGCAAGCCTTTTGACACCAGCTTGTCCGGGTGATGCTGGTTCATCTGACGACGGTAGGCTTTCTTGACCTCCTGATCACTGGCACTCTTGCTAATACCCAGTAAATCATAGGCGTCCTCCAGACTCATTCCGAATGTATCGGCTGACTGGAAATGGCGCTGTGCCTGCATGCGCTGCAAAATTGCCCTGTACTGCCCTGGAGAGAAACCCAGGGCGGAAGCCGCATACTCCAGTATTGTGCTTTCACTGGCATCCAGAGTGCCATCAGAAAGGGCAACCATGATCTGGATTTCCATGAACATCTGCAGCAGATTGGTGCGACGGTGGCACTCTACTCTGAACTGTTGCAGTACATCATTGACAGGAAAACCTGCTTTTTTACCTTCATTGAATAAACGTTGAGCAACCTTTTTCTGCTCGGGATTTAGACGCATCTGACGCATCAGGTCTTCTGCGACAAAGATCTCTGTCTGCGAGACCTGCCCATCTGCCTTGGCAATGTGCCCCATCATGGAAAAGGTAGTGGTAAAGAACGCGGTCTGGATGCGTTCTACGTCACCAGTGAATGCTGCACCGGCAGCAAATGAACCTAAACCCTTATCAAAGTTATGGCCAAAAGCGGCACCAAAAACAGCACCCAGCGGCCCACCGAGCATAAAGCCCAGTCCACCCCCGATTATCTTGCCCCACCAGCTCAGAAGAGTAACCTCATAAACCAGTTACGACTCAGTTCCTTTTCACATTGGGAATATTGACGCTGATAGAGGTTGGCATTGGCCTGAACTTTGCGACTGACATCAATCAACCAGCTCTTGCTGTTGTAAGTGCGCCTGGCAAAGCCCCCATTACCTTCATGGTAAGCGAGGTAGTGGTTGTAGGCGTCTTCCCGGCCTATGCCATTAATTCGCCTTGAATTACTGGTATACCAGCCAACAAAATCAACAGCATCAGCAAAATTTGAGCGTCTGGCCCCCCAGTTTCCAGCCTCTTCCTTATATTGAGTCCAGGTATCATCAAGCACCTGGGCATAGCCAAAAGCTGACGAGGGACGTCGCCATGGAATTAAGCCCAGTAATTTCATGCGCTCCGGTTTCGCCTTGGCATCAAAGGAGGATTCCTGCTGAATGATTGCCATAGAGACATAGACCGGGGTCTTCCAGCGACGTTCAGATTTGACTGTTGCCTTGTACCAACTGCGCCGCTCTTCGAACATGCTACAGATATTTGTAGTATTTTGAGGCGGTGATGACGCGCAGGAGATCAGCATCAACAGCAGCATAGAGGCAACAATGCCTTTTATTCGTTCCATTAATGTCTTTTTACCCGATTTTGATCCGGCTTACACACAGCTGCATGATCTCTGATGTGAGCGCTACTGTGACAGCCAATTCTGTCTTTTCTGAGACAATAATCTGCGCAAACAGGGATTTTGACTGTCTACGGCTTAATCGGGCTACTTTACCTTTTATTGGGGCTACTTGTCATGCTGCTCAAGCAGTGACAAAAACTCACTTTCATCGATTACCTTGACTCCCAGGGACTCGGCCTTGGTCAATTTTGAACCAGCCCCGGGCCCTGCGACAACACAGGTGGTCTTGGCCGATACACTGCCTGCTACTTTTGCACCCAGTTTTTGCAGTTTTTCCCTGGCTTCACTACGCCCCATGGATTCAAGAGTGCCGGTAACTACAAAGGTCTGGCCTGAAAATGGCAGTTCATCAGCATTAACCGGTTTTGTTTCGGCAGGACATACACCCGCCTTAAGGAGCGCGGCAATGACATCAAGGTTATGCTTTTCATCGAAAAAAGCGCGAATATGATGAGCCACAATGCTGCCTATATCCGGGATACTGACCAGCTCATCCTCACTGGAATCAATAATGGCTTTTAAAGTGCCGAAATGGCTGGCCAGTGACTGTGCTGTGGCCTCACCTACTTCTCTGATTCCCAGGGCAAAGAGTAAACGTGGAAGACTCACCTGCTTGCTGTTTTCTATGGCAGCAAGCAGATTATCGACGGATTTCTCCCCCATTCTTTCCAGCGCCAGCAGAGGCTCGCGCTGCAGGGAATAGATATCCGCAACGGAAGTCAGAATCTGCCTATCCACCAGCTGTTTAATTAGCTTGCTCCCCAGCCCATCAATATCCATCGCCCCTCTTGAGGCAAAATGAATAATCGACTGGGTGCGTTGAGCACTACAAAAAAGACCGCCAGTACAGCGCATCAAAACTTCGTCTTCGATATGCTCAATCTCGGAATCACAAATGGGACAGGTCGCGGGGGGCACAATGGGTTTTGCATCCTCCGGGCGCCGATCTGCGATAACCGAAACTATCTTGGGGATGACATCCCCCGCTCGCCTGATTATTACAGCATCTCCTACTTTGATACCCAGACGTTGAATTTCATCCATGTTATGCAGGGTCGCATTACTGACGGTTACCCCGCCGACAAAAACAGGCTTCAGTCGCGCCACCGGGGTTATGGTACCGGTACGTCCTACCTGAAACTCTACCTGTTTCAATACGGTGGAGACTTCCTCCGCGGGAAACTTATAGGCCATTGCCCAGCGCGGAGTTCGTGCATTCATTCCCAACCGTTCTTGAAGGTCGAAATGATTAACCTTGATCACCACGCCATCAATTTCATAATCAAGCTCATTACGCCTGGCCAGCAAGTCCAGGCAATAGGCATAACTGGACTCCACGCCTACACAGGTTTTACGTTGTGGATTAACCGGCAAGCCCCAGTCATCGAAACGATCGAATACGGCGCTCAGTGTATCAGGCAAGTCACCTCCAGCCACCAGACCATAGCTGTAGCAGTACATGGTTAACGGACGCCTGGCAGTAATTCGGGAATCCAGTTGCCTGATGGTACCCGCCGCGGCATTGCGTGGGTTTACGAATACTTTTTCCCCCGCTTTTTCTGCCTGGGCATTCATCCTGGCAAAACCGGACTTGCGCATATAAATCTCACCTCGAACCTCGAGGACCTCCGGGATTTGCCTGCCTTTGAGCCTTAACGGGATGTCAGCAATAGTCCTGCCATTATGTGTGATATCCTCTCCCGTCGTACCATCGCCTCGGGTAGCCGCCCGTGTCAACACGCCATTCTCATAAAGCAGGCTTACCGCAACACCGTCAATCTTGGGTTCACAGCTGTATTCAATAGCCGTGTCGCTATCGAAGCGTTTATGAATTCTTTTTTCGAATCTCTGCAAGGCTTCTTCATCAGTCACCTTATCCAGGGAAAGCATGGGGATTTCGTGGGTAATCTGGGTAAAGCCGGATAACGGTTCGCTTCCGACGCGCTGGCTTGGTGAATTCGCTGTTATGAGCTCTGGCCAGGCCTTTTCGATTTCCAGTAAACGATCAAACAGCTGATCATATTCCTGGTCAGGTATTTCCGGCGTATCATGGCGATAGTAGAGCGTGCTGTGATGTTCGATTTTATGACGCAGCTCCAGGAGCTCTGCTTTCAGGTCTTCGGGGGGTGCTGCCATAGTTGCATCACCTGAGAAAAGTTTTCATTCGTTGATTTAGAAAAACTAAGGTATATACGACAAAAGGGTCCACGGTTTCAGCTAAATACTGCTACTTTCTAGCCAGCATCTCGAGCTCAAAGTCCCGAATGCGCTGCCGGCTATGCTCAATGGTTTGTCTGGTCAAGACGCTACGATTTTCATCTTTTAACAGGACATCCATTTCATTTTTCAGCGCCTCGGCAGTTTTCAGCATTTGTTCAAAACACGCCATATTGCCAAGCTTGTTTGGTAACTGCATGAAGAAGCTGACGCCCAGTGTTTCAAACTCGTCCATCTCGCTCATAGAGAAGGTGCCCGGTTTTAACATATTCGCCATACTGAACATGACAGGTCCCTTGCCGCTGCTATCTGCATGACGATGAAAGATACTCATCTCACCAAGACGCATGCCATTTTTTAGCAGAATCGCCAACAGTTTCTTGCCTTCTATCATGGTTCCTGGATTTGCCATGACGTTGATAATAATAACCTCTTCAGCCTGCTCCAACTCATCGTCTTCTTCATGTTCGGTATCAGAGTCAATTAAATCATTATGCTCGAGATCCAGCTCACCCTGATCATCCCGGCTAAAGGTCAGATCCTGATCGCCAAAGGTAGGCTCGATTCTTTCTTCACGTTGAGATCGACTACCCAGCATGCCTTTTTTAGCTGGCACTACTTCAGAATCGTCATCTTCCTCATAATCTTCCAGTTCCTGATGATGCTCCTTGGTTGAACTTATCACAAGAGGAAGTGAATGAATTGAGAAAGAAAAAGCATACTCTTACAGAGTATGG
>JAURCS010000059.1 GCA_030828385.1 Gammaproteobacteria bacterium
AAAATACCATGATTACAACTTCTACAAGGTCGCCGGCAAGGCCATAGGGGGTAAAGGCAAGGGAGAAGCCCTGGATGAACTGCCTCCCACAGATCGCAGGAGCCTGATGCCATGAGTGTACTATTTTACGGTTCCGCCATTATCGCCGTGCTCGCAACCCTGCTGGTGATAACACGAACAAACATTGTTCATGCCTTGCTGTATTTTATTGTTTCCCTGTTGGCAATTGCTGTCATTTTTTACACGCTGGGGGCTCCATTTGCTGCCGCACTTGAAATCATTGTCTATGCCGGCGCCATTATGGTGATGTTCCTGTTTGTGGTGATGATGTTGAACCTGGGGCAGGTTACACAGGATCAGGAAAAAGCCTGGCTTACGCCCTCGGTATGGATAGGACCAAGCATAATGGCAGTTCCTTTGCTGGTTGCCGTGATTTATGCCATTAACCTCAACCAGGAACAGATGGCGCACACGGTTGTGGGCGGAAAAGAAATTGGTGTGGCCTTGTTTGGCCCATATGTGTTGGCCGTAGAGTTGGCCTCCATGTTACTACTTGCGGGACTGGTCGGCGCCTATCATCTGGCACGTAAATAATAAGCAGAAATAAAAATGCAGATATTGAGAATAAATAATAAAGAAGGGGAAAGTAACTGATGGAGATGCCAACAGTCACAATGCAGGTAATTCCCATGGAGCATGGTTTATTGCTCGCGGCTATTCTCTTTATCATGGGCATGGTCGGTGTGCTGACCCGCCGTAACCTGGTGTTCATTCTCATGTCCCTGGAGATCATGCTGAACGCAACCGGCCTGGCATTTATCGTCGCTTCGTCCCACTGGGGGCAGGTTGATGGTCAAATAATGTTCCTGATGATTCTGAGCCTGGCCGCTGCGGAAGTCGCAGTTGCCCTCGGACTGGTATTGCAGCTGTTTCAAAAGCGCAAAACACTGGATATCAATGTACTTGGCGAGATGAAAGGCTAGGTCCTGATTCCCTGTTTTAAAAAGGTAAAAGAATAAGATGCTTGATTTATTGTGGTTAGTGCCGGTTATCCCGTTTATTGGATTTCTGATTCTCACCCTGACATTTGGCAAATTGCCACAGCTCGCTGCGGGAATTGTCGGTGCCGGTTCAATTGGCCTGTCTTTTGTTTTCGCCTTCCTGGCGGGCAGCAGTTTTCTGGGTGCAGAAATATCGTCCTATTCCCAGACACTCTGGACCTGGATGTCTGTGGGTGACCTGGAGGTTGGCTTTACGCTTTATCTTGATGGCGTCTCACTGGTAATGATGTATGTCATTACCGGCATCGGCTTCCTGATTCATGTTTACGCCACCGGATACATGAGTGGCGACCCAAGCTTTGCCCGATTCTTTTCTTATATGAATCTATTTGTATCGGCCATGCTGATTCTGGTTCTGGCTGACAATCTGGCCTTACTGTTTATGGGCTGGGAAGGCGTGGGCTTATGTTCCTACCTGCTGATTGGATTCTGGTACAAGGATCCAAACAATGGCTACTGTGCCCGTAAAGCTTTTGTGATGACCCGGGTTGGCGATGCTTTTATGGCTATCGGCCTGTTCACCCTGTTTGTCAGTACCGGAACACTTAATATTCAGGAAGCCATGCTTGAAGCGGAAGCGCAGTGGGTAGTGGGTTCCGGTGTAGCTACTGCAGTAACGCTGTTGTTATTGGGTGGCGCGGTGGGCAAATCTGCCCAGCTGCCTCTACAAACATGGTTACCAGACGCCATGGCGGGCCCGACACCAATATCCGCGTTGATTCATGCCGCGACGATGGTGACTGCCGGGGTTTATTTGATTGCCCGTACCCATGTGCTTTATTTGCTTGCCCCTGAAGTGCAGTACCTGGTGGGCGTGATTGGAGCTATTACGCTATTAATGGCCGGCTTCACGGCTCTTACTCAAAGCGACATTAAAAAAGTACTGGCCTTTTCTACCGTCAGCCAAATCGGCTATATGTTCCTGGCACTGGGTGTAGGTGCCTGGAGTAGTGCCATCTTCCATCTGATGACTCACGCTTTCTTCAAAGCCCTGTTATTCCTGACAGCGGGCTCCATTATTCTTGCCATGCATCATGAGCAGGACATATTCAAGATGGGCGGTTTGAGAAAGGATCTGCGTTGGTCACACGCACTGTTTCTGATTGGCACATTGGGACTGGTGGCTTTCCCGGGCTTTTCGGGCTTCTTCAGTAAGGAAGAAATTCTGGCCTCGGCCATGGAAAATCATGATGGCGGCTACATTCTTTACCTGGCAGGGTTGCTGGGCGCGGTGATGACCTACCTTTACAGTTTCAGACTTTATTTCCTTGTCTTCTATGGCAAGAAAACCCATGACGGCCACGAAGTAATGGGATTGCATCTGCAGGGACCACTGGTTCTTCTGGCCATTGGTGCTGTATTTGCCGGCTTTATTCATATACCGGTAGAAGGCGTATTTCCTGAAATGGAAGAACACCACCCCTCAGTCATGGCACAGGCAGCCATGATACTGCTCCCCATGCTCGGTGGACTGCTGGCCTGGTGGGTATTTGTCAAAGGCAAGGTGGACACAGAAAAACTGGCAGGGCAGGGCTTTGGCGCCAAACTCCATCGTTTCTGGTTTACCCAATGGGGCATGGACTGGTTATACGACAAGATTATCGTTACGCCATACACCTGGCTGGCAGAAGTAAATAAAAACGATTTCATTGATTCTATCTATAACGGTTCAGCAAGAGCCGTGCGTTTCTGTCATGAAGTCATGAGCGAAACCCAGACGGGTCAACTGCGCTGGTATGCTATCAGCATAGCTTATGGCTTGTTGCTGCTGGTTGTATTAGGAGTACTGTTATGATTCTTGTTTGGTTAATAACAATACTTTTTGCCGGTGGTATCGGAGCCTGGCTATCAGAAAAACGTAATCCTGAGTTGCCCAGAGTCATTGCTCTGGCAACAATACTGCTGGATCTGTTCCTTGTGGTATTAATGTTAGTGGCCCCCGGTGTACTCGGTCTGGACAGTGCATCACAGGCAGAACTGGGACAGACTGGTGAATGGCTGATCCTCTCAAGCAGTGAATGGATTCCGCGTTTCGGCGTTGCCTTTATCTTTGGTGCCGACGGTCTGGGACTATTGTTGATCACCCTGACTGTATTCCTGGGCCTGATGTCACTGGGCTCTGCCTGGAATGAAATCAAGGAACGCACGGGTTTCTTTTACTTCAACCTGTTATGGACTTTAGCCGGGGTTATTGGCGTTTTTACCGCCCTTGACCTGTTCCTGTTTTTCTTCTTCTGGGAAGTCATGCTGATCCCAATGTATTTCATCATCGCCATCTGGGGACATGAAAATAAAGAATATGCCGCGATGAAATTCTTTATCTTTACCCAGGTCAGCGGGATGTTGATGCTTCTGGCCATTTTGATGCTGGTATTTTTCCACTATCAGAGTACAGGCGAATTTACTTTCAGCTATTTCGATTTATTGGGAACCGCTATTCCTGATGGCTTTGGTTTCTGGGTCATGCTTGGATTTTTTATTGCCTTTGCTACCAAGTTGCCGACAGTGCCATTTCATAACTGGTTACCGGATGCTCACTCCCAGGCCCCAACACCGGGTTCCGTTATTCTGGCAGGCATCCTGCTCAAGACCGGGGCCTATGGCTTGATTCGTTTTACCATTCCATTGTTCCCGGAAGTTTCTGCAGATTTTGCCCCCACTGCAATGTTGCTCGGCGTAATCAGTATTCTTTACACCGCCAAGGTGGCTTTTTCACAAAACGATCTGAAGCGACTCATAGCCTATACCTCCGTCAGCCATATGGGCTTTGTCATGCTGGGTGTCTACGCCTGGACTTCACAGGGTGTGCAGGGCGCTGTAATGACCATGCTTGCCCATGGTTTCAGCGCGGCGGCACTGTTTATGCTGGCCGGTGGTTTACAGCATCGTATTCACACCAGGCAAATGGATAAAATGGGCGGCCTTTGGGGGGTAGCTCCTAAAATGGGTTTCATGGCGGTGTTCTTTACCGTGGCAGCTGTCGGCATGCCAGGCTTGGGTAATTTTATTGGTGAATTCCTGGTTCTACTGGGTAGTTTCCGCATTAGCATAGCGGCCGCCTCACTGGCTGCAATCGGCATGGTGGTTGCTGCTGTTTATTCGCTTATCGTTATTCAGAAAGTTTTTCATGGCGAGAATAAAAACAATCTGGTTGTGGAAGACCTGACAACCGTAGAGATGATTTGCTTTGGTTTGATGATGATAGGCTTGCTATGGATGGGTATGTATCCCCAGTCCATGCTAAACATGTCAGAGCCGACGCTGAGAAGTTTGGGTGTTTTGTTTTTCCAGTAACAAAATCTGACTATTTTTTTATATAAACGTTTAAAGGAAAGTTCTGCTCACTATGTACAGTAATCTCATAATCGATCTGATGCAGATTATCATGCTAACGATTAGTACAGTCGTAGTTATGATGACAACTGCCTTTAAACGCGATCATGGACTGATCAGTGGTCTCACCGTATTCGGCCTGTTTGCGTCCTTACTGACCTTTGTCTTTATCCAGCCGGTACTTCCACTGGAAGCCACCCAGTTGCTCATCATTGATGAATACAGTCTGTTTTTCTCCAATCTGATCATTGTCGGAGCGATTGGGGTGGCGTTGCTGGCTTACCCCTATTTTCAGAATCACAATGTCCAGAACGAGGAATTTTATATTCTGCTTATGACCGCCACTCTGGGCGCTGTGGTATTGGCATGCAGCAACCACTTTGTTTCCTTTCTGCTTGGTATGGAAATGATGGGCGTCAGTCTTTATGCAATGATTGCCTACCCGGTTCACGCCGCAAAATCAGCCAAATTCCCGCTTGAAGCAGGGGTTAAATATTTGATCCTTTCGGCGTTAACCTCCGGTATTACACTGTTCGGTATTGCGCTGGTGTATGCGTATATCGGCACCATGGGCTTTGATGAAATACCCGCAGCTCTTGAAGCCGCCGGTGAGCTTGGTCCAGTCTTTCTTATCGGGGTATTGATGATTGTGGCGGGCGCTGCTTTCAAATTGTCGCTGGTTCCATTTCATATCTGGACTCCCGATGTTTACGAGGGAGCTCCGGTTCCCGTTACCGCTTTTCTTGCCACCGTTTCAAAAGCCGCCATGCTCGCGGTAACGCTTCGGCTGCTACTGGTTTCCAATGCCATAGAACTGAATGTTGTCACCACCGTACTGACGGTAATGGCTGCAGCTTCCATAATCTTCGGCAATCTGCTTGCCTTGCTGCAGGAAAACGTCAAGCGACTGTTTGCCTACTCTTCAATCGCCCATCTGGGTTATCTACTGGTTATCATCATTGCTGCTGCCAAGATACCCGGTACGCTATCAGTGGAAGGGGTAAGCTTTTATATGCTGGCTTACTTTGTTATGTCACTTTCCGGCTTTGCCGTTATCAGTGCATTATCCAATAGCGAAAAGGAATATGACCAGCTGGCTGATTTTCGTGGTTTGTTCTGGCGCAACAGTTGGGTCTCTGCTGTGCTGATAACGGTATTGTTATCACTGGCAGGTATTCCTCTCACAGCCGGCTTTATTGGAAAGTTCTACATTTTCACAACCGGGGTGGAAAGCGAATTATGGTTTTTGCTCACGATGCTTATCATCGGCAGTGCCATCGGCCTTTATTATTACCTGCGTCTTATCTACATCATGTTGCAGCCTGCTGAGGACGACACCAATGATCCGGCCGCCGTTTCTCTGCCGCTGGGTGTACACGCCGTGATGGCAGCAATGACTGCAGCCATTATCTATCTGGGCGTTTATCCGGCACCGATGATAGATACCCTGCAAAGCCTGGCGAGTGCGTTTTAATATAATTCAGGCATTAACCAGTGTCTGGCTTCGCAGTGCTCAAAATACGTGACGCTGCACGAGCAACTCAGTACCAAAAACCTCCATTATTGGTCTCAACATCGCTTTTTTGGTTATTTTTTAGCCAGGATTGCAGATAACTCTATGAAATCGGTCTTATTTTTAGCAGTTTGCTTGCATTGCTAAATCCATAGTGATTACAATCCCTACCCCGGTTGGATATATGTGCGAACAGAGACACAATTAGCATATATATAAAGTAGTTACAGCCCGAATTGAAAGAAGTTTCAACATTATTCTGGAAACAGTTAGTAGCAACCAGTAACAGGCCTGAGTATTTTTTGACTAGCATCTGAATACCAGCAGGCAGACCCGGAGTCCCGTTATGTCGGTTTACAGCTATACCCGAACATCTCAAATTGAATCCCTGGAAACTTCCCAGGACCTTGAAACCATCCTTGAAAAGGAAGATTTACGCCTGCAAACCTATGCCTTGGGTGAGGGGATGAAAGTCGGTGAACGCTTTCTTGATTATAATCAGAAATGGAATGTCAGCTTTATGAAACGCCCACAGGCAGCCACCATGATGAACCGGGCGGAAGCAGGGGACATTATTCTGGTCTGCACACTGGAGCGAATCTTCAGTAATTGTGATGACATGGTTAACACATTACACGAATTGAGAAAGCGAAAAATCAGATTAATCGTTGTTGATTTGAACGGTGATGTTACCGATCTCGAGCTGGCACCAAAGTTTACCAAGGTACTGAAAATCTTTCACAGCCTGGAACGTCGTCGTTCTACCGAACGCATTAAAACCGTGAAGCAGAGCCAGCGTAAACAAGGCCGTTTTCTGGGGGGCAGTCGTCCATTCGGATACATGATTCATTCCAATGGCAGGCTTATCGAAAATCCCATGGAACAGCGGGTTTTGAAAAAAATTCTGGAAATGAAAAAGCAGGGCAAGTCTCTCAGGGCAATTTCAGCTGAAGTCAGTACACCGATAATGCCGGTCAGTTTTAAAACGGTACAGCGCCTGATCAAGCGCCATGATTCGGAAATTACAGCCAGGCAGGAAAACTGAAGCCTGTTTGGATTAGCACCCGGTTATTTCGATCTTCTGGTGTCTGGTTATATCTTCAGGTCTGGTAGAGTAAACCGCAGAAAATAGTTGCGTAGCCAGTGGGGCTTAATCCCTGCATAATGCCGTCATGTTAAAGTCCACTCCATTTCTCATAGGCCTGCGCTATCTTCTGGCGAGGAAAAATAACCGGGTTATTTCCTTTACTTCACTGATCTCCATGGCAGGTCTCACGCTTGGCGTGCTTGCTATTATTGTCGTGCTCTCGGTGTTTAATGGCTCTCAGGGCATTATGCGTGATCGCACGCTGATCACCGTACCTCACGGCAATATTAGTGCTGACAGCAACTTTGCTTTCTGGCAAGAAGCCACCACATTACTTAGGCAGAACCCACAGATCGAGGGTATTGCACCCTATATAGCACTGGAAGCTTTACTCAGTCGTCAGGGGTATCACCAGGTAACGGAAATAAAGGCCATTTCACCCGATGACGAAAACACTGTTTCTACCATTGCCGAGAACATGGTGCAGGGAAGTTTTGACTCGCTGGTTCCCGGTGACAATCGCATCATACTGGGTAGAATCCTTGCCTCAAATCTGCGCTTGAACACCGGTGACGCTGTAAACCTTATCGTGCCGGTGATAGCGGACAATAGCTCCCTGAAACTGAATATGCACCGTTTTACCGTATCAGGTGTTTTTGATCCCCAGTTCACTATTGGCTCGGAGTTGGCACTCATTCATATTCAGGACAGTGCCGCATTGCTGGGGTTGAATGATCTTGGTGAAAGTACCCAGTTACGCCTGCGCGTGAGCGATCCCGATCAGGCGGCAACTATTATTGCCAACAGTGTGGCGTTACTGGAATCCGAGTTTGCTGATCAACAATTCACCGGCAGGGACTGGAGCATTACTGAAGCCAGTCTTTTCAGCGCCCTGAAAATGGAAAAGTTGTTGACCTGGTTTATGCTGATGATGATTGTCGCAATTGGCGCTTTCAATATTGTTTCTACCCTGGTGATGGTGGTCTCGGAGAAAAAAGCGGATATCGCAATCCTGCGGACTATGGGAGCAAGTGATAAAACCATAATGGCCATTTTTGTTGTACAGGGCACGGTTGTTGGCGTACTCGGTACCATCGCTGGCGCTTTGGCAGGGGTATTTATTGCCCATAACTTTTCCTCATTCTCCAGTGCCCTGGAACAGGTGCTGGCCCCGGTAGATCTTTATGTTATCAGTGCACTTCCAACAAGGCTGGAAAGCTTTGATGTCTGGGTAACCTGTTGCGCGGCCCTGATCATCAGTTTCCTGGCAACACTTTATCCTGCCTTCAAGGCATCCCAGATTCTTCCTGCAGAAGTTTTACGTTATGAGTGAACCAGTCCTTTATTGCCAGCATCTTTCCCGCTCCTATCAGGAAGGCGGTAACACTCTTGAAGTGCTGAAAGATGTAAATTTGTCAGTTGCAGCAGGACAAAGTGTCGCTATCAAGGGCACCTCCGGTTCAGGAAAGACTACATTGCTCAATCTGCTGGGAGGAATTGACAAGCCAACATCCGGCCTGGTCACCATTGTTGGCCAGAATCTATCAACTCTTGCAGGTTCGCAGCTGGATAAATTGCGCAATCAGACGCTGGGCTTTGTTTACCAGTTTCATCACTTGCTGGGAGAGTTTTCTGCACAGGAAAATGCCGCTATGCCTCTCATCATTGCCCGACGACCCTATAAGGAATGTATGGAAAAAGCCGCACTGATTCTCAAGCGAGTGGGTTTACAGGAACGCCTTTCACACAAACCCGCACAGCTTTCAGGGGGGGAACGCCAGCGTGTTGCCATAGCCAGGGCTCTAATCAACAATCCGGCCTGTGTTTTGATGGATGAACCTACCGGCAATCTTGATGGCCACACCGCACAGGGGATTCAGGCACTGATGCAGTCCCTGAAAGCGGAAAGCACAACCAGTTTTATTGTTGTCACCCATGACCCACTATTTGCAGCTCAGATGGATCGCTCTTATCTGCTGAACAATGGTGTGCTTACAGAAGATACCTCCCCGGGTGAGCAATAAGTATGCAAACACCATTCGCACTCTTTATCGGCAAACGCTATACCTCCATTCGCTCTCGCAATTTACTGATTGGTTTCATTTCCCTGCTCTCGATAATTGGTCTGAGCCTTGGCGTTGCAGTGCTGATCACTGTACTGTCAGTAATGAATGGCTTTGACCGTGAACTGCAAAATCGAATCCTGGCCATGGTGCCTCATATCACAATATATAATGGCAGAAGCGAACCTCCCATGAGCAGTGCCCAGTGGACAGATTATCAACCTGCACTTGATAATATTGACGGCATAACAGGCACTGCCCCATTTCTGCAGGTTGAGGGAATGTTGCTGGCCAATGGCCGTAGTAAAGGCATTCTTCTGAATGGTGTGGATACCCAACAGGAGAGGCAGGTATCCAGCATTGAATCATTTCTGGTTGCAGGCAGCCTGGAGACGCTCTCGAACAAAAGTTACAACATACTGATCGGTGAAGAGATGGCGAGAAATCTCGGTGTAGCGTTGGGCGATTCAGTTACCGTTGTTTCAACCGTGGTACCCATTACCCCTCTGGGAGAATTTACCCGCTATAAAAAATTTACCATTGGCGGCATATTCCGTGTCGGCTCACAACTGGATAACGGCTTGGCGGTAGCCCATTTGAGCGATGTGCAAAGAGTTTACCGCCTCGGCGACAGCATTGATGGACTCCGCATTCAGGTCAATGATTTATTCAATGTCGATGGCATAAGTCAGCAAATTCGCGCAGAGGTCACTGACTCACATTTATTGTCCAACTGGACCTGGGAGTATGGCAATATTTATGAAAATATCCGCCTGTCAAAATCTTTGGTAGGCCTGTTGTTATCATTACTTGTCGCTGTAGCGGCCTTTAACGTGGTGGTCAGCCTGATTATGGTAGTCAAGGAGAAGCAGGGGGATATAGCCATTCTCAGAACCATGGGAACATCCTTGCACAGTATCCGTAATATTTTTCTGGTACAGGGACTGAGTATTGGTCTGATAGGCACTCTGCTGGGCCTGGTGCTGGGGATAATCTTTTCACTTACCGTCAGTGATATCGTTAGCTGGATTGAAAGCCTGTTGGGAATGCAATTTCTCAATGCTGATGTCTACCCGGTTAATTACCTGCCTTCACAATTAAATATACTGGACATTCTGCTGGTATGCGGTATTTCATTGTCATTGAGTATGCTGGCGACAATCCTGCCAGCACAATCCGCCGCCAGGGTAGACCCGGCAGAAGTCCTGCGTTATGAATAAATAATCCGGAATCTTAAACAGGGTCTTTTTAATCCTACCGCCCGGGATTTGAGCATTCCAATTCTTTACGGCAAATTATGAATACCTGCACTAAGCTTAGAACGAATCAAAGCAGTGCAGGGAACGCATGCGTGAATGGATTTTGTCATTTGGCCTTGGAGTCTTCATCGCCGGTTTCACGCCCCAGCTCCCTGGATACGATTATAGTTTCTTGCTTTTTCTGCCGGCGTTACTGTCTCTTCGTTATCGTGCACTAAAACTCCCGGCAGCATTTTGTCTGGG
>JAURCS010000005.1 GCA_030828385.1 Gammaproteobacteria bacterium
TTACTTTGATATGTTTGGCTCAGGGCTGGGAGAATAATAATGCAGTACAGAATATATAAAAGGGTAGTGGTATTGTTTTTGTCTGTCGTGGTTTCCACGGGAGTGATGGCCCAGACAGCAGCGGAGCGAAGAGAGCAATTAAGTCGAATGATTCCGCAACATCCGGGGCAGCTGGGTGCTCTCGCACCGGAAAATCTGGCCAAGGAGCGTCCGGCGCCAGCTTTTGATCTCACCGGCACCTGGTTTGTAGATCTCAGTGAAGGTTTTTCCAACTTCATGTATGGCCCTCCTTACCCCGAATTTATTGGTCAGGCAAAGCTGGATTTTGAAGAAGGTCAGCGAGCCAGAGCGGAAGGTCGTCCTTTTCGGGATGCTATCGGTCAGTGTTTTCCTGCAGGCATCCCCATGATAATGACCCGTGTATGGCCCATTGCCATGATCCAGTTACCGACCGTGATTTATATGGTGTCAAATTTTAATAACAGCTTCAGGCAAATATTCCTTGATGGACGCGATTATTCTGATCCTGATCTCGTAATTTACTCCTACAACGGTGAGTCTATTGGTCACTGGGAAGGTGATGAACTTGTTGTGAATTCTCGTTATATTGAAACCTATAATCACTTTATAGACACCGGTATTCCGATTTCTGAACATTTTCGTATGCAGGAAAGAATGCGACTTCTGGAAAATGGCGAGGTTCTGGAAATTGAACATATCATGACAGACCCCAATGGTTGGAAAGGGGAATGGCGCAATACCAAACGCTGGTTAAGAGTTGATTACACCGATATTGGCGAGGTCGAATGTCTGCCAGACCTTAATGACAATCTACCGAGTACGCAGGCCGGTCAGGATGGTTTGACAAGGTAAGCCATAGTCAAAAAAAGCTTTTATTTACATATTTTGCATCAGGAACAGGAAATGAAATCATTAAAATATTTGCATAATGTTGTGTGCTCCAGCGCCGCGGCGCTGGCTTTGCTTGCTGTACCCGTGACTGCACATCACTCCACCGCGGCATTTGATAGCGAAACCGTGGTAAAGATTGAAGGCGAAGTGACCCAGGTAAGATGGATAAATCCTCATGCCTCTTTCAAACTTGAGGGAACAGTGGAGGGTGCGCCAGACGGCCTCTGGACAATAGAAATGACTGCTCCCAATGTACTCATTAATCAGGGTTGGAAGCGCAGCTCCGTTAGTCCTGGGGACAAGGTAACAGTATTTGCCAACCCTCTGCGAAATGCGATCACCCTCAATGATGGCAGCCAGGGTGGCTTGTATGTTGGTGTGATATTGCAAGATGGATCAACACTGGGTCGTACTGACGGTGAGGGAGCTGGGTCTGACAGATAGGACAGTAAGACAATTGATACCTGATAAATTCAGGACATAAAAAAAGCGCCACAATTGTGGCGCTTTTTTTTCGAGCCTGTTTTAACCGGATAATCTAGTTCTGGCTAACGAACTCTGGGTAGGCTTCCATACCGCATTCGGCAAGGTCAACACCTTCGTACTCTTCTTCTTCAGAGACTCGGATACCCATGATTGCCTTGATAATAAACCAGGTAATCAGACTGGTAACAAAGACCCAGACGAAGATAGTAAGCAGGCCAACAAGCTGTCCACCTACAGAGGCTCCACCTGTCACACACACTACCATTACGCCGAAGATACCAACGGTACCATGAACAGAAAGGGCGCCAACCGGATCATCAATCTTGATCTTGTCAAAGAACAGAATGCTGAAGACCACGATCACGCCACCAACCAGACCAACGATAGTAGACATCAATGGACCAGGAGAAGCAGGATCTGCAGTGATGGCAACCAGGCCAGCCAGAGCGCCATTAAGAACCATGGACAGGTCAGCTTTACCGAACAGGATGCGGGCAACAATCAGGGCGCCAATCAGGCCGCCAGCTGCCGCAGCATTGGTGTTCAGGAATACGTTTGCAACTTCGTTAGCAACACCAATACCACCCAGTTTCAGGGTAGATCCGCCGTTGAAACCGAACCATCCCATCCACAGGATGAAGGTACCCAGTGTCGCCAATGGCAGGTTTGCCCCAGGGATCGGATGCACAGAACCGTCTGCGCCATATTTGCCTTTACGTGGGCCAAGCAGCAATACACCAGCCAGAGCTGCAGCAGCGCCAGCCAGATGCACAATGCCTGAGCCGGCATAGTCGGAATAATCCAGTGCATAAATACCAAATACGGAATCGCCGTTCCAGGTCCAGCTACCTTCCATTGGGTAGATTAAACCGGTCATGACAATTGCAAAAGTAAGGAATGCCCAGAGTTTCATGCGTTCTGCAACCGCACCTGACACAATCGACATGGCTGTAGCAACAAACACAACCTGGAAGAAAAAGTCAGAGGCACCTGCATACTCGCCCATGTCTGCGAATCCGGCTTCGTTGGAAGCTTCGAGAATTGCAGCAACGGCAGCATCGTCCATTTGTGCAACAGTTGTTACTCCGCTGAGGAAATAACCACCGTCATACATGATCTCGTAACCGCAGATCAGATACATGGTACATGCTATGGCAAACAATGCCACATTCTTGGTTAGGATTTCTGTGGTGTTCTTGGCTCGCACCAGACCAGCTTCAAGCATGGCGAATCCGGCAGCCATCCACATGACGAGAGCACCCGATACCAGAAAGTAAAAGGTGTCCATTGCGTACTGTAGTTCAAAAATTTCATTTTGCATACTTAGCCCTCCTGAAAGCTCAGTATAATTCTTCTAATTAAATTAGATGGCGTCATCGCCGGTTTCACCGGTTCGAATGCGGATTGCTTCTTCTATAGTAGAAACAAAAATCTTGCCGTCTCCGATTTTGCCAGTGTTGGCAGCCTTCGAAATTGTTTCGATAGTCTGTTCAAGAGCGCTGTCTTTCACTACTACTTCCACTTTTAACTTGGGGAGGAAATCAACTACATATTCCGCACCTCGATAAAGCTCAGTGTGGCCTTTCTGGCGTCCAAATCCTTTCACTTCAGTAACGGTAATTCCCTGAACTCCAATTTCTGACAGGGCCTCCCTGACGTCATCAAGCTTGAATGGCTTGATAATCGCATTGATCATTTTCATTTGATTCTCCTAGTACATCGTTCGGGCTATTTACCTGATCTCAATTACAAGCAGGCTTAGCCGGGAAAAGTCTCACAGTCCAAAATCAACTGAATAAGTCAGAGCAAAAACTTCGCCAGTGAGCAGATATGTTGCTTTTGGCATGTCCAGTTCTGAGTTTCTAATTTCGAAGCCAGAGGAAATGAGTTAAAGCGTTCATCACCATAAAGCTGCGATAAACCTAACTTAGCAATCGCCATGCCAAAAATAAAAAATACTTTATAATCAATTAGTTATTGTTATTAGGGCAATCCTCCCCAGTGAACTGGAAGGCGCTCGCACCAATAGAGTGCACAAAAGTCATTATTTGCACCCATAAACGGCTTATACCGGTATGAGTAAGTACAGCCTTTCCTGAGCAGGTTCAGTGAAAGCATGCTTGAGTATTGTGTTATGGGGGTACTTCGGGTTTTCATGATTGAAGGCCTGGAAAGCCCGATTCCCGGAAAAGCGGCTAAAATAACAGCGTAATATGAGCTCAAACCAAGAAAGATATAGAGCATAAGCTTTAACAAAACAGCACCCTGCAAGCTCTGTCCCATGCTGACTTGGTCTTGTCTCCCATAGGCATTTCTTTTATGCTCCCTGTTGGTGCGAGCGCCTCAAAAAGGGTCTGATTTAAAAAATACCGTTCCAGGCTTGGCCAAAATAAAAAAATACAATAAATCTTTAAGGGGGTGTCATGTTTCAAAAATCACTAGCTAGGGGCTTGAGTGTTTTCCTAATGCTATTAATCCCAACAATTTCCATGGCTCAGGAAATTGATGGTGCAGATACTGCCTGGATAATGACATCCACGGCCTTGGTCCTTTTTATGACCATCCCCGGCCTTTCACTTTTTTATGGTGGCCTGGTTCGTGTTCGTAATGTGCTTTCAGTGTTGATGCAATGTTTCTCAATCACCTGTGTGGCTTCCCTGGTGTGGTTAATATTAGGTTACAGTCTTGCCTTTAGCGAAGGTAATGGTTTTATTGGTGGATTTAGCAATATTCTTTTTGCCAATGTGCAGGAAGAAACGACTTCAGGCACTATTCCGGAATCACTTTTCGCGCTCTTTCAAATGACTTTTGCCGTTATAACGCCTGCCTTGATTTTTGGTGGCTTTGCTGAGCGTGTTAAATACAGCGGTGTTATGTTGTTCAGTGTGCTTTGGCTGTTATTGGTGTACGCCCCAATAACCCATTGGGTGTGGGCTGAGGGTGGTTGGCTTTTTGAAATGGGCTTGCTGGATTTTGCTGGAGGTACAGTAGTTCACATAACTGCCGGTGTGGCTTCCCTGGTGTGCGCATTGGTTATCGGTTCCCGAAGCGGGTTTGGCAAGACGCCAATGCCACCGCATAATATGACAATGACGGTAACCGGTGCCGGCATGCTCTGGGTGGGCTGGTTTGGATTTAATGGCGGTAGTGCGCTGGCTGCAGATGGCAATGCGTCCATGGCAATGCTGGTTACACATATTTCTGCAGCTGCCGGTTCATTGTCCTGGATATTGATGGAGAGAATTAAGTATGGCAAGGCCTCCGTTCTTGGTGTGGTAACAGGAATGGTTGCAGGCTTGGGTACGATCACGCCGGCTTCCGGATTTGTTGGTCCGGGCGGGGCGCTGATTATTGGCCTCACTGCAGGTGTGGTCTGTTTTTTCGCCACCCAGCTGATAAAGAATACATTCAAAATTGATGATTCACTGGATGTCTTTCCTGTTCATGGTGTTGGAGGCATTCTGGGAACCTTTTTGGCGGGAATATTTGCCTCAGCGGGTCTGGGCATATTAAGTGGGCAGGGATATGCGGAAGGCATGACGATGGGAAGTCAGTTGGTAGTGCAGCTCACCGGTATTACTGCTACGCTGATTTACACTGCAGTGTTAACCTACATTGTTTTGAAGATAGTTAATGGGCTTACCGGATTGCGTGTTACTGAAGAAGAAGAATCCGTTGGTCTGGATATCGTCCTGCATGATGAACGAGGTTATGACATGTAAAGCGATTGTTGGCTTAACGACCAGCGTATAACAGCATAAAATCCGGACAGCCTGGCTATCCGGATTTTTTTTGCGAGATACTTCCAGCTTTTTCACGAGACATTTCAAAACTATGACCACGACTGGTTCATTGCTTCCATTAATAGGTATTCTCTCTGACGGGAGGTTTCACTCGGGCTCTGAACTTGGAAGACAGCTTGGTATAAGCCGATCGGCAATCTGGAAAAACATCTACAAGTTCGCCGAGCTGGGTCTGGAAGTCCATGCTGTGCGCGGGAAAGGCTATAAGCTCAAATATCCGTTAACTCTTCTGGAGACATCAAGGATTTATGCTGGAATACCTGATGCCACCAGGAGTTCCATTTTTCAGCTGGAAATACTCGACACTATTGATTCCACCAACAGCCATGCCATGCGTTTAATACAGCAAGGCAAACTATCGCTGCAACCGGGACAATATTCCATTCATCTGGCCGAGCAGCAAAGTGATGGAAAAGGCAGGCGAGGGCGGCAGTGGATAAGTCCTTTTGGGCAGAATATATATCTCACTATGGTGCGCCTGATTGATACCGGTGTGATAGCAACGGAAGGCATTACTCTGGCGGTTGGATTGGCCATCATCCGTGCCCTCAGTGAGCTGGAGGTTCCAGGACTCGGCGTTAAGTGGCCCAATGACATCCTTGTTGAAGGCAGGAAGCTGGCCGGGATATTGCTGGAAATCAGTGGTGATATTTCAGGTATCTGCCAGTTAACTATTGGTGTCGGCATTAATGTCAGAAACCAGCCTGAGTCCATGGAGCAGGTCAGCCAGCCCTGGACTGATTTGTATCAGGTGACAGGAAAAGCCATGAATCGAAACCTGCTGGTGAGTCAGGTGGTGTGCCATATAATGTCCGCTCTTAAAGAATTTGAGAATAATGGATTAAAGAGTTTTATTGCCGAGTGGCAGGATAATGATGTTATGAAAGATCAGCAGGTTGAACTGGTGACGACTGGATCCAGTGTGCAGGGTATTGCCAGGGGGATCTCTGAAACAGGTGCGTTATTGCTGCAAACAAGCCAGGGCATGCAAGTGATAAATGGAGGTGAAGTGAGCCTAAGGAAGTCGGTCTTAAATGATTCTTGAAATAGATGCTGGCAACAGCAGAATAAAGTGGCGCGTTATAGATGCTCATCAACAGGCAGTCATCGCAGGCAATGCAACAAATACCCGGGTATTAGCTGAAGCAGACGCTGGCTTTCCTATGCTGGATAAAGTGTTTTCCAGTTTGCGCAGTCAGCTAGGGAATAACTTGACCAGGGCGCGTGTGTCCTCAGTCAGGGGGGCTGGCTTCCAGGACTTGCTGTCAGATTGGTTGCGGGAAAAATGGCATCTTGAAGCGGAATTTGCGGTGGTAGAAAATAGCTATGGCGGGGTTACCAATTCCTATGCGGATATCACTAGCATGGGGGTGGATCGCTGGCTGGCCATGCTCGCAGCTTATAAAAGAGCTCAGGAGGCATGTTGTATTCTTGATTGTGGCAGTGCCGCCACCTTTGACTGGCTTGATGCAGACGGAGTTCATCAGGGCGGATATATAGTTCCGGGTTTGTATTTGATGCAGGAGAGTCTGGCCCGAAAAACGCCGGCGCTGAAAATTTCTTTTGAACAGTGGACATCTCCAGTTCCCGGCAATAGCACTCAGGCAGCAATTACCAGTGGAATCGTGGCTATGCTCACAGGGTTTGCTGATCGTTGCTACCTGGAGAGTAAAACCGGGGCAGATGAAAAGGCAGGGGAAATTCCTGATAAGGAAAATAATCCGCAATGGTTTCTTACTGGGGGCGATGCCGAGCTATTGAGCAAGCATCTTCGCTGGCCACATGTGGTTGAAAAAGATCTGGTGCTGGAAGGCCTGGCTATCGCCTTGCCATAATGAGCATTTATTTTTGCAGCCGGTTGCATTCAAGACGCGTTTATCTTCTTTTCATTTCTTTATATAGCTGAAAGAAAAAAATATCCGCGCAAGGCAATCATAGTAGCTATATATAGTATAGATAAAACACCTGGTTCAATATAAAACAAAGTATGCGTACTTTTGCCGTTTTGCTGTTACTCGCTAACCTTTCCTACATGGGATGGAATTTCTATTATCCAGAGGAGCAAAATAACCTCATGGTGCGAGCCTCCAGCCGCCAGGCTTCCCGTACTTTACAGCTGTTAAGTGAGGTAAGGCCCGCCCCAGTTTCTGAGCAGTCAGAGCTGACAGAGCAAAAAGAGCCATCCAGTTGCATTTCACTAGGTGTTTTTAATAATACGGATGAGAGTGATTTCCTTGTTACTGCCTTGTTGGAAAGGGGACTACAAGCCAGAGCTGAGTTGCTTTCTACTGAGGAAACAGTGAATTATCGTGTCTATATGCCACCTTTTAATTCCGATACCGCGGCTCGCCAGACCCTGAATGAGCTTCAGCAGAACAATATAGAGAGCTTTATCATTACAACAGGCGAGTTTTCTGGTGGTATTTCTCTCGGCTTGTTCAGTCAGCAAGATCTGGCTCTGGGGCTTCAGGAAAGCCTCGCAGGCCAGGGCTTTGCTGCATCCATTGAAGATATAGTCACAATTAGCAATGAGATTTGGGTCACTATAGAGGGTTTGTCCCAGGTATTGCTGGAAGGCTCAGAATTACTTGACTTGCTCTCAGGTGGCCTGGAGCTGGAAGTAATAGAAAAACCTTGCGAAACGATTGCATCAGGCCAGTGATTCCCCTAAAATGCCCCGCTCTGTGTAGAGCCAGGTGGTTGAAATACGTCTGATGCTTTGTTGGAGGGGTTCCCGAGTGGTCAAAGGGATCAGACTGTAAATCTGACGCGCAAGCTTCGGTGGTTCAAATCCACCCCCCTCCACCAGTCAGAATTTCTGCAGACCTGGTGGCAAAGATATACAGAAAACAGTGGACGAAGAACTCTTCCAACGGGAGTTTTTGGTCCTCTGTTTTTTGTTTTGCGAGCCTGGTAGGAAACTGGTAGGCGAGTGTTTGAGAAGGATTTGCGGGTATAGTTCAATGGTAGAACCCCAGCCTTCCAAGCTGATGATGCGGGTTCGATTCCCGCTACCCGCTCCATAGTTATAACGGTTTTATCGGTTATGTTATGGATACCTGCTGATGAAATAAAATTTCATTGGTCGAGATGGGAAGAGAGGGGCTTGGGAGTTCAGGTTGACGACCCGTTAATCAACTAGGCATACGATGCTCGCATAGCTCAGTTGGTAGAGCGCATCATTGGTAATGATGAGGTCTCCGGTTCAACTCCGGATGTGAGCACCAGATTCTGGCGCACAGTGCATAGATAAGATAAATAGAAAGAAAAGAAAAAGTTTTAACGAGTAAAAAAGAAGACGGGGATATTTTCATAATTTCTTGAGTATCCAGGCAAACAAATTCAGTTAGCAATATTGACTATAAATCGGAGGCATTTCGATGGCGAAGGAAAAATTTGAAAGAAGTAAGCTGCACGTAAACGTTGGAACAATTGGTCACGTTGACCATGGTAAGACAACACTTACTGCAGCATTAACGCGTGTATGTGCAGAAGAATTTGGTGGTGAGACTCGTGATTTCGCCCAGATTGATAATGCGCCGGAAGAAAAGGAGCGTGGTATCACAATTTCTACTTCCCATGTGGAGTACGATTCTGCTAATCGCCATTATGCCCACGTTGACTGCCCGGGCCATGCTGACTATGTGAAAAACATGATCACTGGTGCTGCCCAGATGGATGGAGCGATTCTGGTATGTTCTGCTGCTGATGGCCCCATGCCTCAGACTCGTGAGCACATACTGCTGAGTCGTCAGGTTGGCGTTCCTTATATTGTAGTTTTCATGAACAAAGCCGATATGGTTGACGATGAAGAGCTGCTGGAACTGGTTGAAATGGAAATTCGTGAGCTGCTTGATCAGTATGAATTCCCAGGTGATGACACTCCTGTAATTATCGGTTCAGCCCTGATGGCGCTGGAAGGTAAAGACGATAATGAAATGGGCACCACTGCTGTCAAGAAATTGGTAGAAGCCCTGGACACTTATATCCCAGAGCCTGAGCGTGATATTGACAAGCCATTCCTGATGGCAATCGAAGACGTATTCTCAATCTCCGGTCGTGGTACTGTGGTAACAGGCCGAATTGGTCGCGGTATTGTAAAAGTCGGCGAAGAAATTGAGATCGTTGGTATCAGGGACACACAGAAAACCACCTGTACTGGTGTTGAAATGTTCCGTAAATTGCTCGATGAAGGTCGTGCCGGTGAAAACGTAGGTGTTCTTCTGCGTGGTACCAAGCGTGAAGACGTAGAGCGTGGTCAGGTACTGGCAGCTCCAGGCAGCATCACTCCTCACACAAAGTTCGAAGGTGAAGTTTACGTACTGTCTAAAGATGAAGGTGGTCGTCATACTCCATTCTTCAAGGGCTATCGCCCACAGTTCTACTTTGAAACTACTGATGTAACTGGTGCTGTTGAATTGCCGGAAGGTGTTGAGATGGTAATGCCTGGTGACAATATCAAAATGAAAGTAGAGTTGATCAACCCGATTGCTATGGAAGAAGGTCAGCGTTTTGCGGTTCGTGAAGGTGGACGAACTGTAGGTGCCGGCGTTGTTTCAAAAATAATCGAGTAAACAATTTCAAGCAGTAAGCTTAAGCCGAGGTTGCTGAAAAGTTACCTCGGCTTAGTCGTCTTAAGAGCAATTGTTTGAATGGTTGTCTGGCCGGGCTTCAACGCTGGTCAGGAAAAAATTTAGGCCAGTAGCTCAATTGGCAGAGCGGCGGTCTCCAAAACCGCAGGTTGGGGGTTCGATTCCCTCCTGGCCTGCCATATCGGCAGTGACAGGCAACTATAATTGTAATGATTAGTTTGGTTGCAGTGAACGTTAGAGGCAATAGTTCATTTAAATGAATGACAAGGTTAAACAGTCTGAGTACAAGCTGGATTCATTGAAGTGGGTCATCGTCGCAGTGTTGGTTGCTGCCGGTGTCTACGGTAATAGTTATTTTGCTGCTGAATCCATGCTTTATCGCGTTATTGGTTTGTTGGTTCTTGCTGGTATTGCCGGCTGGATTGCATCACAGACCAGTAAGGGAAGTGCTTTTGTTTCGCTGTGTATGGAAGCAAGAAGCGAAATCCGTAAGGTAGTCTGGCCAACCCGGGCAGAAACTACCCAGACCACGTTAATCGTTGTTGTTGTGGTCATTATTGTGGCAATAATTTTGTGGGGGCTGGACTCGTTTCTGAGTTGGCTTATTGCCCTGATTATTGGCTAAACAGGAAAATCTTTGTTTAGTTAACCAAAATTTATTGCAGCGGGATGTGAGCGAATTGGCAGAAGAAATAATAGAAGGCGCAGGTATGTCGGCAACAGAGAATGAAAAACGCTGGTATGTGGTACATGCTTATTCCGGCTATGAGCGCAAGGTAAAGCAGGCGCTTGAAGAGAGAATCAGTCTTTCGCCGCAAAAAGATTTGTTTGGCGAAGTTATGGTTCCGATTGAAGAAGTACTGGAAATGCGTGGTGGTCAGAAGAGGAAAAGTGAGCGTAAGTTTTTCCCCGGATATGTTCTGCTACAGATGGTACTTAATGACGATACCTGGCACCTGGTAAAAGATACGCCAAGGGTTATGGGTTTTATTGGTGGTACTGCTGAAAAACCGGCGCCAATTACACAGCGCGAAGTGAATGAAATATTGAACCGTCTGGAAGAAACGGTTGATAAGCCTTCCCATAAAACAGTTTATGAGCCTGGCGAATTGGTCAGGGTTACTGATGGTCCGTTCAATGACTTTACCGGTACAGTAGAAGAAGTGAACTATGAAAAAAGCCGGGTTCGTGTTGCGGTTTCCATCTTTGGTCGCTCGACTCCAGTAGAGCTAGAATTCTCTCAGGTAGAAAAGGGTTAAAAGTGACAAGTCGCAAGTTACAAAAGCGACTTCGATAGAATTTGGTGGGTATGTCTGAAAAAGACATGCCTTTATATAAAAAGTCGCTGATGTCTTCATGGCTCGGCGCCAGGGAAGCCGGGTCCAGTTACCTGGCGTTATTACCCAAGGAGTAAAATATGGCTAAGAAAGTACTGGCTTATATCAAGCTGCAGGTTGCAGCCGGTAAAGCTAACCCAAGTCCTCCTGTTGGTCCTGCACTGGGTCAGCACGGTGTCAATATTATGGAGTTCTGCAAGGCGTTTAACGCAGAAACTCAAAGTGTTGAGCCTGGTCTGCCAATCCCCGTTGTTATTACGGTGTATGCGGATCGCAGCTTTACATTTATTACAAAAACCCCTCCCGCTTCAGTTTTGTTGCAAAAAGCCGCTGGCCTGAAAAAAGGCAGTGGTCGTCCAAATACTGAAAAAGTAGGCAAACTTAATCGTGCCCAGTTGGAAGAAGTAGCTCTGCAGAAAATGCCGGATCTTACTGCTGCTGATATGGATGCTGCTGTACGAACCCTCGCTGGTAGTGCTCGCAGTGCCGGCATAGAAACAGAAGGGGTTGTGTAATGGCCAGGATCTCCAAACGCGCAAAAATGATTGCGGAAAAAATTGAAGCAGGAAAAGCCTACAGCATCGATGAGGCTGTATCGCTGATTAATGAACTGTCTACGGTCAAGTTCAAGGAATCCATTGATGTTTCCATTAACCTGGGTGTTGATCCCAGGAAATCCGACCAGGCTGTACGTGGTGCCACTACATTGCCGCACGGTACCGGAAAAGATGTTCGTGTAGCAGTTTTTGCCCAGGGTGAAAATGCTGATAAGGCTAAAGCTGCAGGTGCAGATATTGTCGGTTTTGAAGACCTGGCTGAGAGCATCAAGGCAGGTAATCTTGGCTTTGATGTAGTGATTGCGACTCCGGATGCTATGCGGGTTGTTGGTCAGCTTGGTACTGTTCTGGGTCCTAAAGGTCTGATGCCTAATCCGAAAGTAGGCACAGTGACGCCAGATGTTGAAACCGCGGTGGCCAATGCCAAAGCTGGTCAGGTTCGTTATCGAACAGACAAAAACGGCATTATTCATGGTGGTATTGGTAAAGTAGGATTTGAGGTCAATGCGGTTAAGGGCAACCTTGAGGCATTACTTGGTGATCTGAAAAAAGCCAAACCAGCATCAGCTAAAGGACATTATGTTCGTAAAGTGGTGTTGTCTTCTACCATGGGCCCAGGTGTCCTTGTAGACCAGTCGTCTCTGGAATTTTAACGATTATTAGTGCTCTGTGATGCGCTTCGCGCGTCACATGGCATTGTTCCCTCTCGGAAAACAGCCCGGGATGGAGCAAAAAGACTTTGGGGTGTTGCAGATGAATTTGTCTGCAGGACCGTCAAAGACCGTAGGGGTAAGCTGTCTTATATATGGTAATTACACGGTTCAAACCGTATTGCCATAAAAAGCGGTTTACTTAATTTCCTACGCAGATGGTGTAACCCGTTCAGTGGATGTAAAGCTGAATAATTCACCAATTTAGAAGGACTGTTTTGAGTCAGCTTGATCAAAACGGTGAGTTGGGGATAAGTGATTATCCTCTTAACTGGTTGTCGACCATAGCAAGATGACTATTGCGATAACTGAAACCTTGGGAGTAACTATTAAGTGGCTATTAGACTGGAAGACAAGCAACAGATTGTTGCTGAAGTCAATGAAGCTGCTAAAGGTGCTTTGTCTGCAGTACTTGCCGATTACCATGGCACTGCTGTAGAGGAAATGACTGCACTTCGAAAAGCTGCCCGTGAAAACAATGTATATCTGAGAGTTGTCAGAAATACACTGCTGAAACGTGCTGTTGCCGGGACTGATTATGAATGTCTCAACGAAGCGCTTGTCGGCCCTACAATTCTTGCATTTTCTCAGGACGATCCAGGCGCGGCTGCCCGCGTATTAAAGGATTTTGCCAAGGAAAATGACGGTTTTGAAGTAAAAGCCCTCGCTGTAAGTGGAACCCTGCTGCCCGCCTCACAGATCGATGTTCTGGCTAAACTGCCAACATATGATCAGGCCATGGCCACTCTTATGAGTGTCATGCTGGCACCGGTGACCAAACTGGTTCAGACGTGCAACGAAGTACCATCCAAAGTAACTCGGGTGGTTGCGGCTGTACGCGATCAGAAACAGGAAGCAGCTTAATCCGGTTGAAGTTTTTTTCAGCCGGGCATACTAACGTTTAAAATTTTAAAACAGGAGATAAGAGTAATGGCTCTATCTAAAGAAGAAATCCTTGATGGTATTGCTGAGTTATCAGTAATGGACGTTGTTGAACTGATTTCAGCAATGGAAGAAAAGTTTGGTGTGTCTGCTGCGGCTGCTGTTGCTGTTGCTGCTGCACCTGCTGCTGGCGGTGATGCCGGCGCTGCTGACGAAAAAGATGAATTTGACGTCATCCTTACCGCAGCTGGTGAGAAGAAAGTAAATGTCATCAAGGCAGTACGTGGTATTACAGGTCTGGGCCTGAAAGAAGCTAAAGATCTGGTTGATGGTGCACCCTCTCCAATCAAGGAAGGTGCAAGCAAAGACGAAGCAGAAGAGTTCAAGAAGCAGCTTGAAGAAGCTGGCGCATCTGTCGAGCTTAAGTAAGCTTGCTCTTCTCTGTAAGCACAATATAAGGAAGGCGGCATTTCATTCAGGAATGCTGCCTTTCTGTGCTTGTATTGATCGGCATAATTATAGAGTTGGAAAAAGTTAAGTATTAATTATTACCTGTTTACCAGGCAGGTTAAGTGGTACAGGGGTTGTTTGAGTTTACTGTGAATTACGCGGCTAATATAAAACAACTGGAACAAAATCACTTGTTAGGAACTACTGATGGCATATTCATATACTGAGAAAAAACGTATCCGCAAGGACTTTGGCAAACTTCAAAGCCCGATGGATATACCTTATCTACTGGCTATTCAGATTGATTCATACAAACAGTTTACCCAGACCGATACCTCTGTGGAGGATCGTTTGGATCAGGGGCTTCATGCTGCGTTCAAGTCTGTTTTCCCTATCGTAAGTTATTCCGGTAAAGCCTTGCTTGAATATGTAAGCTACAGATTGGGCAAGCCGGAATTTGATGTCAGCGAATGTGTCCTGAGGGGCGCTACCTATGCAGTATCACTGCGGGTAAAAGTCAGGCTGATCATTTATGAAAAGGAATCTACAGCAAAAGTCATTAAAGACATCAAGGAGCAGGAAGTCTATATGGGTGAAATTCCTCTGATGACGGATAGCGGTACCTTTGTTATCAATGGTACTGAGCGAGTGGTGGTTTCTCAGTTGCATCGTTCGCCAGGCGTGTTTTTTGATCATGACCGCGGTAAAACCCATAGTTCAGGCAAATTACTCTATTCAGCAAGGATAATTCCTTATCGTGGCTCCTGGCTGGACGTTGAGTTTGATCCCAAGGACATGGTTTATGTTCGAATCGATCGCCGTCGTAAGCTACCAGCTTCCATCCTGCTGCGAGCACTGGACTATAGTTCACAGGACATCCTGGAGATGTTCTATGAAAACAACAGTTACTTTATCGATAAGGAAGGCAATATCTCGGTTGAGCTTGTTCCCTCACGCCTGAGAGGAGCCGTCCTTAACTTCGATGTTAAAAACAAACGTACCGTCATTGTTAAATCTGGCGTCAGAATAACCGCACGTCATATCCGCGAAATGGAGCAGGCCAAACTCACCAAGCTGGATGTTCCAGCTGAATTTGTTGTGGGCGACTCACTGGCCAAGGATATTTTCGATACTGAAACAGGTGAGGTGTTATACTCTTGTAATGCAGAGATCACCGAAGAAATTCTGGAAGGTCTGATAGCGTCCGGCGTTACTCAATTCGAGACAATTTATACCAATGATCTCGACTGTGGCCCATTTGTTTCCGATACATTGCGTATTGATCCAACCACTAACCGTCTTGAAGCGCTGGTGGAAATTTACAGAATGATGCGCCCAGGTGAGCCGCCGACCAAAGAGTCCGCAGAAAACCTGTTCGCCAACCTGTTTTTCTCACCTGAGCGTTACGATCTCTCGGCTGTTGGTCGCATGAAATTTAACCGACGACTGGGACGCCCGGACTCTATTGGTGATGGTGTTCTTAGCAAGGAAGACATTGTTGATGTAATCAAAACCCTGGTGGATATCCGTAATGGTTTTGGTACCGTTGATGATATCGATCATCTGGGTAACCGTCGTATTCGTAGCGTTGGTGAAATGGCTGAAAACCAGTTCCGTGTTGGTCTGGTACGTGTGGAAAGAGCCGTTAAAGAACGTCTTTCCATGGCTGATAGTGAAGGCCTGATGCCACAGGATATGATTAATGCCAAACCGGTTGCGGCAGCCATTAAAGAATTTTTCGGTTCCAGCCAGTTGTCCCAGTTTATGGACCAGAATAATCCGCTGTCAGAAGTTACGCATAAGCGCAGGATTTCAGCTCTTGGGCCAGGCGGCCTGACACGGGAACGTGCCGGCTTTGAAGTACGTGATGTGCATCCGACTCACTACGGCCGAGTCTGCCCAATTGAGACACCTGAAGGGCCGAATATTGGTCTGATCAACTCTCTGGCAACCTATGCTCGTACCAATGAGTATGGATTCCTCGAAAGCCCGGTGCGCAAAGTGGTTAATGGTGCTGTTACTGATGAGATCCATTACCTTTCCGCCATTGAGGAAAGTGGTTTCGTAATCGCACAGGCTTCCTCTCCGCTGGATAAGAAAGGCAAATTCGAAGAAGATCTGGTTAGTGTGCGTCACAAGAATGAATTCACCTTGATGCCGTCCGATCAGGTCGACTATATGGATGTTTCTCCGCAGCAGGTTGTATCTGTTGCCGCATCCCTGATTCCTTTCCTCGAGCACGATGATGCTAACCGGGCCTTGATGGGATCAAACATGCAGCGTCAGGCGGTCCCAACCCTGATTTCCGAGAAGCCTCTGGTAGGTACCGGCATGGAGCGAAATGTAGCCCGTGATTCCGGAGTCTGTGTAATCGCCAAACGTGGTGGTGTAATCGACAGTGTTGATGCAGCACGCATGGTTGTGCGAGTTCACGATGAAGAAACAGAAGCCGGTGAAGCCGGTGTTGATATTTACAACCTGATCAAATACACCCGTTCCAATCAGAATACCTGCATTAGCCAACGTCCCCTGGTTAAAGAAGGTGACAGTGTCAGCGCCGGGGATATCCTCGCTGATGGTCCTTCTATCGATACTGGTGAACTGGCGCTGGGTCAGAATATGCGTATCGCATTTATGCCCTGGAATGGATACAACTTTGAAGACTCAATTCTTATCTCGGAAAGAGTGGTCAAAGAAGATCGTTTTACTTCTATTCATATTCAGGAACTGACCTGTATTGCCCGTGATACCAAGCTGGGTTCTGAAGAGATTACTGCAGATATACCCAATGTTGGTGAAACTGCACTGGGTCGTCTGGATGAGTCCGGTATTGTACATATCGGTGCTGAAGTGGATGCAGGAGATATCCTGGTAGGCAAGGTAACTCCGAAAGGAGAAACGCAGCTTACTCCGGAAGAAAAACTTCTGCGTGCCATCTTTGGTGAGAAGGCTTCCGATGTGAAAGATACATCGTTACGTGTTCCAAGCAGTGTGAAAGGTACTGTTATTGATGTTCAGGTGTTTACCCGTGACGGTCTTGAAAAAGATCAGCGCGCACTGGAAATTGAAGAAACCCAGTTGGCCAAGGTGCGTAAGGATATCAATGACGAATTCCGTATTGTCGAGGAAGCGACCTTCCAGCGTTTACGAAAAGCCCTGTTGGGTAAAACAGTTGTTGGTGGCCCAAAACTCAAGAAGGGTGATCGTCTGACAGCTGAATACCTGGATGCTCTCAGCCAGGATGACTGGTTCAAACTTCGCATGACCGATGAAGACATGAGTGAGGCACTTGAAAAAGCAGGTGTCCAGCTTAAAGAACGCAGAATCGAGCTGGATGAGCGCTTTGAAGACAAGAAACGCAAACTGACCCAGGGCGACAACCTTGCCCCGGGCGTACTTAAAATCGTCAAGGTCTATCTGGCAATCAAACGTCGTATTCAGCCTGGAGACAAGATGGCTGGACGTCATGGTAACAAGGGAGTTATTTCGGTCATTATGCCGGTTGAAGACATGCCTTATGACGAAAAGGGAAATCCGGTTGATATCGTTCTGAATCCTCTGGGTGTACCTTCGCGAATGAACGTTGGTCAGATTCTGGAAACCCATCTGGGTGCTGCTGCAAAAGGATTGGGCGAAAAAATCAACGTCATGATCCAGCAACAGCAGAAAGTTAGCGAAATTCGCAAATTCCTGGACCAGATTTACAACGGCATTGGAGATTCACGTCGTACCGAAGATCTGAAAAGCCTTAGCGATACTGATGTGATTGAATTGGCCAAAAACCTGAGAGCAGGTGTGCCCATGGCAACACCGGTATTTGATGGTGCCAGTGAAATCGAAATCAAGGAAATGCTGAAACTCGCCGATATGAGCGAAGACGGTCAGGTAAGACTGTTTGATGGTCGTACCGGTGATCAGTTCGATCGCAAGGTAACGGTTGGCATTATGTACATGCTCAAGTTGAACCATCTGGTGGATGACAAGATGCATGCACGCTCAACAGGTTCCTATAGTCTTGTTACCCAGCAGCCACTTGGCGGTAAAGCCCAGTTTGGTGGACAGCGCTTCGGTGAAATGGAAGTGTGGGCACTTGAGGCTTACGGTGCTGCCTATACATTGCAGGAAATGCTGACTGTTAAGTCGGATGATGTGAACGGCAGAACCAAGATGTACAAGAATATTGTAGATGGTGATGACCGCATGGAGCCAGGTATGCCGGAATCCTTTAACGTTTTGGTTAAAGAGATTCGCTCGTTGGGCATCGACATGGAACTAGAAGTCGAGAATTGATTCAGAATTTAGTAATCAGCAGAAACTGTATGTTTCTGAAAAAAAACTAGATTCGGAAAACTTATCAACCCTTTATAGGGTGGAGGAAGAGAATGAAAGACCTGTTAGGTTTATTGAAGTCACAGACACAGATAGAAGACTTTGATTCAATTCGTATTGGATTGGCATCGCCACAACTGATTCGTTCGTGGTCATTCGGGGAAGTAAAAAAACCCGAAACCATCAACTACCGCACATTCAAGCCGGAGCGCGATGGTCTGTTCTGTGCCAAAATTTTTGGCCCGGTAAAAGACTATGAGTGTCTTTGTGGCAAATACAAGCGTCTGAAGCACAGGGGGGTTATCTGTGAAAAATGTGGCGTTGAAGTTGCCCTGAGTAAAGTGCGCCGTGACAGAATGGGCCATATTGAACTGGCCAGTCCGGTAGCGCATATCTGGTTCCTTAAATCACTGCCTTCGCGTATTGGTTTATTGCTGGATATGACTTTGCGTGATATTGAGCGCGTGCTTTATTTTGAATCCTTTGTCGTTATCGACCCGGGTATGACTACCCTGGAAAAAGGTCAGTTGCTTTCTGACGAGCAGTATTACGAAGCGCTGGAAGAATTTGGCGATGACTTCGAAGCCAAGATGGGTGCTGAAGCAGTTCAGGATCTTATGGCTGATATGGACGTAAATGAAGAAGCCAACAGACTGCGGGAAGAAATTCCCCAGACTAACTCAGAAACCAAGCTGAAAAAATTATCCAAGCGTCTGAAGCTGCTTGATGGCTTTGTGAATTCAGGCAATAAGCCCGAGTGGATGGTGCTGAACGTTCTGCCAGTATTGCCGCCGGATCTGCGACCACTGGTCCCTCTGGACGGCGGTCGTTTTGCGACTTCTGACCTTAATGATTTGTACCGAAGGGTTATTAATCGTAACAATCGACTAAAAAGACTTCTTGATTTGAATGCGCCGGATATCATCGTACGCAACGAAAAGCGTATGTTGCAGGAGTCTGTCGACGCACTGTTGGATAACGGCCGTCGTGGTCGAGCTATTACTGGTTCCAACAAGCGTCCTCTGAAATCTCTTGCTGACATGATCAAGGGCAAGCAGGGTCGTTTCCGTCAAAACCTGCTGGGTAAGCGTGTCGACTACTCCGGACGTTCCGTGATTGTGGTAGGACCAACCTTGAGATTGCATCAGGCAGGTCTTCCGAAGAAGATGGCGCTGGAATTATTCAAGCCGTTCATTCTTGGCAAACTGATTCTGCGCGGTGTGGCAACGACTATTAAAGCTGCCAAGAAAATGGTTGAAAAAGAGACGGCAGAAGTATGGGATATTCTCGCTGAAGTCATTCGTGAGCATCCTATTCTGCTCAACCGTGCACCTACTTTGCATAGACTCGGTATCCAGGCTTTTGAACCGGTACTGATTGAAGGTAAGGCAATTCAGTTGCATCCGCTGGTCTGTGCGGCCTATAACGCTGACTTTGATGGTGACCAGATGGCTGTTCATGTGCCTCTGACCCTGGAAGCCCAGTTGGAAGCCCGCTCGCTGATGATGTCAACCAACAATATTCTTTCGCCAGCATCCGGTGAGCCGATTATTGTTCCATCCCAGGACGTAGTACTGGGTTTGTACTACATGACCCGTGAGCGCGTTAATGCGGCTGGTGAAGGCATGACATTTGCCAACGTGGATGAAGTAGTCAAGGCCTTCAGCACCAAGGCTGTTCATCTACAGGCTCGAATCAAGGTACGCCTGACGGAAGTCATGTTTGATGAAAATCGCGAAAAAATAGAAACTACCAGTATCGTTGAATCTACGGTTGGTCGTGTCATCCTGTTCAGCATCGTTCCTGCTGGTCTGCCATTCAGCATGGTTAACCAGAAGATGTCCAAGAAACAGATCTCCCACATTATCAATATGTGTTATCGAAATGTTGGTCTGAAAGAGACTGTTATTTTCGCTGACCAGTTGATGTACATGGGTTATCGCTACTCTACCTGGTCCGGCTCTTCTATTGGCGTAAATGATTTCGTCATTCCAGATGCCAAAGCCACTTTGATTGCCGAAGCTGAAACGGAAGTTGCTGAAATTGAATCGCAGTTTGCTTCAGGTCTGGTAACCCAGGGCGAGAAATACAACAAGGTGATTGATATCTGGTCGCGTGCTAATGACCAGGTTGCCAAATCCATGATGGACGGCTTGTCTTCTGAAAAAGTCACCAACCGCGATGGCGAAGAAGTAGATCAGGAGTCTTTCAACTCGGTCTATGTGTATTCGGATTCCGGTGCCAGGGGCTCCCCCGCACAGATTCGCCAGTTGGCAGGTATGCGTGGTCTTATGGCAAAACCTGACGGCTCAATTATTGAAACACCTATCACGGCAAACTTCCGTGAAGGTCTGAACGTATTGCAGTACTTTATTTCTACTCATGGTGCTCGAAAAGGTCTTGCTGATACTGCGTTGAAGACAGCAAACTCCGGATACCTGACCAGACGACTGGTAGACATCAGTCAGGATCTGGTAGTAAAAGAAGAAGACTGTGGAACTGAGTCAGGTCTGACCATGACTCCAGTCATCGAAGGCGGCGATATTATTGCACCGCTGGGCGAGCTTGTTCTCGGACGGGTTCTGGCCAGAGATGCTCTCGATGGTGATGGCGTAACAGTTATTGAAGCCGGCGCCCTGATCGATGAAAAACTGGTAGAAATTCTGGAAACCAACGGCGTTGATGAAGTTATTGCGCGTTCACCTATTACCTGTGAAGCCCATGCCGGTATTTGCCGTAAGTGTTACGGCCGAGATCTGGCTCGAGGTCATCTGACCAATATTGGTGAGGCAGTTGGCGTTGTAGCAGCACAGTCAATCGGTGAGCCAGGTACACAGCTGACCATGCGTACTTTCCATATCGGTGGTGCGGCATCACGTGCTACTGCATCTGACAATGTTCAGGTTAAAACCGATGGCACCATTCATCTGTACAATATGAAAACCGTGCAGCGTGTCAGTGGTCAGTTAGTGGTAGTTTCCCGTTCTGGTGAATTGATTGTTAATGACACCAACGGCCGTGAGAAAGAGCGTTATAAACTACCTTATGGTGCTGTCATTAATGGTACGGACCGCTCTGAGGTCAAGGTTGGCGACATAGTTGCTACCTGGGATCCCCATACTCATCCGATCGTTGTGGAAGTTGACGGTAAGGTTCGCTTTGAGGCAATGGAAGAAGGTCTGTGTGTGAAACGTCAGACTGATGAAATTACCGGTTTGACCAATATCACGGTAATGGATCCTTCCGAGCGTCCATCCGGTGGTAAAGAGCTTCGACCTGCGATTACTCTGGTTGATAGCAAAGGCAAGGAATTCAATCTGCCAGGTACTAATGTGCCTGCTCATTACTTCCTGCCTTCGAAAGCGATCGTTGGTGTGGAAAACGGCGCTGACGTAAGTATTGGTGATGTAATTGCCCGTATTCCACAGGAAGGGTCTAAAACTCGTGATATCACGGGTGGTCTGCCCCGTGTTGCCGACCTGTTTGAAGCACGTAAACCGAAAGAGCCGGCAATCCTGGCAGAAATTTCCGGTACCGTAAGCTTCGGCAAGGAAACCAAAGGCAAGCGTCGATTGGTAATTACACCAGCTGATGGTGTGAATCCGATTGATGGCAGTGATCACTATGAAGTTCTCATTCCTAAATGGCGTCAGATGACCGTGTTTGAAGGTGAGTATGTTGAAAAAGGTGAGGTTGTATCTGATGGACCGCCAAATCCACACGACATTCTGCGCTTGAAAGGGGTTGAAGCCCTGGCACGGTTTATTGTGAACGAAGTACAGGATGTATATCGACTGCAGGGTGTCCGTATTAATGACAAGCACATTGAAGTCATTGTTCGTCAGATGCTGAGAAAAGCCGAGATCCAGCAGATGGGTGATTCCAGCTTCATTAAAGGCGAGCAGGTTGAGTACATTCGTGTGCTCCGCGAAAATGAGCGTCTGGTTGAAGAAGAGAAAGAAGTTGCCAAATATGAGCGTGTTTTACTGGGTATTACAAAAGCGTCTCTGGCCACTGAATCCTTCATTTCTGCTGCCTCATTCCAGGAAACTACGCGCGTACTAACAGAGGCTGCGGTCACTGGTAAGCGTGATTACTTGCAGGGTCTGAAAGAAAATGTTGTTGTTGGTCGTTTGATTCCTGCGGGTACCGGACTTTCCTATCATGCGAACAGAAAGCGAATTGCTGATGCGCGTTTGAATGAAGACACGGTCTCTGCCAGTGAAGTGGAAGCGGCCTTGAGTGAAGCATTGGCTGAATCAGAAAGTGCAGCTGCTGCGGAAGCTGGAGAGGATTGAGCCGGTCGCAAGTCGCTGGTCACAAGTCTCAAGCAAAGCGCTTTGGGCTTGGAACTTGAGACTTGTGACTAGTATAAGTTGACTAGGTGAGGCGTGATCATTACAATCGCGCCTCTTTGAAAAATAACGAAGAATTTCGGAGCATTAAATGGCGACTGTTAACCAACTGGTTCGCAAGCCCAGGAAAAACAAGCACGAGAAGAGTGACGTACCAGCGCTGCAGGGTTGCCCGCAACGTCGTGGTGTCTGCACACGTGTCTACACAACTACTCCCAAGAAACCAAACTCTGCTTTGCGTAAAGTCTGCCGTGTGCGTCTTACCAATGGCTTTGAAGTAACTTCTTATATTGGTGGAGAAGGACATAACTTGCAGGAACACTCTGTAATCCTGATCAGGGGTGGAAGGGTAAAAGACTTGCCAGGTGTGCGTTATCACACAGTACGTGGCTCTCTGGATACTTCCGGTGTAGCTGATCGTAAACAGGGTCGTTCCAAGTACGGAACCAAACGACCTAAATAAATTTAATCCCTATCAATTCCAGTAAGGCCGGATTCTGGAAGCAAAGCTTCATTATTCCGGGTGAGCCTGAAGAGAGGAAATCATGCCAAGAAGACGAGTTATTGCAAAGCGGGAAGTACTTCCCGATCCCAAGTTTGGTAACAAGACTATTGCCAAGTTCATGAATCACGTAATGGTTGATGGCAAGAAATCAGTTGCTGAAAAAATTGTTTACGGTGCACTGGATGTAGTAGCCGAAAAATCCGGCAAGGATCCGCTGGAAGCCTTTGAAACCGCCCTGGAAAATATTGCTCCCCTGGTAGAGGTAAAGTCTCGCCGTGTAGGTGGTGCGACCTACCAGGTTCCCGTAGAAGTTCGCCCTGATCGACGTAATGCTCTGGCAATGCGTTGGCTGGTAGACCATTCACGTAGTCGTGGTGAAAAATCCATGGCGTTGCGCCTTGCCGGCGAAGTGATGGATGCGGCTGAAGGACGTGGCAGTGCAGTCAAGAAGCGTGAAGATGTTCATCGTATGGCTGAAGCCAACCGCGCTTTCTCACACTATCGTTTCTAAGTACCCGAGTTTATCCATAACCTGAGTTATTGAGGGTTTCACTGTGGCCAGAAAAACGCCCCTAAACCGCTATCGCAATATAGGGATCTGTGCCCACGTGGACGCTGGAAAAACTACTACAACCGAACGCGTTCTTTTTTATACCGGTATTTCACACAAGATTGGTGAAGTACATGACGGTGCTGCCGTGATGGACTGGATGGAGCAGGAGCAGGAGCGAGGTATTACTATTACCTCGGCTGCAACCACCTGTTTCTGGAATGGCATGGATAACCAGTTCGATGATCATCGAATTAATATCATTGATACCCCCGGACACGTTGACTTTACCATTGAGGTAGAGCGTTCCCTGCGAGTGCTTGACGGTGCCGTCGTGGTGTTGTGCGCCAGTTCAGGTGTGCAACCGCAGACTGAGACAGTTTGGCGCCAGGCTAATCGTTATGAAGTGCCGCGCATGGTTTTTGTCAACAAGATGGATCGTGCCGGCGCAGATTTCCTGAAAGTTGTAGAGCAGATGAAAGAGCGTCTGGGTGCGAACCCGGTTCCCATTCAACTTGCTATTGGTGCTGAAGATCATTTCAAGGGTGTCATTGACCTGATTAAAATGAAGCGCATCATCTGGAATGAAGCTGATCAGGGTACTACCTTTGAGTACGATGAAATTCCGGAAGATATGAAGGAAGAATGCGAAAAGTGGCGTTCAAACCTCATCGAAGCCGCAGCAGAAGCCAATGAAGAACTGATGAATAAGTACCTTGAAGGCGAAGAGCTGAGCGAGGAAGAAATCAAGCAAGGTCTTCGTTTGCGCACCCTGGCTAATGAGATAGTGCCAACACTGTGCGGCTCTGCTTTCAAGAACAAGGGGGTGCAGGCAATGCTGGATGCAGTTATTGAATTCATGCCTGCACCAATTGAAGTAAAGGCTATTGAAGGCGTGTTGGAAGATGGTGAGACAATTGCCACCCGGGAAGCCGATGATTCTGCACCTTTTGCTGCTCTGGCCTTTAAAATTGCTACTGACCCGTTTGTTGGAACATTGACCTTTTTCCGTGTCTATTCAGGTACCTTGAATTCCGGCGATACTATTTATAACCCTTTGAAATCCAAGAAAGAGCGCGTTGGCCGAATGGTGCAAATGCATTCCAACTCCCGTGAGGAAATCAAGGAAGTGCTGGCGGGGGATATTGCGGCCGCTATTGGTCTGAAAGATGTTACTACCGGTGAGACTCTCTGCAGTATTGATGATGTCATCACTCTGGAGAAAATGGATTTTCCCGAACCGGTAATCTCTGTTGCTGTGGAGCCTAAAACCAAGGCTGACCAGGAAAAAATGGGTATTGCACTGGGCAAACTTGCTCAGGAAGATCCATCCTTCCGGGTAGAAACTGACGAAGAGTCCGGGCAGACCATTATTTCCGGTATGGGTGAGCTTCACCTGGACGTCCTGGTTGATCGTATGCGTCGTGAATTCAATGTGGAAGCGAACATCGGTAAACCACAAGTGGCGTACCGCGAAACCATTCGTAAAACTGTTGAAATTGAGGGTAAGCATGTCAAGCAGTCCGGTGGACGCGGCCAGTACGGCCATGTCTGGTTACGTCTGGAGCCATTGCCAGCAGACTCGGAATACCAGTTTGTTAATGAGATTGTTGGCGGCACTATTCCCAAGGAATATATTCCTGCGGTAGACAAGGGTGTTCAGGAGCAGATGCAAAATGGCTGTCTGGCAGGTTATCCGCTACTGGCAATGAAAGTTACGCTTTATGATGGCTCTTTCCACGACGTGGATTCCAGTGAGATGGCGTTTAAAATTGCCGGCTCCATGGCTTTGAAAAAAGGTGCCGTGGCAGCCGATGCCGCACTTTTGGAGCCGGTTATGAAAGTAGAGGTAGTCACACCTGAGGATTATATGGGCGACGTTATGGGTGATCTGAACCGTCGCCGTGGCATTGTTCAGGGTATGGAAGACAGTGCTTCTGGCAAGATAATCAATGCGGAAGTGCCTTTGGCAGAGATGTTTGGCTATTCAACTGATCTGCGCTCTGCCACCCAGGGACGTGCCACTTATACAATGGAATTCAATAAATACGCTGAAGTGCCTGCTGCAATCGCCAATTTGATTATCGAAAAAGGGGCTTAAATCCGGAAACGGACAGCAAAACCAGCAATTACTGCCGGATATGAGTGTAAATCCGGGAAAAAGTGCAGGGAAAATTAACCCCCCTCTTTTTTAGAAAATAACTGTGTAAAGCCTTGACTAAAAAAGGCCCCGCACGTAAAATTTGCGCTCTTTTTTCGCGGTGAAATCAATTTTATTGGTTTCACCGCTTTTACAATGTTCTTTAACAACTTTATTGACGTCGGGAGATGTTGGTCGTATGCAGAACCAGCGAATCAGAATTAGGCTAAAGGCTTTTGATCACCGTTTAATTGATCAGTCCACTCAGGAGCTGGTAAATACGGCAAAACGAACTGGTGCTTATGTTAGAGGACCCATTCCTCTGCCAACCAGAAAAGAGCGATATACAATTCTTATCTCTCCTCATGTCAATAAAGATGCGCGTGACCAGTACGAGGTTCGTACTCACAAGCGCCTGTTAGATATCGTAGAGCCAACTGAGAAATTTGTTGAAGCGCTGATGCAGTTAAATCTTGCTGCCGGTGTTGAAGTACAAATCAGTCTTGGTAAGAACGAGTAAAAGATTTTTTTAAAGGTATTTGAAGGTAATTTGTAAGTGTCTGCAGCCAAATCTGCTGGCACTTTAAATACTTAAACAGCTGCCAGGTTTCTTTGAGCAGGGCAGTACACATAACATGGTGTGATGCGTAAGCAGCCATAGTGGGTTTCAGCCCCATACACGATGAGGTTTTAAAATGTCGATTGGCTTAGTCGGTCGGAAAAGCGGTATGACCCGTCTTTTCACCGAATCCGGGTCCTCTATACCCGTAACAGTTGTTGAAATTCTGCCCAACAGGGTTACTCAGGTGAAAACCGTTGAGTCTGATGGTTACAGTGCTGTTCAGGTGACTACCGGATTTGTAAAAGGATCCCATGTCTCTAAATCTGAAGCTGGCCATTTTTCCAAGGCCGGAACCGAAGCTGGCCGTGGTCTTTGGGAGTTTCGTGCCGAACAGGAAGACTTTGGTGAGCAGGAAGTTGCTCCCGGTTCCGAATTCACTGTAGAAAGATTTGCTGAAGGGCAAATGGTGGATGTAACCGGCACCTCAAAAGGTAAGGGTTTTCAGGGTGTAATCAAGCGTTACAATTTCCGTATGCAGGATGCCACTCACGGTAACTCACTGTCTCATCGTGCTCCCGGTTCCATTGGACAATGCCAGACTCCAGGTCGTGTTTGGAAAGGTAAGAAGATGGCAGGCCAGATGGGCAATGTCAGAGTTACCACCCAGGGACTTCAGGTAGTAAAAGTAGATACTGAAAACAATCTGATTCTTATAAAAGGTGCTGTTCCAGGTGCCACCGGGTCAGATGTAATTATTTCACCAGCCGTTAAATCGTCTTCCAAGGGGTAAGCAATGGACTTGAATGTTGCAGTGCCTGGTAAGAAGGCAGCAAAAACAGTTTCCGTATCTGACGATACTTTCGCCAAGGAATTCAATGAAAGCCTGGTTCACCAGGTTGTTGTTACCTACCTTGCCGGGGCGCGTCAGGGCAGCGTTAAACAGAAAACACGTTCTGAAGTCAGTGGCGGTGGTAAAAAGCCATGGCGTCAGAAAGGCACTGGCCGGGCCCGTGCCGGCACTACAAGAGGCCCGATCTGGCGCTCTGGTGGTGTTACCTTTGCTGCACGACCACAGGATCACTCCAAAAAAATCAACAAGAAAATGTATCGTGGTGCATTGCGTTGCATTCTTTCTGAACTGGTTCGTCAGGATCGTCTTCTGGTTGTTGACGATTTCAAGGTTGAGACTCATAAAACCAAAGGTCTTCTCGATAAGCTTACCGAATTTGATTTGCAAAATGTGCTGATTGTCAGCGATGAAGTTGATCAGAATCTCTACCTGGCTGCGCGCAACCTGCATAAGGTTGATGTTCTGGAAGCTACTGGTGTTGATCCTGTAAGCCTGATTGGGTTTGAGAAGGTGCTTATCACCTTACCTGCACTCAAGAAAGTAGAGGGGATGCTGGCATGAATCAGGAAAGAATTTTAACCATAATTTTGGGCCCTCATGTATCAGAGAAGAGCTCAATTATTTCTGAAGATAATAATCAAGTGACATTCAGGGTGGCCGGTGATGCGACCAAGCCTGAAATCAAGCAGGCCGTCGAAAGCCTGTTTAATGTCGAAGTTAAAGATGTCCAGGTACTGAACGTGAAGGGTAAGAGAAAGCGTACTGCACGCGGAAAAATGCGCACACGTCCAAGCTGGAAAAAAGCATACATCAGACTTGAGCAGGGTCATGAAATTGACTTTGCTGAGCTGGGTTAACAGGAGCGTAGACAATGCCAGTAGTAAAATCCAAACCTACCTCCCCTGGAAGACGCTTCGTCGTTAAAGTGGTTAATCCGGAGCTGCATAAGGGAGCACCTTATGCTCCTTTGGTAGAAGCACAATCTAAAAATGGTGGCCGAAACAATGCCGGTCGCATTACACGTCGTCATTGTGGTGGTGGGCATAAACAGAAATACCGCATCATTGATTTCAAGCGTGACAAGGACAATATCCCGGCAATTATTGAAAGACTGGAATATGATCCTAACCGCAGTGCAAATATTGCGCTGTTGAAATATGCAGATGGTGAGCGTCGCTACATTATTGCACCTGGTAAAGTCAGTGTCGGTGATGAAGTTGTTTCCGGTGAAGTTACACCTATGAAGCCTGGCAATTGCCTGCCTCTGCGAAATATCCCGATGGGTAGTACATTGCATTGCATTGAAATGAAGCCTGGCAAGGGAGCTCAGATTGCTCGTAGTGCCGGAACTTCGGTGCAGTTGGTAGCTCGTGAAGGACAATACGCCACCTTGCGTTTGCGTTCAGGTGAGATGCGCAAAATTTTAGCTGATTGTCGTGCAGTACTGGGTGAAGTCTCCAATAGTGAGCATAGCCTTCGTTCCCTGGGTAAAGCTGGTGCCAAACGCTGGCGCGGTGTGCGTCCGACTGTTCGTGGTGTTGCCATGAACCCGGTTGATCACCCGCATGGTGGTGGTGAAGGCCGTACTTCCGGAGGCAGACATCCTGTTTCTCCATGGGGTACTCCAACCAAGGGTTACAAGACGCGCACAAACAAGCGTACAGATAAATTGATCGTTCGACGACGTCGTGCGACCAGATAAGAATTAAATTAGAAGAATTAGTAGAAAAGTAAACAGAATGCTGATGTTAAGCATTAGAGGATATAGAAAGTGCCAAGATCATTAAAAAAAGGACCATTTATTGACCTTCATCTGCTCAAGAAAGTGCAGGTTGCTCAGGACAGTAATGACAGAAGGCCGATCAAAACCTGGTCCAGAAGGTCCATGATCTCTCCGGATATGCTTGGTCTGACGATAGCCGTTCATAATGGTCGTCAACATGTACCAGTTCTTATTTCTGAGGACATGGTTGGGCACAAGCTGGGAGAATTTGTTGTCACCAGAACCTACCGGGGACATACAGCTGATAAGAAGGCGCGATAAAACGCAATTTATTGGTTACGAGTGACAGATTACAGAGGTAAGAATGATGGAAGTTTCAGCAAAATTAACTACAGCCAGAATGTCGGCCCAAAAAGCCAGGCTGGTTGCTGATCAGATTCGTGGGAAGGGTGTTGAAGAGGCGCTTGAGCTTCTTTCCTATAGCCCAAAGAAAGCAGCTGTGCTGATCAAGAAAGTATTGAATTCAGCTATTGCCAATGCCGAACACAATGAAGGTGTCGATATTGACGAACTGAAGGTTTCCACCATTTATGTTGACGAGGCCATGACGTTAAAGCGCATTAGTCCTCGAGCAAAGGGTAGAGCTGATCGTATTTTGAAACGCTCTTGTCACATTACTGTAAAGGTTGCTGATAACAGCTAACAAAGCTTTATACATGCTGGTGTAGGTAGTCTTTTTGATTGCTCGACACACTAAAGGTTAAAAAAGAGAGGATATATGGGTCAGAAAGTAAACCCGACAGGCATAAGACTGGGAATTGTCAAGAAACATACTTCAGTATGGTATGCGAGTGGCAGAGACTATGCCAAGTACTTGCTTGAGGATATGGAAGTACGTGACCTGGTGAAAAAGAAGCTGGCAGCTGCTTCAGTTTCCAGAGTTGAAATTGAGCGTCCGGCTCAGACAGCTCGCGTTACTGTATTTACCGCCAGGCCCGGTATCGTTATCGGCAAGAAAGGCGAAGACGTAGAAAAACTGCGTGCTGAATTAAACAAGAAAATGGGTGTGCCTGTGCACATCAACATTGAAGAGATTCGTAAACCGGATCTGGATGCTCAGCTGGTAGCTGATAGTGTCGCCCAGCAGCTGGAACGTCGCGTTATGTTCCGTCGTGCGATGAAGCGAGTCATGCAGAATGCAATGCGCCAGGGTGCTCAAGGCATTAAAGTGCAGGTAAGTGGACGTTTAGGGGGTGCTGAAATTGCACGTTCCGAGCGTTATCACGAAGGCCGCGTTCCTTTGCATACACTCAGGGCAGACATTGATTATGCCACCAGTGAAGCGCTGACCACTTACGGCATTATTGGTATCAAGATCTGGATCTTCAAGGGTGAAGTTTTTGATACTTTGGAAGAAGTTGAAACAGAACCGAAAAAGAATTCTTAAGAGGTAGTTAAGGATGTTACAACCTAAGCGAACCAAATTTCGCAAAATGATGAAAGGCCGTAATCGTGGCCTTGCGCATCGTGGTAGCACTATTAGTTTTGGCGAATATGGTTTGAAGGCTATAGGCCGCGGTCGCCTTACTGCCCGACAGATCGAATCTGCTCGTCGTGCACTGACACGTCATGTAAAACGTGGCGGAAAAATCTGGATTCGGGTTTTTCCAGATAAGCCGATTACCCAGAAGCCTCTTGAAGTTCGTCAGGGTAAAGGTAAGGGTAGTGTTGAATACTGGGTAGCCCAGATTCAGCCTGGAAGAGTATTGTTTGAAATTGAAGGTGTGACAGAAGAGTTGGCTGAAGAAGCATTTACTCTGGCTGCTGCAAAACTTCCGTTTGCAACAAAATTTGCTAAAAGGGTGGTGATGTAATGGCTAATTATGAAACCAGTGATCTGAGAGATAAATCGGCTGCAGAACTTAATGAAGTATTGCTTGAATTGCTTCGTGACCAGTTCAATTACCGTATGCAGAAATCTACTGGCCAGCTTGGTCAGACTCATCTGATGTCTGGCGTACGCAAGAATATTGCCAGAGTGAAAACTCTGATTAATGAAAAACGTGCCCAGTAATTTTACTGGCCAATATATAAATAACAGGTTTTAAGAGACATGACAGAAGCCGTCGAAACTAGTAATGAAACAGCCGCTGCAGGTGCAACCAGTGCACGTACTGCCACAGGTAGAGTTGTCAGCAACAAAATGGATAAATCCATTACTGTGCTCGTGGAAAGACGTGTAAAGCACCCTGTGTACAGCAAGTATGTAACCAAGTCTTCGAGGTTGCATGCCCATGACGAGTCTAATGAATGTCAGGAAGGCGATACTGTGACTATCAAGGAAGTTCGTCCGATATCAAAAACCAAGACATGGTCTCTGGTTTCGGTTGATGAAAAGGCGACAATTGTCTAGTTACTGTTTAGCTACACAGTAGACCAATGGTCAGCTAACTAATTGGTAGATAGAAAATAGATTAACAAGTGTTATTACAACGAATTTAGTTTAAAGGATAAGAGCGGCTTAAATATCAATGATATCAAGCCCGGAGAAGTAGAAATGATTCAAGTTCAATCCTATTTGGATGTTGCAGACAACAGCGGCGCTAGAAAAGTGATGTGCATCAAGGTGCTTGGTGGATCACATCGTCGTTATGCCAGGATTGGTGATGTAATCAAGGTTACTGTCAAGGAAGCTATTCCACGTGGCAAGGTAAAAAAAGGGCAGGTACTGAGTGCTCTTGTGGTTCGAACCAAAAGTGGTGTGCGTCGTCAGGACGGTTCGCTGATCAAGTTCGATGACAATGCCGCAATCCTGCTAAACACCCAAGATGCTCCCATCGGTACTCGTGTCTTTGGACCGGTTACCAGGGAACTGCGAAATGAAAAATTCATGAGAATTATTTCTCTGGCACCCGAAGTACTTTAGTCGTTCGGCAACCAGATTAAGAGATAGAGATTGCAACAATGCAGAAACTGAAACGTGATGATGAAGTAATTGTGATTGCCGGAAAAGACAAAGGCAAGCGCGGTAAAGTTACCCGTGTTATGGATAATGGCCGCCTGATTGTCTCTGGTATCAACATGGTTAAACGCCATACCAAACCTAATCCTAATCTGGGAAAGCAGGGTGGTATTGTTGAGAAAGAAGCAGCTATTCAGATTTCCAATGTCGCGATATTTAATTCGAAGACTGAGAAGGCTGATCGTGTCGGTATTCGAGTCGACGAAAATGGCGAAAAGGTCAGAGTATTTAAATCTGACAGTTCGGCCATCGACTAGTATAGAGTCTAATATTTAACAAAGATTAATTCAGACAGGTTAGAAAAAGATCATGGCTCGTTTAAGAGACGTTTACAAAAATGAAGTGGTTAAGGAACTGCAAAAACAGTTCTCCTACGAAAACCCAATGCAAGTGCCAAAAATCACTAAAGTAGTGATCAATATGGGTAGTGGTGAATTTGGCGACAAGAAGGTTTTGGAAAATGCCTTGAGTGACATGGCGAAGATCAGTGGTCAGAAACCTGTTGTGAATCTGGCTCGTAAATCTGTTGCTGGCTTCAAGGTCCGTGAAGGCTGGCCAGTTGGTTGTAAAGTAACTTTGCGTGGCGAGCGCATGTATGAGTTCCTGGATCGACTGGTGTCTATTGCGATTCCTCGTATTCGTGACTTCAGGGGACTTAGTGCCAAATCATTCGATGGCCGCGGAAATTATGCAATGGGCGTTACCGAGCAGATCATTTTCCCGGAAATAGAGTACGACAAGATTGACACGCTGCGTGGTATGGATATCACTATCACCACTACAGCTAAAAACAATGAAGAAGGCAGAGCCTTGCTACGGGCAATGAATTTTCCGTTGAGAGAAACTGCTCAGGCTGCAAGCGCCTGATCTTCAGAACAGATATTGGTTTAAAGAGAACATAAGTTATGGCTAAGACCTCAATGATTGTAAGGGAACATAAGCGCACCAAGATGGTTGCGAAGTTCGCTGAAAAACGTGCTGCGCTGAAAGCTGTGCTGAAAAGCCAGACAGCGTCTGACGAGGAAAAATGGGAAGCGCAGGTTAAGTTGCAGAAGCTACCCAGGGATGCAAGTCCTACCCGTCAGCGTAATCGTTGTCAGGTAACTGGTCGACCACATGGCGTATACCGTAAATTCGGTTTATGCCGAAACAAATTACGCGAGCATGCCATGAAAGGTGATGTTCCTGGTCTGACCAAGGCCAGTTGGTAACAACGAAGCAGGCAGTCAAAGAGACAAGAGGCAATAGACAAAATATGAGCATGTCAGACCCAATAGCAGATTTATTGACACGAATCAGGAATGCCCAGATGGCTGGTCTTCCGGATGTGTCCTGCCCGTCTTCGAAGATTAAACAGTCTATTCTTGATGTACTTAAACAGGAAGGCTATATCAATGGTTACTCGATCAATGATGATCTGGTCAAACCACAACTTACCATCGAGCTGAAATACTTTAATGGTAAACCGGTTATTGAATCTTTGCATCGAGGCAGCCGTCCGGGTTTGCGTCATTATGCAGGCAAAGATGGTATTCCAGAAGTGCAGGCCGGTCTGGGTATTAGTGTGGTTTCAACCAATAAGGGTGTGATGACTGATAAAGCAGCTCGTGGCGCCGGAATTGGTGGTGAAATACTCTGTACCGTTTTTTAATTTATAAAAATATTAAGTTTAAAAGAGCAGCAATATGTCCAGAATAGCAAACAGCCCAGTCGAACTGCCTAGCGGTGTCGAGGTAAATATAGCCAACGGTCTTGTTTCAGTGAAAGGAAGCAATGGTTCCATGAATCTGCAGCTTCATGATCTGGTCGATATCGTTAATGAAGATAATCAGCTCAAGCTGTCAGCAAAAAAAGAAAGCAAAGAAGCTGTAGCCATGACTGGTACCTTCCGCTCTCTGGTAAACAACATGGTTGTGGGTGTAAGTGAAGGTTTTGAGAAAAAGCTTCAATTGATTGGTGTTGGTTACAGAGCCAAGGCCGAAGGCAAAAACGTCAATCTGGTTGTGGGTTACTCACATCCCATTGACTATAAGTTGCCAGAAGGAATTACTGCGGACACTCCAACGCAAACAGAAATTGTAATTAAAGGCGCTGATAAACAGCAGGTTGGCCAGGTCGCTGCTGAAATAAGAAAGTTCAGACCACCTGAGCCATATAAAGGCAAGGGAATTCGCTACGCTGACGAACATGTATTCAGAAAAGAAGCGAAGAAGAAGTAAAAGTTAGGCATTTGAAGATTTAAGTAAAAGTTAAAGTAAGACATCAGATAACAGGAATAAGAGATAACACTATGAACGAGAAGAAACAATCTCGTCTGAGGCGCGCAAAAAGGTCGCGTGCAAAGATCAGCGAACTGCGCGTTAACCGCCTTTGCATCTACAGAAGCCCAAGGCATATCTATGCCCAGGTGATTTCTCCAGACCATCAGGTGCTGGCTACAGCTACATCTCTTGGTGAAAAGAAAACTGGTAATGTCGAGTCTGCAATTCAGGTGGGTAAGGCTATTGCTGAAAAAGCGAAAGCGGCAGGCGTAACTTCAGTTGCTTTTGATCGAAGTGGTTATCAGTACCATGGGCGCGTAAAAGCACTTGCTGATGCAGCGCGTGAAAATGGATTGGAATTCTAGGAAAACGGTTTATAGAAATGGCATATAAGAACGAACAAAACAAAAACGAAGAAGGCATGCAGGAAAAGCTGATTCAGGTAAACCGAGTAGCCAAGGTGGTGAAAGGTGGACGGATCTTTGGTTTTACCGCTCTTACCGCAGTTGGTGATGGTAATGGCCGTGTCGGTTTTGGCCGTGGTAAAGCCCGTGAAGTTCCTTTGGCTATACAAAAAGCCATGGAAGCCGCACGTCGTAATATGATCAGCGTAAAACTTGATGGTGATACCTTGCAGTATCCAATTAAGGCCAGACATGGTGCTTCCAAAATTTATATGCAGCCAGCATCCGAAGGTACAGGTGTTATCGCTGGTGGTGCCATGCGTGCCATTCTTGAATTAGCCGGTGTTCATAACGTACTGGCCAAATGTTATGGCTCAACCAACCCTGTGAATGTTGTTCGCGCAACGTTTAAAGGCTTGCAGCAGATGCGCGCTCCTGAAGAAGTAGCGGCAAAACGCGGTAAGACGATTGAAGAGATTATTGGTTAATCCATTCTTGAGTAACTGCAGCTTACAGAATATTTAGTAATTACAGAAAACAGAACACGAAGAAAGTAGAGTAGAAAACATGGCTAACAAAACAGTTAAAGTCACACTGATGAAAAGCCCGATTGGCGCTTTGAAAAAACATAAAGCTTGCCTGACCGGACTTGGTCTCAGACGTATTCGTCAAGCCGTGGAAGTTGAAGATACACCAGCAGTGCGTGGCATGATCAATAAAGTCATCCACCTGGTAGAAGTGGCTTAAGGTCAAATAAGATCAGCAAGACCATTTATTAATTACTGAAATTAATTAGAAAGAATAGAAAATATGACAATCATGCGATTAAACACATTGGCCCCGGTTCCTGGTTCAGTCCAGGAAAAGAAACGTGTTGGCAGAGGTATAGGTAGCGGGTTTGGTAAAACTGCCGGTCGTGGCCATAAAGGTCAAAAATCACGCTCAGGTGGCGGTGTACGCCCAGGTTTTGAAGGTGGACAGATGCCTTTGCAAAAGCGTGTACCAAAATACGGTTTCTTTTCACGTATTGGTAACGTTACTGAAGAAGTACGTACTTCCGAGCTGAACAAGGTTGAAGGTGGTGTGATAAACCTGGAGACCCTTGAAAAAGCCAATATTATTAATCGCAACACAAAGTTTGTGAAAATTATGCTGTCTGGTGACGTGACTACTGCCGTTACTGTTGAAGGGCTGGGTGTTTCAAAAGGCGCTAAGGCCGCTATTGAAGCAGCTGGTGGCAAGGTAATTGAGGCTGAAGTGAAAGCACCAGCCAAGAAAACCAAAAAGCAGCCTGCTACTAAAGCAGACGCGTAAAACCAATTTAACGAGTTATCGGGATAATACATAGAAATGGCAACACCAGGAATGAGACCGGGCAAGGCTGACGGGCTGGCAGAATTAAAAGCCAGACTCGCCTTTGTGCTGTTTGCGATTGTTGTATATCGCATCGGTACTCATATTCCTGTTCCTGGTATTAACCCGGATCAACTACAGGCATTGTTCAATCAGAATCAGGGCACTTTTCTTGGTCTGTTTAACATGTTTTCTGGTGGTGCTATCGAGCGCATGAGTATTTTTGCCCTCGGTATCATGCCATATATTACTGCTTCTATTATTATGCAGTTGCTGACTGCTACAACGCCGCAACTGGAACAGCTGAAGAAAGAAGGCGAGTCAGGCCGCCGAAAAATCAGTCAATATACCCGCTACGGGGCTTTGTTTTTTGCTTCCATTCAGGCGGTAGCTATTACGACAGGTCTGTTATCGCAGTTGGCTTTTAACGCCAATTTCAGTTTTTACTTTACGGCTTTTGTTTCTCTGGTAACTGGTGCCATGTTCCTGATGTGGCTGGGTGAACAGATTACTGAAAGGGGAGTTGGAAACGGTATCTCCCTGCTGATTTTTGCCGGTATTGTCGCAGGATTGCCAGCAGCTATAGGCCAGTCTCTGGAACAAGCTGCCGAAGGGCAGATCCAGCCGATAGCACTGTTTGTTGTTGCTGTTATAGCAGCAGCCGTGATTGGGTGTGTTGTCTTTGTTGAAAGAGCGCAGCGCAGAATTACTGTGAACTATGCGCCTCGTCAACAGGGACGCAAGATGTATCAGGGACAATCAAGTCATTTGCCACTAAAGGTTAATATGGCGGGTGTTATTCCAGCTATTTTTGCCAGTAGCTTTTTGCTGTTCCCTGCGTCATTGGGACAATGGTTTGGTCAGAACGAAGGTATGCAGTGGATGGCAGATCTGGCGTTGATTCTTGGTCCCGGACAGCCCTTGTATATTCTGGTATTTGCTACTCTCATTGTTGCATTTTGTTTTTTCTATACATCGCTGGTTTTTAACCCGAAAGAAATTGCAGATAACCTGAGAAAGTCCGGCGCTTTTATTCCCGGTATTCGTCCAGGTGAACATACTGCCACCTATGTGGACAGTGTAATGACGCGCTTGACTATGTTTGGTGCGGTTTACATTACGATGATTTGTTTACTGCCGCAGTTTCTGCAGGTAGCTGCCAACGTACCTTTCCAGTTAGGCGGTACTTCACTGCTGATTGTTGTGGTGGTTTGTATGGATTTTATGTCTCAGGTTCAGTCACATCTGATGTCACATCAATATGAATCACTGATGAAGAAATCAAACATTGGTTCTTTCAAGCGATAGTGAAGAACAACGTACTGTGAAGATACAGTAAGAGTATTTGGAGAATAGTAATGAAAGTAAGAGCATCGGTTAAAAAAGTATGCCGTAACTGCAAAGTCATCAAGCGTGGCGGTGTTGTGCGTGTAATTTGCAAGGAGCCCCGTCACAAACAGCGACAGGGTTGATTTTTAAAGGGTCAGGCGATAAGCTATCGCGCCTTTTTCCCTGGTATCGAATAGAACAGAAAGATTTCAGTAACTAACCAGCTGAAATGTATAAATTTTTTTAATAAGACAATATTCAGTTTATAAAGAAACTGATTAATAAAATCGTTGGAGTTTACATATGGCCCGTATTGCCGGAGTCAACATACCAGACAACAAGCATATCGTAATATCACTGCGTTATGTTTACGGGATTGGTCCTACCAAAGCACAGTCACTTTGTGATGTGACCGGTATTGTACCGACTACCAAGGTCAGTGATCTGAGTGAAGAGCAGTTGGACTCTATTCGTAACGAAGTCAATAAAATGACGGTTGAAGGAGATCTGCGTCGTGAAATCTCCATGAATATCAAACGTCTGATGGACCTGGGTTCCTATCGTGGTATTCGTCATCGTCGCAGCCTGCCTGTTAATGGCCAGCGTACCAAGACCAATGCCAGAACTCGTAAAGGTCCACGTAAACCAATTCGCAAGTAATTCAGTACTAATCTAGATATAAGTTTTTTATATAGGAAGAAGAGTTAATGGCTAAACCCGGATCAGGTCGCAAGAAAGCAAAAGTAGCCGTCAATGATGGCGTTGCTCATATTCATGCGTCTTTCAATAACACCATTATTACTATTACTGACCGTCAGGGTAACGCGTTGACCTGGGCTACTTCTGGAGGCTCCGGATTCCGTGGTTCAAGAAAAAGTACTCCGTTTGCTGCCCAGGTAGCTGCTGAGCGCGCTGGTAAAGCCGCTGTTGAGCTCTACAGCCTGAAAAACATTGATGTCAGGGTGAATGGTCCCGGTCCTGGTCGTGAATCTGCAGTCAGGGCACTTAACTCATGTGGCCTGAAAGTAAGCAATATCACCGATGTAACGCCTATTCCTCATAACGGATGCCGGCCTCCAAAACGTCGCAGAGTATAAGAAGAGTTTAGGAATAGTATAAAAAGAGTAGCAAGAATAGTTTAAATAGCTGAAAGCTAAACAGTAAAAGATAATCGGAATAAAGAGTATGGCACGATATATTGGCCCCAAATGTAAATTATCCAGACGTGAAGGTACCGACCTCTTCCTGAAGAGTGGTGCACGTTCTCTGGGTGATAAATGTAATCTGGAAACCGTACCTGGTCAGCACGGCAATCGTCGTTCGCGTCTGTCTGACTATGGTGTACAGCTGCGTGAAAAGCAGAAAGTTCGCCGTATGTATGGTGTGCTCGAAAAGCAATTCAGCAATTACTACAAAGAGGCGGCACGTCTCAAAGGTGCAACTGGTGAAAACCTGCTGCAACTTCTGGAATCAAGACTTGATAACGTGGTTTACCGTATCGGTTTTGGTGCTACTCGTGCAGAAGCCAGACAGCTGGTCTCCCATAAAGCAATTCAGGTAAATGGACAGACAGTTAATATTGCGTCTTTTCAGGTTTCCGAGGGAGATGTCATCACGGTACGTGAGAAAGCCAAAAACCAGATGCGTATTAAATCTGCACTCGATCAGGCTGCATCTCGCACGCAAGTCGAATGGATTGATGTAAACGTCGACAGGTTGGAAGGTGTTTTCAAAAGCAAGCCGGAACGCAGCGAGCTGTCTTCCGAAATCAATGAAAGCTTGATCGTTGAGCTTTACTCGAAATAAAGTTAAGTCATTACCAGGCCTAAGAGGAATTCCATGCAAATTTCGTTAGCTGACTTTCTGACACCTCAAGTTATTCAGGTAGAAGAATTTGATAAGTGTCATTCAAAAGTAGTACTGGAGCCACTGGAAAGGGGCTTTGGACATACACTGGGCAATGCCTTGCGCAGAATCCTGCTGTCTTCCATGCCGGGTTGTGCTGTTGAAGAAGTAGAAATCGACGGTGTCGTTCATGAATACAGCACCATTGAAGGTGTGCAGGAAGATGTTATTGAAATCATTCTGAACCTGAAAGGTCTTGCAGTAATTCTTGAAGGCAAGGACGAAGTTGTTCTGAACCTGAACAAGAGTGGTAAAGGTCCGGTCACTGCAGGGGATATCACTCTGGAGCAGGATGTTGAAATTATCAATCCTGAGCACCTGATCTGTAACCTGAATGAAAATGGTTCTATCAATATGCACATCAAGATCGGGGTAGGCCGGGGTTATGCGCCTGTTGATACTCGTCTGGATGATGATGAAGAAACCCGTTCTGTTGGCAAGCTCATGCTGGATGCTTCTTACACACCAGTGAACAGAGTGACTTACACAGTAGAAAACGCACGTGTTGAACAGCGTACTGACCTGGACAAGCTGATTCTTGAGCTGGAAACCAATGGCACTATTGATCCGGAAGAAGCCATTCGTCAGGCCGCTACTATTCTTCAGCATCAGTTGAATGTGTTTGTAGATCTGAAAAATGATTCCGTTAAAGAACCAGAACAGCAGGAAGACAAGATTGATCCTATTCTGTTGCGTCCGGTTGATGATCTGGAACTTACAGTTCGTTCTGCGAACTGTCTGAAAGCAGAAAATATTTATTACATTGGTGATTTGATTCAGCGAACCGAAGTGGAACTGCTGAAGACTCCTAACCTGGGTAAAAAATCACTGACAGAAATTAAAGATGTACTGGCTTCTAAAGGATTATCCCTTGGTCTGCGTCTTGAAAACTGGCCGCCTTCTTCTTTGAAGGGTGGCGAACGAGCAGCTTAATAAAAGAATTTATCAGGAATATTTGTCATGCGTCATCGACATAGTGGTCGTCAGCTCAACAGGAACAGTAGTCATCGTAAAGCGATGTTTCGCAACATGACCAACTCCCTTGTTGAACATGAAATCATCAAAACAACTCTGGCAAAGGCCAAGGAGCTTCGTGGCTTTGCCGAGCCGCTGATTACCCTGGCTAAAAGCGATAGCGTTGCTAACCGGAGGCTGGCTTTTGACCGCGTTCGCGACAAGGCAACAGTAGGTAAATTATTTACTGAGCTTGGACCCCGCTATGTTGAACGTCCAGGTGGCTATGTGCGCATCATTAAATGCGGTTTACGCACTGGTGACAAGGCGCCAATGGCGTATGTTGAATTAATCGACAGGCCTGAAGAGGATTTCGATTATGGTGATGCTGAAGAATCCTGATAACTAAAAAGATTCAGTAAAAAAAGCCGTTATTTCGGCTTTTTTTATTTCCGATATTTCATAATTGATGCTGAGAAAATTTAGCGAGAGTAAATCATGAGCAGATCATTTCATCCCCCGGTTCGTACACTGATGGGTCCTGGACCTTCTGATGTTAACCCCCGCGTTACTGCCGCAATGGGTGCACCAACTATTGGCCATCTGGACCCTGCTTTTGTAGGCCTGATGGATGATATAAAAGCCCTGCTCCAGTATGCATTTCAGACCAAGAACAAGTTAACTATCCCTGTTTCTGCCCCAGGTTCTGCCGGTATGGAAACCTGTTTTTATAATCTGCTGGAACGCGGTGAAAAAGCAATTGTTTGCCAGAACGGTGTGTTTGGCGGACGTATGAAAGAAAATGTTGAGCGCTGTGGCGCAGAGCCAGTCATGGTTCAGGATGATTGGGGTTCACCTGTTGATTTAAACAAGGTTGAAGATGCACTTAAAGCCAACCCCGATGCCAAGTTACTCGCCTTTGTTCATGCTGAAACTTCTACCGGTGCCCGCAGTGATGCCAAGGAACTGACAGCACTGGCACATAAGTACGATTGTCTGTCTCTGGTAGACAGTGTTACTGGTCTGGCTGGTGTTGAACTGGATGTGGATGGTTGGGGTATTGATGCGATCTATTCGGGCACACAGAAATGTCTTTCCTGTCCTCCAGGGATTTCACCGGTGAGTTTTGGGGATCGCGCAGTAGAAGTAATCAGTAACCGTAAAACCAAGGTGCAAAGCTGGTTTCTGGATATGAATCTGGTTATGGGTTACTGGGGAGAAGGCTCACGCGCCTATCATCACACTGCGCCGGTAAACAGCATGTATGGTTTACATGAAGCCCTGGTCATTCTGGAAGAAGAAGGACTGGAAAATTCCTGGGCTCGTCATGCCAAAAATCATGAGGCATTTGCCGCAGGTATTGAAGCCATGGGCCTGAGTTTTGTTGTCGCCAAGGATTATAGATTGCCACAACTCAATTCCGTGACTATCCCTGAAGGTATTGAAGAAGCCAAAGTGCGGTCAGCCTTGTTGAAAGATTACAATCTCGAAATTGGTGCTGGTCTGGGAGCGCTTGCCGGTAAGGTTTGGCGTATAGGGCTGATGGGCGAAAGCAGTAGCAAGACCAATGTCCTGGTTTGCCTGGGTGCTCTTGATGCAATACTTACTGATATGGGTGCCTCCATCAATAGTGGTAAGGCTGTAGCTGCAGCACAGGCGTACTACTCAAAATAAGTCGCAAGCCACAAGTCACAAGGATCAGCAAATTACCTGAAACATGGTTTTAACCTGATTTTCTTGTAACTTGTGACTTGAATCTGTCCTTCCCTTGACAGTGATCACTCCCCCGCGTAAAACTTACTCCCTCTTAAAATTATAAAAACAGAGCAGGGGGGGCTGGGCATGTTATCCACTAAGTTTTTCAGGCCGTTACTGGCATTTCTTTTATTCACTTTCACCAATGCGGTTGTTGCGCAATCCGTTGACGATATTCTTGCGCCGTTTAAAGTCGGCACTTTCGCTATCAATGGTGAAGCCCAGGTTGGTCTGGTATATCGTGATTCAATCATTGTCGAGCTGGATGCCGCCAATGCCGAACTGGAAAAGGCCGGCAGCGTTCCCGACTTGCCGATGCCAGCGAACATGATTGAATTGATTGAGCGCTATGAGTATGGACTCAAGCGTCGCCTTTATGAGATTACCAATCACCTGGTTCTGAATAATCTGCTTGATGATGGACAGCCCGCGTGGATTCATGGGCTGGACTCAGTCGATACTCTGCCACCGATTATGTATCCCGGTAAAATCATGAATGCTGCGGTGAATTTTTATACCCACGTCAATGAAACCGGCACTGCTGAAGAAATCGCTGCAGCGCGGCGTGAACGTCGTGAAAATCGTGGTGCGCCCTATCTATTCCTCAAGCCAACACGTGGCGCAGTCATTGGCGATGGCGATTCTGTCGTGATTCCCTATGGCCGGAACCAGACTGACTGGGAAGTCGAACTTGGTACGGTTATAGGGACTACAGCCAAGTATGTGTCAGCGGACAATGCCTGGGACCATATTTTTGGTTTCATGGTAACCATGGATATTTCTGATCGTGGCGGTCGTCCTCCCGGTGGTTTTCAGGGGGTGGACTGGTTTGTCGGAAAAGGCCATGACACCTTTGCCCCCATGGGTCCCTGGATCGTGCCCAAGGAATTCTTTGGCGATCCCATGGAAAACCTGCGTCAGACGCTGGATATCGGTGATCAAAGAATGCAGGAATCTACAGCAGGTGACATGATCCATTCGCTCTACGAACTGATGGAATATGCCTCGTCCCTGATTACGCTGTATCCCGGCGACGTGCTGAACAATGGCACTTCGGGTGGCGTGGGTATGGGGACATCAGTTCGGGGTGAGCAGCGCTTCCTGCAGGATGGCGAAGTCATTGAAGCCAGCATTGATGGTATTGGCAAGCTCAGGGTCAATGTGTCAGCAGAAGACTCCAGACCCCAGGGAACCGGTGCCCAGTTACCCCCTGTGAGTTCCTATCGCCAATAATACAGCACAACTTGAAAATGGATCCCCGATGGAATTTGAAAAAATATTCCAGGATATTCCTGCCCATGTGAAAGCACTCCATGGCAAAGGTGAAGTGGCCAGTTATATCCCGGCGTTGGCATGTATTCCAGGCGATAAATTTGGTATGGCTTTGCATACGGTAAGTGGTGATTGCTTTAGTGCGGGTGATAGTGAAGAACGATTTTCCATTCAGAGTATCTCCAAGGTTTTTACTCTCAGTCTGGCGATGGGATGTGAAGGAGGCAATCTCTGGCGCCGTGTCGGCAGAGAGCCTTCCGGCAATCCATTTAATTCATTAATCCAGCTTGAATATGAAAAAGGCATTGCTGGATTATATGAGAGTGCTCAGTGGCTGCTTTGATATTAATTTTGATAGTGAAGTTGCCAAATCTGAAGCCCAGACAGGTTTCATTAACCGGGCGCTGGCCAATTTTTTGAAAGGAAATAACAATCTTTTTAATGATATTGACGAGGTGCTGGATCTCTATTTTCACCAGTGTGCCATCGCTATGAGTTGTAGTGAGCTTGCCAATGCAACACTGCATCTGGCTAATCATGGTTTTTCCGCAGCCATGGATGAATCCATACTGACCACTGAGCAGACCAAACGAATGAATTCGTTAATGCTGACTTGCGGGCTTTACGATGCGGTTGGTGAATTTGCCTTTCGTGTGGGACTGCCTGAGAAAAGTGGCGTTGGCGGCGGCATTATTGCGGTATTACCCGGTGAATACTCTGTTGCCGTGTGGTCCCCGGCGCTGGAGGCCTCCGGTAATTCACTGGCAGGCGCTGCGGCTTTGGAATATCTGACAAGGATTACCGGACGTTCAGTTTTCTGATTTTAAACCACCATAGAAAAGTCATACGAAAGCCATATATCAAGAGCAGGGCGCTATGACGGCGTTATTGAGTATTCTCAACCAGGAAAGGGCCGTCTACACAGAGCCGGCGTCCGTCTGGTGAATTACAGGCACCACAAATGCCGACGCCACATTTGGTCATATAGTCGATGGCATTGAAGATTTGATCCTCGCGGCAAAACTCCTGCTGTACTGATACCGCGGCATGCACCATGGGTTCCGGGCCACAGTTATAAAAAACCAGTTTGTCGAGTTCTGCCTGACTCATTTCTGCCAGGCGCTGGCGTAATAATTCTGTCACCACCCCATGAAATCCTGCGCTGCCATCATCGGTAGCAATATGGGTGGGGCAGATCGCCTCGCATTCATCAATAAAATAGAGTCTTTCGCTGTTTCTTGCACCAAAGAATATTTCTGCTTTATTAGTGCCGTTGTTACTAAAGTCCCGGGCAATCTGATACACCGCTGCCAGACCGGTACCGCCACTCACGGCCATGATGGTGGAATCAGTTGGTGGTGTCACAGCAATTCCATGAGGACCACGGTAATAGGCCTCAGTACCAGGTTCCAGGCTCATTAGCGCTTGCGTGAACTGGCCGAGATTAATCACTACCAGGGAAAAGGGGTCATCAGTTAACGCGGAAAAGGGCTTTTCGCCCAGGCCCGGCACCCAGAGGAAAATAAATTCACCGGGTTTGACGCCTACCTTGCGATCGAAGGTAAGGATGCAGATGTCATCGCAGATACGATTGTTCTCCACCAGAGTGACCGATGAAAACTCCATATCAATATCGTAACGCACCAGTGATTCGGCGGTTTCAGTATCGTTTTCCAGATCACTGCTCAGTGCTTTGAAATAATCTGCAATTTCATCTGTGGTCATGCCTACCAGTGCAGAGCCTATGCCGAAAATGGTGGCTCCAGCATGCCGGAAGGAACGCACATCTTCAGCGCTGGACAGGCCACCACAGGCAATCACGGGAATATCAAGATGACTCACCTGACTGACACATTTAAGCGCAATCGGCAGCACTCCTTTGCCGGACATACCGCCTTCACCGTTGCTTAATACCGCATGACCATGGCGGGTGTGCTGACCTGGACCAACGGTATTGATCGCACACAGTGCATCGGCGCCACCGGCAAGGGCGGCTTCGGCGATTTCAGCAAAATTGGGAACATTGGGCGTTAATTTGGGAATGACCGGAATGTCGACGGCAGCTTTAACCGCGGCGGTAATTTCCTTGACCAGCGCCGGGTCCTGCCCCATTGCCATGCCATAGCCTTTCGCATGAGGGCAGGAAAGGTTTAATTCCAGTCCGTCAGCATGGGGAGCCAGAATTTTCGCCACTTCAACATATTCTTCCACGCTGCCGCCAAAAATCGACACCAGCAGGAAGCGGTCTTCCGGTATTACCAGTTCTGCCATCAATTCAGCAGATCTGACAGCGCCGGGATTGGTCAGGCCAACGGCATTTACAAAACAGCCGGGAGCATACTGGCTCAGAATCGGTTCGCGGTAGCCCAGCCTGGGCTCAAGACAAATACTCTTGGTAGTGAGCACGCCAACTTCGGGAATCTGATCAAAAAAGCGCTGAATGATGGGCGCGGCACAGGTAACGATGCCGGAGGGAACGGTAAAGGGGCCGGATAAGGTCTTGCCCAGAAATTCAGTTTTCAAAATTTTCCAGTTCTTTGTGGTTAACTAAGCAGGAAAACATTTTAGCTTTCATTCGCTTTTATTTCGAGAGAAGCTTGTCTCTTTAGGCGGATTTTATCGTTCGATCTTCGTCATCTTTGAGCCTTCAAAGGTCAGGTTGTACATTAGTCCCTTGTTGGAAAAAATGAACCCGATAATTGGCTGCTGTGCAGAGTTGGAGCTGATTTCACCACCGGCGCCAAATTCCACCACGGCGACACTACCGTCAACACCGGCTTCCCAACCGTCGCTGCTGCGAAAGGTATCAAGGGCATCATCCGTCATGAATAGAATGATCTGGGATTTGACCTGGGCGCCGAGCTGAAAGCCGATAGAGGCCCCTGCGGTGTTGTAATAATCTACAGCGCTGCCATTGATCATCAGCGCGCCTTCACCATATTCACCGCCAATACCAATACCAGCCTTGACCACCCGGGGAAAAACCAGCATGCCTTTTGAGCGTTCAGCCAGGCGCTTGCCGGCAGCAGACTCAGCATAGAATTTTTCCAGGGCCACTTCGATATTGGTATCAATCTCTACCTTGGACGCTGCAGTGGCAAGAATTGGGAGCAGTAATGAAAATCCCAGGATTATGAGGGTACTTAATTTTTGCGGCTTCATGGGTTTGTCTCCGAAACTGTTTAAAAGCTGATTAAAGAATAAATAATAGCGTGAGTTGATTCTACCGGTTGGTATCGGGTTTGTGATACAGGTTTCTTTTAATTTGGTACTTTTCATTGGCATTGATTACATTTCTGCTTCAATAGGCAAGTGGGCAAAAAACCAGTCTTCTATACGCTGCTCAAAACTACAGCGCCCAGGAAATGTATTTGCCAAGGACTGTGTGCGAGCAATATTTATCTGCGTATGCTCAGGTGAAACACTGGTCACAGGGGTGCAGGCGCTAAGCCAGCCACAGGCAAAAACCATGCAAATGCTTCGGTAAAAGCCAGCAGAGGAATTCTTAAAATCAACTATATTAGGGGGATAATTCATGGCACTGATATAGACCTGAAAACACCGGATTAGTTTCATTCGATAGTAATATTATTATTATAAATCAATATGTTAGAAAGCCGAAGAAATAATCCGGTATAGCGGTTTTTTCAACTCGGTATTATCTGTATATTAAAGCCTTCTTCCTCAATAACTTTCAGAATATCAGTGAAGTGAAGACATAGCATGCATTACAGGATTTCCAGGTCTCTCATGCCTGGCATGTTGTTGTTTTAATAAAGTTATGACAATAAATACAAGGAATTACAATGAGATACCCCCCTGGTGTCAGCCAGAACGATTTTGACAGAGCGGTAAATCAGTTTGAAGCCGCTATAGGCAGTGAATGGGTATTCACTGACGAAGTGGATGTCGACCTCTACCGGGATGCCTACTCGCCCTTGTGGGGCGAGGAAGAGGAAAAAATCCCCTCCATCGCCCTGGCGCCCCAGTCTGCAGAAGAGGTGCAGGCATTAATGCGACTCTGTAACGAATTTCGTATTCCTGTTTATCCCGTATCCACCGGTAAAAATCTGGGCTATGGCGGATCGGCGCCCGTGCTCAATGGCAGCGTGGTGCTTGATTTGAAACGCATGAACCGGATTATAGAGGTCAGTGAGGAAAATGCCTTTGCTCTGGTAGAACCGGGCGTGTCCTATTTTGACCTGTATAACTATATTCAGGAGAAGGGGCTCGATCTGTGGATTGACTGTCCCGATCCCGGCTGGGGCAGCCTGATTGGCAATTCCCTGGACCATGGCGTGGGTTATACCGTGAATCCCTATCGTGATCATTTCGAGGCCCACTGCGGTATGGAAGTGGTGCTGGCCGATGGTGATCTGGTACGTACCGGCATGGGGGCCATGCCCAATGCCGAAACCTGGCAACAGTATCGCTGGGGTTATGGGCCCTGGCTGGATGGGCTGTTCGCCCAGTCCAATTTTGGCGTGGTCACCAAGATGGGCTTTTGGCTGTATCCGGCGCCCGAAGCCTTCCGTTCCGGTTCGGTGCAGGTGATGGGTTACAACGATGTCCATGAGCTGACACGGGTGACGGCAAAGATGATGTATAGCGGTATTCTCAATACCAATGCCGGCGTGCAGTCACCAATGCAGTTTGTGCTGGGACAAAACCAGGAGATGCAGGAACGCTATGAGCGCGCCAACGCCGAAGATATTCGCATCCTTGATGAATTTGCGCAAAGCAACAACACGCCGTTCTGGAGTTCTTCCTTCAAGTTTTACGGGCCACAGGAAATCGTGGATAGCTCCTGGGAATATGTGAAAAAACAATTTGCTCATATTGAGGGTGTGTCTTTTCAGGATCAGGAAGCGCTTCAATTTCCCATGCCCTATGAAGAGCTGATGCAGACTTCAGACGAAAACCATTTGGGCGTACCCTCCATGTCTGTATTCCAGCTGGGTAACCGCTCCAACTTCAATCCGGCCGGGACCAACGGTCATCTTGGTTTCTCACCCGTAGTGCCCATGACCGGGGAGGCAGTACTGCAGGCCAATAAAGTACTGGGTAGGGTCTTACGTGATATGGGCGGCAATACAGTATTTAATGTGCCTCCCTATTCCTATCACCAACGTACCTTCACGATCCTGATTGGCTTCACCGTAAGCCGCGATACCGATACCAACCAAAAGACCCGCGAGATTTTTCGGGAACTGGTCAAAGTGGCGGCAGAAAATGGCTGGGGAGAATACCGTACCCACACCGCTTTTATGGATGATTGTGCGGCTACCTATTCTTTCAATGACAATGCATTGCTGCGCTTGCAGCAACGTCTCAAGGATGCCATCGACCCCAATGGCATTATTTCAGCGGGTCGCTATGGTATTTGGCCTAAACATATTCGTGATGAAGAGGGGAAGGGGATTGCCGATACAAACTCTGCCAGGGACGATCAAGGAGGCAGTAATGTATAAGGCATTGATTCTGCTTGCCAGTGTATTGATAAGTGCAGGAACACTGGCGCAGTCCGGCGACCCGGCTAATGGCAAAGCCGTCTACGAACACTGGTGTTCACCTTGCCATGCCCCGGGTGCTCGCAAACATCCGGGAACAGCAGCACTGGAGTTTCTCTACAAGGGTGAAAAACCCTCAGTGCTGGAACAGCGTCTCGACCTGACGCCGACTTTGGTGGCAACCTTTGTCCGCAACGGGGTGAAAATCATGCCGCCTTTTCGCAAGACGGAAATAAGTGATAAAGAGCTATCCGATATCGGCGCTTACCTGTCCCCAAGATAGTCAGTCCTTTCTAACAACAATAATAAGGAGACGGTTATCAACGATCTGTTCTGGAAATCTACTGCTGTATTTTTCTACTGCAGCATACTCCTGATAATTGGCTACCTGGCCTCGCGTCGCATGCATAACATTCGTGACTACTATGCGGGCGGTAAAAAACTCGGCTTTATTAATGTGGCTTTTTCAGCCAGGGCTACTGGCGAATCAGCCTGGCTCTTACTTGGCCTTACCGGTACCGGTTTTGCGGTGGGGCTGCAGGGCTTGTGGATTGCCGTGGGTGAATTACTGGGTGTGGGCATTGCCTGGCTATGGATGGCAAAGCCCTTCAAACGACTCACAAATCAGTATGACAGCGTCACCATTCCTGATTATCTGGAATCACGTTTTCGTGACGAAGGACACTGGCTGCGCCTGATCGCCGCCGGCGCGTTGATAGTCTTTGTGCCTATCTATGCCGGTTCCCAGGTCTTTGCTACCGGCAAAGCTTTTAATGCCTTCCTTGATATCAATCATTACCTGGGGGCCACCATCGGGTTTCTCGTAGTGCTGCTTTATATCACCAAGGGCGGTTTTATCGCCGTGGTCTGGTCTGATGTGTTTCAGGGCCTGTTGATGGTGTGCGGTCTGGTTCTGTTACCGTTGGTTGGGCTGCTGGAGCTTGGTGGTATTACCAACCTGCTGGCGTCACTTGATAATAATTTTTCTGCACACCTTACTCTGACCGCAGGGCAGGGCTGGACCACCCTTGCAGTCATGCAGACGCTTGGTTTTCTCGCTATTGGCATTGGTTTTCTCGGATCGCCACAGGTCTTTGTACGCTTTATTTCCATTCGTAATGAAGAGCAAATAAAAAAAGGGGCAGTTGTCGCACTATGTTGGACTTTTCTGGCTGACACCGGTGCTGTATTGCTGGGGATAACAGGCAGGGCCTTGTTCACTGATGCTGATCTGGGCTTTGATTCAGACAATATTCTTCCGGTAATGTCACAGGCATTGCTTTTGCCTTTCTTTGCCGGCGTCTATATCGCCATGGTACTGGCCGCCATCATGTCCACCATTGATTCCCTGCTGGTGCTGGCTTCCAGCTCTGCAGTCAGGGATTACTGGCAAAAAACCCGGCATCCGGAAATGAGTGATGACACCTTGATGAAACTGAGCTGGCAAGTGACAATGATTTTGGCTCTGCTTTCCTTTGGCATCGGTATAGGCATTCTGCTTTATGATCTTGAAAACGGAATCTTCTGGATTGTTATTTTTGGCTGGTCAGGTATTGCTGCTACCTTCTGTCCGGTCATGATACTCAGCCTGTGCTGGCCTAGACTCACGGCATTGGGTGCCAAGTGCGCGATGGTGGCAGGATTTCTTTCTAGCATAGCTTTCAAGTTTATAGTGCCGCCACTATTGTCTGCAGCCGGGTGGGATGTTGGTGTTACTTATTTGAATGCGCTGGACGTATTGTTACCAGCGTTTCTGGTGTCCGGTTTGGCAGCGGTTGTGGTCAGTCTGATAGGCAAGCCCGATTTAAATGGCCAATAAATCTGACCACGTGATCTGTTTGGTAAAAAAATTTCAGAGTAAACAGGAGTACACATTCTGATCTATAGACAGTTAATTTCGACCTATATCAAGCACAGCAGGCAGGACAGAGGCAGAAACATAGACAGTGCTACTGTTAGAGATTTAGCAGGGATTCCACATTCCGTGGCGGGGCTATGTTCGCTATGTTCCTTTCCACCATGGCATCATGGGGAGGATAAATTACCTGGAGTGAATAGCGATCGATATCCAGCCGCTCGTATAGCACGAAAGGCCTCAATGCTGCGGCCGGCAGCTCGTCAGGCAACAGCCTGTTTTCAGTATAGAAGATGATGACGCTGGCATCCGCTTCCATGAACAGGTCCAGCGCGGAGACGTTTCCCGGCGTTGGATTAGGTCTGTACTGAGAGCAGGATTTTTTTCATTACATGATCTGGCGAAATGTCTTTCATACAACGATGCTGGTGCAAACAATGACCCTTGTTACAGGCCGGGTCACAGCTAAAGTCTCCCCGTACAATCTTGCTTTGCTGACCAAGTGGCCCCCAGATTTCATCGTTAGTGGGGCCGAATAATACTAAACCAGGCAGGCCCAGTGCGGAACCCAGATGGAAAGGCCCGCTGTCGTTGCCTACCATCAAGGCACAGGTATTCATGAACTGTCCCAGTGCCACCAGCGACAGTCTGTTACACAGATCAAGGGGAAGGGAATCGATGCCCGCCGTTTGCAACTGTCGCGCTATTTCCTGGTTGGCATTTTCATCAACACTTCCTGCACCCAGCAGCACCGGCTGCAAACCGGCAGCCATTATTTTTTCCACCAGCACAGCCATACTGTCGACTGGCCAGCGTTTATAGTCCTTCGTCGCTCCGGCATGAATGGCGATGGTTTTTAACTGAGGGTTCCAGCCCCACTCACGTAATTGTCCTGTCAGGGTGTCGGGAAGCGTGCCAGGGTTCATTTTCAAATACGTTTTTTCAGGTTCCGGCATTCCGAGAGCGTCGAACACATCAAAATAGCTATACCAGCGATGGCTTCGTGCAGGTTCACGGTTTTCAAACTGAACCGGAATTACCGCATCGTAACCACTGCGATGGCGGGTGGCGCTGCAACCGAGTTTATAGGCGGCCCCGGAAAGTCGGGTCAAATGGTTGGTGGCAGAATCTTCTTCGATATTGAAGGCAATGTCCGGCTTGAAGGCACGAATCTCCTTCAGACAGGCACGGTACAGGGAGATTTTTTTAAACAGACCAGACTGACTAATTTTCCTGCGTGGGAAAAAGATCAGGCTGTCAGCGGGAAAGCTGTTTTCACAAAGTGCGAGAAAGCCTTCATCAATGACAATTTTCAGTTGAATGCCCTGATCCTGGCAGTAGCGGGCATAGGCCTGCATCAGGCCGCCCGCCAACAATAAATTGCCCAGGTACTTGGTCGGGTTAACCAGTACTATTCGTTGAGGATTCTTGGGGACAGGTTTATTCACTGTCCTGGTAAAGTGCCATCAGTTCACCCACATTGGTAACGGAGATATCCGGCCAGGTTGCCTGCGGTCGGTCATCAAAGGCATTGGGACCGCCGGTACCGGTATGCACATAAATGGCAAGAGCACCGTTATTTTTTGCCATCGGGACTTCAAGGTCGGCGTCATCACCGACAACGGCGATCTCGCTTACCTCCAGGCCCAAATGCCGTGCCGCACTTTCAATGGCATGGGAAGAAGGTTTACCAAGCACGATGGCGTCTTTGCCAGTCAAGGGTTTCAATGCCGCCGCCAGCGCGCAGGAAGTGCCGATGCCGGGACCGTTGGCGGTGGCAAAAAAAGGCACATCGGAGGCGGTATATAATTCTGCACCAGCCTTGATTGCGAGCCAGGCATTCTCTATATCCTTAAAACCAAACTCGCGATACCAGCCAATATAGACGGCGTCGACCGGGCCAGGATTTTCAATACTCGATAACACAACCTCAAGGCCGAGATCAGCCAGAGGCTCCCACACACCGGGACAGCCCAGCACCATGATGCGTTTGTAGCCTTGCTTGACCAGATAGTCAGCAGCCACGCTGCTGGGGGTCATCATGGTGTTTTCGTTCATGGGAATGCCTGCATCGCTAAGCACCCTCACATAGTCGGAAGGGGAGCGTGCGGTGCCATTGGTCATCACCACATAGGGAATGCCTTTATCCTTAAGCAGATTGATAAAATCTGCGGCACCGGGCAGCATCGCCATATTGTTGTTTTTCTTGTCGCCAAGAATCAGTGTGCCATCCATATCGAAAACAAAGCCCTTCACTCGGGCAAGTTTGTCATTCATTTGATTAGTCATTGCGCAGGTTTTTCCAGCTGAAAATTCAGCCGTGTACTATACTTTGTTCGTTAAGTTTTTTCATTACAGCTGAAAACCCCGGTGATTGCAGCGCTATCGACACTGTTACTGGAAAAATCACTGCCTGCTCAATCAGTTATGCCCCTTGTCTGTTTGGGCTGGCATGCTACATTTACTATTAAATCACGTAGTAAAATGTACAATACGCCTCCCTCCTTCAACGAGGTGGGGCAAAGTAACCTAATTTAACTCAAAAGCAGGATAAAAAGTGAATCTATCAGGTAGTCTGATTGCCGTCGTAATTTTGTTAATCGCCAATGGATTTTTTGTGGCAGCCGAGTTCGCCCTGGTAAAAGCCCGTGGTTTTCGCATAGAAGCCCTGGCCAATAGCGGGAGTTCCGCGGCCAAGCTGACCGTGAGAATTCAGTCCCATCTGGAAGCCTATCTGGCGGCCTGTCAGCTCGGTATCACCATGGCTTCCCTGGGTCTGGGTTGGGTCGGTGAGCCCGCCGTAGCAGCATTGCTGGAACCTATGTTTCACTGGGCCGGAGTTCCCGACTCCATTCTCCATACCACGGCTTTTATTACCGGCTTCCTGATTTTCTCCTCGCTGCATATTGTGATCGGAGAGCAGGTGCCAAAAACCTTTGCGATTCGCAAGGCTGAAGTGGTTTCGGTGTGGATCTCCTATCCGCTGCATTTCACCTATATGCTGGTTTACCCGCTGAACTGGATTCTGAACTGGTCTTCCGGTTCATTGCTGGCGCTTTTTGGTGTGGAGGAAGCCACCCATGCTGAAGTTTTCAGTAGTGACGAGTTCAAGGGCATGGTGGCGACCTCTCAGGAACATGGGGCACTGGAATATGACAAAGCCAATATGCTCAATAACCTGTTTGAATTCGACCAGCGGCATATAGGCAGAGTGATGATTCCGGTTAACTCTGTGGATCTGCTGGATATTACCGACCCGGAAGATGAAAACCTGCGAAAAATCCGTGACGGCGGACATTCCAGGTTTCCGGTGGTTGATGGCGGCAGGGATAACGAAATAGTTGGCCTGTTGCTGACCAATGATCTCTATTCAGCCATGCTTGATGGTGAAGAAAAACCCTGGAGTGATCTGCGCCGTTTTTGCCGACAACCGATGGTGGTGCCGGAATCCCAGCGGGTCTCCACCTTGTTTGAGGATATGCGTAGCAATCGTGCCCATATGGCGTTTGTCATTGATGAATATGGCAAGTTCCTTGGCATCATCACCCTGGAAGATTTACTGGAAGAGATTGTCGGTGAAATCGAGGACGAAACCGACGCCGAGGAATCCACCATGCCTATTACGCTTCTGCAGGAAGGTAAATGGCAGGCAGATGGTCTGGCATCGTTGGGCGATATAGAAAAGGTCGTGGGACTGGTAGTACCCACCGAAGAAGAAGCCAACAGTTTGTCAGGGCTGTTAATGAATCAGCTGGAACGTATGCCTGCTCCTGGTGATATCATCGAAATCGATAATTTCAGGCTGACCATTCAGGATATTGAGGATCTGCGTGTCGGTCAGGTAATCATCGAAACATTACCTGTCGCCGGCGAAACTCTGGAGCTAACAGAGAACGAATAATCTGCTGGTTAGTAAAGTGACACCTTGATTATTATTTGGCGCGATCAATGGCTTCCTGAATCAGTTCACGGGCTTTATTGGCATCGTGCCAATCCCCGATTTTTACCCATTTGCCAGGTTCCAGATCCTTGTAGTGTTCAAAAAAGTGCGCGATCTGGTTCATGGTAATTTCTGGCAGATCCTCATAATTATAGATGTTTTCATAACGCCTGGTGAGATGGGGTGAAGGCACAGAAATAATCTTCTCATCCATGCCGGCATTATCTTCCATGATCAACACGCCTATCGGGCGCACATTGATGACACAGCCTGGCATCAATGGTCGGGTATTACACACCATCACATCAATGGGATCGCCATCATCGGAAAGCGTATGCGGCACAAAGCCATAATTACCCGGGTAGGTCATCGGCGTATAAAGAAAACGGTCGACCACCAGGGTGCCTGATTCCTTGTCCAGTTCGTACTTGATGGGCTGTCCGCCAATTGGTACTTCAATAATGACATTGATATCTTCCGGTGGGTTGTCGCCGATCTTGATTGAATCCAGTCGCATGAATATTGCCTTTCAGGTTAAAAATAAAATTTCAGAATTAAGGAGAGATAATTTCACTGATGAAATTGTTACTGCAAAGAGCCATTTGCAAGATTTCTGTAAGGTTCTGGTAAGGTTTTTTTCAGATGATAGATTCTTTTCGGTATTTTATAGAAAGTCATGGGGCATTTCAGCCTTTAAAATTTCCGGAAACGATTAATACATACAGCTATCTATTCCTTAAGACGCGGATTTATATTACATCGCTTTCCAAGTTGAACCCTGGGAGGGGAGCAATGGAACCTTTGCTGTGGAATCATGCCATGCTGACGTCTGGAATTATTTTGGCAGTTACTTTTGTTGGTATTTTTACCGAAGGAGTGCATGGCTTTCACCGTGCCAAATTTGCCCTCGCAGGGGCTGGTGCCATGGTTTTGTGCGGCCAGTTTTACGGCTTTTATAATCCCGAACTGGCTATCGAAGCCATCGACTGGAATGTGGTCTTTCTGCTTGGCGCCATGATGACCATTGTCTCCATCATGATTCCCACCGGCGGCTTTCAGTATCTTGCCTATACCATTGCAGAGCTAAGTAAGGGACGTCTGTTTTTACTCCTGGTAATGATGGGAACTCTGGTTACAGTACTTTCCCTGCTGCTGGATAATGTCACTACGGTTGTTATCTTTGGTCCACTGATTATCCTGATTTGCCAGGCTCTCAGGGTAAACCCGATTCCTTTTCTGCTGGCCGCAGCCCTGCTCTCCGATACCGGTGGTGTGGCTACTCTGGTGGGTGACCCACCGAATCTGATGATAGGTTCCGCAGCCAATATCGATTTCAATACCTTCTTCATGCATATGGGCTTTATTGTTCTTGTGGCTTGGGTTGGCACCCTGTTTCTACTCAAATACCTATTCAGAAAAGAGCTTGCCGAGAAACCGGTCATGCCTGAATTCAATGAGAAGGAAGAAATTGCTGATCCCCGGACCTGGAAAGTTGCCTTGGGGATTCTTGCCGCGATGGTGGTGGGTTTCATTCTCCATGATGATCTGCACTGGGAACCCTGGTTTGTGGCTGCACTGGGACTTACCGCACTGGTATTCCTGGGCAGTAATGTAGAAATGGATGATTATTTTTCTGAAGTGGAAATTACCTTGCTGGTGTTTTTCATGTCCCTGTTTATTTTGATTGGTGGCGTTGAGCATAGTCAGTTTTTGCAATTCATTGGCCAGTTCATTGTGCCGTTCGTGCAGAAAGATTTGCTCACCGCATCAATTATGCTGATGTGGCTGGCGGCAGTACTTTCCGCCATGATAGATAATATTCCTTTTACAGCAGCGATGATTCCCATCATTCTGGGCATGGAAACACAGGGGATTAATGTGGCGCCGCTTTGGTGGGCGCTGGCAGCTGGCGTGGGTATGGGAGGTAATGGTACCCATCTGGGCTCCACAGCCAACGTGTTTATTGTCACTATCAGTGAAAAATTGGCAAAGGATTCTGGCAATCTGGATTATGCCATTACCCCGGCGGTATGGTTTCGAAAGGGCACTTCGGTGATGCTGTTCACGCTGGTGATCTGCTCAGTCATCATGACCCTGTTTTTTGATTTCTTCAGCGCCGCGTTGTAATTGGCCAACCCCGCAGACAATCTCGGTCAAGCTTTCCTGTGCCTCTGGTCAGAGCGCCCGAAGTGTGTAAAATTGTTCGGGTTATACCAAACCAGTTAAAGATACAGGCACTTCAATAACCTGGTTACCAGGTTGGGGGAAAGGGGAATGAAAATCACCACTATCGGGCGTTTCACCGCCACGCTTTTTATATCACTATTATTTCCAATACTATTTCAGCACGGACTTATGGCCGCTGAAAATGCGCCGGCCAGTCCGGATGGTTTGCATATTGATCCGGTTGGCACGGGGCCTTTTTATTACGATACCGCCGAGGGTATTGATATTCGGGTCAGAGTTATTGCCCGAGGTCTGATTCACCCCTGGAGTATTACCTGGCTGCCTGATGGCAGCGCCCTGGTGACAGAAAAAAATGTCGGACGTGTTCGCCGTATTATCAATGACCAATTAATAGAAGAGCCGGTACAGGGCGCCCCCACCGACATCATGGTGAGTAAGTACAAGGGTCTGCTGGATATCACTATTCATCCCGATTTTGCCAATCAACCTTATATCTATATGAGTTATAACAAGAAGTTGCCGGCAGGCAAGGAAGCCATAGCGGTTGCGCGGGGACGCTGGGATGGCAGCAATATCCAGGATACCCGGGATATCTTTGTTGCCCAGGAAGGCACCACTAACGGGGTGCGCCTGTTATTCGGTGCGGACGACATGTTGTACGTCGGAGTCTATGTCACAACAGACAATTCAGACAGTTTTGAAACCATGAGCCATAAAGGCAAAATTCTGCGCTTCACCCCCGAAGGCGATATACCCGATGACAATCCTTTTGTCGGCCGCGAAGGGTTCTTGCCGGAAATTTTCAGTTATGGCCATCGCACGCCTACCGGCATGACGCTTAATCAGGAGACCGGGGATATCTGGAATACCGAGATGGGCCCCAACGGTGGCGATGAAGTGAATCTCGTTGTGCCTGGTGGCAATTACGGTTGGCCTCTGGTCAGTTTTGGCATCTCTTATGGTGGCGGCTGGCATAGTGAAAATTTCCAGATGGAGGGCGCACGTAACCCCATGGCGTTCTGGATGCCGGGTATCTCGGTCACCGGGCTGACCTTTTACACGGGCGATGAGTTTCCGCGCTGGCAGGGTGATCTGTTTGTAGGTGGTATGCAGGAAGGGCAGATCCCTGGTACCGGGCAGCTGAACCGCATTAAATTCAATGAAAACATGGAAGAAATTCGCCGCGAATCACTGCTTTCGGATCTGAGACAGCGCATTCGTGATGTAAAACAGGGACCTGACGGCAGGCTTTACCTGCTTACCGATGAAGATGACGGGGTTCTGTTAAGAATAGAAGCAGTCGCCGACTAACAACATTATTACCGGCTTCCCTTATTGGGGAACCGCGGAATTATGAAACTGGATAATTTTCCAGGTGCCGTTGCGCAGGGCAAGCACCATGCTTACCCGCAGCGGCGTGCCTTCACTCTGACCGCTCGGAACCACTTCCCACATGCCTGAAATGGCCACCAGATTGTTGCCTATCTCGACACTCTCATAGTCCCGGGCGCGGGCAACAGTCTGCCCCGGTGGGTTGCGTCCAACCGGTTCAAAATATAAGGCGACTCCTGCCGGATCGGTTACCAGTGATTGCGATCCGGTTCCCCAGAACAGGGCATCTTCAGAAAACAGACTGGTAACAACTTCCATGTCAGTATTGGTCATGGCATCAAGGAACTGTTCGAATACTGCTGCAGCTTCAACTTCGGCATCACTTTGAGCCTGTAGTGATGCTGGCAGCCCGAATAACAATAGTATGGACGTGACGAAAATTTTCATTGGCTTACCGGTTTAATGTTAGTTTGAAGTTTTTCTGACTGACAGAAAAATTCGCTGGTGATTTTTTTCCTTTAGCGTGATGCAGTCCTTTCAATAGCTGCAGCACTGGTGAAATGGCCGGGTTGTAGTGGAGATCATCAGGTGAGCGGGTACGCATGGCATCCACCTGATCTACCGGCATTACTGCGCGCAATAAGAACTCTTCATCAGACATGCGCTTTGAAAACTGCTTGCGTCTGTCCTTCAGGGTCATGGTGATCGGTTCTTTTTCTATTTCTTTGGTGCGTGGCAGAGACATGATCCGGTCCAGCACATTTTGATCCACTGGTGCCGTGGGGCGTCCAAAACGTCCCAATACATATCGTATTGCCTGATCCGGTATCTGTTCATAGCGGCCGTCACCCATAACATTGAACATGGCCTGGGTAGTAACGATCTGGGGAAATGGGGTAACCATAATGGGGGAGCCCAGTTCTGCCCGGACTCGTTCAACTTCCGCCATAACCTCATCAAACTTGTGCTCCAACTTTAACTCAGCCAGTTGTCTGCGGGTGGTGGTCAATACGCCGCCGGCTACCTGGTGGCGCAGGTAGGAGGCATCGTAGGCCTGAGGTTTACCGACCGCCAGGCCTTCGGCTTTTGCCAGGCCAAAGTAGTAGTCTTCCAGTTGTTTTAGCGCGGTTTCATTAACATCCACAGTGTGGCCGTGGGTTTTCAGATTGGCAATAGTTTGTGTAGCGCAGGGTAATGAAGAGCCATGGGCCAGCGGGCCGATCGCCACATGCAGCGCATTAATACCCAGCTCGGCGCCCACCATGTAGTTGAACTGGGACAGGCCAATGGTGCAATGGGAGTGAAGCTCCAGCGGCAGACTACCGATTTCCTTTTTCACGGCCGGAATCAGGGTACGCGCTCTCTCCGATGTCAGCAGACCTGAAGGATCCTTGATATAGAGCAGGTCAAAGTCACCGGATGCCGCAATCTGTCTGGCGCAGTTGGCATAAAAGGCATCATCGTGGACATCGCTCAGGGTATAGGTCAGCGCCGCCATGTTTTCGGCATCGCCTTCCTCTTTCACAATGCGGGCAACCTGCATCAGGGCATCCATGTCATGCATGGGATCAAGCAGGACAAAGCGGCCGATACCGTTTTTCATCAGGGTTCTGTAGGCCAGCCGCATGAAATCATGATCGGCAGTTTCCCAGGAGATAAAACGAAAACCGGTAGAAATAAATTGTAGCGGTACATTGGGCAGGGCCTGGTGCATCAGACGTATACGTTGCCACGGATCATCCTGGTGATAGCGCACGCCGACCGCCATATGGGTACTGGAAGTAAAGTCGATGGCACGAAAGCCAACCCGTTCCATCAGCGGCGCCGCCTGCATCATCTGGTGCGTGCCCATACCGGTCATGCTCCACATGCATTGGTTGCCATCGCGGATACTGACATCCACCAGTTTTATATCAGCCATTGGCAAGTTCTCCTGCAGGGGTGGTGTCCAGCATTTGCTTTAAAAAACGCGTATCCACACCGCCTTCTATAAATTCCCCGGTTGCCAGAATGGCCTGATGTAAAACAATGTTGCTTTCAACCCCTTCAAGATGACATAGCGCCAGCGCATGTTGCAGGCGTACTATCGCTTCGGTGCGATCCTCGCCCCAGACAATCAGCTTACCAAGCAGGGAATCATAATAAGGTGGTACCGTGACACCGCTTTCTATATGTGTGTCTATTCTGATACCGGGCCCCGCAGGGAATTGTGCTCTGATTACTTTGCCAGGGCTGGGCTGGAAATCATTCTGGCAGTCTTCAGCGTTGATTCGACACTCAATAGCATGACCATTGAAAATAATATCACTTTGGCTCATGCCCAGAGGTCGACCTTCGGCGACGCGTATTTGTTGGGCAACAAGATCGAGGCCCGTAATAGCCTCAGTAACCGGATGCTCCACCTGGATGCGTGCATTCATTTCCAGAAAATAAAAACTGTTACGCTCGACATCGACCAGAAATTCGACGGTTCCGGCGCCCTGATAGTCGAGGTGTTGAGCAAACGCTACAGCAGCACTTTGCATTTCTTCGCGCAAGTCATCATTAAGACAGGGGGCCGGTGCTTCTTCCACCAGCTTCTGATAGCGTCGTTGGATCGAGCAGTCACGGGTGCCGAGATGGATGACCTGCTTGCCATCGCCCAGTACCTGAACTTCCACATGTCGACCACTGGCGACGAAGCATTCCAGATAGATGCGATCATCATTGAAGGCATTTTCCGCTTCTGCGCGCGCCAGGGTCATGGTTTTTGCCAGATCAGCCACATTATGAACTACCTGCATTCCACGGCCACCGCCGCCGCCTACGGCTTTGATAAGTACTGGATAACCAATTTCAGCCGCCAGTGGCTCCGCTTCCTGGGGGGTATTCACCGAACCGCCGGGAACGATAGGCAGATTGGCCGCTACAGCATTTTCACGCGCTTTGAGTTTGTCACCAATAGCATTGAGCTGGGCTACGGTTGGCCCAATAAAAATAATGTTATTGTCTGCGCAGGCCTGGGCAAGCGCAGCATTTTCCGAAAGAAAGCCATAGCCCGGATGAATAGCATCAGCCCCGGTCTGCAATGCTGCCTGTAGCACAGCGTTTACATTCAGATAACTTTGCAGGGAAGGAGGTGGACCAATTTTGATTACCTGATCTGCCATACGGGCAGGGACAGAATCCAGGTCAGCTGCCGATGCCGCCAGCACAGTTTCAATACCCAGAGTCTGACAGGTTCGAATTATACGAACCGCAATTTCACCGCGGTTCGCTATGAGTAAACGGTTAATCGAGTTCACGGCAGCCATCAAGAGGGTCTGACTCGCATTAACAGTTGCCCTTTTTCAACAAACTGCGCATCTGTAACAAGAATTTCAACGATCTCACCGTTGAGACCGGCAGGAATAGAGTTCATCAGTTTCATCACTTCAATGATGGCAATGACACTGTCCTCATTAACATTGGAACCAATTTCGACGAAGGGATCGGCGCCGGGTTTCGGCGCATTGTAGAAAGTGCCTACCATGGGCGCACGAATATCCAGCAGACCTTCTTCAGTGGCAGCCGTTTCAATGGTGGCGTTCCCGTCGATGCTTGCAACAGTGCTGGTGACTGCCGACTTGTCGCTTGCCACGGTGTTCATTTGCTGCGTCCAGCCTTCTTCATCCTGCTGTAATTTAAGGGTGAAGTGCTCGGTTTCCAGAGTCAATTCCCTGTAATCAGTTTCTTCCAGTAAGCGCAGAATTTCCTGTACATCTTTGTGACTTAAACTCATTTACTTTTATTGTCCTTGATTAATTGGGAACCCATTACGTTGAAAATATGGTCGTAGGCTTTAGCTGCAGGTTTGGCCACAGGTGCCTTGTCTTTTGTTGCCCAAACGGTTTCCGGACGACTCTGGAGTAGCAATACACTGTTATTTTCATTACCGGCGCTGTCATGGGATATAGCCCATTCAATATCCTGAGCGCAGCCATAGTGTTTTTCCACGCGACGGGCGATTTCAGTCAGCTCCCTGATTTCCTCATTACTGAGACAGGAAATCACCTGGCGTTCTTCCTCCACTGGCCTTTCAATAATACCGCCTTTCTCATCAGGAAGGTGCTCGATAGCCTTGGGTGCAATATTTTTGCCGGTAATTTCACTGGTGATCTTGTTGACCACAAATTTGTCCGGAGTTACCTCGCCGCTGACGATGCTGGAACCCAGTCCCCAACTGCCTTCAATCGTAACAACAGATTTGTCTCCGCTGGTGGGGCTGCGGGTAAACATGACTCCAGAGCAACGCGAGTTCACCATGGTCTGCACGACGACGGCCATGGCCAGATCTTCCTCGGGAATATTAAGCCGCAGGCGATAGGCAACAGACTCGGGGTTGTAAAGACTGGCCCAGCAGCGGCGCACGGCATCCAGCAGTTGCGCTTCGCCTTTTTGCCATAAGTAGGTGTCCTGTAGTCCGGCAAAACTGGCCTCTTCACTGTCTTCACTGGTCGCGCTGGAACGAACGGCTACCGGGATATTATCACCTAGGCCGCGATAGGCATCAGTAATGACTTGAGCCAGGGATTCCGGTGGTGGAGATTTTTCTACCAGGGCGCGCATGTCACTGGTGACGCTGTTCAGTGTCGTCACATCATCTGGATCCAGCGCAACTATTTTTTGGCGAATACCATATTCCGCATCAATGATGTCCAGATAGGCTTTAAACGCCTCGGTAGTAATCACATAACCATTCGGTACGTTGATACCGGCACTACATAATTCGCCCAGGCTGCCGCCTTTGCCGCCAACGAGAGGGCGGTCGGCAAGGGATAGGTCCTTAAACCAAAGAATGGAATTCTGAGTATCTTGTGTCATCTTTTTTATATTTTTTCTGGATGTAAATGGAATTTGCTTCAGTCGAAAAAGAACCAAATAATATTGTCTACATTAGAACAAAGTTACCTCTATTAAACAAAAAATTTAATAGCCCTCCCGGGTTTATAGTGGCTTTCACCTGTTTATTCGTAAGGGTAAAGGCGCATTGTGCTTTTGCCGCTGCATGGTCAGCAGGTTTCGGCAACGCACCTGGCACTCATGAATATCCACCGGTTTAACAAGAAAGTCTGTGGCGCCTGCTTCCAGCGCGTTATACAGTGCTTCCCTGTCTTCCAGTGCGGTTATGATGATGGGGATATCGTTGAATTGGCCGGCAGCACGAACTTTCTCTATAAATTGTACGCCATCCATGGCCGGCATTTGATAGTCGGTTAAAATCAGATCAGGTTTGCTTGTTTCCGGGGCTTGCAGTGCGGAAATCGCATTATCGAAGGACATGACCTAAATCTGCTCATCAATGGTCCTGGCAATGCTCTCCATTATGATGCGGCTGGTAGCCTGGTCATCGATGATGAAAACTATATTTTTTCGTTTTCCTCACTATGGACTTGGTTCATGGGTGTTGTCTCAGAGGCCAGATTTACCTGTCGTGCTTATTTCTCAATTGCGTCCATGCAACGCCTTATTTAATGAAAGATTCACTGAAAATCATCAGGTTAACTATTGATTATTGGTATGCGTCTGACTCTCAATCCGCAGTTAAGCTGAGTTTGATCCGCAGCTTCAGACACTGCTGACGAAACATGCATGAAGCTCTGCGTAATTTACCACAGACGCTTCATACATGAGTGCTTAAAGGCAACAAATTTGACGACAGGTTTAACTGTCAAGAATAGTGACTGTACCAGTATCCCCATCAACTCTGATTTTTTGACCGTCCTTAATGCGCTTGGTGGCTGATCCGGTGCCTACTACCGCTGGCATGCCGTATTCCCTGGCGACAATTGCCATGTGGGACATGGTGCCGCCTATATCTGATACGGCTGCACTGATTTTGCTGAACAGCGGGCTCCAGCTGGGGTGGGTAATGGGACATACCAGAATATCGCCTTCGTTGATTGAGCCGAATTCATTGATACTGCGCAGAACTCGAGCAACGCCCTCGACAACACCGGGGGAGGCTGCATAGCCAATTATTTCATTTTCGTTCTGTATCGCAGGTGCCGCCCAGTTATTCAGGGTTTCTTTCGTGATACCCCAGAGCATCTGCAGGGCAGGGTCTTCAATATTGTCCGGCATTGGCCCGATGGCGGGTGGTGCCTGCCACTCCTTCAATACTTCAAGCATGCGGCGGCGTTCGGTAATGATGGGGGGCCAGTAACCCTGATTGACCGGTCTGGAGCCAGCAGCCCAGCTGTTCATCAGGTTGCCTAGAGTGAGGTTAACCTCGGTATGATGCATATGGAAGATATCGTCGCTTTTTTCAATAATGCCATGCATGGCAAGTAAATCACCGAATTCACGGATCTTGTTGAAAAAGCTGGTGGTCAACCAGTGCTCACAGTAGAACTTGTGATCTTCCACATAGGGAAACACCAGATGGCTTACTCCCAGCATCTGGTCGAAAGCTGCTCTTTCCTCATCAGTGTTTAAAAGATCACGGTATTCAGTAATGATGCGTTCGCGCTCTGCTTTTAACTGTTCGGTTGGACGTTCCAGGTTATCACCCTGTTTTACCAGTTCAATATAGTGTGGCAGGGCGGACAGTGGTACTGTCAGGTCATCATTCCAGCTGCGCTCAAAATGATAGAAGCCATCCCCAATACTGATGTTGAACCAGGGGTCTCTTGATTCAGCAAGGGCATCAAGCCACTCTTTACCGGCGTCGCCCTTTGCTTTTACCGCAGGCAGGATGACATCCGGATTGCCGTCAGTAGTAAAGACCTCATCGATACCCAGTTTTACCGCCAGTTTGGCCAGTTTCTTGAGTTCGTCATCGGGCCGGAACATGAGTACATCGATACCGGCGACCATGCGCGCTACTGTTTGATCGGTAATTTCAGGAAAGGCCTGTTTGCAGAACTGGAAAAAAACAACGTAAGCCCCGTATCCCAACATCAACATTTCGAAATGGTGGTTCCACATGATGGAATATTTTTCCAGCACGTCGTTGTAGGTTTCGCGCAGGTAGTGATTCTGGGAAATCCCTTTGGCTTCCTTGACCACTGCTTCATCTTCAAATTCTGGTAGCTCGGGAATTTCAATGGCATTCATATCCTTGATGAGCTGGCCCATACGTTTTTCCCACTGGCCATAGATTTCATTCCAGTTTTCGTAATAGTGCCCAGCCCGTTCCTGGAAAATGCTCAGTCGATGTTGAATTTCTTCCGGGTCGGTAGCGGTATTGGCCGTAATATAGATGCGTCCATTGATGCAGCGATAGTCAACCCCTTTGCCGGTAGGGAAGGCAAAGACCCGATTCACAAAAGCGCCCATGGCATGATAGGCGGACTCGGCAGTAATCATGTCAAAGGCTGACATGGGCTCGGAGAAATGCATGGAGTTATAGAACCAGAAACGTTCATCATCCTCCGGTTGCACATGGGTGTAGTAGGGGTACATTTCAGCCCAGTTCTCAGCGCCCGGGGCATCTTCTATTTCGCTTGGCATGGGAAAAGGGCTTTTCTTTTCGCTCATCGTTCAGACTCCGCAATCAACAAGACTAGTTATTCAATTTAACCTTACTTTTTTTATTGGTTTATTTATCGGATGGGTAAATATAAAGGAAGCTAATCATCGCCTTTCTGGCCAAAAAATGGAAGAGCAAGGGGTTGGAAGGTATTGAATGGGAAAACGGGAAACAGGACGAAGAATTAAAAGAAAATAGATAAAAGTCAGTTTCGGCGCCAGAATCAATTGTCAGTTGTTCAGCCCGGCTTAGTCCTGATCAGCTCGGGTACTATTGCCTTTTCTATAGATATCAAGAATATGGTCGAATGCTTCCTTGAGTGTGAGTTCGCGAAAGTCGGTAAATTCTCCGGCATCCATGAAGACCCCATGTTCCTGACATACCTCATACTGGATGTGAGGCTGTTTGGGATCATTCACCGACTCCATGGTTTTGTCGCAACGCGGGCAATCAATTTTAGTGATTTCATTATAAATCTGACCGAGATAGGCATCGCCATCATCCAGGGTAACGGAGTTCCATTCATCCTTGACCTTTACCGCTTCTCCCTGATCAAACCAAAGGCCGGCACAACGCTCACATTTATCAATCATGACTTCGCCTGATTGGGTGAGTACTTTTTGCTCTTTCATGTCGGCGTAACATTTGGGACAACGCACGTTTTTAAATCTCCATGATTCCAGATAACTATTGTGACTAAAGTGTATAGCGAGAGGATGTAATTTGCTATTTGGAGTGTTCCTGATAAAGATAATCCCGGGTTATCGGTACGACCCCATGCTGTTTCGCCAGCTGACACTGGAATACCACTAAATTGGCAAATTCAAAACTCATATCACAAACCGCCAGATAGAATTCCCACATACGGTAAAAAGACTCATCCTTGAGCCCCACTATTTCATCCTTATGTGCCTCAAACCGCTCCAGCCATGCTCTTAGCGTCCAGGCATAATGCATGCGCCAGATTTCCACGTCGGTCAGCATCAAGCGACTTTTTTCAATGCCGATGGCGGTTTCTGAAAGACTGGGGATTCTGCCACCGGGGAAAATATAACGATTGATCCAGGGATTGGTTTCCAGGGGAACGGTTTTATTGCCAATGGTATGAATGAGCGCGGCCCCCTTGTCATCAAGCATGTCATTAACGCGGCTGAAATAGACCGGTAGCGCAGCAACACTGACATGTTCCAACATGCCAACGCTGAGTATTCGATCATATTTTCCCTGATGCTCGCGGTAATCGGATAACAGGAATGTGGTTTTGTCAGAAAGACCACGGGCTTGTGCTTCATCCGTGGCAACCCGCAGTTGTTCCTTTGACAGGGTGATGCCCGTAACATGGACATCATGATGACTGGCCAGGTGAAAGGCCAGACTGCCCCAGCCACAGCCAATATCGAGAACTGTCATGCCTGGTTTGAGCAATAATTTACTGGCGATGTGCCTGGCCTTGTTAAGTTGTGCCTGTTCAATACTGTCGTTCTGGTCGCGAAAATAGGCGCAGGAATAATACATTTCCTTATCCAGAAACATGCGGAAAATGGTTTCTTCGGTATCATAATGGTGGGCAATATTGCGATAACTGCGGGTGATATGGTTGAACTGCTGGTACAACTTGACCAGTGGCGTATACCACTTGATGACGCCTTTTGGCGAAAAATTGGTGCGCAGTAAACCAAGAAGAATACGCAGATCCTGGTCACCTGTGTCCCAGCCACCCTCCATATAGGTCTGACCGAGTTCAAATTCCCAGTCTCTTGCTATCCGTTTGATTGCCTTCTCATTGCGAATAAACCAGTCAGCTTCAATGCCGGATTGTCCAAAGCGGTGATGGCTTCCATCGGGTAAGTGCAGGTTCAGGATTCCTTGCTTCGCATTGTTTTTCAGCAACTTCAGGTACATCTATATATTCCCCGTCAGACAGTTAATTTTTTATGAAACAATAGCATCAGAATCATGAAAGAAGGCCTTGCGTGCACAGAACAGTCCGGCAAGAGCGAAAAAAGCCTGCACTATATGGTTTATCTCAGCCTGCAGACTCGGTGCTCCAAGTTCAGCCATAAAGGGCATGCCAATCCAGTAAGGAAGGTAATAACCCAGCAACAACACCAGACTTATCCACCAGGTCAGAGGCTGGCGGACTTTCTCGTTGGCAAAAAACAGGTAAAGCACTATTACGATGGTAGCGATATCCCCGCAGGCTTCGCGTAGCGCGTGATACCAGGAATGGGCCTGGCCGCCACCAAAATCACTTTGTACAAGATATGCCGGATCCCCGATATGGGTAAAGGTTGCCAGCAGGCTGGTCAAGCCATAACAAAAACCGAACACAAGCATGGCTCTAGCAATATTTAATTGGCTAATCATGAATAATTTCCTTTTATGCGTTTTCGTCACAAAGAGAATTGTCCGGGTTTTAACTTTTTGGGTTTTTGTATAGGTCTCTTTTTTTTTGCTTTTTATTTATCGTGACAGGTAACGAGGTTATCAGATGTGTGCTGTTATTAAAAAAACACCACTGTTAAACTTTGTTAACTAAACAACTGGTATAGTATTTTTTCAATTCTTCAATTTCAAATACTTATGGCAAAACTTATCAAGCAGCCCCTGCTGCATTTTTTGGTCGCAGGAATACTTATTTTTGCAGGCTACCAATGGTCAGCACCAGCTGTGTCGGATATTGAAAACCTTGAAAAGGTTATTCCGGTAGACAGGCTTGCCCTGTTAAATTTTATGCAGTTCAGAGCGCAGGCCTTTCAACCGGAATTATTCAGTGAACAGCTTGATGCCATGAGCGAATCTGACCTGGAAAAACTGATTGATGACTTTGTGCGCGAAGAAGCCCTTTACCGGGAAGCCTTGGCCCTGGGGATGGATCAGGGAGACTATATTATTCGCCAGCGTCTGGTACAAAAAGTAGAGTTTCTGCTGGAAAATATGGTGAACCAGTCGCTGGTTCCCGATGATGCTGTAATAGCCTCCTGGTTTGATGAAAGGAGAAGCGATTATCAGATAGATGCGGTCTATACCTTCACCCATATATTCTTTGACGCCGGTGAGCGTGGCCAGGAACAGGCGCAACAGGATGCCTTGAGTTTGTTAAACAGCGCGAACATTGGCGATATTGCCTTTAATGATGCTTCGCAGTACGGCGACCGTTATCCCTTTCTGCAAAATTATGTAGAACGTACCCGTGATTTTGTCGTGAATAATTTCACTGAAGACTTTGTCGCCCGGCTTGATACTTTGGCTCCCTCTGATCAGGATTGGGCCGGCCCTTTTGAATCCCGCTATGGTTTTCATCTGGTGATGCTGCGCAGCAAAACAGACCCCTATATTCCAGCATTCGAAGAAATAAGAGAGCGGGTGCTGGATGACTGGCGCTTTGAGTCTGTGCTGCAAAATCGCAGAGAGGCCGAGCAACAGGTTATTGATGCCTATGAGGTCAGGCTGGACTTGCAGGCGGGCCAGTGACAATGAAGCTGAGGTTTTTTTCGACTTTCCTGCTGGCGCTTGCACTTTTCGCACCTGCGTTGTTTGCCCATGATGCACGACCAGTAGTGGTCACTATCACTGAACAACTCCCTGCCGCTTATCAGTTTTCCATCAGGGTACCGGATACTGTTGAAGCCAATAATCAACCCGCGCTTGCCTGGCCAGTCGGTTGCATGGAACAAAACAGGGTAAGCCGCCCTGAGGGGAGCAATGGCACAGTACTCTGTGATTTGTCGCTTGCAGGCAACCTGATCACGCTGGACTATCCCTTTTATAATCCATCGTTGGCGACTTTTTATCGCCTGACGACTTTGGCAGGTGACAATATAACTGCCATGTTAACGCCGACAAGTCCTGACTGGAATATTCCGGTCAAGGCCACAAGGGGAAATATTGCTTTGGAGTATCTTGCTCTGGGTGTTGAGCACATTATTGGCGGACTGGATCATTTATTATTTGTATTGGGGCTGCTGATTATTGCCGCTACCCTGAAAAGAATACTGTGGACGGTGACAGGATTTACCATTGCCCATTCCATTACCTTGTCATTGTCCTCACTTGGGTTGATTAGTATTCCCATCGTTCCGGTAGAAGCTGTTATCGCTCTTTCCATTGTTTTTCTGGCCTTTGAAATTAGTCGGGAACACACTGATAGCCTGACTTATCATTATCCCATTATCATTTCATTTGGTTTTGGCTTATTGCATGGATTGGGTTTTGCCAGTGCTCTCGGTGAGATTGGTCTGGTGCAGAATGAAATAGTTATTTCCCTGTTGTTTTTTAATCTTGGGGTAGAAGCAGGGCAGCTTGCATTTATTTTTCTGGTAAGCATTTTGTTTTTTGCTATTAGACGAGTCACAAAGAATTTAACTTTGAATGAATATGCCATAAAAGATTTAATGACACGTCAACGTATGGATCTTATTGCGGCCTATGTTATTGGTATACCATCATCCTACTGGCTAATCGATCGAGTGGCTCAATTTTTATTGATATAAGTGGATAGGTAGGAAGACACCTTGATTAAAAACGCTCTACTTCAATCCTGGCTAATTTTTTAACTGTACTTTGACGAAATTTGATCGCTGAATAAGCGGGGGAAATACTATAAAAACTTTTGCTGAGAAAATTGCTTTTATTACCGGAGGCGGATCCGGAATTGGTCTTGGTATGGCGAAAGCTTTTGCCGAACGAGGTATGTCTCTTGCCCTTGCTGATATTGACCAGGCCAAGCTTGAATTGGTGCGGGAAGAACTGGAATCTCTTGGCGCGCAAGTAAGAATTTATCCCCTGGATGTTGCCGACAGGGACGCTGTGTGTGAGGCAGTAAATGATGCCAAAAGATTTTTTGGTGCCATTAATATCGTCTGCGCCAATGCCGGTGTTGCCGGCAATATGGGGCCTCTTGAAAATGCCAGTGTTTCGGATTGGGACTGGGTAATTGACGTGAATATGAAAGGGGTTGCCTATGTCGTTCAGGCCTGCCTGCCCCATCTGCTGGAAAATCCTGACAATGCCCATGTAGTCATTACCAGTTCCATCAGTGGTTTGAGAGTCTATGAGCCAAGCCGCGGGCAGGGCATGTACAACATGTGCAAATATGGTCTTATCGGATTGGCCGAAGCCCTGAAAGTGGATATGCAGCCCTATGGTGTCGGGGTGTCTGTGTTATGCCCCGGCGTCGTCAATACCAATCTTTCCCATTCCGGGCTCAACCGGCCGGAAAAATATGGCGGAGCGCTGGCGGCGAATAATGATCATGAGCTGGCTAATGCGGCAGCCTCGGGAACCGACCCCCTGCAGTTTGGTCGTTGGGTAGTGAAAGCAATCGAGCAAAATTTGTTTTACGTGATTACTCATCCTGTTGATCGAGAGCTGGTGGAAAAACGCCATTCAAAAATCATCGAAGCGTTCGAAAATAGTAGTCAGCTAACCAGCCAGGAATAGTCTTCGAATTTATTTCAGTCCTGCCAAGGCATTTTTAATTAGCGACTCAATATCGCCATCATCATGAAATCCGGCGGCTTTCGCCCTTGGCAGTATCAGCGGCGGGTAGCTGCCAAAATTCTCTTCCACCCACGGGTCCGGGGCATAGTGAATTAATGACTGAACATCATGCTGCGGAAATAACTCGCCTATTCTTGCAACCAGATCCTCGATTGTCACATGCAGAGCTGGCAGGGTATAGGTGTTTGCTGTCCGTGAACCGTTTTTACTTACAGTTGTAGCCAGCGATACAGCATGAAGCAGATTCTCAATGCAGCAGGTGACGGACATAAGCCAGCTTCTGGCGCTGGCTGAGACCGGACAGGTAAATGGTTCTCCATAGCTCAGGCAGCGAATCAGGTCGCTGAAAAAGATTGAAACCGCCCCATTGGGTTCCGTTGGCCTTGCCACTATGCCGGGAAGTCTTACCGAGCAGCCTCCAAGCCAGCCGCGCCTGACATAATCATTCAGCAGGACTTCTCCAATGACTTTCTGCGCTCCATAACTGAGGTTGGGAGTGGGCAGGGTATCGTCATTCACTTCTGCGACGGCGGGTTTGCCATACACGGCAATAGAACTGGCAAAGATGACGGTCGGGGTATTTCCCTGCTGCTTCAGCTTTTCCAGCAAAGCCATGGTGCCATGGATGTTGGCATCCACGCCTAGCGCGTAATTTGATTCCGCCAGCCCACTGGGCACACTGGCAAGATGAAAAGCCAGATCCACTGGCTCATCCATGGCTTGTGCCAGTAATGCTTCATCGGCGAAGCTACCTTGTATACATTTGATGACTGGACTGGAAGGGATCTGATCCAGCTTCAGATCCATGACACTCAGCCTGTCGGGGTTTAGCTCGCCACCCGCATGGAGTAACTGCCGGGTAAGATGTCTGCCAATAAAACCATTGGCGCCGGTAACCAGGATATGCATTTTGAAAATTCCTTAATTCTGATTATTCGACATTGGCCTGGGCCGCGGCTATTCGGGCGATGGGAATACGGTAGGGACTGCAACTGACATAATCCAGACCCAGCTTGTGACAATACTTGATAGAGCGCGGATCACCGCCATGTTCGCCACAAATTCCATACTTGATGCCTTTCTTTTTGCGTTTTGAATCCTTGATAGCCATTTTCATCAGCTTGCCAATGGCGCGCTGGTCGAGAGAGACAAATGGATCCATCTCGATAATTTTATTGGTCAGGTAAGCAGGAATAAATTTCGCCGCATCGTCGCGGGAAAAACCGTAAGTCATTTGCGTCAGATCATTGGTGCCGAAACTCATGAACTCCACATCATTGGCAAGTCGATCGGCGCCCAGGCAGGCGCGGGGAGTCTCCATCATGGTGCCGATTTTGTAACGAATAGACAGACTTTTTTCCTTCATCACTGACTGAATACCGCGGTCGATGATTTCACTGATCATGCGGATTTCGCGTACATTCACCACCAGTGGAATCATGATTTCCGGCAGCGGATGACAGCCCTGTTCCTTCGCGGCGAGCGCGGCACTGATGATTGCACGCACCTGCATCTCGGTTATCTCCGGGTGCACAATGGACAGACGGCAGCCGCGCAGTCCCAGCATAGGGTTCACTTCTGCCAGATCCCTGATGGCATTTTTAATCAGCTCCAGCGGCTTGTTGATATGGGCACTCAGGGCAGCGATATCGTCTTCCGTATGCGGCAGGAATTCATGCAGTGGGGGATCCAGCAGGCGAATGGTGATGGGCTTACCGTCCATGATGCGAAACAGTTCCAGAAAATCGTCATGCTGAAATTTTTCCAGCTGTACCAGATAAGATTCCCGTTCCTCGCGGGTTTCCGACAGAATCATGCCGCGCATCACATCGATGCGCTCTGCCGCAAAGAACATATGTTCGGTCCGGCACAGACCAATTCCTTCCGCGCCCAATTCCAGAGCCTTGGCAGCATCTTCCGGTGTTTCCGCATTGGCACGTACGCTGAGCTTGCGGTACTTGTCTGCCCAGTTCAGCAGGGTCTGGAAATCATCGCTGGAAGACGCCGCGATTTTAGGTATATCGCCAAGCATGACTTCACCGGCAAGACCGTCCAGGGTGATGATATCTCCACGCTTGATAATCTGGCCTGATGCTGTGGTAGCTGTGCCCGCTGCAGTATCAATGGTGAGTTTGTTGCAGCCGGTAATAGCGCAGACTCCCATGCCTCTGGCGACCACTGCGGCATGGGAAGTCATACCACCGAGCTCGGTGAGGATGCCCTCGGCAACCTTCATGCCATGGATATCTTCCGGTGTGGTTTCCCGTCTCACCAGTATTACCTTGTCGCCTTTAGCGGCTTCCTGCACTGCCTCGTCCGCAGAAAAGACCACGGCCCCGGTAGCACCACCGGGACTGGCGGGCAGGCCACTGGCAATAATGTCTTTCTTGCCCTGTGGGTCGACCATGGGATGAAGAAAAGCTTCCACATGTTCCGGTGATACTCTGAGCAGGGCTTCCTTATCAGTTATCAGCCCTTCCTTGACCATCTCCACGGCAATCTTGACGGAAGCACGTCCCGTGCGTTTACCACTGCGCGTTTGCAGAATATAAAAACGCCCTTCCTGAATGGTGAACTCAATGTCCTGCATATCCCGGTAGTGGTTTTCCAGCAGTAACTGGGTGTCAAACAGTTGCTGGTATACATCGGGCATTTGATCTTTTAGGGCATCAATGGGCAGGGGAGTGCGGATTCCGGACACCACATCCTCGCCAGCGGCGTTGAAAAGGAACTCGCCAAAAAACAGTTTCTCACCGTTGGACGGGTTCCGGGTAAACGCGACACCGGAACCGGAATCATCACCAAAATTGCCATAAACCATGGACTGGATATTGACCGCGGTGCCCAGTGATTCAGGGATATTATTCATTTCCCTATAGACGTTGGCGCGGGGTGTATGCCAGGACTGGAACACCGCTTCCACAGCCAGTAACAATTGCCGGAAGGGATCCTGGGGCAGGTCCACCAGCTGCTTGAAATGGTCGATAACCCGCTGCCAGTCCTCGGCTTCCATCTCGATATCCAGCGACTTGTTGTTTTCCTTTTTGTAGTCATCAATGGCCTGTTCAAATTGTGCCCCGTCCACTCCAAGTACCACATTGGCAAACATCTGGATGAAGCGACGGTAGCAGTCATAGGCAAAGCGCGGATTCCCTGTTTTACGCGCCAGGCCTTCGACGATGTCATCGTTAAGACCAAGATTGAGTACCGTATCCATCATTCCCGGCATGGACACTGGTGCCCCGGAGCGCACTGACAGTAACAAGGGATTGTCGGGATCACCGAAATGGGAGCCCATTTTTTGTTCTACAAGATCCAGCGCAACACGGTATTCCTGTTCCAGTCGGTTTGGTAACTTGTTGCCGTTGGCAAAAAATTCGCGGCAGGTATCGGTGGTAATAATAAAACCAAAAGGCACAGGCAGGCCGAGGTTGGTCATCTCGCAGAGATTGGCACCCTTGCCGCCCAGCAAGTCCTGATCGTCCTTGTGGCCTTCATTAAAAAGATAAACACGCTTAGCCATACAACATTCCGCTTGGTTTCAGGTAGAGATAATTTCAGGTGAACAGGAAGAGCATATCAGATCATGACCCGGCATTTCTCACGCCAGTGGATGGTAAAACCCGACGTGGAAAATATACAGGCAATGGTCTCTGCTTCCTTAAAAACGCATGCAAATTTCCATTCAGGGATTAATCACGGTTCGAAACCCGATATGAGAAGTGCCGAGACCTTTTCCCTGCGCCTGTCTGGCTTCCGGTCGGTAACGCATGCAGTAATTGGGCGCGCACAGATAAGAGCCGCCTTTGATAACGGCTACCGGCTCACCGGGCTGATTTGGATCATAGCCTTGCGGATATTTTTCCTTGTCGAGGAAGGCATGGCTTGAAAACCAGGGCGTTTCAGTCCATTCCCAGACGTTTCCGATAAGGTCATAAAGACCGAATTCATTGGCGCTATAGCAGCCCACCGGTGCGGTGCCGACAAAACCGTCCTGAGTGTCATGCTGAAAAGGGAACAGGCCCTGCCAGGTATTGGACTGGTAAGTGCCTGCCAGGTCCCGGCGCAGACTGCTTTGCGCGGCAAATTCAAACTGGGCCTCTGTTGGCAGAGCATGGCCTGCCCATTGCGCATAGGCCTGCGCATCTTCATAGGCGATATGCACCACTGGATGATTTTCCCTGCCGTGAATACTCGAGCCGGGACCTTCCGGTTGTTGCCAGTTGGCATCGGCCATGAATTGCCACCAGCTGGCAAAGGGGTTCACCGGCTCATCACTGACATGGGGGGCAAACACCGCAGAACCGGGAATCAGTTCACCATTGGCAGGATTCTCAATCCCCCTTTCAGCCAGCGTGAGGTAGTTGGTAGCACTGACAAATTCAGCAAACTGGGCGTTGGTGACTTCATGTTGTCCGATCCAGAAGCCTGCCACCGAAGTTTCAAAGGCCGGGCCTTCTTCAAAATAAGTGCCTTCAGCACCCATGATAAAATTTCCCCCCGGAACCCAGACCATGCCGGGATAGGGAGAGTCGGTAACCGGGATGTCGCTACATTGCAGAGCGAGGACATCGAGATCATTGCCGGGTCGCGGAAGGGTAGCGGCTCCCCAGCCGAGAACGGCAAGGATTCCTGCACCGCCGACAGCCAGACCAATAAAGAGTCCTTTATTCCGGGTAGACATAAATTAAACCGTTTTCCTCTTCATAACGTTCCCAGTTCTCAATCATTTGTGCCAGCTTGTCTGGTAATTCCGTACCCAGATCGATCTGTTCATTGGGATCTTCGGCTAGATTGAAAAGCATCCAATGGGCGTCCTCGCGGGCAGCAAGGTCCCAGACAATTTTCCAGTCACCCTGACGCACGGCGCGATGGCCATTAAGTTCCCAGCCGACGATTTCCTCTTCAGAATGGACCTCATCCACTTCGCCGGTAATCATCGGCAGCAGTGATTTTCCTTTTATCGGTAGAATATCCCTGCCATTAAAAGACGTACCCGGGTGCTGAGTGCCAGCCAGGGCAAGAAAGGTAGGCATAACGTCCATGACCGTTCCAAAACCATCGGCCTGGGTACCGCCATCAATCATGGAGGGGTAGTGAACAAATGCCGGTACATGAATCCCCCCTTCAAAAGCCGTGGCTTTGTGACGACGAAATCGGGTTTCACTCACTGTTGCCCAGTTGCGCCCATACATTACGTAGGAAGTCGGGCTACCGAGATTGTCGACGGTCTGATCATAATATTCTGGCGTGATGACATTCTGAAAACGCGGGCTCAAGTCGAGACGACTGGATTCAGCACCATTGTCAGACATGAACATGATGAACGTATTGTCGTATTGTCCTGTTTCTTTCAGGTAGTTAATTACCTGGCCAACATAGGTATCCAGTTCGCTGACCATGGCAGCATAGACTTCCATACGTTTGGCAGACAGGGCTTTTTCCTCATCACTTTGTTCGTCCCAGCGGGGCGAAAAAACCTCCAGCGGCATGGGTTCAGCATCCGCAGGAATATGACCCAGTGCCTGCATACTGGCGAAACGTCGCTGGTAGATGGTTTCATAACCTTCATCATAAGTGCCTTTAAATCGCGCGATGACATCCGCAGGTGCCTGCAGGGGCCAGTGCGGTGCGGTGTAGGCAAGATAGGCAAAGAACGGTTTATTTTCATCCCGGTCTTCCTCAATGTACTCAATCATTTTCTGTGTGTAATCTCGGGTGGTATACCAGTCATCATCCACCTGAACCAATTCATCGCCATCACGATAATTGGCATTTTGCGGACCACGCCAGTCCCAGGGGCCCAGATGGGCTGCACCATCCAGGGAAACGAAGTTTTTCTTGAAACCGCGGGCATGGGCACCATTTTCCACATCAGAACCCAGATGCCATTTACCGGTCATATAGGTGTTATAACCGGCATCGGTCATCAGTTCCGCCAGGCTGGCCACGCGAAAACTCAGATAGCCCAGATAGTTGGGCTGATTCATGTGTCGGGGATTGGAAGGTGCGCTCTGAACACCGACACCTGCCATATGATTATCAGTACCGGACATCAGCATGGAGCGGGTGGGGCCACAAGTCAGGCTGCTGAAAAAGTCTGTCAGCAGCATTCCGTTGGCTGCCAGCGCATCAATGTTTGGTGTCGGTATTTCGCTGCCATAGAAACCAAGGTCGGCATACCCCAGATCATCAGCAACAATGAGCAGAATGTTGGGCCGCGTATCAACTGATACTTCAGTAGCTTCTGATACGTTCTGTTCCCCACTGCACGCCTGTAATAACAGAAAAGTCAGGATACAAAAGAGATGGTGGCGTAAGGTGATTGGCATAGTTACCCCTATGTGACTAATTAGCATCTTTTAATTTTTTTTCGTGTTATCTGCTGGTGAGTTTTTCAAGTTACTCTCAACAACTGAATAGCAGGCTGATGGATTTGCTGCACACGCCGGGAATTTTTCTTCAGCGCCTGGTGCCTCGCTGGCAGCCTGAACATATAGTGCGCTTAATACTACTTAGATAGATAACGGAAGGCAAAATAGCCGCCGCCTTTACCCCCGCTCAGGAATTACCTAGCATGCCTTGAAAATCCTTCAGATACCGTCTACCTTCTCACTCTGTTAATCACTTCCCAGATCCTGTCATGACTGATATTTCTAATTCTCCGAATACATTTGCTGATCAATCCCCGCTTGAAACAGGTTCGGACAATACTATCCTTGGCCACCCCCGTGGTCTGATAATACTTTTTTTTACCGAGATGTGGGAACGCTTTTCCTATTACGGCATGCGTGGGCTGCTTATCCTGTATCTCACCCAGCATTTTCTGTTTTCAGATGAACGCTCCACGGTGCTTTATGGTGCCTACACCGCACTGGTTTATGTCATGACCATTATTGGCGGTACGCTGGCAGACCGATACCTGGGCTCGAGAAAGGCGGTCACCTTTGGTGCCATTCTGCTGGTGCTTGGCCATTTTGGAATGGCTTTTGAAGGCAGCGGTTCACGTCAGCTGATGACCTATAATGGCAGTGATTACCAGTTGACCCTGGATGGTCGGGGCGGCGATGCCAATCAGATAATTATTTCTGATCAGGGCACCTCCCTGATCAGTTTCAGTGAGGGGGCCACCAATCTGCTGGTCGCTGACCCGGGTCTTGTCGGACTACCGGCTTCCATACCCACCGACAGCTATAGCCTGCGGGTTGAAACCGAGCCCTTGTATATAAATATTCTCTATCTCTCGCTGGCATTGATTATTGCCGGCGTCGGTTTCCTCAAAGCCAATATATCAACCATAGTGGGTTCGCTTTACGGCTTTGGTGACAGTCGCCGTGACTCAGGATTTACCATTTTTTACATGGGCATCAACATGGGTGCCTTCCTGTCTTCCATATTTTGTGGCTACCTGGGTATTGCCTTTGGCTGGAAGTACGGCTTTGGCCTGGCTGGTATTGGCATGTTGTTTGGCTTACTTATATTTCTGAAATATCAGCCCTGGCTTGAAGGTAAGGCTGAGCCACCCAATGCAGAAAAATTACAGGAAAAAGTGCTGGGTCCGATCAATATCGAACAGATGTGTTATTTGACGGGGCTGGGCATAATCATCGTGTCGATGCTGTTGGTGATGAACGCGCATTTGGTAGACGAAAGTTATGTGGGCTTGCTTGGCATTATTATTTTTATTCTGCTGCTGGGCTATGCTTTTGTCAGTTGTAAAGGGGTAGAGCGTGACCGCATGTTGGCGGGTATCTATTTTATTCTTGCGCAGATTCCATTCTGGGCACTGTTTGAGCAGGCCGGATCGTCCCTTAACCTGTTTACCGACCGACTGGTGGATCGCACCATGCTGGGCATGTCCGTGCCAGCGCCTGTGTTCCAGTCGCTCAATGCCATGTTTATTGTGTTGTTTGCGCCCTTGCTGGCCTGGCTCTGGATTAGCCTGGCGAAACGAAATCTCAATCCCTCGACGCCGGTGAAGTTTGCTTTTGGCGTTTTCCTCGCCGGACTGGGCTTCCTGTCACTGGTCGCAGGAATGCGCCTGTCAGGAGATGATGGCATGACAGCTGTTTATTTTATCTTCCTGATTTACTGGATCCATACCATGGGTGAGCTGATGGTGTCACCGGTTGGTTTGTCCGCGGTGACAAAGTTGGCACCGCCCCAGGCGGTGGGGATGACTATGGGAGCCTGGTTCCTGTATAGCGGCTTATCCAATTATCTGGCCGGGGTCATTGCTTCAACCACAGGGGCAGAAACCATAGGCGGACAGCTTGCTGACACGGCGGCAGCCAAGGCGACCTATGCAGCGGTTTACACCCAGGTAGGCTATATCGCGATGGCAATCGCCGTGGTGATGCTGCTGATTTCCCCGATTATCAAGCGCATGATGCATTCTGCCTAGCTACATCATCAGCGTTTCATCAGCTTTTCGGCAGTTTTTTACGCCTAAAAAGGATGCATCCTTTTCCCAGCTGCGCGATACTTGAGCGCGCTGGTGTTGTGGCAGGCTTGCAGAGGGCAGCTAAAAACAATAAATCCTCTCAACTTTATTCAACGTATTCTATTAATAATCCTCAATTCACAATACCGCTGAGAAATATTCATTTAAGGAAAATATTATGTCGAAATTTAAATTTCTGCTGCTAAGTGCCTGCAGCTTTTTACTGGTTGCCTGTGGCGGCGATGACAGCAGTAATGCCGCAAGTAGCAATAACAGTGAAGCATCTGTTAGCAGCTCCTCCACCATGCAGGCCTCGCAATCCGCCGGTTCAGCCTTTGGTAATGTTGATCAGGCACGTCTGGCCAACGCTGAAAATGAACCTGAGCAATGGCTGACTTATGGTGGCTCCTATAATGAGCAGCGCTACAGCTCACTGGATCAGATCAATACCGAAAATATCGATCAGCTGGGTCTTGCCTGGTATTACGATATACAGGCTAACCAGGGGCAGCAATCTACACCACTGTATGTGGACGGCGTGCTTTATATGACCGAATCCTGGGGGCAGGTCGATGCCATTGATGCTTCAAACGGAGAAACTCTCTGGCGCTTTGACCCTGAAGTCGCCGGTAATGTTGCCGGTAAAGGTTGTTGCGGGGTAAACAATCGCGGTGCGGCAGTGTATGAAGGCAAGGTCTATGTCACGGCCTATGATGGCCGCATGTTTGCGCTTGATGCCGCCAATGGTGAAGTGCTCTGGGAAACCCAAACTGTTGATGAATCGCTGAACTATACTTCTACCGGCGCCGTGCGCGTTGCCAATGGCAAGATCTTTATTGGTAACGGTGGTGCTGAATTTCGTACTCGCGGTTTTGTCTCTGCACTGGATGCCGAAACCGGTGAAGTGGTCTGGCGTTTCTACACGGTGCCGGGTAATCCCGAACTTGGGTTTGAGAATGAAGCCATGCGCATGGCGTCAGAGACCTGGAATGGTAACTGGTGGGAACTCGGTGGTGGCGGTTCTACCTGGGACGGCATTACCTATGACCCGGTAACCAACTTGCTATTGTTCGGTGTCGGCAATGGCGCGCCCTGGAATCCTCTGGTGAGAAGTCCTGGTGGCGGTGACAATCTGTTCCTGAACTCCATTGTGGCTGTTGATGCTGATACCGGAGAATACGTCTGGCATTACCAGCAGATTCCGGCAGAGGAATGGGATTTCGATTCAGTACAGCAGATCACTATTGCCGATCTTGAAGTTGATGGCGAGATGCGCCATGTCGTCATGCAGGCCGCCAAAAGCGGTTATTACTATATGAATGATGCCTATACCGGTGAACTCATCCGTGCCAATAACTTTGTTCCGGTGAACTGGACTTCCGGCTATGACATGGCGACAGGCAAGCCCATCATTAATGAGGCAGCGCAATATACCAAGCGTACTGCTGCGACTATTATTCAACCTGGCCCTGCCGGTGCCCATGGCGCCGCACCAATGTCCTTTAGCCAGGATACCGGGCTGCTCTATATTCCTGCCATGGAAAGCAGCATGGCGTTTACCAATGCACCGGAAAATATCGATGGCCGTTTTAACCTCGGGATGGAATATACCGGTGGTGATTATGCCTATGATGATCCGGACAACACCATTGTTCGTGGTAATCGCTCACGACTGGTAGCCAGGGATCCAGTAGCTGCCGAGGAAGTATGGGCGATCGAGGATGTGGATGTTGGTGGCACATTGACCACTGCGGGTGGTCTCTTAATCAAGGGCAATGGTCGTGGTGAATCCCTTGGGGTTTACAATGCCGAGGATGGCACGGAACTTAAATTGCTGGACACCCAGGCCAGGACTTTTGCCGGGGCTATTACCTATATGCATGAGGGTGAGCAATATATTGCGCAGGTGGTAGGGGGCCCTTCATTTCAGGGTTATTACGCACCTACCTATGCGCGTCTGCTGGTTTTCAAGTTGGGCGGAACTGCTGAATTACCACCTAAAACAGAATTTACCCAGCGCCCGTTTTCGCCACCTGAAGAAACAGCCACTGCAGATGTTATCGCCCGTGGTGCTGAAATCTATGGGGAAAACTGCGCCATGTGCCATGACGTAGGGGGAATGGCCAGAAGCTCCTTCCCGGATTTACGCAGATCACCCATGCTGCATTCCGAAGAAGGCTTTAACAATATTGTACTTGCGGGTGCGCTTGCAGAACGCGGCATGACAAGCTTTGCTGCAGTGCTGGATGAGGAAGCCACCAATGCCATCAGGCATTACGTGATTTCCCAGGCCCACATTGCGATGAACGCCCCCAGTCCTTTCGGACCGCCGCCCGATGTGGCGCCAGAGGATGTTGATGAAGTCGAAGAGGCGACTAGAAACAACTAGACTAAAAAAGTCACAAGTCTCAAGTTACAAGTTGCGGGCAAAAGGTTCTGTGGGTCGGATAAGGCTCGCAGAGCCGCCATCCGACGGGCGAACCAAGGTCGCCTGCTTGAGACTTGAGACTTGAGACTTGAGACTTTTTTATTCCGGCACTGTCAGTGTTATCGGTGTTATCTGTAAGGGATAGCAATACAGGTCTTTCGCACAGCCCTGGTATTGCAGGGTGAAATTTGCGCTATTGTTTTCCATTGCCAGCGTCGTTAAAGGAAAACGTATCAGCAGGCGGTCAAAGTAGACTTCCACTTCACCAAAAAACTCATCTTCTATTACTTTTCCTGCTGGTAATTCGGGCAGTGAATAAATATGACCATTGCTGTCAACAACGCTAATACTTTTCAGGTAAAGGTAATAGTCTTCTTTTATTTCCCATAACAGTACGACGGTGTCAGGGGCCTCAATAAAAGTGCTCAAAGCAAAGGCTTCCTCTGCAGGGAGGATGCTGCTGCGAACTACGGGAAAACTGCTGGAACGGGAATTGAGCAGGGAATCCTGCTGAGCCAGAGCACTAACAGGAAAGCCCATGCAGGCTGCGGCAAGCAGGAATGATTGGCAGGCAGTAATAAAAAAATGTTTCATTTTCTGCTGCTCCAGCAGGAGGAAACTTATTTCTCGAAACGCTCAAATACCAGCGTGGCATTGGTGCCGCCGAAGCCAAAGCTGTTGGACATGATGCTATTGAGCGTAACATCGTCCTGACGAGACCTGACTACTGGGACGCCCTCTACGGCTTCATCGAGGTTATCAATATTTGCCGATTCACAAATAAAATTGTTTTCCATCATGATCAGGCTGTAGATAGCTTCCTGCACGCCGGCAGCGCCCAGTGAGTGGCCGGAGAGTGACTTGGTGGAATTAATGGCCGGAATATTATCGCCAAACATTTGTTTTACCGCACCGATTTCGGTGACATCGCCCACAGGTGTACTGGTACCATGCGCATTGATGTAATCCACGGGTTTATTGGCGGTAGCCATGGCCATCTGCATGCAGCGAACTGCGCCTTCACCAGAAGGAGCAACCATGTCATAACCGTCAGAGGTTGCACCATAACCGGTAATTTCAGCATAAATTTTCGCACCTCGGGCCTTGGCGTGTTCCAGCTCTTCTATCACAAGCACACCGCCACCGCCGGCAATGACAAAACCGTCACGATTAGCATCATAGGCGCGGGAGGCTTTTTCAGGTGTATCATTATACTTGGTAGAGAGAGCTCCCATGGCGTCAAACATACAACTTAGCGTCCAGTGTTCTGCTTCTGCGCCACCGGCAAAAATAATGTCCTGCTTGCCCAGCTGGATCAGTTCTACCGCATTACCAATACAGTGTGCACTGGTAGAACAGGCAGATGAGATGGAATAGTTCACGCCCTTGATTTTGAATGGGGTGGCCAGGCAGGCAGATGCGGTACTTCCCATGGTGCGTGTAACGCGGTAGGGGCCGACTCTTTTCAGACCTTTTTCCCGCAGTATGTCTGCAGTTTCTACAATATCTTCTGTGGAGGAGCCGCCAGCACCGATGATGATGCCGGTGCGAAAATTTGAAACGTCGGCTTCTTCAAGTCCGGAATCCTGAATAGCCTGGTCCATGGCAATATAGCCAAAACCCGCGGCATCACCCATGAAACGAAGTGTCTTGCGGTCAATATGCTCAGACAAATCAATATCCACGGCACCGGCGACATGACTGCGCATCCCCATTTCCTCATAAACGGGCCGATGAACAATCCCGCTGCGCGCCTGCTGCAGTGATTCCAGTACAGTTTGTTTGTCCAGTCCCAGGCAGGAGACGATACCCATACCTGTTACGACAGCTCGCCGCATAATCTTGCCCCTAAAATTGCATACTGCAAACGTTTTCAGGTTTGTCAGTATGTCTGGTTTGATAATCGATCAAGAAGAATAGTACCGGTTTTAACAGGTTATGCACCCAGCTTTTCATCCGGCTTGAACAGGCCCACTTTAAGCCCTTTTGCAGTATAAATGAGCTTGCCATCAACTGAAACCTTGCCGTCGGCTATACCCATAATGAGCTTGCGTTCAATAAGACGTTTGATATCTAGTTCATAAACCACTTTCTTGTTGTGCGGCAGAATTTCACCGGTAAATTTCACATCACCGCAACCCAGGGCACGACCTTTGCCGGGGTTTCCGCGCCAGCCAAGGTAAAAGCCAACAAGTTGCCACATGGCATCCAGACCGAGGCAACCGGGCATGACCGGATCGCCCTTGAAGTGGCAGTCAAAAAACCACAGATCGGCATTGATATCGAGTTCGGCAATAATATGCCCCTTGCCCTCACTGCCACCGTCAGACGAGATCTCCAGAATCCGGTCAAACATCAACATATTGTCAGTAGGCAGCTTCGCATTGCCCGGGCCAAACATATCGCCATGACCACAGGCGATTAAGTCATCTTTTTCATAACTGCTTTTAGGCGTAAATATAGCTGAAGACATACAATAGTTCCGGCTGTGACCGGGTTCCCTGCAAAAACTCGCTATTATAGAGATATCTCTTTTGAAACCCTAGGGGCTATTGAGCTTATTTGATTTTCGTTTTTATGGCCTGATCAGGGCATAGTTCCTGATTATTTGCCTCATTGCCTTTATAATCGCGCATTTGCTCAAGCGAAGTACGAAATTATCAGTAACGGGTTTTGCGAAAAGCCGCTGACTTTTGAAAAGGATAAGAAATGATAAGACCGGTCATTATGGCGGGTGGCGTTGGCTCAAGGTTATGGCCAGTCTCGCGCAAGTTGTATCCCAAGCAGTTTGTCTCTTTTCAACCGGGCTCCCCTTCGCTTTTTCAGCAAAGTCTTATGCGTCTGCAAGGGCTGGATAATATTGGTCCCGCCATTGTTGTTTGCAACCATGAACATCGCTTTCTGGTGGCGGAACAGCTACGCAGTCTTGCTCTCGATTACGAGGCAGCAGATGTCACTATCATCCTGGAGCCGGAAGGTAAAAATACTGCTCCTGCGGTTGCCCTTGCGGCTCTGGCAGCAGCGGCAGAGGCGGCAGAGAAAGGTGAGGACGCCGATGATGTGACTTTACTGGTGCTGGCGGCAGATCACGTCATGGGTGATATCCCTGCCTTTCATAAAGCCATTGGCCAGGGAGCCGGGCAGGCCGCTACCGGTGCTCTGGTTACCTTTGGTATTGTGCCAGAGAAGCCGGAAACCGGTTATGGCTATATTCGTCGTGGCGCGGTGGCAGGTGATGGTTTCAGCATTGAACGGTTTGTGGAAAAACCGGATCTGGAGACTGCAAAGGCTTACCTTGAAAGTGGCGAGTATTACTGGAACAGCGGCATGTTCATGTTTAGCGCCAGTACCTACCTTACAGCACTTGAGAGTCACGCTGGCGAAATCCTTAAGATTTGTGAAGAGGCCTGGCAGCAGTGCACGGATGATCTTGATTTCAAGCGTATTCCAAAGGAGATTTTTCAGCGTTGTCCGGCGGATTCCATCGATTACGCGGTGATGGAACATACCCGAAATGGGGTAATGATTCCGCTGGATGCGGGCTGGAATGATCTGGGCGCATGGTCCGCGCTCTGGGACCATGGTGAAGGAGATGAACAAGGGAATGTGAGCCAGGGCGACGTTATTCTGAAAGATGTCAGTGACTCCTATATTCATGCTGAATCCCGGTTGGTGTCGGTGATTGGCATGCAAGATGCTGTAGTAATAGAGACCCCGGATGTTGTGCTGGTATCGGCTAAAGACAGGGTCCAGGAAGTTAAAGATATCGTCGATATCATCAAACAGGCCGGGAGGCCGGAAACTGACAGTCATATCAGGGTCTACCGCCCCTGGGGATCCTATGAGTGGCTGGCAGATGGCAGCAGCTTTCAGGTCAAGCGTTTACGGGTGAACCCTGGTGAGGCGCTGTCGCTACAATTGCACCATAAGCGTGCCGAGCATTGGATTGTAGTAGAGGGCACGGCACTGGTGACCGTGGGCGAAGAAGAGGTCATTCTGCAACAGAATCAGTCTACGTATATTCCGATAGGCACTAAACATCGCCTGGAAAACCGTGAAACTCATGAGCTGATACTGATTGAAGTACAGTGCGGAGATTATCTTGGTGAAGATGATATTGTAAGATTTGATGATGTCTACGGGCGCGTGCAGACTTAAAAGCAGATAATGGATAAAAGAAAAAGGATAAAGGCAAGCAGGTTCAGGTAAGTTCGAAAGTTTACCCCTTTATCTTTTTTCCTTTTTCCTTTATCCCTTTTAGAGAAGAAACAGAAACGTAAATTTTAAATAAACTGGAAAGGAACACATGTCTGATTCTCCGATAAAAAAATGTTTATTCCCGGCAGCAGGTTATGGCACGCGTTTTTTGCCGACAACGAAATCCATGCCAAAGGAAATGATGCCTGTCGTCAACAAACCTCTGATTCAGTATGGGGTGGAAGAAGCCATGGAAGCAGGAATGAATGGCATGGCGATCATTACTGGTCGTGGCAAACGCGCACTGGCAGATCATTTCGATATTAATTATGAGCTGGAACATCAGATTGCAGGGACAGACAAGGAAGAGTTGCTTGAGCAGATCCGACATATCATTGATAACTGCACCTTTTCCTATACGCGCCAAATTGAGATGAAAGGTCTGGGGCATGCCATTCTTACAGGTGAAACCCTGATTGGTGATCAGCCATTTGCCGTCGTGCTGGCGGATGATCTGTGTTATTCCCCGGATCAGGGCGTGCTGTCGCAGATGGTCGAGCTGTACAAAAAACATCGATGCAGTATTGTTGCCATCGAGGAAGTGCCAAAAGATGAAACCCATAAGTATGGAGTCATTGCCGGCGATGAAATAGAACCCGGCCTGATTAAAATCACCGATATGGTGGAAAAACCTGATCCCGCCGATGCGCCTAGTAATCTGGCTATCATTGGACGTTATATTCTGACTCCGGATATTTTTGACATTATCCGTGACACTCCACCTGGCAGAAATAACGAAGTACAGATTACCGATGCATTGCTGACCCAGGCTACCCAGGGTGCCGGTGTATTGGGGTATAAATTCAAGGGCCGGCGTTTTGACTGCGGTTCGGTCCCGGGTTTCATGGATGCCAGCAAGTTCTATTTCGAAAACAATCTGTATTAAAAAAAATCGCCAGACAATAATCTATTGTAAGTTAAAGGGAGCAGTAAACCTTGCAAACCATTACCTGTTTTAAAGCCTATGATGTGCGTGGGCGAATACCGGATCAGTTGAATGAGGAAGTTGCCTACCGGATTGGTCAGGCCTATGCGACTTTTATCAAACCCAAGGAAGTGGTGGTAGGTTATGACATACGCCTGAGTAGCCAAGCTTTATGTGCCGCGTTGACTCGTGGACTTACCGATTCCGGCGTCGATGTTTCCAATATAGGGCAGTGTGGTACTGAAGAAATCTACTTCGCTACGAGTTTTCTTGGTGTGGATGGCGGCATTGTTGTCACTGCCAGTCATAATCCGAAGGATTACAACGGCATTAAGTTTGTTCGCGAGAATTCCAAACCCATTAGCGCCGATACAGGGCTTGAAGATATTCGTAAACTGGCTGAGATGAATAAATTTGACATGGCGCCGGTGAAGGGCACGAACTCCCAGGTAGATGTTAAGAAGGATTACATCAAGCATCTGCTTTCATATATTGATGTGAAAAAACTAAAGCCACTAAAAGTGTTGTGTAATGCCGGTAATGGTGGCGCCGGGCCGGTAATCGATTTGCTTGAGCCGCATCTGCCTTTTGAATTCATCAAGATGTATCACGAGCCTGATGGTCATTTTCCCAATGGCATTCCCAATCCGCTGTTACAGGAAAACCGCCAGCCTACTACCGACAAATTATTGGAAGAAGGGGCCGATGTAGCAATCGCCTGGGACGGGGACTTTGATCGATGTTTCTTTTTTGATGAAAAGGGCGGTTTTATAGAGGGCTACTATATTGTTGGTTTGCTGGCTGAAGCCTTCCTGAAGAAACAGCCGGGTTGCAAGATTATTCATGATCCGCGCCTGGTATGGAATACCCAGGCGGTTGTGGAAGCCAATGGAGGAAAAGCTGTTCAGTGCAAGTCCGGCCACGCATTCATCAAAGAGAAAATGCGTGAAGTGGATGCTGCCTATGGCGGTGAAATGAGCGCCCACCATTATTTTCGTGATTTTTATTACTGCGATAGTGGCATGGTGCCCTGGTTACTGGTGCTGGAAATTATGAGCGAGTCTGGCAAGCCGCTCTCGCAACTGGTAGAGGAATGTATCGAGCGCTTCCCTGCCAGTGGCGAAATCAATCGTGAAGTGAGCGATGCCAAGGCCGTAATTGATAAGGTTCTGGTTCACTATAAAGACGATGCAGACGAAATCGATTATACCGATGGTGTCAGTGTCAGTTTTGCACAGTGGCGCTTTAATCTGCGCATGTCCAACACTGAGCCGGTGGTGCGCCTCAACGTTGAGTCACGGGGTGATATTGCCTTGATGGAAGAGAAGACTAAAGAAATTCTCGACTTGATGGCTTAGACAAAGTCGCAAGTAGCAAGTCTCAAGTCACAAGCTTCAATGTTTTTGTAGGTCGGATAAGGCTTGCAAAGCCGTCATTCGACATCGTATGCAGGTTTATACGGAACTTAAGCTTTACCGGTTTTTCGGGGTGAGTTTATACACGTTCATGCGCGAAGCGCCGGAGGTATAAATCGTGCCGTCAGAATCTACGGCTAAACCATGGGTACGCGGTGCGTAGGCGGTATCAAGCAATTCGCCGTTCCTGACGATGCTTACCCTGCCTTCATTAACATCGCTGATATACACCACATCATCGTTTCGCACCTCGATGCCACCTCTGGACGGATAGGGCCAGGTCTCCAGGTAATTACCCTGAGCATCGAAAATATTTACCCGAAAATTCTCACTGTCGTTGATCAGAATATTACCTTTTGAGTCCAGTGCTACGCCGTGTACGGCCTGAAACTCACCAGGACCACTGCCTTTGACGCCGCCGATGCTGCGAATGAATTCCCCCGCCGGATTGAAATGCACGACACGGGAATTCACATAGCCATCGGATATATAGATATCCCCGTTGTCAGCGATATAGACGTGATTGGGCTGATTGAATTTGTTCCGGGAGCTGTTGTCGCCAGGTTGATCCGCGATTCCCAGGGTCATCAGCAGATCACCGTCTGTGTTGTACTTGCGAATGACATGGCGGGCGGAATCGCTGATCCAGGCATTATCTTCCTTATCAATGGTGATGCTGTGCGCGCTGCCGAGTTCTTCGGAGCCACTCCATGAACGCAGAAATGTGCCTTCACGATCGAAGATGCGCACGTAGGGCTTTATCCTTACCAGCACATAGACAAGACCTTTGCCATCTACCGTAATCCAGGAGGTAGAGCCGTCCCAGGGGCCGGCGGATGACTGCCCCCATTGATTATCCTGGCTATAGTTCTGTTCCGGATTCTGATTTGGGCTGTCCTCAGGCTGGGCCATGACGCCACTGGTACACAGGCCAAGTAACAGGGTGCTGACAAGTTTAATCTGACGATAGTTCATAGGGCATTCCTCTTAATGGAAACTTGACTAGATGAAAGTATAGATTTTGTCGCCGGCCCTGTATATGTATCAGGCAGGCTGGATAATACCTTGCGGGCTTCATATACTGCATTGTATTGCAGGCATAATAATTAAAAGGGGAGAGCTTCCAT
>JAURCS010000060.1 GCA_030828385.1 Gammaproteobacteria bacterium
TCTTCAGGAGTAGTCTGGTAATGCCAGCGGTACTCTCCAGTGGAGGCATCAAGGGCAACGATAGAGGCGGTGAAAAGGTTGTCACCGCCACCTGGAGAACGAATTTCTGCTGGCCAGGGTGCACCGTTGCCGGTCCCTATGATGACCATGTCGGTTTCAGGGTCATAAGTAATGGCATCCCAGGGCGTACCACCGCCTCCGGTTTCCCACCAGTCACCATTCCAGGTTTCTGCTGCCCATTCAAGTTCCGGCTGTTCGAAACCCAGTTCCGGATTACCCGGTACTGCCCACCAGCGCCATAACTCTTCTCCGTTACTGGCATCGTAGGCGGCCATATAACCACGCATGTGAAATTCAGACCCGGCTTCACCGATGAAGATTCGGCCATTGGCAATACGCGGCGCACCGGTAATAGAAAGCTGTTTTTCACGATCAGTAGCTTGTACTTCCCATGCCAACTCCCCTGTCACGGCGTCTACAGCAACCAGGCGCCCATCAAGCGTACCCCAGATAATCATCCCGTCCCAGGCTGCCACACCGCGATTAACGATACCGCAGCATAGATTAACCGCCCATTCACCGGGCACCTTCGGGTCATATTTCCATAATTGCTCACCACTTTGAGCATCAAAGGCATAAACCTTGCTCCAGGGAGAAGAAACATATATCCGCCCATCTACCACCAGTGGCGTTGTTTCATAACTGCCCCCCCGTTCCGCGAGGTCACCAAACCAGGCAAGTTCCAGTTCATCAATATTGTCAGGCGTGATCTGATCCAGTGGGCTGTAGCGCTGTTCACTGTAGTTATTTCCGTAAGAAGACCACTGGCTATCGTTATCGACAACAGATGTTGTTGATATGCTGGCCATAGACGCTGTTGACGACGAGGCGACGACTTCTGGCGCCGCATTATCGGCAGGATCACTGCAACCAGCCAACATGGCAAGTAAGGTTAAACAGATCGTGTTGATGTTAATCAGCTTTCGCATGAATGGATTCCCCTGGGTTTTCGAGCACAGTATTGATAAGACCTGCAATAGTACAGGCCAGATAACATCAAGTGCAAACTATGGATTGTGGAGAATGGGCAGAAAAGCTAATAGCCCATGGATTGATTATAGATATAAACCGACAGTGCTTTGATGGTCGCCGCATTTAATGTCTGTGACCAGGCTGGACAGGACTCTGTACGCCCATTGGCGATAACGTCATAAACTGCTTAGCGCGCTGAGCCAAACAACCAAACATCATCAGATAAGTCTGGCCCACCAAAGGCCTTGTAGCCGGCGCCATCATCGCCATGGCATTCTGCGCATAGCACAGTCAGACCGGCCACTCTTTCTACCGCAGTAGAGTCATGTTCGTCTCCGCTGATACTGTAAACGTAATCAACCAGATCATTTAATTGCTGCTCGCTAAAACCAAGTTCACCGTAGCCCGGCATCTGGGAAAAACGGGTATCCGGGCAGGCTCCATAACGTTTGATTTCATCCGGACATTCGCTATTGCGCACGCCGTAAAGAATCGTCTGCATAATTTCAAAAACTGCTTCAGACACTGTCATTTCAAAACCGCTTACGCCCCAAAGCCAGTCATAATCCAGCAGGTTTGGCACCTCGCTCTGCCCGGTAAGGTTTGCGCCGTGACAGGCAGCACAATGATTACTGACAGCCTGTGTTGCCAGTGTTTCCATATGACTTTTAAGCGCTGAGTCCGCAGCGATCATATCCGGTGAAGCAAGCAACAAAGCCTCGTCCAGATTCCTTTGCGCAAACGTAACTTGAGAGCAAAGAATCAATATAAAAGTAGAAAGAAAAAAACTGCATGAAGAAAGGCTCAGTCGCATGTCATGCTCCCGAAAAAATGATGGAAAAACTAATTTAAGTGATATGGAGACTATAGAAAAGTACTGATAACAAAGTGATTAATCAGCATCAATAGCAAGGAAGAGAATACAAAAGTGTGTTGGAAAAATGTTCAACAGTATTAATGTTGATCAGCTTTTAGTCCCCTGAGGACAAAATCAATATGGGTTTGTGTATATGCGTCCATATCCAGTGGCGAGTGGGATTCAAATTGAAGGCGCCAGATAGCACTTATCATGGCAGGCGCCATCAGTATCTGGGTAAATTCCACCGGGAAGTTATCTCTGAATTCGCCACTTTCCATCCCCTTTTTAAGTATGTTTTGTAAAAGCTCCTGATTGCTGCTGACGATCTCCTTGAAAAAGAAATCTGCCATATCCGGAAAACGGGACGCCTCCCCCATGATCATTGCGACCAGTTGCGGCATTCTGTCCTGGTGTAAACCCAGATACATACGTTGAAAATGGATGGTGAGTAGCTCCGTCGCGCTGCCCTTGAATTCAGCAGCGTGAATTTGCGCAGCATCACGCATCGGGAAAAGGTTCTTGCGTACCACTTCCTGAAACAGGCTTTCCTTGCTGTCGAAATAAAGATAGATAGTGCCCTTGCCAATACCTGCCCTGACGGCCACATCATCCAGTTTGGTGGCAGTAAACCCCTGCACGGCAAACTCTTCGAATCCGGCATCAATAATGTCATTGCGTCGCACTTCCTTTTGCAGTTCGCGCTTGCTTGGAGTCTGAGATACCTGTGCTTGCAAAAGTGTCCCCTTAAATATTCCTTGACAATATAGTCAAAAATTATAAAACTGACTGACCAGTCAGTCAATGAATAATCTTTTGAGCCGGAGGCTCGATGAACACCTCGAATAATAGCGCAGTAAAACCAAGGAAAACCCTGTGGTTTTTCGTCAGCATCGCCATTCTTGGTCTTGGAATAGCCAGTTATATTTTACTGAAGGCACTTAAACCCGTGCCTGAACAGCGAGATCAGGCAGTCCTTGTGCCTCAAGTACAAACCAATGCTCTCGAACACAGGGCAACCCCGCTTGTCATTCAGGGCAATGGCATAATCACGCCCAGAGCGGATATCTCACTATCGTCCCAGGTGAATGGTGAGATCGTTGAATTGCATGACAACATGGTAAGTGGCGGAGCGTTTAAAAAGGGAGAGCTGATGGTACGGATTGATCCACGTACCTTTGAAGCCAATCTTGCTGAAGCCGAAGCTAACCAGAAAGCCAATCGCAGTAATCTCGACTTTATCAACAAGCAGTTAACACGGCTTCAATCCCTGTTTAATGACGGTTTTGTTGGAGAAGAAGGTCTGGATGAGGCTATTAGTCGCAGGGACCAGACCCTGGCTACTATTGCCCGCCAGGAAGCCATTATCCAGATGCGCAAACTGGAACTGGAACGAACACGAATTACCGCCCCTTTTGACGGCATCGTCTATGAAGAAAGTATCGATCTCGGCGACATCGTTTCTCCGGGACGCGAGCTGGCCCGTTTTTATGCCAGCGATGAACTGGAGGTCATCGTCGCTCTGAACGCAGATGACTCGGTGTTTATTCCTGATCTCTGGCAAGAAAATAATCCCCAAAATCGAAATGCCTGGGTCAGTGTAAATCATGGCGGGAGAACCTATCAGTGGCCAGGTTATGTTCACCGGGTTGAGTCCGATATCGATCGGGTTACACGAACTGTCGATGTCGTGGTTCGTATTCCATCGCCGTTTAGCCATGGCGAACTTTTAGGCACCAAAGTTACTGATATCCCGATTGAAGCCCCTCCTCTGCTCGTTGGCATGTATGCCAACATAGGCATTGAAGGTATGGCTTTACCCGGACACTTCGTGATTCCGGTCAGTGCCTTGCGCCAGAATAATACTATCTGGACAGCAAGGTCTGAAGGCACCTTGCAGGTCACACCGGTTGAGTTTGTTCGCCAGGAAGGCGATATGGCGGTCTTGATGGCGCCTGATTTAGCTGAAGGTACACCAATTATTATCAGTGATATCGCCCTCATGACAGACGGCATGCGTATTCAGGCAGAACCTGCCAGCTTACCGCCGTCCGGTGTCCAGGGAGCAATTCAATAATGAATGGAATAATAGCCTGGATGGCTCGTAATGGTGTCGCTTCCAATCTGCTGATGGTATTTATGTTGGTGGCTGGTGCAACCAGTTTCTTTCAGATCACTGTCAAATTATTTCCGGAGGTCAATCTCGACCAGATCACTATTCGGGTGGTTTATCCCGGCGCCTCCCCCACTGAAGTAGAAGAATCAATTATTCGCCGCATTGAAGAAAAGGTGGAGAGTGTAGAAGAGATTCAGGACATTACTGCGGTCGCAGCAGAAGGCATGGGCACCGTTACTGTCGAACTGATTCGTGGCGCCGATACACAATTGCGTATGGATGAAATCAAGTCCGAGGTAGATCAGATTGTGACCTTCCCGGTAGATGCGGAAGAGCCACAAGTCAGCCTGCTCAGCAATTCCCAGCGAGCCATGCAGGTAGTCGTGGCCGGCAACACCAGTGAACGTGAATTAAAAGAACTCGCTAACCGGATCAAGGATGAACTGACCTTTAAACAGGGTATCTCAATCGTCAATATTTCCGGTACCCGCGCCTATGAAATCTCGATCGAGGCCTCCAATGATGCTTTGCGCAGCCAGGGCTTGACACTAACGGACATTTCCAGCGCAGTACGCCAGGAAAGTCTTGAACTGCCGGGTGGAGAGCTGGAAACAGCGAATGAAGAACTGGTGCTGCGAACACTTGGCAGAAACTATAATCAGCGCGATTTTGAAGAAATCGTTCTGCGTACTGGCGATAACGGTGGACGCGTTGTACTTGGTGATGTAGCCACTGTCATGGACGGTTTTACTGACAATGATCTTATCAATTTATATGACGGTATCCCTGCCGCGATGATCAATGTAATGCGTGTGGGTGATGAACAGATTCTGGAAATTGCCGAGACCGTTGAACGTTACCTGGTGGAAGAACTCCGCCCTACCCTGCCTGAGGGCGTTTTTGCCGTGGTCGGCAGAAACGAAGCCTCTGTTATCAAGGATCGATTAAGCATTCTTGTTGAAAATGGCATCATGGGCTTAATCCTGGTGATTTTGACACTAACCATATTTCTGGAATTCAGGGTCGCAGCCTGGACCAGTCTGGGCATCATGATTTCCTTTATTGGTGTCTTTGCCCTGATGCGCGTCTTTGGCACCTCCATTAACGTGCTGTCTTCCATAGGCTTTCTGCTCGCCATCGGTATCGTGGTAGATGACGCCATTGTCGTCGGTGAAAATATTTTTGCGCGCCAGGAAACCGGCATTCATCCATTACGAGCGGCCATCGAAGGGGCCCAGCGAATTTCGATTCCGGTTATTTTTGCTGTAGCCACGACCATTGCCGCCTTCAGTTCCTTACTAACCCTTCCCGGCACACTGGGTGGTCTGCTGGGCGACATTCCAGCAGTAGTAATTGGTGTTCTCTTCCTTTCAGTGGCTGAGGCATTACTGGTATTGCCCTTTCATTTATCTCATCCGCCAAAGAAAGAAAAGAAATACAACCGGTTGACACAGGCATTGGATAATCTGCATAAAAAGGTGGCTCGCGGCTTTAAATGGTTTGTCGAAGGCCCCCTGCACAGATCGCTTGAATTTGTCACCCATCATCCCTGGGTAGCCATCTCTTCTTCCATCAGCTTATTATTTATTACTGCAGGCATTATGGCCGGCGGTTATGTGAAGTTTACCTTCTTCCCGGAAATTGAGGGCGATAATGTTATTGCGAGTGTTGAACTCCCTTCGGGCGCAACTGTAGAGAGAACCCAGGCTGTCGTGGATCGCCTGGAAGCAGAAGCCATCCGTCTTGGTGAGGAATACAATGCGTTGTCTGATAATGGTCAGGCAATAAAATCCGTGAATATACTGGTAGGTGCACAGGACAGCGGCCAGCCAAGCCCCCTTGGTTCCTCTGGCGGTGGCGAAAGCCCCAATGTGGCAACCATTGTATTGGAAATGACACCTCCGGAGGATCGCGATTTTGCGGCAAGCGAATTCGAAGACCGCTGGCGTGAAGCGGTGGGCCTGGTACCGGAAGCTCGCAAACTGACTTATTCCTCAGAACAAATGAGTTTCGGTGATCCGGTCAGAGTGGAATTAACTGCTGCCAGTGATAACACTCTGTCGTCTGTAGTCGATGAAGTGGAGACCGCTCTGCGCCAGCTAACCGGTGTATTTGATGTAAAAAATGACCGGGACACCGGCAAGCGGGAAATAACCTTCACGCTAAAACCGGAAGCGCGAACCTATGGTCTGACCCTGCAGTCACTGGCTTTCCAGATCAGGGCAGCTTTCTTTGGCGATGAATCATTACGTGTGCAACGCGGGCGAGAAGATGTGCGAGTCTATATTCGTCTTCCTGCTGAAGAGCGCAATTCTGTCGATGACCTGCAGTCCTACCGAATACGCACACCCCAGGGTTTTGTTCCGCTGGGAGAAGTAGCAGAGTTGGTGGAGGGTACCAGCCCAACGACCATTCAACGCAGAAATGGTCGCCGTATCATTGCGGTAACCGCCAATGTGGATACGGCTACCATTACCAGTAATGAAGTGAACTCCTATATCACCTCTACATTAATGCCTGGCATCCAGCAAAACTATCCTGACCTGACCTATGATTTTGGTGGTGAACAACGTGAGCAGGCCAGAACCGGCCCTGCTATCGTATTAAACTTCTTCTATGCGCTTGTCGCTATCTACGCGATGCTGGCAATTGCCTTTAAATCCTATATTCAGCCTCTTATAGTAATGATGGTCATCCCCTTTGGCGTTTTCGGCGCCATCATGGGCCATCTGATTATGGGAATGAACCTTTCGCTACTCAGCATTTTTGGAATTATCGGTCTTTCAGGTGTAATTATTAATGGCGCGCTGGTCATGATCGATTTTATTAATGAGGAAGTACGCAATGGCATGGAATATCACAAGGCGATTGTAGAGGGTGCTAAAAACCGTTTCCGGCCAATTTTTCTCACCTCCATTACTACCTTCTTGGGCGTGGCGCCGCTTGTGTTTGAAACCAGTGTACAGGCCCAGTTCCTGATTCCAGTCGCTTTGAGCGTCGGTTTTGGGGTACTTTTTGGCACCGCCATCCTGTTAGGACTTGTACCTGCCATGATGTCACTGATCAAGGCGCCAAATCTGGAAATGGAACTTGATCACAGCGGACAGCCAGTGGGGGATTACTACCAGGAAGCGTGATCTATTGTGTGATGCCAGGCTTAACAAAAAGCCTGGCGCCAATGAAGGGTTACTTCAATAATTTACCAAGGAATATGAGAACCTTCGCCCAGGCATCTTCACTGGCTGCTTCATTGTAACGCTCAGCAACAGGAAAATTCTGAAAGGCATGACCGGCATCATCATACTGATGAAATTCGTATTCGATACCAGCTGCATCTAGGGCTCTGGCATAGTCCGCTACATCATCTGGCGAAGGGTTGCTATCGACATTACCAAAAAAACCGATAACAGGACACTCGATATTTGCAGCCAGATCAATTGGCGCTACGGCATCGTCACCTAATCCCTTTTTAATATTGCCGCCATAAAACACAGCCAATGCACGAAAACTTCTGATATAGCATGCTGCAAGCCATGCTACGCGACCACCCCAGCAATGCCCGGCCATGGCGATTCTGTTCTCGTCTACGCCAGATTGTTGAGCCAGCACCTCAAAAGCGGCAGATATATCAGCCAGCATCCAGTCATCCCGGCTCTCCGCTTTTTTCTTATCCAGAGAATCAGTTTTAGGCCACCAGTGAAAAATAAATGGGACCGCCACGGCATAACCATTTGCGGCAAAGCGTCGAGCTGTTTCCAGGGTAAAAGTATCGTTTTCAATACCGGCATGCCCGACGGGTATATGCTGAGCCAGGACAATGCCGGGTAGCAGAGTGTTGGCAGCGGGTATGAACAGGAAGACATCCATGGCACTGCCCTGAACATCAACGGTAACAACCTCGTAATCTGTAGTATTCATCAAACTATATCTGTTTTATCCACTTCATTAACCAGTAGCTGGCCATTAACCATACGATTCAGATTTTCAATAAAAAGATCATCACTGCGTTGTCGCATGCCACTACCGGCATTGGAACAATGGGGCGTCATACTAATTGCGGGATGATTCCATATCCAGGAGTCTTCGGGTAACGGCTCATCTACGAACACATCAAGAATGGCATGACCAGGTCGCCCTGCATCCAGGGCCTGACGCAGATCGTCTTCAACCACCAGATCACCCCGGGCCACGTTAACCAGAACAGCATTATCTTTCATTTGTGCCAGGAATTTTGCATCCACCAGATTACGGGTAGCCTGATTGGAGGCGCAGGCGAGAACCACTACGTCCGCCTGCCCTATCGCATCATCCATGGTATCCAGACTTAATACATGATCGGCAAGCTTTTCATGTTTCTTGCTTCTTCTCACCGCGGTTATATCGACACCAAAGCCCTTGGCACGCCTGGCCACTTGTTGACCGATATTGCCAAACCCGATGATTAACCAACGCGTATGATAGATTTCACGAAAGGGTCGGTATTTCCATACCCCCTGTTTCTGCTTATCCGAAAAATCAGTCAGGTTTTGAAAACAGGAAAGCACCTGGGCCATTATATATTCGGCAATGGCAATGGCCTGAGAGTGGTTATTACTGATTCTGACCCCAGTTTTCAGCAAATCCAGATAGGGCCCCTTATCCAGACCAGTATTGATGGTATGCAGCCATTTGACGTTATGGCATTCCTGCATCAGGGCAAAATAATCCTTGAATACAGGCGACTTGAGCAACTCTGAATGGACCCAGAAATAGTCCGGGTGAATTTGCTTCCGTGTTACCCGACTGCCTTCGTGGGTAAGCTGCCCGTCTTCATCAATCAGATAGATATCAAGGTCCGGGGCAGCTTTTTTTATCCTGTCCTTCAGTCTTTCATAGGAAGGTTTGAAATAAAGGGCCTGCAATTTATGCTGATGTAATTCAAACACCTGTATCTACTTTTATCTCAGGGGAGAACGAAAGTGTAATCCAGTGTATAGAATGGTTTATCCAGACCTTTCTCTGCGATTTCAGCAGGGTCCGTATGCTCGACAAGATCTACTCTAAAATCTTTTACCGAGAATATGGTATCTGAATCAACGTAGGGTGAACGATTGAAGTACATCATAGTGGTGAATTCATCATGGCCATCTGCATGAATCTTGAAATGGATATGGGCCGCACGGTAACCATGACGTCCAAGTTGATCCAGCATGGTGCCAGTTGGCCCTGATAATGGAACCGGATAATCTCCGGGCGCAACCGTTGCTACATCAAACTCACCATTGTCATCAGTCGTGAAGCGACCATAGAAATTCCACTCGGGTAAATTTTCCCGTTGTACGAAATAATAGCCTTCGCCATTTGGCTGCCAAATATCAACCTTGGCACCGGCAACGGCTTTTCCGTCAGCATCGACAACATTAAAATGTATAAACAAAGGATCATCAACATCTTCAATTTTTCCAATCAATTCCCCGGAAGTTCTCTCGGGTAAACCGGGAATATACAGAGGCCCCTCAACGTTCATCTCTGTAGTGCTGGTGTTGTTTGCATCTTCAAGCAGAATCGCTATTTCGGAAATGCCCAGGCAATCTGACATCAGGTGAACTTCACCCATGGGAAAGTCCTGATTGGGTTGAGCCAGATTAAAAATAAATTGACGGCCTATTTCCAACTCTTCAGTAGTCAGATTTACTTCCTTTTGAAATGCATGCAAATGCTTAATCAGACTAGAATAAATCTCATGTAAACGCGGATTCTTTTTGCCGCCATCGCCATGATTGATAACAGCTTCAGTGATATTTTCCAGATTAATTGCAGACATGGTCTGATTCCCCTTCTAGTGAAAACTAATAATATTTTCTTGTTTATATTTTCTTATACATAATCAGTCTTAATTCAATATGGTACTTTACGCTTTAATTAGCTTGCTTGCCTTGCCATTCCTTGCCTTCCATTCATTTCCTGAAAGGCAGGATAGCCCGGCACAGCGTAACAAAAAAGTATAATACCGCGTCATGAGAAATTATCCATAGCGGCATTCCATACAAGCTTGATACGGGTCAATGACAAATCAGCAACGGCAGTCCTTCTATCAGCTGCTCAGCTTTGACATTATCCATCTCACTGTCGATCAACGATGCACACAGGTTCAGCGCCTGCACAGGGATCACAGATTCCTTCCGCAGCAAGGCCAATGCAGGCCCTCCTCCGGCAATGATATCCCGCGCCACATCCGGACTGATGGCCCCTACCTGGGGCAAAAGATCAAAGTCATGCAAGGAATGCAGCGCAGAAAGCAATTTAGGGCCCACCATTTGTGGTGCTATTTTATCGGGATTGGCTCGCCGGATAATGGACAAGACCGTTTCCATAAGAAAGGGC
>JAURCS010000061.1 GCA_030828385.1 Gammaproteobacteria bacterium
AGATTGTAATTGGCGCTGAGAAACTGGTCGTTTAAAAAATCGCATCCACTGACAGCGCTGGAAACATTGTCATTAGTGTCGATACTTGCATCACCCGCAAATTCCATGTTTAACCAGGCAAGGGGCGGGAAATAAGAGGAGAAAAGGTAGTAAGCATGTATGTAAGTTGAATTTCATAAGGCAAGATGGTGAATCACAGGAACTGTTAATGTCATTGAACTGGGGTTCTGGAAACGTTTTATCAACATAGACCATGACCTTTATTAAAGCGGGTTCATGACTGAATTTTTTGTGAATTTTTATCAGGTTTCCGTTGCTAAGATGAGTAGCGCTTGAAGTCTGTTGTTCTGCACCTTAGCTGCTTCAAGCGCAATTCCAGCCATCTTGCCTTGTGTCCGTAGAGTTGTTTTACTAGCCGGTCAGCAATATTCGCTGGAATCTGGAATTAGCCTGATTCAAAAGAAATATTCGGAGCTTCTGCATGGCAAAACTGTTATTGACGCTGACCTTTTGGTTTTTCTCAGCCATGGCTTTCAGCCAAACCAATACACCTAACGCCGTTGCCAATTATGATTGCTCACGGCAGTGCCTGTACCAGGCCCTGGACCTTTACCTTCAGGGTATGCTTGCCAAAGACCCGGCCCAAATAGCCTGGGCTGAAAACGTTAAATTTACTGAAAATAATGTCCCCCTGAGAATTGGCGATGGCCTGTGGGGTACTATCACCGGCATGGGTGATTATGACCTGCGGGTTGCCGATGTGGCGGCGGGGCAGGTGGGCTTTTTCGGGGTGGTGGAGGAGCCACACTTTTCATCTTTGTATGCCCTGCGTCTCAAGGTAGAGAATGGACGCATAGCGGAAGTGGAAAGCGTGGTACTACGCACAGAGACTGAACCCAAGAGTATTATCTGGCCTGAACCTGTGTTGGAGCATAAACCGCTGTTTTATGACATTTTGCCAGAGCAGCGAAGGCGTCCAAGAGATCGGTTGATTTCCATCGCCGATGGCTATTTTGACACCTTACAGCTTAATGACGGGACCTTGTTTACAGAGTTTCATGAAGACTGTAATCGCGTGGAGAACGGCACCAAGACCACCAACAATGCCGCGGTTGAATTCACTGCCGTTGGTGCCCTGGGCTGTGAAGAACAATTTCGTCAGGGTAACTACCGCTATGATGACCGCCTGCGGGCACGGCGTTTTCCCCTGGTAGACGAAGAAAGAGGGCTGGTTCTGGCGTCCGGTTTTATAGATCATTCCGGTCAGCTTGATGAATATACCCTGAGTGACGGCACGCTGGTTAATTCACCCATTCGCTACCCCCACTCATTCTATCTGCTGGAGCTGTTTAAAATTGATGATGGCAAAATCCGCCAGATTGAAGCGGTGTTTGTGACGGTCCCTTATGGCATGGGCTCGCCCTGGTTGTCCCCAGCTTTGCCCGGTCGGTTATAGACTGAAGACAAGAGACAAGGGCTTGGTGTTATCGAACATAGTGGTAGAATCAGCAGATAAACGAATTGTAAGAAAAATTGAAATATCGCAAATATTAAGGGAAGTATATGGCTAACAACGATAAAACAGACAAGCATACATTTGACCGTCGCGACTTTTTAGGCGGCGCCATTGGAATCGCCGGCGCAGCAGCCGGTGCCGCCCTGGGAAGCGCAACAGCCCAGGCGCAGCCACCAACAGGGCCAGGTGGTGGCCCAATGCCGGCTGAATTCCAGACACCGCAACTGTTTCGTCTTGAATCCGATGTTCATGATTGCCAGGTGACCGGAAAGATTCCCGATGATTTAAATGGGGCCTTTTACCGGGTAGGACCGGACGCCCAGTATCCGATGAATCCCCGCAATATTCCCTTTGATGGAGAAGGCCATGTAGGCATGTTCCGTATCAAGGATGGCAGAGCGGATTACAAGACCCGTTATGTTAAAAATGATCGCTGGCAAGCCCAGAATGAGGCCGGCAAAATTCTTTTTCCCATGTATCGCAATCCCTACATGGACGACCCCAGTGTTGCGGGTTTAAGTCGCAGTACTGCCAATACCCATATTATTAACCACAAGGGCTATCTCTTGGCGCTGAAGGAAGACAGCCCCCCGGCCGCCATGGACTTGTTAACTTTGGAAACGGTGATTCCGAATTTCACCTTTGACGATACCTTGCCAAGTCAAACCTTTACCGCCCATCCCAAGGTGGATTCGCGCACCGGCAATATGGTGGCCTTTGGTTATGAAGCCACGGGCTTCGGTAGTGATGATGTCAGCCTGTTTGAATACACCCCGCAGGGTGAGCTGGTCTGGAATGCCATGGTAAAAGTGCCCTACGTGGGCATGCTGCATGATTTTGCAGTAACAGAAAATTATATTGTTATTTATGTGATCCCCATGGTCATGGACCGCCAGCAGATTCAGGAAGGCGGCATTCACTGGGCCTGGAATGATTCTGAACGTACTCATTTTGGTGTGGTACGTCGCGACGGTGACGGTTCTGATATGCGCTGGTTTACAGGGCCCACCAGAAGTGCCACTCATGTCATGGGCGCCTTTGAAGATGGCGGCCGCGTTTATGTGGATGTGGAAATGTCCGAATCCAATCCGTTCCCCTTCATGCCCATGCAGGAAGGCAAGCAATGGGACCCGATTCGTGGCACCAGCTATATTACGCGTTTGTCAGCGGACATGAATAACCGCAATATCTCTGGCTATGACATTGAACGCCTCTACGATTACCGTGGTGCCTTGCCGCGTCAGGATGACCGTTACAACACGGCGTCCTATCGTTATGGTTTCCTGGGGACACGCGACAAGGATGCGGCAGATCCACGTCAGGCTAATGCCGGCTATGTGCGCATGGATAATGCCACCCGTAATACTGTATTCTGGAATGCCGGTCCCGGGACCTCATTAGCGGAATGCTGTTTTGCGCCGAAGCATGATAATGCCCGGGAAGGTGAAGGCTATCTAATGGGGGTAGCTACCCGTCAGAATGAGGATGGACGCGGTGACCTGGTGATTCTGGATGCTGAACATCTTGATGAAGGTCCGGTAGCCATTGTCCATCTGCCAATCAGGGCGACTGGCCAGATTCATGGCTGGTGGGTGCCTGAATCGCAGATGCCGCAGGTATAAAAACCAGAGGCAAGAGACAAGAGGCAAGAGACAAGCAATCAGAAAAAGTCGGCGGGTAATTCCTCCGGCTTTTTTTGGCTGTAAAATAAAGTAAAAATTTATAAGGGAAATCATCTATGCGTTTATCTTCGTTATTCACCGCTTTGCTGGTGTGCGTTTCCATGACAAGTGTTGCCCAGAATGCGGCTGACTGTGCAGCACTGACGGGCTTTTCCTTACCGGACTATCAGGTGGAAGTGACCAGTGCCCAGTGGTTTGATGATCGTTCTTTGCCCGGTGGTTTTAACGGGTCGGGGATGGAACTGCCGCCACACTGTCATGTGGAAGGCATGATCGACAGACGTATCGGTGTGAATGACGTGGAGTACGGTATTGGTTTCGCGCTTAATCTTCCTGCCAACTGGAATGGCCGGTTTTTATTCCAGGGCGGCGGTGGGCTCAATGGCACTATTGGCGAACCTGTGGGGGCGCAAGTCGCCGGTGGGCGCGCCGCTATTCAGCAGGGCTTTGCTGTGGTCAGTAATGATACCGGTCATCAGGCCCAGGGACCCTTTGATGCCAGCTTTTTTGACGACCAGGAAGCCACACTGAATTTTTATTACAAGGCGAATCCCAAAGTCACCGAAGTAGCAAAGCTTCTTGTTAAGGATTATTACGAACAGGACATTGCCTACAGTTACTTTGTTGGCTGCTCTACCGGGGGCAGGGAAGGCATGTTAATGACCCAGCGCTACCCCACCTATTTTGATGGTGTTGTTTCCGGTGCACCTGCCATGCGTACCAGTGTCTCCAATATCGGTATTCGCTGGGTAGGGATGCAGCTAAATCAGGCTGCTCCCAGAGATGCCCAGGGCTTGCCGGTACCTGGCCCCTTGCTGGATGACGATGAACGCCGCCTGGTGATTGATTCCCTGCTGGCCCGTTGTGATGCCCTGGACGGAGCCGAAGACGGTTTATTGTTTAACCCCAAAGCCTGTGATTTCGATCCGCGTCAGATTGCCTGTGGTATTGGTACTTCCACCGACAACTGTCTGGCACCCGCCAAGGCCGATGCCATTCACATGGCCATGCAGGGCCCCAGTGACTCCAGGGGATTCCAGATCTACCCAGGTTTTCAGTATGACCCTGGCATGGATGATCCCGGTTTTATTGGTGGCATTCTTAACAGCACCAACAATCCCCCGGAAGGGCCCGGTTCAACCGGTGTACTGGAATTTGATATTGATGCAGCAGTGCTGGCCTCAACACAACCCCATTTGATCATGGGTGAAACGACTTCCGTGATGATGAGCAGCTTTGTCGATGAAGGTGGCAAGCAGATTTTTTACCACGGCGCAGCAGACCCCTGGTTCTCGGTGAATGAAACCATTCGTTATTACGAGGAAATGGCGGCGTTTAACGGTGGCCTTGAAACCGTAAAAGACTGGAGTCGTTATTTTCATGTGCCCGGTATGGGCCATTGCCGGGGCGGGGAAGACACCCTGGATGCCTTTGATATGTTAACGGCCATAGTGGATTGGGTGGAGAACGATACCCCACCTGAGCAAATCATCGCTACCGGTGCCAGCATGCCCGGAGTCTCACGTCCATTGTGCCCCTGGCCGACTTACCCCCATTACGATGGCAGCGGTGATATCACCGCCGCAGAAAACTACAGTTGTCAGAATCCGGAATAGGATGATCCCATGATGAAATTTTTTCAGTTTTTACTGCTCTATACCCTTATATGCCCGTCATTGGTTCAGGCCCAGGAAAATATGGATAACTTGCAGGCAGAATTTGTTTTTGAAGTGCGGGCAGAGTTAAGTCCTCCTGAAGTATTGGGCCAGTCCAGCGATGGCGTGCGTCAGGCCATTCCCATTACCGGTGGTGATTTCACAGGGCCGGGCATTAACGGCGTGGTGGTTCCCGGTGGGGCAGACTATCAGACGCGACGCCCTGATGGCGTAACCGAAGTGGAAGCCATCTATATGATCCGTACTGACGACGGTGTGCTTATCAATGTTAGAAACGACGGTATTATCGTCCCCGGCGACAATGGTGCGCCGCCCTATATAAGAACCACGCCGCGATTTAATGCTCCGGTTGGGAAATACGACTGGCTCAACAAGCATGTCTTTCTCAGCAACCTGGTAGTGAAGCCGGAACGACCGGGTATGGTATTTGTGCAGATTTATAAGGTCCTGTAAGTCATGGTAAAGAGATTTTTATTGCTGGTGTTATTGACCTTGCCACTGTCGGCACTGGGGCAGGCGCTCTCTGTGCTGGGCGGTGATGCCTGGGCCAGGGAATGTTTTGATAATGCCAATTATGCGGCTTCACACCCCCCTATTGTCAGCAGGGCTTTACTGGAACCCTGTGATTCCGCCCTGGACTACGGCACCCTCAGCCTTGCAGACCGCGCCGCCACCTATTCGAATCGCGGCATCATCAGGGCAGCCAGCAAGGAAATTACCCAGGCCATGCTGGACTACGAAAAGGCCATGTCCATTCGCCCGGAAACCCCGGAAATCTATGTCAATCGCGGCAATGCCTATTTTCTTAACAGGGACTATGCCATGGCCTTGGAGGATTACGAAGCGTCGCTGGCGCTGGGGATAAACCAGTTACATTTTGTGCGCTATAACATGGGTATGACCTATGACAATCTGGGCAACCTGGATCTGGCAGAAGAGCAACTTAAGCTGGCGCTGATGATTGAGCCAGGTTGGGACCTGGCTGAAGAGCGGCTGGAGCGGGTGTTGGAAAAGAGGAAAGAAGGGGAGGTAGAAAAATAAATCTGTCCCCTTTTACTCCTTTTACTCGAGGATCTTCGTAACACGAAAACCCAGGTAATTACGACCGCGTTGAGTCGCCGGATAAGGGGCGCCGCGGCGGGCGGAGCGTTGCATGTAAGGGTTGCTTAGATAGGTACCACTACGAAATACCCGGTTGGCACAATTGCCATTTTTATTGGCAGAACCATCTCGTGGGGCATTGGCAAAATCGGCCTCATAACAATCCTCGACCCATTCGAAGATGTTGCCGTGCATATCATAGACACCAAAGGCATTGGCGGGAAAGGATTTAACCGGCGAGGTTTCGGCTATCCAAATATCATTACCTTCGGCCATACCACCCAGGCCCGTTTCACGCAGGCCAAAATTCCCAAAATCATAATCCAGTGTGTTGCCCCAGGGGAATGTCGTAGTCGTGCCACCACGTGCGGCATATTCCCATTGCGCTTCAGCGGGCAGGCGATAGGCATCGTCCTCACCGGTTTTCCAGTTCAGCCAGCCGACAAACTGCTGGGCATCGTACCAGCTCACACCAACTACAGGTCGTGTTCCTCTACCCCAGTCCCAATCCGGTTTCTCAGTGCCATCAAGTTGTACCACCAGGGCGGATTCCACACCAACACCATCACAACGGGAATCCCGTACACAAGCTTCCCACATATCCCAGGTCACCGGTGTGGTGGCAATGGCAAACGACTCGGCAAAAGTCACTTCATGGAGCGGTTCATTGTCACGTCGATCTACTTCGCTTTCCGGCGAGCCCATCATAAAACTGCCGGCAGGCAGGACGACCATTTCCGGGCAGTTCCGGCATTCCTGAAAGGTGTCGCCGGGTTGTATGTCAGCCGCCTGCAATGTTCCTGCAGTCAGCACACAAAACAAAGCCAGCAAGAGGCCGGAAATTCTGCTCATCAGTGTGTAATATGTTGCTTTCATTGGCTTCTCTCCAGTTAATCCCAGGCCAGTGGACAGCCAGGCATGGAAAGCCCGGCATTGGCTACCTGGCTGCATAAGGCCCGGGCATTGCCTTTTTGCTGTTCCAGTATTCGGTGCACCTCTGCTGTCGGGGTTACCCGGCCGTGAATGGGTACGTCCCGTTCCACCTCCAGGTTTCGATAGGCCACATTATCATCGTAGGTATTACCCCAGAAATATACTTCCCAGTTCAAATCAAACAGGTCACCCTGAATAAGCAGTTTATGTTCAGGAATATACCCCATCAGACCCTGCGCCATATGGGCGTTGGACACCATGTGGTATATATCAATAGTCAGGCTGTCATCGGACAGGCGCAGGTGGTCATCCACGGCGAGGCTTTTAAGCGGCTGGGGATTGCGGCTCAGGGCATCCTGGTATTTGGTGACAGGCCTCTCGCTGAGTTCCCGAAACCAGTCCACGTTACCCCCCTGGGTGACGATGGTCAGGCCTTCGGCAATGGCCACGCGCAGACCACCGGTATGATCAAAGTGGTGATGGGTAATGATGGCCTGGGTCAGGGGTTTGCCCGGCACCGTTCTTCTGGCTTCATCAATTACTGCCTGGGTCCAGGCGCGGTTGGTAGGCACTTCAAACAAGGCCAGATGATCGTCAAATTCCAGTAGCACAGAATTGGCGCCATTATTGCCAATAAGATGCCAGACATGCTCGGCGACCGGCTCGGCAGTGACCGAATAATTGCTTACGGGGGCAGGGGCGTTCCTGACACTGGCCGGGGCCGACAGGTCATCGATCGCGCCGTTGATCACATAGCGATCCACATGCAAACGAAGCATGACGGTGTCTTTCCAGTCCGATACCGTGTTGTAACTCATGGGCAGCATAATGCCATCGACCTTCAGCCACGCACTGTATTGTGCGCGTTGGGTAATCTCGCCAAGGTTTTCGTGGGGTTCCAGCCAGCGTACCCAATGGGGCAGACCGGAGTCATTATTGACCGCCAGGGTAAATTCAGCGCCGTCAGCTGTTATCACATCCACCAGGGTGAGCCCATCCTGGTCGCGTCGATTGCTTACCGTGCTATTGTTATCCAGGGCGGCCCTGACCGCTACCAGTGGAATGGCGAGCATATCCATACGCCGGGTTAAGGCCGCTTCTTCGGAACCACGGCGCGTGTTGCCATCGGCACTAACATCATAGGCAATGTCGCCATCCAGCACCTGGTTAATGGGTAGACCCTGCATCATGGAACGTGCCGCAAAGATAAAGGCGCGAAACAGGCGGGCTTTGACGCGGGTGCGGTTGTTGTCCAGATCAATCACTCGCTCGTAGGCAGTCAGGTTGGTCATTTTCTCGGGGGCATTGGCTTCCGTGGTTATTTCACTGCCCCCATCCTGGTAGGCCTCATGGCCGTAGCCGACCAGGCGTACACTGCTCACCGCTTCAACTTGCGCCACGCCGCCCATGGCATTCGCGGCATTGATTACTGCCTGGCGTGCGCTGTCCTGCGCGCCTGCACTAAATGAAAGGCCTAAAAGAATAAAAGCGGGGAATAGTCGAAATACGGTCATGGGTTCTCCTGCCAGTAACAGAAATCGCTGGCGTGATTTTTATTATGATTTATTCAGCAGGCGGACGTTCCCAGCCCTGTTCGAAAAACTTCTCCCAGTTTTGTGCCCAGGGGCGACCAAGAAAATCGATATAGCCTTCGTCAAAGGGTGTCACTTGTGAAGGTCTGCCGTCAGGTCCCAGCACAATGCCGTTTTCAACCCGGCATTCCACAAACAGGTAGCGCTGCTGCGGGTCATCAATGCCGGCAGTGCGATTCCAGGGAGTGTTGATGCGCAGTGGTGCCTTGAAGGCCTCGGGATCATAAAATATCGCCTCGATATCCAGGCCTTCACCATCGTCTGAACGTTTGATGATTTCAATGACCTCCAGGGAATTACTGAATTCAAACATGGAATGACTGGTGGTCCAGCCCTGTACATTGGCGGTCCAGGCAATTAGGGTATCGCCATCCCAGAACCCCACAGTCTCTCCATACCACTGGGGAATCAGGGTGGAATGTTCCTGGCCAATAAGCACCTTGCGAATGAAGTTATCGGCCACCCCGGCCAGTAGTTGTACCTGGTTCGGGGTCACCAGCACTTCCATATCCCGGATGCCCCAGACATACCACCAGCGCATCAGGCCTTCCGGATAGCAGAACGAGGCCATCCACTGGGGGGCATTGTTGACGGCCTCGTGGTAGTTCATCTGGGTCATGCGTTGCTGGTATTCAGGGGTGAGCAGGGACACCATGGTGGAGGTCTGCAGGATATCGCCGTTGGTCCATTGTTCAGGGCCACCGAAAAAAGAACCCCGGAAATACCAGCCGTCCCAGTCCGGCAGCGTGGCGCGGGTGTGGGTATTGTAGGTGCCTTTCTCCTTTGCCCTGGCCATCAGATCGCGGTAATGCTCTTCCGCAGTGCTGTAGGAATGGGAACTGAAGATATCCTGCGCACTGATACCGTAACTGCAGTCGCCCCAATGACCGACCCGGCCAGCCACCCACATATTGGTAAGTTGAGCGGGAGTATTACAGCGGGTGTAACGGGGATCTTCCCAGAATTCTCTGTCGAAATAAAAATTCTCTGTAGTAAACATGTCCACCGGCAAGGGTTCTATGCCGGGTGGTGGTTCTGCATTGTCATATCTGTTATCCGCGGGCGCTTGTGCCAGACTCAACATGGAAAAGGCGCAACAGGTGGCAAAAAGGGAAAGGTTAACAGTCAGGCGCATGGTCTTCCCTCTATCAGTTATTGGCTGACAGGTAGACGGTACCTGTTTCAGAAGTGCAGCCGCCTTCCGGCATAGTCATCCCGCAATTGACCAGGGGAGTTCCATTAGGCATGGCGCCGAAGGTTTTGCCATTACGCAGTGGATTGAGCTGCACAGTAATAATGCTGCCGACGGGAAAGTTTTTCGGTGTCACGCCCAGTCTGGCAATTCGCGTCGCCGGGCCGGTTTCCACTCCCCAAAGCAGGGGGTTGCCATCTTCATCGTTCAGGGCTTCACCTGACTCATCCACTAATTGAAAAATCAGTTGGGCATGATTGGCGCCGGTAATATAACGAGTCAGGCGCCCGGTCAGGGTACGCAGTTCACTCTGGTCGTACATGGCAAAGGAATGATGGGCCTGACCAAGCGGTGACAGGCAGGACAGGAATATAAAAGATACGGCAGACAATAACGAGCTAGGTTTCAATTTTGGCCCCCCTAGGCAACAAATATTTTTTAACTTATTTTATAGAACTTGCTGGCCATATAGAATAGTCCACAGTCATTTCTTAATAATTTGTAGGTGGGAGATGGCTGCCTGTGATAGACAGGGAGTGTTCCAGAATGAAGGGAAATTACTTTGGTGCCTAATCTTTTCTAAACAAATGCACCCGGCTACTAACAGCGTCAGCTATATACACATCCCCATCATCAT
>JAURCS010000062.1 GCA_030828385.1 Gammaproteobacteria bacterium
TTCAGTCACGCCAGTATCAGCCTCAGCTTCAGGCTCAGGCTCAGGCTCTTCGGCTACCATTAATTCCGCAGTTTCCTGCTCTGCCAATGCTTCGATATCTGACTCGGCCTCTGCCTCCCCGTTCTCTTGCTCTGCAATATCCTGGGCGGATTCTGCCGGTGCTGACTCGGGCATCTCCTCGACGGCAGGGACAACTGGTTCAGCAGTGCTGATGACCTCGGCTTGAGGTTCTGGGGCGGGTGCCGGTGCGGGAGTTTCTTCCCTGACTGGCGTGGGTGTCTGCGGAACATCCAGGGGCACAACCTGAGGCTGATCGCTGACAAAAACCGGCAGATCGATAAGTGCTGTGTAATCACGCATCAGCCGGCCAGTGGGCCAGCCCACGTTTATCACCATGCTCAGGAAAGGTTCGATGACCGGCTCTTCACTGGTAAGACGCAGAATTCCCTGCTCTCGACTGAGAATAATGATTTCCAGCTGGATATCGTCAATGAGAAAATCACGGTTGATATTGGCTCGTTCGAATTCGTCAACGCTGCCAAGTCGGGCCTGAATCTGACCACTGGTGAGACCGTCAAGCCCGAGCAATTCAATTGTAGCTTCCAGCGGTTCATTCAAACTGGAGTTAACAGCAAGATCACCAAGGCCTAAGGCCAGTAGTTGGCTTGAGTGGACAAGCCCTGCAACTAGGGTTATCAGGGCAAGGAATTTTCTACATCTGGCCAGCATAGACCTTCCTGTCAGTCGCGATTTTGAACGTTTTTGCAATTACAGAATCTTTTTTAAGATTTCGTCGCAAGTATTCATTATAAAAGGTCTTTTATCAATACTTCGGCTATCTGAATTGAGTTCAAAGCGGCACCTTTTCGTAAATTATCAGACACAATCCACATATTGAGGCCATTAGGATGAGATATATCCTGCCTGATACGACCAACCCAGACTTCGTCATGGTCTGTGCCCTGTCCTATTGGCGTTGGATAACCGCCATTCTCACGGGTATCCATTACCTTGATGCCGGGGGCATTTTCAAGCAATGCCCTGGCCGCTTCTGCAGAAATATGCTCTTTCGTCTCGATATGGACGGCTTCTGAGTGGGAATAGAACACCGGAACCCGAACACAGGTCGGATTAACCTGTATATCATCGTCTTCCATTATCTTTCGGGTTTCCCAGACCATTTTCATTTCTTCCTTGGTATAGCCATTGTCCATGAAAATATCGCACTGCGGGATCACGTTGAAGGCAATCTGACGGGGATAAACCTCCACATCCGCCTCTTTGCCATTCAGCAGTTTCGCTGTTTGCCCGGCCAGCTCATCAATCGCTTTTTTACCTGTCCCAGACACTGCCTGGTAGGTACAAACATTGATCCTCTTGATACCCACCGCTTGCTGTATAGGTTTCAGAGCAACCATCATCTGAATCGTAGAGCAGTTCGGGTTGGCAATAATATTGTGGTTGGTGTACTGGGCAAGTGCATGAGCATTAACTTCAGGCACAACCAGAGGAATATCACTTTGATAGCGAAACTGGGAGGTATTATCAATGACAACACAGCCCGCCGCACCAGCTTTGGGAGCGTATACGGCAGAAACGCTGGCGCCCGGTGAAAAGAGGCCAATATCGGCTTTACTAAAATCAAAATCTGCAAGGTTTTCAACCATATACTGCTTATTATTGAACGTAATCTTCTCTCCGGCACTACGCTCACTGGCCAGCAGGTAGAGGTTATCAACAGGAAACTTGCGTTGTTCCAGAATGCTAAGCATGGTGCGACCGACGGCACCGGTGGCGCCTACAACAGCCACGTTATACAACTTACTCATGAGATGTCCTTGGATTCGCCTAATTTGGCGGTATTCTTTTTAAAATTAATAGGTTAGGAGCCAAGCTGGGAAAACAGCCAGGGTGATTTCTGCTGCCAGCCAGTTTCGTAAGCCTGAATATCTTCCTTGTTTTGCAAGGTCAGGCTTATATCATCCAAGCCATTGAGCAGGATATTCTTGCGGGACTCCTCAATTTCAAAAGCAATGGTTTCACCTGAGGGGGTTGTAATGGTCTGAGACGGTAAGTCTACCGCCAGACGATAACCCTCATTTGCCGCTGTTTCTGAAAACAGCTTATCTACAATTTTATCTTTTAAAACAATGAGTAATATTCCATTCTTCACGCAGTTATTAAAGAATATATCCGCAAAACTGGGCGCAATGACACAGCGAAATCCATAGTCATCAAGGGCCCAGGGCGCGTGCTCACGGCTGGAGCCACAACCGAAATTTTCTCTGGCCAGCAGGATGGAAACCCCCTTATAGCGTGACTGATTCATCACAAAGTCAGGATTTATGGGGCGTCCAGAGCAATCAGCATCGGGTAAACCCTTGTCCAGATAGCGCGCCTCGTCAAACAGGTTTTTACCAAACCCGGTTCGCTTGATGGATTTAAGGAATTGCTTGGGAATAATATAGTCAGTATCCACGTTGGCTCTGTCCAGCGGTAAAACCAGCCCGCCTTCTGATATAAACTTTTTCATGTTATTTCTCTATCTATTTGATAAATATAGTTATTAGCTTAACTCTACTTCTCTGATATCAACAAAATGGCCATGCACTGCTGCTGCAGCTGCCATTGCTGGGCTCACCAGGTGTGTTCTGCCACCGAAGCCCTGCCTTCCTTCAAAGTTTCGATTTGATGTGGAGGCGCAATGCTCCCCTTCTCCCAGTTGATCGGCATTCATGGCAAGACACATGGAACAACCCGGTTCACGCCATTGCAGGCCTGCCTCGGTAAATATTTTATCCAGTCCTTCCAGTTCGGCCTGGGTTTTAACCAGCCCGGAACCAGGTACTACAAGGGCTTCCTTGATATTGGCCGCAACCTTGCGCCCTTTTACGACCGCTGCCGCAGCGCGCAGGTCTTCAATACGGGAATTGGTACAGGAGCCAATAAAAACCCGGTCCAGCTGGATCGACTGAATTGGAACTCCAGCCTGCAGCCCCATGTATTTAAGCGCCTGCTGGTAGTTATTGCGTTTACTTTCATTGCTCATTGAAGCCGGATCAGGGACATTACCGGTGACAGGCGCCACCATTTCCGGGGATGTGCCCCAGCTTACCTGTGGCACAATATCCGAGGCTTCAAGTTCTACCACAGCATCAAATACAGCATCGGCATCACTGACAAGATCACGCCAGGCTGCTTCGGCCAGGTCCCAGGTTGCGCCGGTCGGGGCAAATGGACGGCCTTTGACATATTCAATGGTTTTTTCATCAACTGCGACAATACCGGCACGAGCACCAGCTTCAATGGCCATATTACAAACTGTCATCCGGCCTTCCACAGACAATGACTGGATGGCTTCGCCACCAAATTCTATGGTATACCCCGTGCCACCGGCCGTTCCAATATGGCCGATAATAGCCAACACAACATCTTTGGCAGTCACGCCTGGATTAAGCTGGCCATTGACCTTGATCAGCATATTTTTGGCTTTTTTCTGCACCAGACACTGGGTAGCCAGTACATGTTCCACTTCCGAGGTGCCAATACCATGGGCCAGGGCCCCCAGAGCACCATGAGTCGAGGTGTGGGAGTCGCCACAAACAATAGTCATTCCGGGAAGTGTTCGTCCCTGTTCAGGACCTATGACATGAACAATGCCATGCCTTGGATCATCAATCTGAAATTCAGAGATGCCAAATTCGAGGCAATTACTGTCCAGTGACTTTACCTGTATTTTGGAAGTCGGATCCAGAATGCCTTCAACGCCTCTGGAGCGCTCGTCTTTTGTGGTGGGCACATTATGATCAGGCGTTGCCATATTGGCACCGGCCCGCCAGGGCTTGCGCCCGGCAAGACGCAGACCTTCGAAAGCCTGGGGCGAAGTCACTTCATGAAGAAAGTGTAAATCGATGTAGATCAGGGAAGTTCCATCCTCCAGATTCTTGACCAGGTGAGATTCCCATAATTTATCGTATAAAGTTAAGCCTGCCATCACATATCTCTTAAATTACAATAGGTTGTTGAAAATACTTAAATAAATTCTAGCTTATTTTTGGGCCGGAATACGGGGGGTTTGCGACACCACATTGCCATTTTGACCGCGTTGACGCAGCAAATGATCCATCAGCACGATGGCCAGCATGGCTTCGGCAATAGGTGTTGCCCTGATACCGACACAGGGGTCATGCCGGCCGGTTGTTACAACCTCTGCCGGATTACCATGAATATCCACTGAAGCACCGGGAATTCGAATACTGGAGGTAGGTTTCAGAGCGATATGCGCCACGATATCCTGTCCGGAGCTGATTCCCCCCAGAACACCACCGGCATTATTGCTATGAAAGCCTTCGGGGCTTATCAAATCTCTGTGTTCCGACCCTTTTTGGGCAATGGAATCAAAACCAGCACCTATCTCAACGCCCTTAACCGCATTGATACTCATCATGGCGTGGGCAATTTCAGCATCCAGACGGTCGAATATCGGCTCGCCCAAGCCCGGTGGTACACCGGTAGCAACAACAGAAATTCTGGCACCGATAGAATTACCTTCTTTTCCCAGTGCCGCCATGTATTCTGCCATTTCGTCCACTTTGGCCGGATCAGGACAAAAAAACGGGTTATTACCCACTTCATTCCAGTCAACCAGATCTGCCTTTATCGGGCCTAGCTGGGATAAATACCCGCGCACCAGGATACCTTCGCTCTCCAGCAGGTATTTCTTCGCTATGGCGCCAGCGGCAACCCGCATGGCCGTTTCCCGGGCAGAGGAACGGCCTCCGCCGCGGTAATCGCGCACGCCATATTTCTGCTGATAGGTATAGTCTGCATGGGCAGGCCGGAACAGATCCTTGATCTTGCTGTAGTCTTTGCTCTTCTGATCCTGATTTTCAATGATCATGCCTATGGGGGTGCCAGTCGTTTTGCCCTCAAAAACGCCCGACAGGATCTTCACAGTATCCTCTTCCTTGCGTTGCGTGGTATAACGACTTGAGCCGGGTTTGCGTCGATCGAGGTCTATCTGAATATCATCTTCACTGATAGCAAGCCCTGGAGGACAGCCATCGACGATGCAGCCAAGTGCTAGCCCGTGACTTTCACCGAAGGAGGAAACTGTAAATAACTTGCCTATTGAATTGCCGGACATGGTTTCAGGGCCAAAATTGTGCCAGTAAAAAAGGCGCGCATTATAACGCATCACTCAGGGATTTGTTACCAAAAATACCAGTCAATCCGGTGATTTAGCCCTGATACCTCATTACTGTTTGTTGTTGTTTGGCTAACCGGGCTTGCGACAAAGGAGCGCTGAATGATTATGCAGCTGTTCCGCCGTCAAACAGCAGACCCCTTCCCCCCCGTATTCAAATTCAAGCCACATAAAAGGCAGGCTTGGCAGTGTCTGCTGCAAAGCTGGCCAGGTATAACCAGTCTCCAGTATCAAGGTACCCTTTTTGTTAAGGTGAGCTGCACTTTGCGCCAGAATTTTCAAAGGAATCTCCAATCCATCCTGCTCACTGACCAGGCCCAGCACTGGTTCAGCATGGTATTCCGCAGGCAATCGCTCAAACTCACTCCGTGAGACATAGGGGGGATTGGCAAGGATAAGATCAAATGACTGTTCAATACTCTCAAACAGGTCAGAATGGCATGTGCTCACCCTGTTGGCAAGTCCAAATCGCTGAATATTGATCTGGGCAACGGCCAGTGCCTGCTCTGAGATATCAGACAGAATGACTTCACTGTCTGGAAATGCCAACGCCGAGGCCAGGCCTATACAACCGCTGCCACAGCAAAGATCGAGAATAGTCCGGGGAGTATTGTTGAGCAGTGGTTCAAAGCGGTTGTTTATAAGCTCTGCCAGCGGCGATCTGGGCACCAGCACTCTTTCATCCACAAAAAAACATTCACCGGCAAACCATGCCTCGTTTAACAGATAAGCCATGGGGATTTTCTCTTCAATGCGCCGCGTCAACAGTGACTTAATGCTGGCCAGATGTTGCTCTGGGATTTTGGTATCCCCGGTGATCTTTTCAAAGCCGGCAGCCGTAAGAACTGAAATTACCAACCATTGAGCTTCAGCACCGGGGTCGTCGGTTCCATGACCATAAAACAGGTCATGGCTCGAAAGTTCTTCCTCAACCAGCTTGACACAATCGGCAGCGTTATTTGGAGCAGCGTTTTTCACAGATTTACTTTACCCGCTTATAAGAATCGCGTAGGGTGCGCAGTCTACTCCCAACAGGCACCCAGAAAAAGTATAAGAGCTTTATAGAGATAACAGGAAAATCCTTAAATAACCATGCATGACAAGACTCTAGAAGAGGCCTATGCCTCAATCATTGAATCAACAGGGGAAGACCTCAATCGCCCTGGCCTTAAAGAAACCCCTGCTCGTGCCGCCAAGGCCATGAAATTTCTGACCCAGGGGTACCACCAGGACATTGATAAAATTGTCAACAATGCCCTCTTCCCGACCACTTCCAACGAGATGGTTATCGTCAAGAATATTGAACTGTATTCTCTTTGTGAGCACCATCTGCTCCCCTTCATTGGCAAGTGCCATGTTGCTTATCTGCCCTCGGAAACCGTTATTGGCCTGTCCAAGATTGCGCGCATGGTTGATGTTTTTGCCCGGCGCCTGCAAATTCAGGAGCATCTTACCCAGCAAATCGCTGAAGCCATCCTTGAAATCACTGGCGCCCGCGGCGTCGGCGTCATCATCGAAGCCCAGCATATGTGCATGATGATGCGCGGGGTTGAAAAACAGAATTCCAGTATGACTACGTCCTGCATGCTCGGTGCTTTCCGCGAAAAACAAAGTACTCGCACAGAATTTTTGTCGCTGATCAATTAGTTTTTCAGGATAAGTTCCCAGCAGCGAGAATCATCCCGCCAAAATCTGTTTGGCGTATTGCTGTATGCGCCCTACTTCAAGTATCTGAATTACCTTCGCTTACTTGAGAAAAGTGCGCACAAGTCCGGCAATGGTATCGACATCACCATCAAGGTGTTGATGATGCCCCCCGGACAGGTTTTCGACATGAATATTCTTTATCTCGGCAACCCGCAACTTAATCGCATCCTCACGCTGCACCGCTTGCGTTGACGTAATCAGCAGCACAGGGCAAGTGATGGCTCGCAGAAAAGGCCGCAACTGTTCATCACACATACTTAACAGATTTTTTTGTGTCAGCCGCTGATCATGTTGCCAATAAAACCCCGCCTCTGATTGAGCTATGCCACGAACACCTAACAGTGCAGCCGCTTCTACTGTCACGCCTTTTCTGGCGCGGGCATTGATCGCCTCATCCAGACTTGAATAGACGCCGGGTTTGCGCAAGGCCTGCCTTGTCCTGTGCTTCAAGCCCATGGACAGCTGCTCAAGACTGTTGTTGGCCGGTGTGGTAATGGTACCGATCACATCCAGCAGAATCAGCTTTTCAATGCGCTCCGAGAATACTGCGGCCAACAAATTTGAAATTCCACCCCCCATGGAATGACCAAGCAAGATAAATTTTTCCAGCCCCAGTTGATCTGCCAATGCGATGATTTCTGCGCAGTAACTCCAGATGGTATATTCAGCCCCTTTGCCACGATGCTCTGACAGTCCATGTCCGGGCAGATCCGGTACTATCCAGTAGTAATCTGGTATTTGAGGAATCAGGCGATCAAAAGTGGCGGCATTATCCTGCCAACCGTGCAGGGCGAGGATGGGAGTATCGTTATCGTTTCCCCAGGTTTTTACTGCCAGATTAATCCCTGCGCTATTAACTTTAAATTCTCGGGATTGCATCAGGTAAAATCAGGAGGAAGGCACGATGGTGGGGTCCGGGGTGAGAATAAAGGGGCAGCTTCCCATGCCAAGACCCATGATCTCAAGAGAAACACACGCCAGGTTACCTGTTTCCAGAATGGTGAGGTTATCCACATTACCGTCAGTCAGCAAAGCGAGTAATTCGGAAAGAATCGGGTTATGGCTAACCAGCAGAACGTTTTCTTCGCAGATATTTTCCAGAAATTTGATGGCCTGGGCTGCACGCTTGTCAGGACTAAGAATATCCGTGGTGACAGGCTCAGGTGAATTGAAAATCAGAGAAAGAAAGGTCGTCGAGGTCTGCTGGGCCCTGAGTGATGGACTGACAAAACAGGCGTCCAGCTTCAGGTTTCGGGAAGCAAACTGCCTGGCAACAATGGCGACCTCCTCATGACCTGCTTCTGTAAGTTGTCTGCCAGCACTGGAAGACGCGGTAGGTTCGGCTTCACCATGCCGTAACAGATATAAATTCATACTTCAGACTTCTTTTACTGGTCTTTTACAGGTTTAACACGGGCAGGAAATATTCAGTGCGAATCTTTTGGCGAATCTTCATCAGCTTTTTCAGCGGCTTGCGACCCATCCGCTTCACTGACTTCATCGCCAGACTTTGCTCCCGGATTGATTACATCACCCTCTACTTTTTCTGACCCAGCAGTGGAGGCATCATCGGTAAAACTGATGTCGGCAAACACATCATCGGCACGTTCTCTGCTTTCCGTGCTCCCAGCCCTGGCCTGCGTCTCATCATAGCCAGAGTCTGGGCCGGCTGCTGACGTCGAATAAGCGGCTGGCTCATCATCAACATCGTTATCAGGTTCATTACTTTCGAAAGGCCATGGTTTGGTCTCATCCACATAAAGCAGATAATCCAGGGCATTGTGTAAATAGGCCGAGAGTTTGCCACCAAAATCGCGCAGGTTTTTGTTGTCTTCACCAGTAATGAGAGAAATTACTACCTGACAGACAATAATTACCGGCAGCACAATCAGCGATACCCAACAGGCCACTGCATAGAAAACCATATACAGTATGCGAACCCATTGGGAAGGAGAAAGGATATTCTTCTTTACTTCTTCAACTCTATCATCGGACATGGAAATTCCTCCGTACCAGGCTTGCTGGAAACAGGTCAGGGTCGCGGACGTCCCGCGGCAAATTCTACATCAAGGCCATGCTCTTCCAGCATCAGTGAACTTATTATATGGTCAACGGTTTGATTGTTGTACATTATTTCATAGAGTCCGTTGACCAGGGGCATTTTTACCCCTAATTCATCGGCTTTTGCCTTGACCTGCTTCAGTGTATTGACCCCTTCTGCAACCTGGTCCATTTCGCTAATCACCATGTCTAGATCTTTACCCTCACCCAGGGCTTTGCCTACGCGGAAATTTCGCGATAGCGGCGAAGAGCAAGTTACAATCAAATCACCTACTCCCGACAAGCCCAGAAAAGTCATTGGGTCTGCACCCAACTCTACGCCAAAGCGTGCCATTTCTGTCAGACTTCTGGTGACCAGCATGGCATTGGTGTTGTGCCCCATGCCCATGGCCTCGGCAAGCCCGGCAATAATTGCGTAAATATTTTTCAACGATCCCCCCAGCTCAACCCCGAGCATGTCAGAATTTTCATAGACACGAAAACTGTCAGAATGCAGCACGTTCTGTACCGAACTGACTACATCAGAGTCAATACTGGCAACTACCGCCCCTGTCGGACTGCTAACCGCAATTTCTTTCGCCAGGTTGGGGCCACTGAGGACAGCGATATGCTTGTTATCAGTCTCTTCTGCCAGGATCTGGCTCATCAGGGCAAAAGTCTCTGCCTCAATTCCTTTGGTAAGACTGACCAGAATTACCTCTTTATGAATCAGCGGTTTCATCTGCTTCACTACTGCACGAAAACTGCTGCTGGGTACGGCAACGAAAATCAGGTCAACATCGCTTACCGCAGCTGCCAGGTCGTCAGTCGCCACAACGTCTTCATGTATCTTGTAGCCAGGCAGGTAAGTGGTATTTTCATGGAGCTTGTTAAGCAAATCGACCTGCTCCCGGTCACGCATCCAGAGTTGGGTTTTATGACTATTATGGGCAATGATGTTAGCTATCACGGTACCAAAACTGCCACCACCGAGAACTGCTACATTTTTTACTGGCATGAATAATTGTCTCTGTTACTGCGATGACCAAGCGTCACTGGCTTCATATTAAGGATTAAACTTATTGGCAAGCACTCTGGCAAGCACATAAGCAAACTTTTTGATTCAATTAAAAACT
>JAURCS010000063.1 GCA_030828385.1 Gammaproteobacteria bacterium
CGCTTGGCGGTACCGGCAAGGAGTCAGGTGATCGCCATCCCAAAATCAAAACCGGCGTATTAATTGGTGCCGGTGCCAACATTCTTGGCAATGTGGTGATCGGTGAAGGCGCCTGGATTGGCGCCGGATCTGTGGTACTGGAAGATGTCGAAGCCCACACGACCGTAGTTGGTGTCCCGGCAAAACTGGTGGGACGACCAAGGGCAGACCAGCCGGCCCTGGAAATGGAACATTATCTTAGCGATAAACCCCAGCCTTGAGCAGGCCTGACATTTTTTTATTGCATGGCGCCTGGCATTCCTCGGCTTGCTGGACCCTGTTACGGCCATACCTGGAAGCGCTTGGACATTCGGTGTATGCACCTGACTTGCCCGGGCATGGCAATAATAATGTCGAATTGAACAGCATTTCACTTAATAAATATTCTAGTTATATTTCTCAACTTATTGATATAAATTACAATAAAGTGATTTTAGTCGGTCATAGCATGAGTGGCATGGTCATTTCCCAGGTCGCCGAAAAGCAGCCCCATAAAATTGAACGCCTGATCTACCTGAGCGCATATCTCCCGCGTCACCAGCAAAGCCTGTTTGATCTTATTGCATCTAACTCGGCAGCCGCCAAGCCGGCCCCCATTGAGAAAGCCATGCAATTGTCAGCTGATAAGCGCTCATGCCTCATTGCTCCTGAGAAAATCGCCCCGCTATTCTACAACCGTTGTCCGGAGGATAAACGCGATCAACTACCCAAATCTTTCCCTGCTCAGGCCGTTTTACCACTTTCGGGAAAAGTAAGCCTCAGTGAGGCCAACTTCGGGCAGTTAGCAAAAACCTATATCTGCTGTCTCGATGATCAGGTAATTCCTATTGCACACCAACGCCACATGATAAGGCAGCAACCCTGTGATGAAATGATTCAACTGGATGCAGACCACAGCCCATTCCTTTGCTGTCCTGAGCAATTGGCTTCTGTGTTACATTCCAGCGCTTTGCCCGCCTGACCCCCATCAGGGGAGGAAGTTTTTGCCACAACAAGGCCTATTTTGAAAATACTTGCACACTTTAGTGGTATTCAATGGCTTGTAAAAAGTTATTCGGTTATAAATAATCACTTACACAAAAATCAATTAGACATCAGGAAGGCTATTCACAGCATTCCAACTTATGAGGGGAAACATGAAAATGAAGATGGAAATGAAAAAATTTGTTCTGGCTGGCGCTTTATTGGCAGCAACAACCAGCAGCATTTCGGTTCTGGCACAACCCGGACAGGGAGATCAGGACACCAGCATGAGCTTTTTTATCACCAGTCGCGGACTTGGTGATGGTGCTAATCTGGGTGGCCTGGCAGGGGCTGACGCCCATTGTGCAGCCCTGGCAGAAGAAGCTGGTGTTAGCGGTAAAACCTGGCGTGCCTATCTGAGCACCACTGGTGCGGACGGTGTTTATGCAAGGGACAGAATTGGCAACGGGCCCTGGTTCAATGCTAACGGTGAGTTGGTGGGACGTAGCGTCATGGATATTCATTACTCCAATGCCAACCTTAACAAGCAACGCTCAGTAACAGAAAATGGCGATACGGTTAATGGTGTCGGGGATCAACCCAACCAACATGACATTCTGACCGGCACCAATGCTGACGGTACAGCTTCGGACCTTACCTGTAACAACTGGACCAGCAATACCGACCAGTCCCGTGCAACAGTAGGACATTTCGACCGAGTTGGTGGTGGTGCTATGGCCGAGTCATGGAATGCAGCACATGCATCACGCGGCTGCAGCCAGGAACAGCTGCAGGCCTCAGGTGGCAATGGCTATTACTACTGCTTCGCAACTGGCGAATAATCCAGCTCAATGCTGAATTTATAAAAAAGGCGCTTAACGGCGCCTTTTTTAATTCTTCCTCTTTTTCAAAGCCTGGAGGGAGCCTTTGGTGTAAAATGCCCCCTTTTTTTGATTACGGACTTCCCAGGGTTATGAACATCAAGCAAGAACTCGATACCATTATCTCCAACGCCATCAGTGTTACTGCTGGGGTTAAAGATTGTCAGGCATTAATTAATTATGCCCGGGAAGAAAAGTTTGGCGATTATCAGGCCAATGGCATCATGGCCGTGGCTAAAAAAACCGGCAAAAACCCTCGCCAATTAGGTGAAGAAGTTCTTGGCAACCTTGATCTTTCAGGTCTTGCAGACAAAGTCGAACTTGCCGGGCCCGGTTTTATTAACATTCATATTGCCCCGCAGTTCCTCTCAGTCAAATTAAATACACTGCTCCACTCTGATCAATTAATTCAGACTACCAGCAAGCATCTTACTGTCGTTGTCGATTACTCATCCCCGAATCTTGCCAAGGAAATGCATGTCGGTCATATGCGCGGAACGATTATCGGTGATGCACTGGTGAGAATTTTCGAACAGCTCGGCCATACAGTGATCCGGCAGAATCACTTTGGTGACTGGGGAACACAGTTTGGCATGCTGATCACGCATATGCAGGAATTACAGCAAGCCCGGAATGATGAAGCAGCGCTGGCCAATGAGCTATCTGATCTTGAAGTGTTTTATCGCCAGGCCAAGGAGCGCTTTGATGCCGATCCGGAGTTTGCAAAAGCCAGCCGCGACAACGTCGTAAAACTGCAGGCCGGCGACACCGAGTGCAAGGCACTGTGGCAAGAATTCATTAATATTTCCGTCACTCACTGTGACCAGCTTTATCGCCGATTGGGCATTACCCTGACCCGGGATGATGTGCGTCCCGAAAGTTTTTACAATGACAGGCTGGCGACAGTAATTTCCGAACTGGAAACCCGGGATTTGATTACCAAATCAGATGGCGCCAGCTGTGTGTTTCTTGATGAATTTACCAGCAAGGATGGCTCGCCTCTTCCTGTCATAGTACAAAAATCTGATGGTGGTTACCTCTACGCTACTACTGACCTTGCTGCTATTGAGTATCGGAATAACGCTCTGCATGCAGATCGAATTCTTTATGTGGTTGATGCCCGTCAGAGCCTGCATTTTCAGCAGGTTTTCAGGGTCGCCGAACTGGCGGGCTATAAAAAAGAATCCTGTTCGCTGGAACATTTGTCCTATGGCACCATGATGGGTAGTGATGGTAAACCTTTTAAAACCCGAAGCGGCGGGACCGTTAAACTGCTGGACCTGGTGAATGAAGGTGTTGCACGCGCTCTTGATCTGGTCAGTGAAAAAAATCCTGACATGGATGAATCTGAAAGGCAGGCCATTGCAGAGGTGGTTGGCATAGCGGCCATCAAGTATTTTGAATTAAGTAAAAACAGAAACAGTGATTATGTTTTTGACTGGGACAACATGCTTTCTTTTGAGGGAAATACCGCTCCTTATCTGCTCTATGCCTATGCCAGAATTCGCAGTATTTTCAGAAAACTTGATGCGCCTGAAGAAAATAAATTCATCATTAATATCACTGAAAAGGAAGAAAAGGCTCTGGCGCTGAAATTGCTTCAGCTCACTGAGGTTGTTGAGCAGGTTTCGCTGGACTGTTTTCCAAACCAGCTTTGTCTCTACCTCTATGAGCTGGCCGGGGTTTACATGCGCTTCTATGAAGCCTGTCCGGTGTTAAAGGCTGATGGTAATGCACGCAACTCCCGTCTCGGACTCTGCCACCTGACCGCAGCAACCATACAGCAGGGACTATCACTACTAGGCATCAGCACCCTGGAAAAAATGTAGGACTAATGAGGCAGGCAATTTGTAATAGCGACTTGCCTGCCATTTTTCTGTTCCCTCTGTCCGGTTATCTACCGGGCACTCCCCGCTTATTATTGACTGATACAATCTTTCCTACTCTCGTCAGGCGCATATTGTTATAATTCGCCTCCTAATTATTGGGTCATTATTGCCTGACATCACTGCCACGAAAACTGGGTGCTTTTTTACCTGTTTGTGGATTTATGTCGCTATTGGACCTGGCATTTGTGCAAACAATTACACCATAACAATTATAACCATCAGGTAAATCATGTCCGAAAAAACAACAATTATTTATACACTCACAGATGAAGCACCGGCTCTGGCCACCTATTCCCTGCTGCCTGTTATCAGGGCGTTTACCGGATCCTCAGGTATAAATGTGGAAACCCGCGATATTTCCCTTGCCGGACGTATTCTTGCTGTTTTCCCTGATTACCTGCCTGACGCCATGAAACAATCGGATGATTTAGCTTTTCTGGGCGCTCTTGCGCTAAAACCGGAAGCGAACATAATCAAGTTGCCTAATATCAGTGCCTCCTTACCCCAATTAAATGCCACCATTCAGGAGTTGCAGGACAAAGGCTATCCTCTGCCTGATTACCCGGAAAACCCTGTAAGTGATGAAGAAAAAAACATCAAGGATCGTTATGACAGCGTCAAAGGCAGTGCCGTAAACCCGGTACTCCGCGAAGGAAATTCGGACCGCCGCGCACCCGGAGCAGTAAAACAGTTTGCCCGCCAGAATCCACACTCCATGGGTGAATGGTCTGCTAATTCCAAAACAAAAGTTGCCCATATGACTGAAGGCGACTTCTTTGGTAGTGAAAAATCACTGACCATTAATGGTGACTCGATTTACCGCATCGAATTTGTAGATGAATCCGGCGCCATAAGCACGCTCAAACCCTATGCCCCTTTACTCGATGGTGAAATCATAGACGCCTCCGTCATGAGTGCCGCAGCCTTGGGCAGCTTCCTGGAAAAAGCTATTGAGGAAGCTGCACAATCCGGCGTTCTGTTTTCTCTTCACCTGAAAGCCACCATGATGAAGGTGTCTGATCCCATATTATTTGGCCATGCGGTCTCTGTTTTCTTCAAGGATGTATTTGAGAAACATGCTGACACGTTCAGGGAGCTTGGTGCCAACCCCAACAATGGTTTTGGTGCTGTTCTTGCATTATTGGACTCATTGCCAGCTCAGAAGAAGGCTGAAATCAAAGCCGATATCCAGGCTTGTTATGAACAACGCCCTCCGCTTGCCATGGTGAACTCTGACAAGGGTATTACCAACCTGCATGTGCCCAGCGATGTCATCATTGATGCGTCCATGCCTGCGGCCATACGTTCCTCGGGTAAAATGTGGGGACCAGATGGCGAGCTTCACGACATGCTCGCCGTGATACCTGACCGCTGTTATGCGGATGTCTATCAGCAGACAATTGACTTCTGCAAAAATAATGGTGCCTTTGACCCCAGAACTATGGGCTCAATTCCCAATGTGGGCTTGATGGCACAGAAAGCCGAAGAATATGGCTCACATGACAAAACCTTTGAAATGAGCAATAAAGGAACCATGCGCGTGGTTGACGGTTCCGGAAATATTTTGCTTTCTCACGAGGTTGAAAAGGGGGATATCTGGCGCATGTGTCAGGTAAAGGATGCTCCTATTCAGGATTGGGTAAAACTGGCAGTGAGAAGAGCCAGAGCATCAGCAACACCGGCCGTTTTCTGGCTCAACCCTGATCGTGCCCATGATTCGGAGATAATTAAAAAAGTTAATCTATATCTGAAGGATCATGACACCGAGGGCCTGGAGATTCTCATCATGTCTCCGGTTGAAGCCACTCGCTTCTCCTTGCAGCGCATGAAGGATGGTAAGGACACTATCTCGGTTACCGGCAATGTGCTCAGGGATTACCTGACAGACCTGTTCCCGATTCTTGAAGTCGGTACCAGTGCCAAGATGCTTTCTATCGTTCCACTAATGAATGGCGGTAGCATGTTTGAGACCGGGGCCGGTGGATCAGCGCCAAAACATGTACAGCAGTTCCAGGAAGAAAATCATTTACGCTGGGATTCACTGGGCGAGTTTCTGGCCCTGGCCGCATCACTTGAACATCTGGGGCAGTCTATGAACAACCCCAAGGCACAGGTTCTTTCCCAGGCTCTGGATGCGGCTACCGGCAAGTTATTAATGGAAGACAAGAACCCTTCCCGCAAAGTAGGTGAGTTGGATAATCGCGGAAGTCATTTCTACCTGGCTCTATATTGGGCGCAGGCTTTGGCGTCCCAGGAAGATAATGCTGAATTGAAAGCTGAATTTACCGAACTGGCCGAAAAACTTGCCAGTCAGGAATCCGCTATTGTGGATGAGCTAAATGCTATTCAGGGACATGCGGTTGAATTGGGCGGCTACTACAAGCCGGATCCGGCACTGTGCGAAAAAGCCATGTGCCCCAGCAAACTCTTTAATAGCGCTATTGCAAACGGGGAATAACAAAGCGAATATAATCATTGTAAAAACAAATAAGATAAATAAATAAATAAGGTGCGGAAAGAAACTTTCCGCACCTTTTTTTGCTCTGAAAATATCAGTGCTTGATAATGCTTAACGCGGCTTTTGAAATATCAATACGGCTCTATCAGTTCCACCACGCATTCCTGGAGAAAAAACCATCGCGCTTCTGTCATCTTCAGGGTTAGCCAAGATATCACTATCAACCAGGAGTGAAAATCCCGGAGCAGTGATTTCATCGACGATAGCTTCCTTGCCAATGCGGTGAATAGTCGTGCTATCGCGCCAGCCTGATCCATCCTCGGCTAAATGATCCACAATCACATATTTACCACCTGGCTTCAATGCTGAAAATATTTTCCTGTTCATCACCGCAGTATCAACATCTACACCTTCAAGATCATGGTAATAAAGTACGTTATAGACGGCGTCCAGTCCCGCAGGAAAACTGATGTCACTGTAATGCACTATATGATATTCAGCATTTTCATTGGCATCAGCAAAAGCCTGTCCGGCTTTGCCAACATTCCCATCACTAAATGCAGCAAGATATGGCATGTCATACATTTCCACCTTACCTGCAGGACCCACAGCTTTTACCAACATTGGAGTGTAGTACTGACCGAAGGTACTGATTTCGGCAACGTGATCGCCCTCGTTTAAATCTGCCAGGGTCAGCACTTCTGCCGGTAAACGTCCGGCGTCTCTGGCAACTTGCTGTTCAGACCTGGTTTCAGACTCTACAGCACGCTTTATATGTTCTGGTGTATTGGCTGGCACCCTATATTCCTGAGCCAGGGCAACAGGTGCTGACAAGCCAAGCGTTGCCAGAAAAGCATAAGGTAAAGCCCGTGTGAGAAGTGATAAATTCATTAAAATACCTCGTAAAAGAAAAAGCCCGATTTATGTTTTTCAGTCTACACAAAAAATCCCCGAAAAGGAGTGTAATTCCAGGGATTTATTATGCAAGCAAAGCCAGCTTTACCTTTTCGCTTCATCATCCATATAAAGCAGAAGTCAGATTATTGCTACGCACTAGTGGGTTAAGTCGAGTAGTAACTTATTTAACTTGTGAATATAACTGGCTGGATCATCCAACTGCCCACCTTCTGCGAGACTGGCCTGATCAAACAGAATGGAAGCAAGGTCATTAAAACGATCCTCATCGGCTTCTTTATCAAGCTTGTCAATTAATGGATGCGCAGGGTTGATTTCAAAGTTAGGTTTGGTCTCGGGCATTGCCTGTCCTGCGGCCTCCATCAGCTTTCGCATCTGGGCACCCATGTCATGTTCAGTAATAGAAAGGCAGGCGGGAGATTCCGTGAGTCGGTTGGTTGTTCTTACTTCTGCAACCTTGTCACCAAAACTGGTTTTGAGACGTTCAAGCAAAGGCTTCGCCTTCTTGTCCTGCTCTTCCTGTTGTTTCTTGTCTTCCTCGGTATCAAGATCTCCCAGGTCAAGTTCACCCCTGGTGACATCCTGGAACTGTTTTCCATCAAATTCCATGAGGTGACTTACAAACCATTCATCAACCCGGTCTGTCATCAACAACACTTCTATGCCTTTCTTTCTGAAAACCTCCAGATGAGGGCTGTTCTTAACGGTATTAAAGGATTCGCCCGCTACATAATATATTTTTGACTGTCCTTTCTGCATTCTGGATACATAGTCCTCAAGGGATTGATCCTGTTTAGACTCGCCAGTATGGGTAGAGGAAAACAGCAGTAATTTGGCAATTTTTTCCTTGTTAGCATGATCTTCAGCTGGCCCTTCTTTCAAAACCTGGCCGAATTCATCCCAGAACTTCTGATAACTTTCTTTATCCTTCTTTTTAAGTTTGCTAAGCATGTCCAGCACGCGTTTAGTCAACGCACTCTTCATTGAGTCTACCGCAGGGTCTTTTTGCAAAATCTCGCGACTAACATTCAAGCTTATATCGTTGGAATCAATTACTCCTTTTACGAAACGTAAATACAGTGGCAGAAACTGCTCCGCATCGTCCATAATGAAAACACGCTGAACATAGAGTTTGAGGCCGCGAACCGCATCCCTGTTCCACATATCAAAGGGAGCACGTGATGGCAAATAGAGCAGACTGGTATATTCAAGTTTGCCTTCTACCTTATTGTGGCTCCAACTCAGAGGATCGTCAAAGTCATGGCTGATATGCTTATAAAACTCCTTATATTCCTCGTCGTTAAGCTCGGTCCTTGGACGAGTCCATAAGGCTAGTGCGCTATTCACCGACTCATATTCAGGTGTCTTTTTTTCTTTTTTCTCTTTCTTGTCTTTTCCATCCTCGCCTTCGGGACTCGTTGGAAGTTCCTCTTTAAGCATCATTACCGGAATCGAAATATGGTCAGCATATTTTCTGACAATACCGCGCAGCCTGTAACCTTCTGCAAATTCTTTTTCTTCTTTTTTAAGGTGAAGAACAATTTTGGTGCCACGATCTTCTTTCGTAACATCTTCAATGTCAAAATCTGATTCGCCTGTGGACTCCCACCTCACGCCTTCCTCTGCCGGGCTACCTGCTTTACGACTGTAGACTTCTACTTTATCCGCCACTATAAAAGCTGAATAAAAACCAACGCCGAATTGCCCAATCAAGTTAGAATCCTTTTTCTCATCACCGGTCAGTGAGTCAAGAAACTGCGCTGTGCCTGATTTTGCGATTGTGCCCAGATTTTCAATAATTTCATCACGATTCATGCCGATGCCATTGTCTGAAATAGTGATGGTCTTTTTCTTGGTATCAAAATCAACGAGAATTTTCAGATCGGGGTCTTCTTCCAATAAAGCAGAATTGGCAAGCGAGGCAAAGCGGAGTTTATCTGCCGCATCCGAAGCATTTGAAATCAGTTCTCGAAGAAAAATTTCCTTATTGCTATACAGGGAATGGATCATCAAATGAAGCAACTGTTTTGCTTCAGTTTGGAATCCCATGGTTTCTTTTTTAACTTGTGCTCCCATCTTTTGTGCTTCTCCAATTGGAATATCAGTAAGTTCTCTGATAATGAGGGCAAATATGCTTTTTTCAAGGGAAAAAAAAACGCATCTATTGATGCGTTTTCGAATACTTACAGCTTTATTATTTTTATTGTTCCAGGTTATTAGCCAGTTAATAGTGCCTTAGCGGAAATACTCAGCCAGGTCACGGCGTTGACGCTGCAGGGTTTCATAGCGTTCTTTTTCCCTGCCAAGAACAGTTATCCAGGTATCTGCTGTATCTTCACTGCGCTCATCACGGCGAGCAGCACGAGCGGCTTCTATGCCTTCATCGTAGCGATTCAGCTCCATATAAGCCCTTGCCAGAGACAAATATAGCTGATCAGGACGATCAAGATCACCTTTTTCCAGGCCCATGTTGAATGCATCAACTGCTTTTTCAAATTGCCCCATGGTGGAGTAAATGCGGCCCAGACGCGCATAATTCTCTCCGTCTTCGGACATTTCAGCAGCTTTTTCCAGTGGTTCTGCCGCTTTGGCATCTTCTCTGGCAATCTGGTAACAGGTTGATAGAAACGAAAGATTACCTTCGTCTTCCTCAATAATGCCTTCTGACATGCCTTAATTACAGTCCTCCCAGACGACTGCAGGCGCGGAGGGCTGTCCTTGAACTTGCATACTTGCGTACCGTAGTCCAGATGTGCCCCCTTAGCTCGTGTCTGCATTGGGGCGTT
>JAURCS010000064.1 GCA_030828385.1 Gammaproteobacteria bacterium
CACCAGGACACACCACGATGAATTTTGCGTGGAGCAGCGTTATAACGATCTCCCTCATCAGGACGGTACAACCAAAGAGTCTCACCAGTGCCCGCATCAGCTGCTATAACAACGCGACGGGAGTCCATCGTAAAATACAGTACTCCGTTGACCATAAGCGGTGTTGTCTGACTGGCAGGCTGGGCTCTGGGAAGCAAGGAATCGGCTTTCCACACCCAGGCAATTTCCAGATCCGAAACAGTATCGGCATTGATCTGATTTAATGCCGAATAGCGGGTAGAGCCTTCACCTCCCCCATATACTGGCCAATCAGAAATAGCACCAACCTGTCCATGGGTATTAAAACTAGTTAAAAGAAGGCAGAACACCAGCGCTTTGCTAAAAAGAGATCGCAAACACATATTTAATACCCCCAGAATATTATTGTTATTTAATTTAGGCAGAGTAACGTGATTATTTAATTTCCGGTTTTTTCCGCTTCCCTTTTTAATAATCACTTTAGTCTAACCCTTTTGATTTAAGCTCTGACTAACACCTAAAGAAAGGATTTTTTATAATATGAATCTTTTTCATTTTAATGCGGTAATTAAACGCAAACGTATCCAGAAAATGTTTGACAGTGATTATCAGATTGAATGTTATGTGACTTCAGCATAGTCACTATCAGCGTTGTATTACACACTCATAAGGCAGGAAATCTAGACCCGGTTCCCAGCGAAACCATATATAGTCCTCTGCCGTTAATGTCTGCGTAAAGGTCGCAGGATCATTAACGCTGATGCTGTAGCGTAGTTCATTGCGGGCTTCATCCAGACTAAAACGTTCAGTGATCTCGACAGCACTACTCTGGGGTACCCCCTCCAGACCATAGAGTTGAAAAAAGGGCCAGTCGATATTGGTGGTTGTTATGAGCAGATCGCCACCTTCCCAGCGGCCGCTGGAATAGCCCAGGGGGCTGGCTTGCAGTCCGGTCGGAGCTGGATTGCCGTCCATTCGAATCAGACGTTCAATACCGAAGTATTCGTTTTGCAGTATGATATTGCCATCACGCATCACAAAACGCAGCGGGTGTCCGCCGGCGCGTGAAATCAGGCGCGGCATGCCCGGTGGCGTACAGTCGAGCAGCGGGTCGTCGCGGGTGGGGTCATAGGCATCGCGGGCAAATCGTGCTGCGGCTGTGAGCGGCGGGTTTTCAGCCCATGCTGGCGCCTGGTTACCCGCAGGAACCCAAACCCGAAACAGTCCCTCAGATTGATCCGCTGCGGCAAGTGCGGGATCTATTTCCGAGCCATTGCGAATGCTGATGATCTCATCAGACCAGCGCGGTTCAGAGGTAGTACGCAAGAGTATTTCCTGTCCATCAGGCATGAGCACATTGGTAACGTACATGTGGCGGCTACGCCGTGTTGAGGGATTGCCGGCAAAGCGTACGGTGGTGCCTACGCTGACGAGGTCTCTGGGAATACCGGCGCGGTCCAGACGCATGACGCCCATTCCTTCAAGTTCCCATAGTTGGGTTTCACCATCAAAGGCTTCGGTACTAATGCTCAGGCGTACATGGGGATTGAACCAGAGCACATCCACCACCGTGCCGCGTGCTTCGGTAATCGTGTTGTCGTCGTACTCGGCCGTTGAATGATGTGCCAGGGAAGAAACGCTGACGATTACGCCCAGAATAAATACGATGATCGGACCGAAAGAGGATTTTACAAAAGACATATGGCCCACTCCAGGCGTTAATTAATTTCCAATACTAGCCAAAAAATCAGGACTTTGCGCTACTTGAACACAGGACCATGCCGGGAAAATCAAACAGGATCAACACCCGCACGTTGGCAGAAATATTCCCAGGCCCGAGGTATAGCCAGCGGAGAGAACTGGGTTGCTGATGACAGTCGAATCTCTTCATCATTCAGTGGCACAGGCTCGCCGAGCGCGCGCGCCTGCAACAGCACATCTGCATTTACCTGCAGATAGACCGCGGTGAGCACGGCGCGTTCAATACTCTCCCCCACTACGACCGCGCCATGTCCACGCATCAGTAAACAGGTATTGTCAGCCAGAGTAGCGGCAAGGTATCTACCCTGTTCGATTCGGCGCACCAGCATATCGGTATCACCATAACGTTCACGGATATCCCATACCGGGATTTCAGCCCCGATCACCGAGGCGGCATGAACCACGGGTTTGAGCGGGACATCAGTAATGGTAAAGGGAAGCACCGCATAGGCATGGTGGTGCACCACGGAATGGATTTCCGGACGCGCATCGTAAATAGCCGCATGAATCATGCGCTCACCATAAGGAGTACGGCCGCGGGCATCAATAGCATTGCCGCTAAGATCGAACTCCATTAGATCGTCAAACTCCACCAGCGCCGGGCTGCGTGAGCGCGACATGATAAAGCGATCAGGATTTCTCGGATCGCGCACGCTAACATGGCCGAAGGCATCGACAACATTTTCATTCGCCAGAATCCGGTTTGCTGCGATCAAGCGCTGGAACTCAATCAGTAAAGGCAGATCGGAATCAGGGCTATCACTGTCCTGGGCCATGACAGCCGGGATAGAAGTAAGCAGTCCGGGTACAGCAAGTAAAGTAAATGCGTTGAGTAATTCCCGACGCGAAAGTTTGTTCCTGGATGGCTTCATATTACGTTTCTCCGAGTACGGCAAAGAATATACTACAAAACTATCTATTGCCCGCAAAAGACCCGAAGCAAAAGTAATTAGTAAGGGAGAATGGAGTAGTGTTAACAATTAAAACTGAATGGCTAGTTGCCGACAGAAGCAGAGGTAATTATCAAATTAGATGATTTTGGCTTTGGTTCATGCTCAGGAAAAGACTCTTTACAAAAACGAACAAATTCTTTAACGAACATAAAAGCGAAGCCTTCTTCCTTGGGCGCTATTAAAAAATGCACGCCTGGTTTTGACGCTATTAGAAAGTGATACGTTTATGACTGAGCCCGATAATGTAGTGATTCTGGGTATTTCCTTAACCACTTTCAGAACCCGACCTGAGCGTTCTCACCAACATTAATTTTATTTTTTCCTAAATAAAAAAGGCCTACCTGTGGTGAGCCATTTTTATTAAATATTTTTAAAATACCCGGTATGAACTGATTTGAAAAAACCGGCATCAGCTTACCAGTGTATTTAAATACTCCACGATATCTCTGGACTCAGGCATCCAGCGATCTTCTTCATCAGTAGTAATACGCAGCACCGGAACAGTGGTACGTTTGCGCGCGTTATACAAATCCTCAAGATCTTTCCTGTCCGCATAGACATTGCGGATTTCCACCTCCAGACCCAGATCCTGAATAGTGGACATCACATAGTGGCAGTAACCGCACATGGGGGTGACATAAAGAGCAAGCTTGGGGGACATGAAAATTCCTGAGTAATGTAATTCGGCTATTTAGGGAAATCAGCAAAAGGGCTTACACCATGGTAAGCCCTTTTGCTGAATGCCTAGGATTCTACGACAACTTCCAGCACATAAGGACCCGACGCATTGATTGCGGTCGAGATGGCTTCATCAAGGTCTTGCGGATTATCAACACGCGCGCCATCACATCCCATGCCCTGACCTACCGAGACAAAATCAATCCCACCAAGATTACTGCCCACCACTTCATCCAGATCGAAGATGCGGCCAAACATTTTCAGGGCGGCATAGCTGGCATTATTGATAATGATGAAAGTAATCGGCAGGTTCTGATTCACCGCTGACCACAAGCCCTGAATGGCAAACATAGCAGAACCATCGCCCAACAGCGCAATGACTTTATCCTTGGGACGCGCCATGGCCACACCCACCGCTGCCGGTAAACCATGACCAAGACCACCACTGGCACAGGTATAAAAAGTATCTCTTTCCAGAATCGGTAAATAATCATGCATTGGCCCACGACAACTGGGCGCTTCTTCCACGATGATGGAATCCGGCTTTCTTAGCTTTGCCAACTGCTGCAGCACATATTTATCGTTAAACGGTTTACCATCCAGCACTGCCGCCGCTGGTCTGGGATCAGGCACGGCTCTGGGCTTGGGCGCAGCCTTGGCATTGAGAAATTGCAGAGCCGGTTTCATGCTGCTGATGACTGCCGTACCCACCGGCGACCAGGCCGCGGTATTGGCGTTATCCACAATCTGAAATAATTCACTGCCTTCGGGAATATGCGGACCACTGCCTTCCACATGATAGGTAAAAGCCGGCGCACCCAGCACAATAATCACATCATGGCCGTTCAGGGCTTTGACAATCTCCTGACGGCTCGCCGCCAGAAAGCCGGCAAACAGGGCGTGATCTTCAGGAAAACTGTTGCGGGCAGACATCGGGCTGGCATAGACCAGACTGTTATGGGTTTGTGCCAGGGAGATAATTTCATCCCAGGCATCTTCACGGCCGACACCGGCGCCAACCACAAAGGCAGGTTTCTGGGCATTGTTCAGCGCTTTGGCGACTTTTTCCAGCAACTGCATTTCACCCTGGATCTGCTGACTGATGGCCCGCGCATCAGGTGCATCGCAATAACAATCCCAGTCATCAATGGGCACCGACACAAAAGTGGGTCCCTGAGGCGCCTGCATGGCCGTGTAATAGGCTCTGGCCATGGCCAGCGGAACATCTTCCGCGCGCGCCGGTTCACAGCTCCATTTCACATAGGGCATGGGAAATTCAGAGGCCTGTTGGGCGTAAAGAAATGGCTCAAAGGGAAGAATGGATCTGGCTTGCTGACCCGCTGTGATCACCAGGGGCGTCTGATTTTTAAACGCGGTAAAAATATTCCCGGCCGCATGACCTGCCCCTACGGCTGAATGTAAATTTACTACCGCGGCATTACGCGTGGCCTGGGCATAACCATCGGCCATGCCCACTACAATACTTTCCTGCAAGCCTAGTACATATTTAAAATCTTTTGGATAATCACGGAACATGGGCAGCTCGGTGGAACCCGGGTTACCAAACACCCTGTCGATACCAAAGCTGCGAAACAGGCTAATCACTGCCTCACGTACGGTCACCTGCCCCGGCAGAGGCTCGGGTCTATTATTTTCCACCTTGGGTTTTTCGTACTCGGACATACTGCTTTCCTTACTCTTTATTTATCTTTATTTATCTTTATCAATTCTGTTTTTTATTCTGCTTTGATTTTGTCGCGTATTATAAAGCTGGCTACAGCAAATACACACAATGGCTTGATGGATTTTCTGATCCTAGTTCCTTTGCATATATAAATTATGCGGCCCGACGTTCTCAATCAGACGTTCACCACACAGCGCCATGGTGGTATCAAGTTCCTTGCGCACAATCTCCAGTACCTCACTGACGCCCGCTTCTCCCCTGGCACCCAGTCCATAGACATAAGCGCGACCAAGCCAGACGCCATCAGCACCCAGACAAATCGCCCTAAGCACATCCTGACCACTGCGCACACCACCATCAATATGAATCTCGATTTTGTCGCCCACGGCATCCATGATCTGGGGTAATGCAGTAATGGAAGAAGGTGCCCCATCCAGTTGGCGTCCGCCATGATTGGACACCACAATGGCATCAGCACCGGTGTTTACGGCAAATTTAGCATCCTCGGCATCCATGATGCCTTTAAGAATCAACTTGCCACCCCAACGTTCCTTGATCCAGGCTACGTCTTCCCAGTTCAGCTTGGGATCGAACTGTTCCGCAGTCCAGGAGGAAAGCGAGGAAAGGTCAGTAACGCTGCTGGCGTGACCGACGATATTGCCAAAGGTATGGCGACGGGTGCCGAGCATACCCAAGGCCCAGCGTGGCCGGGTCATCACCTGCCACAAGTGATTGGGGGTAAAGCGTGGCGGAGCACTGAGGCCATTACGAATATCATTATGACGTTGGCCAAGAATCTGCAGATCCAAAGTCAATACCAGCGCACTGCACCCTGCCGCCTTGGCCCGATCAATCAGGTTGCCGGCAAACACCTTGTCTTTCATCACGTAGAGCTGAAACCAGAACGGCTTTTCCGTATTCGCCGCCACATCCTCGATGGAGGCAATACTCATGGTGGAAAGGGTAAACGGAATACCGGCTTTTTCCGCTGCTTTCGCCGCGAGAATTTCACCATTGGCATGTTGCATACCCAGCATACCAATAGGGGCTAACGCGACCGGCATACTGGCCTTTTGTCCGGCAAGAGTGGATTCCAGAGAGCGATTGGACATATCCACCGCCACCCGCTGGCGAAACAGGATGTCTTCAAAATCACTTTCATTTCGCTTATAGGTACTCTGGGTCCAGGAGCCGGAATCGGCATACTGGAAGAACATTCGCGGGACCCGGCTCTGGGCCAGTGTCATGTAATCGCGCACATCACAAAGTGCTTTCATAAAAACTGAATCTGGTAGTAAAAGAAGGTGCTAGTAAAGCAGATATGAGGCGCGAGGTTAAGCAGAAAACAGGTTGATTAAGCGATAATTTAAGACTGTAATTCTCGACTATCTATTAAGGAAATAAAAACGGAGCCAACCGGCTCCGTTTTTTTAATGACATAATCAGAGACTAGCGTGCCGCCAGCTTCTGGATCATTTCCAGAGACTGCATGACATTCTCTTCCGGAGAAACGCCACCGATGGTGCCAACGATGGTACCGTCCGTATCAACGATGAAAGTATCGCGTGAGGCAAAGCCATGGTCGATATCCACGCCACGGGTATCCTTGAAGCCGGCGCGACCCTGACGCACATCCAGATCATAGGATGCGGCAATGCTGCCGTCGGCATCGGAGACAACTGCCAGCTCACCGGCGCAGTATTCAGGATCAGCAGAGAAGTCATTCAGGCGTTCAATGCTGTCCAGGGAAACCCCTACAACGGATGCGCCTGCTGCACGGAATTTGTCCATATTGATGGCAAAGGTATGAGCCTGGATATTGCAGCCCTGGGTGTAGGCAGAGGGATAGAAATACACCACGGTAGGCCCTACCAGATTCAGGGTCTGCTGCAGGGAATAGGTAAACTCCTCCCCGTCCATGGAGGCCTGGGCAGTAAATACAGGGGCTGTAGCGCCAGTTTCCAGGCCAGCCTGGGCTGACAGGCTGAACAAGCCTGCGAAAATTGCGGTGGTAAGTAATCGGGTTTTCATGGGGTCTTCCTCTTTATAAATACTGGTTTGGTCAGGATCGGTAATAAATCCGGTTTGAGGATGATATAGCGGTTAAACCGATTAGTGCAATGACCCGTAAAACAGGAGAATCTTTCATATTATGTGATTTTACGGCCACTCCGTCAGCACTGATCAAATAATACACAGGCCTGTAACAAGCATGCCTGTGCTGAATAATTGACTGCCGGTGACGGTAAACTTACCATGCCTCCTGATAAAAAATTGAGCAACGCCATGATACGTACTACTTTTTTCATCCTGATAAGCGTCTTTTTACTGCAAGCCTGCAGCCAGGAACAGCAAGTCATTGAACCCGGTGCTGAAGAATCTGTTACCCAGGGATATCAACCACAGGTCAACGGCGTATTGGCGACTCTGGCGCAGGATGATGATCCGGACAGCAAGACTTTCCAGACTCTGGATGGTCGCGGTTTTGATATCGAGCTGTTTGCAGGCGAAAAAGTCTTTGTAAATTTCTGGGCCACCTGGTGCGCACCCTGTATCCGCGAAATCCCTTCCATCAATCGCGCAGCCCAGGCACTGGAAGCTGAAGGCTATACCTTTATTTTTGCCTCTGATGAAGACACCGACACCATTAACGATTTCCTATATGAGCGGGAATTCCCCGGTAACTTCGTCAAGCTGAATGGCTATTTTGCCACCTACGGCATTGGTGCTGTGCCCAGCTCCTGGCTGGTGGATGAAAATGGGGATGTAGCCACCGTGTGGGCCGGCGCCTTTGAATGGGATAGCGAAGAGATGCTGGAAGAAATCAGAAACCCGACTCCTTCAGAGCTGTAATTCAAGCTACTTACTACCGCTTTGCAACCGCTTTACTACCGACGCTACCCATGCTCATCGGCGGTTTCTGATGGCATCAGAAAATACCGTAATCGATTACCCGATCATGGTAGCCGGTCACCGTTAGCGTGATAGTAACTTCATACTCATTATAGTTAAGCCAGTACCAGCCGTGTTCACCACGAAAAGGCGCGATCAGTGAGCCATTGCCGCCAGCCCCTTCCTGCTGTTCCTTGTAGCGCACAAAAAAATCAGGCCCGAAAGAAGCATCATGGCCATGGAAGTCCACATAGACATCTCCCTGATCCACGGCCCAGGAATACACCGCCATTTTGCCTTCGCGCAGGTAGAGTTTTACTTCGGTCTCGCTTTCCGGTGGAATCACAATTGTTACCACATCCGTTCGCGGCACCTCCTCCTGATCCTGGAATACCGCAGGATTGGGCAAAGGAGTGGGTTCGCCAAAGCCGGGAATTTCCACTTCCCTCAGCACTTCATTACCGCCGATGATATCGCTGATTTCAATGGTCACCGTGGGCTCGGCATTAAGTTGCGTGAGGCCGGTGGCGCCACCAAAACCGGTAGGATCAATCCCGTATTCGGCGGGCAGGACAACAAGAATCAGGATAATGGCTGCGGCCAAAACAGAGGCCACCGTGGCCTTGATTAAGGTGTTCTTGGAAGGTGGTTCGATATTATTCATGAATAAATTCCGTAGTAGAAATCCCGAGTGTGAGTCAGGCGATAAAATAGCCGGTCATCTGGTAGCCAAATAATATGAAGCCGGCACACATGATGATCAGATTGGTAGTGAAAGCCCCTTTCAGAAAGCTGGGACTCTGGCGCCAGAACTGAAAGGCCAGCAGCATAATAGTCAGGGCTGCCAACTGTCCCAGTTCAACGCCGACATTAAAGGCCAGCATATTCGGCACCAGCCCTTCACTGGCAATGGACAGGTCCTGCAACTTGGTGGAGAGACCGAAACCATGCGCCAGGCCAAACAAAAACACCGCATGCCGGGTATTAATATAGACACCAAGGCGTTCAAAGCCGCCCATATTTTCAAAGGCCTTGTAGACAACAGAAAGACCAATAATGGCATCGACGATATAGGCATCTGCCCTGATGCCGCCCAGCACACCCAATAACAGGGTGATACTGTGGCCAACAGCAAACAGGCTGACATAAAGCGCCACGTCTTTCATTTTATAAAGAAAGAAAATTACGCCGGCCAGAAATAACAAATGGTCATAGCCGGTGAACATATGCTTGGCACCAAGATAGACGTAGGGCATGAATGCCACACCACTGATGCGTTGAATAAAGTCAGCATCGCCAGCTGCCACACCATGGGCAAAAACAGGAAGTGCTAAAAGCAGCAGCAGGCTTGTCTGGGTAAATTTCAGAATTCTGGTATTAATGAGACGCCCTCTTTTTTCATTCATCATTTAACGATAGTACTTGGCATTGACAGGCCCGGCAAAACTTTTCATGCTCGCGACTGCACTGACTCATACTTCTGCTATCTTTAATTATAAAGGTAATGACTTTAGCCCGACGCTACTTGATAAATATCAAGCCCGCTTGAGTTTGGATTTAATAAAACTCACCAACCCGAAGCTGCTCAGACACGCCACCCCGATTCCG
>JAURCS010000065.1 GCA_030828385.1 Gammaproteobacteria bacterium
AATGTCATTGAACAGGTTTTCCAGGTTTTAATTCCTGCTGCGCAGGATGCCATGCCACTGATCAGTTGGGGAAAATCTGGTCAGCGCTATGAACTTCGACGCTTTGCTTCCCATCTTTACCTGGTATTGCCGCAAACCGAGACACCGGAGTCCATCAGAATGACATGGGATACCAGCAATCTGTTAAAACTGCCGGGAAAGATGGGTACACTTGCTTTGCTGGAAAGTGATGGTGAGGGGGTGGATATCACACCTGGCGATGCCCTTGAGGTGAGGTTTAAACAAGGGGGAGAACAGGCCAAACCAGCGGGCAGGAAAACCCGGTCACTTAAAAAAATACTGCCAGATTATCAGGTTCCGCCCTGGCTTCGTGGCAGTACACCACTGATTTATCGTGAAAACGAATTGGTCGCAGTGGCCGACCTGTTCATATGTGATAAATATATGCTGAAAAGTGCTTCGCAAAAGAATAAAAAATTATATAAATTTCAGTGGCAAAGGGAAGATTTGCATTGTGGCTACTAAGGCTATCTGATAACCTGCACTTCCATCAGAATCATAGACTAATAACAACTGATGGACCCTAAATGACACGGTTTATTTTCATTACGGGTGGTGTTGTTTCCTCCCTTGGCAAAGGGATTACTTCCGCCTCTCTCGCAGCAATTCTCGAAGCTCGTGGTCTTAATGTGACCATGCTTAAACTCGACCCCTATATTAATGTTGATCCCGGAACCATGAGTCCATTCCAGCATGGTGAAGTATTTGTTACCGATGATGGTGCAGAGACTGATCTGGACCTTGGCCATTACGAACGTTTTATTCGTAAAACCCTGACACAGAAAAATAATTTCACTGCAGGGCGCATATACGAAGAAGTGATCAAGAAAGAGCGCCGCGGCGAGTACCTCGGTGCCACTATTCAGGTTATTCCTCACATTACCGACGAGATCAAAGCCCGGGTGCTGGATGGTGCTGGTGATGCAGATGTCGCTCTCGTTGAAATTGGCGGTACTGTTGGTGATATTGAGTCACAGCCTTTTCTGGAGGCAGTTCGTCAGATGAAGGTAGAACTGGGCTCTGACAGAGCTATGTTCCTGCATCTCACTCTGGTCCCTTATATCAGCACTGCCGGTGAAACCAAAACCAAGCCAACTCAGCACAGTGTCAGGGATTTGCGTTCAATTGGTATTCAGCCGGATATTCTGGTGTGTCGTTCAGATCATGAATTGCCTGAGTCTGCACGCAGGAAAATTGCGCTGTTCACCAACGTTGAGTTACCTGCAGTTGTATCCCTTGAGGACACCGCTACTATTTATTCCGCCCCCATCCTGCTTCACAACACCGGTATCGATGAAATTATTCTAAAGCGCTTTCATCTGGAGTGCCCGCCAGCAGATCTGTCGGAATGGGAGCGTGTTGTTGAAGCAACATTAAATCCTGATCGAGAGATCAAGATAGCCATGGTAGGCAAGTATATGGAGCTGCTGGATGCCTATAAATCTCTCAATGAGGCGATTCGCCATGCCGGAATACAAACAAGAACCCGTGTCAAAATCAGCTATATTGATTCAGAAAGCATCAATGAAGAAAGTGTGCAGAGCTTGGCTGACGTTGATGCCATAGTTGTTCCTGGCGGTTTTGGAGAGCGGGGTATTGAAGGCATGATTCTCACTGCCCGCTTTGCGCGGGAGAATAATATTCCCTATCTGGGAATCTGCCTTGGATTACATGTAGCGGTGATTGAGTACGCACGTCATGTGTTGGGTTTATCTGGTGCGCACAGCACAGAATTTGAGCAGAGTTGTGCGGATCCGGTTATTGCTCTGATAACTGAATGGGTGACCGCAAAAGGGGAGGTAGAGGTCCGGGATGAAAATTCCGATCTTGGCGGCTCCATGCGTCTGGGCGGACAGGAATGTCGACTGGAAAATGATTCCATTGCAAAAACCTGTTACCAGAAAGATGTGATTGTTGAGCGTCATCGCCACCGATATGAGGTTAATAATAATTATGTGGATAAACTGCAAAGCCAGGGCATGCGCTTTACCGGAAAATCCCTTGATGGGAACTTGATGGAAGTACTGGAAATTACCGGGCATCCCTGGTTCCTGGCATGCCAGTTTCACCCGGAATTCACATCGACGCCACGGGATGGTCATCCGCTGTTTACCGGATTCCTCAATGCCGCAATAAAATATCATGACGCAGAGCATGGCAGTATTGAGTCCCAGGTCGTTACCAACTGACTCGTATTGAGAAAGGCGCGCACTTCATGACAAGTACTATTACAGTCGGCGATATAGCTATAGCCAACGATGCTCCCATGGTACTTATAGGGGGGCTTAATGTTCTCGAAAGTGATTCATTGGCGCTTGAAGTCGCTGAAACTTTTAGCGATGTTTGCAAGTCACTTTCCATCCCATATATTTTTAAGGCATCTTTTGACAAGGCGAATCGGTCCTCTATCAACTCCTATAGAGGACCGGGTCTTGAAAAGGGGCTTGCTATTCTCTCCAGGGTAAAAGAAACCTTCAAAGTACCTGTTATTACTGATGTGCATGAACCCTATCAGGCAGAAGCCGTTGGCGAGGTGGCCGACATCCTGCAGTTGCCTGCGTTCCTGTCACGACAGACCGATCTTGTTCAGGCCATGGCAAAGACTGGCAAGGTGATTAATATCAAGAAAGCCCAATTTCTATCACCGCCTGAAATGGGCAATATCCTGCAGAAATTTACTGAAGCTGGAAACACCCGCTTGATGCTCTGTGAACGTGGCTCCAGTTTTGGCTATAACAATCTGGTAGTGGACATGCTGGGGTTCCCAATATTAAAAGGATTTGGTTGTCCGGTATTTTTTGATGTCACCCATTCACTGCAACTACCTGGCGGTCAATCCAGCAGTGCCGGCGGACGTCGCAAGGATGTCACCGCGTTGGCCAAATCCGGAATAGCACAAAAAATTGCCGGCCTCTTCATTGAAGCGCATCCGGATCCTTCAAAAGCTTTGTGTGATGGCCCCTGTGCTTTACCGCTGGCTACGTTGAAAACGTTCCTGAGCCAGCTAAAAGCACTTGATGACCTGATAAAAAGCCAGGAAGACATAGATACCGCCTAGGCTTTACTTATCAGGCAGCGGCAAAGATTGAGCGTATTCAATCAAGTCTATTCATTGAACTAATTTTTAGCTAACTTTTACTCAGGGCAGTAATTTAAAGGGAAACAATGACAGAAATAATAAAAATTCAAGCGAGAGAAGTTCTCGATTCAAGGGGTAATCCCACGATTCAGGCGGATGTTCAGCTTGCCACTGGGGAAACCGGTAGTGCCTGCGCTCCCTCCGGTGCCTCCACTGGTTCCAGGGAAGCTCTGGAATTGCGCGACAAGGATCCTGCTCGCTATAACGGCAAAGGCGTATTGAAAGCCGTCGCCGCCGCCAATAATGAAATTCAGGCCTGCCTGAAAGGGGTGAATGCACTGGATCAAACGGCCATTGATAAAGCCATGATTGAGCTGGACGGGACTGACAACAAGGGCAATCTGGGTGCCAATGCCATTCTTGCCGTCTCACTGGCAACGGCCAAGGCAGCAGCACAGAGCAAGGGGATGCCCCTATATGCCTATATCGCCGAGTTACCCGAGGCTAATCCTGCTGGAAGCTATTCCATGCCTGTGCCGATGATGAACATCATTAACGGCGGAGAGCATGCTGACAACAACGTGGATATCCAGGAATTTATGATACAGCCAGTGGGTGCTGATAATTTTCATGAAGCCCTGCGTTATGGTGCCGAAATTTTCCATGCACTGAAATCGGTATTAAATGCTAAAGGGCTTAATACCGCAGTCGGTGATGAAGGTGGTTTTGCCCCGGACCTGCCTTCAAATGCCGCAGCGCTGGACGCTATTGTGGAAGCTGTTGAAAAAACGGGCTTGAAAATGGATAAAGATATTTGTCTGGCGCTTGATTGTGCCGCTTCGGAATTTTACCGTGATGGGAAGTATGACCTGAGCGGAGAAGGTCGAGCTTTTAGCAGTGAGGAATTTACTGATTACCTGGCCGGCCTGTGTGACCAGTATCCTATTCTGTCCATAGAGGACGGTATGGATGAAAGTGACTGGGAGGGATGGAGTTGCCTGACGCAAAAGCTGGGAAACAGGGTGCAACTGGTAGGAGATGATCTGTTTGTGACCAATACCCGGATACTGGAAAGAGGCATCAGGGAAAATATTGCTAATTCAATTCTTATCAAGTTCAACCAGATTGGTACCTTGAGTGAAACTCTGGCCGCCATCAATATGGCTAAAACCGCCGGTTATACCGCAGTTATCTCCCATCGATCAGGGGAAACTGAAGATACAACGATTGCTGATCTAGCCGTTGCCACCGCGGCGGGACAGATTAAAACAGGGTCTCTTTGTCGCTCCGACCGGGTAGCAAAATATAATCGCCTTCTGGTGATAGAAGAAGAACTTGGGAATTCTGCTATCTACAGGGGCCGTGCGGAGTTTCCACGTTAGGCATTTAGTTAACAGCTCTGACTGATGCAGCTTGACTGTCGAGCAACCAATTGGCTGGATGATAAATAATGCGCATTTTACAAGTGCTGCTGGTTTTGATAATTCTGGGTTTGCAACTGCGGCTCTGGAGCGGGGCTGGTAGTCTTGCTGAAATCTCGCGCTTGAATGACTCAATCGCGGAACAGGAAAATGAAAATGCAGTCTTGCAAAGCCGCAATAATGAACTCCTGCGTGAGGTCGAAGAATTAAAAACCGGCACTGATGCCATTGAAGAAATGGCACGGGAGGAACTGGGGTTAATCAAGGATGGTGAAACCTTCTATATGATTCTGGCCCCTGACGATAGCGACCGAAACCAGGAGGCTATCCGAGAGCAACAGATCCAGCAGCAAGCGCCGAATCAAAGCCCGAATAAGTAGCCCCAGAACTAATTCGCACGCATCTATCTCGGTCACCTGGCTCTTCCAGATGCATAAGCAAACTATAAAAAGTGTATATAGCCAGAGTTCAAAGAGTAAGTCTTCAGGAACTGATTAAAGGGTAAAGCAGTGGAGGAAAAGGAAAAGCCAGGGAATATCAGTGAATCGCGTTACTGGGCAATTATCCCCGCGGCGGGTGTCGGCAGGCGCATGCAAACTGACTCTCCACTGACCGCTGTACCCAAGCAATACCTTGAGTTAAACGGGCGCACGATCACTGAACACACCCTGCATAGAGTCTCTCAGTTGTCCTGTCTTAGCGGGATAGTTCTGGTTGTTGGAAAACAGGATAACTGGTGGCAAAAACTGAATTTAAAACTGTCAGCAAAGCTTATCAGCGCTGAAGGTGGTGCTGAGCGCGCTGCCTCTGTGTTGAATGGTTTGTTGTCCTTGCAGGGGAAAGCCCGTGCAGAAGACTGGGTGCTGGTGCATGATGTGGTTCGGCCCTGTGTATCACTTCATGATATGGAAAAGCTGATTAGTAGTTTTTCGAATGAAGCCGTAGGCGGTATTCTTGCGGCACCGGTCAGGGAAACCTTGAAACGGGTTAATTCTGATCTCTCAATCGAAGTGACCGTGCCCAGAGAAGACTATTGGCTGGCGGCTACACCCCAGATGTTTCGTTACGGCCTGTTGAAGAATGCGTTGGAAAAGGCAATGGCAGAGAATTTGTTGATCACCGATGAGTCCCATGCCATGGAATATGCAGGCCACCCGGTTAAAGTTGTGCAGGGCAGCAGCGAAAACATCAAGATAACGCAAGCTGAAGATATTTTTCTTGCGGAACAAATTCTGAAAAAGCAGGCAGGTCATGAGTAATATACGTATTGGTAGTGGCATTGATGTACACCGTTTTTCGAACACCCCGGGAAGCGACAACACAATTGTTTTGGGGGGTGTCCCTATTCCCCATGATTACTCCATACTGGCGCATTCCGATGGCGATGTCCTGATTCATGCCCTGATTGATGCGATTCTCGGGGCCCTGGCACTGGGAGATATTGGCAGACATTTTCCAGATACTGATGAGCGATATAAGAATATCAGCAGCCTGTTATTGTTATCAGAGGTGACAAGAATGATGGCCGAGCAAGGCTGGAGCCTCGTTAATGCAGATATTACACTGGTTGCAGAAGCCCCCAGATTATCTCCCTATATTGATCTTATCCGTGGCAGCCTGGCGCAGGCACTCGAGGTAACACCTGCTGAAATCAGCGTTAAGGCCACTACCAGTGAAGGCCTTGGCTTTACTGGTCGCAGGGAAGGCATAGCCGCTTACGCAAGCGTTCTTTTGCAAAAAGCATCTTGATCACATCTTCCCTTAATTACTGCCCAACCAGAGGTAAAGCCAGTCTTTACGTATTCACTTCATGACAAGCTATTCGCCAGATTTCCCCCATGCTCACCTGAATGAAAAACCCCAAGCCGGATTCAGGCAGGTAGCACAAGATTTTGAAGTAGAAGAAGAGCTGGGCTTTCCGCTCTCAGGTAGTGGAGAACATCTCTGGCTAAAAGTCGAAAAATCCGGGTTAAATACCATCGACGTTGCCCGCCTCATTGCTGAAAAAACGGCAACACGGATACAGGATGTCGGTTATGCCGGTCTCAAGGATAAACTCGCGGTAACGCGTCAGTGGTTCAGTGTGAAAAGTTCAGCTGAGTTGAGCGATACAGATTTTGGCGAACCGGCTATCAAGATTCTGGATAGTCACCGAAACGCCAGAAAGCTGCGCAGGGGGAGTCATCGGGGAAATGCCTTCAGGATTACCCTGAGAGATATTAATGTTGATAGCGCCTGGATCGCATCTGTTAGTAGCACTCTGGCGGCACAGGGAGTGCCGAATTATTTCGGCCCCCAACGTTTTGGTCATGGCGGCAATAATATCGCCAGGGCCGAAGCCCTTTTTAACGGAAAGCTGGCCAAACTACCGCGTTTTCAACGGGGGATTATTTTATCTGCTGCCAGAAGTTTCCTCTTTAATCAGGTATTGGCCGCTCGGGTGATTGATGGTAGCTGGAATCAATATATACCTGGTGAATTAATGGCTTTGGCGGGCTCATCCAGTGTGTTCAAGGCTGAAGAAGGGGACCAGGCTATACCGGGGCGACTGGTGGCAATGGATATCCATCCTACAGGCCCATTGTGGGGGAAGGGAGAGTTGGCCAGCGCTGGACAGGTTAAAAGCCTGGAGCAGGGGATTATAGAAAAATATCAGGTGCTTTCCCGGGGGTTGGCTGATGCTGGCTTGAAACAGGAACGCCGGGCACTGCGTCTGATTCCTGAAAATCTACGCATCAAAACTGCTGGAGACAATGAACTGATGGTAGAATTCAGTTTGCCCACGGGCGCTTTTGCAACCAGTGTTTTACGGGAGATGGTGTCAGCACTAGGACTATGAGTATATTGCTCTCCAATGATGATGGTGTGCGAGCGCCGGGATTAACGGCGCTGGCCCGTGTTCTGTCAGAACACTATGATTTGCAGGTGATAGCGCCCACCTATGATCGTTCCGGCGTAAGTAATTGCCTGACTCTTGATCGTCCCTTACAAGTTGAAGTGCTCAGTAATAACTATATTGGTGTTGATGGCACCCCCACGGATTGTGTCCATCTGGGCACTTCAGGCATTTATGGGCCTTTGCCCGAGAGAGTCATTTCGGGCATCAATTACGGCGCCAATATGGGCGATGATGTGCTTTATTCCGGGACTGTGGCGGCAGCCATGGAGGGGCGCTTTCTGGCAAAACCTGCCATCGCGGTTTCGCTGGTCACCAGTAAGTCAGTCCAGACCGATGTCAGTTTTGACACGGCAGCGCGTATCCTGCATCAGTTATTAATCTTCATCGAAACCCTCGACATGCCTCCGGCGACAGTCCTGAATATCAATATACCTGACTTGCCTGCCAATAAAATCAAAGGGGTTAAATTCACCACGCTGGGGCGTCGTTTAAAAAGTGAAAATCCGGTCAGGACTGAAAACCCCAGAGGAAAAACGGTTTACTGGATAGGCCGGGCCGGCGGTCCTGTCGAAAATAAACCTGGTACAGATTTTCATGAAGTTGCCGATGGCTATATTTCCATTACGCCTATTCATTCGGATATGACCCATGACGTCGCGCTTACAGAACTGATAAAGACATCGACCAAGACTATTTCAGCACGCATTGGTGATGCTGCTGAGCTGGATGACAGCAGGGCAGAAGGATAAAGCAGACATGATTACCCTGAATCGTGAAGGTATAGGTATGACCTCCCTGAGAACCAGGGAGCGGCTGGTGAACCGCTTGATAGAGCAGGGTATTCAGCCTATTGATGTGCTTGAGTCCATCAGAACAACGCCGCGGCATTTATTTATCGATGAGGCGCTGTCTCATCGCGCCTATGAAGATGTGGCTTTACCCATTGGCTTTAACCAGACCATTAGTCAGCCCTATATTGTTGCCCGCATGACCGAAACCATTCTCAATGCGGCCCCTGACGATGCCACTATTCTGGAAATCGGTACCGGTTGTGGTTACCAGACGGCAATCCTCGCCCAGCACGTTAAACATGTTTACAGTATTGAAAGGATTCGCCCGCTACTGGATAGAACGCGACAACGCTTGCGTGATCTGGGAGTAAACAACGTCAGTGTAAAGTGCGCTGATGGTAATCTTGGCTGGCCCCAGCATGCCCCCTTTGATTGCATTATCACCACAGCTGCCGCTACTGAAGTACCCAGGGCTTTGCTGCAACAGTTGAAGGAAGGCGGCGTCATGGTAATTCCAGTGGGGGGGAGAGAGCAGCAGGAACTTAAGCTCTACCGCAAGATTGACGGCAAGATTAGCGATGAAACACTGGAAGCTGTGCGCTTTGTCCCTTTACTCGGTGGCGTTGAAAATTGATCTCAAACGGAATTGTCTAATCTGTCATGAATACTGATCGCGCACATCGGTTTGAACGAAAAACACTGCTGCTGTTTTTTAAAGGGATGGCGATGGGGGCTGCGGATTCTGTGCCCGGGGTCTCCGGGGGTACCGTCGCATTAATTACAAATATTTATACAGAGTTGGTGGATTCCATAAAGTCTTTTGGCTGGAAAGCCTTGATCGTCTGGAAAAATGAGGGTTTCAAGGCCTCCTGGCAGTATATCAACGGCAGTTTCCTGTTGACGCTGTTCGCCGGCATCCTCACGTCATTATTACTTCTGGGCAGGATAATTATTGGTTTGATGGAAAACTATCTGCCTTATCTAATGGCTTTTTTTGCCGGTCTGGTCATTGCGTCAATACGCTTCGTTGCCGGCAATATATCGATCTGGAAAGTCCCCTCTGTCATTGCAGCTTTTTGCCTTGGTGTTGTACTCGCTGTTATTCTCGCTATTCTGCCCCTGGCTGATGCCAGCAATAGTCCTGTGTACTACTTTTTCTGTGGTGCTATCGCAATATGTGCCATGATCCTTCCCGGAATATCCGGTGCTTTTATTCTGGTCCTGCTGGGTGCTTACGCTCCAGTGCTGGAGGCCTTGACGCAATTTAACTTCGGTGTTGTCGGTATTTTTGCCGCTGGCTGCATAAGCGGCCTCATGTTGTTTTCGCGT
>JAURCS010000066.1 GCA_030828385.1 Gammaproteobacteria bacterium
ATTTCGGTGACGGGAATGCCTTTACCGCTAAGCAACTTGTAGGTGCCGCCAGTAGAGAGCAGTTCCACACCAAGGCCATGAAGGGCACGGGCAAATTCAGCTATGCCGGATTTATCAGAAACACTGATGAGCGCTCGGCTCACGGGAGAGGGGGGTTGCGCATTCATTGCAGTTGAGTCTTCTTTATTTATTGAGGGACAGGAATGTTAAGGTTGATTTCTTTTCAGGTTACAGCTAACAGGCTTGCTTACGGTTTCTAACTGACGCTAAATCCGGTGTTAATTCAGCATGCCATACTTTTTTAATTTCTTGCGTAATGTACCACGATTCAGACCCAGCATGGCAGACGCCTTGCTCTGATTACTGCGTGTATATTGCATAACGCTTTCCAGCAGGGGTGCTTCTACTTCCGATAGCACCAGTTCATATAATTCGCTGATATGTTCGCTGTCAACTTTGGTAAGGTAGTCATTGAGGGAAGATGTAACACATTCTCTCAGGGTCTGTCCCTGTCTTGGCATGCTGCCTTCATCGGCAGTGGCAAGAGGCTCCGCTTTTTTACTGCTGCCAGAATTAAATTCTTCTTCCTCGTCAAAGAAATTACTCATGCTGCCAGTTCCTTGAATTGTCGATTTTTTACTTGTTGTTTTGTTTCAGAACTTGTCAGGAATTCAAATATCATATCCAGAGTGTGAAGTTGGGCGCTGCAGTCTTGAAGACTGTTAAATTCTTTTCTGAAAGAAAGTACCAGACTATCAAGTTCTTTTCCGCCAATTTCCAGATCATGGGCTTCTTCCAGATTACCAAGGTACCAGGCGGTATGTTTGCGGGCGAAAAAGACACCTTTTACCGGCCCATAAAACTCATGCAGACTTCGTATATGAGCGCTTATGATGGCATGGATTTCCTGAAGAGTCTTTGTTCTTTTCAGCGTGCCGTGTTCCAGGTAGTGGTTTATGGCATCGAAAATCCAGGGTCTACCCTGGGCGCCTCTACCTATCATTAATCCATCTGCCCGGGTTTGTTTGAGTACTTGCGCGGCCTGATGGGGTGACTCAATATCACCATTGGCGAAGACAGGAATGGAGATAGCATTCTTGATTGCAGCGATGGTGTCATATTCGACAGCCCCCTTGAAAGCACAAGCACGAGTTCTGCCATGAACCGCCAAAGACTGAATGCCGCAATCTTCGGCTAATCTGGCAATTGCCACGCCATTGCGATTTTCCGGATTCCAGCCGGTTCGGATTTTAAGCGTAACAGGAACATCAACGGCCGCAACAACCGCTTTCAGGATGGCTTCTACCTGGTCAGGATATTGCAGGAGTGCTGAACCGGCCGAGCGTTTCAGGACTTTCTTGGCTGGACATCCCATGTTGATGTCGATGATCTGAGCACCCTGTTCAGCATTGAGACGTGCTGCCTCAGCCATCATCAAGGGATCTGCGCCGGCTATCTGAACTACGCGGGGTTCTTCCTCGCCATCATGGCATCGGCGCAAACGTGTCTTTTCCTGTCCCCAGAGCTTGATGTTGGAGGTAAGCATTTCCGAAGGCGTCAAGGCTGCACCATGGCTCCGGCAGAGACGACGAAAGGGTTGATCCGTCACTCCCGCCATTGGTGCAAGCACAACGCATGAAGCCAATGAAAAATTTCCGATTTTTATCACTACAAAGACTCTACGGGTTCTTTCAGAGGCAGTTAGTCTACTAGATTTGGGGGTAGATTCGAACTAAACGCGGGATAAATTATCCAGCTCAGCGCGCTTGCCTTGAATGATATTGATCAGGGGTTACGGAACACCAGTGAATAGCCCGTTGCATCATCCCCAGGATCAACCAGTTCCAGTGAAACCTGAATAGAGGAATGGGCTGGCATATGGGTAAACAGGTGCATTTCCTCTGGCAGGTACTCCAGGGGAGTAAATACCCGGTTTGCCACGATAGTGCCGTTATTGTTGGTAAAATTAAGCTCTACCGGCGGGAATGCCTGTTCTCTGGCTGCATCATTACGGAAAATAAAATTAACCAGAAGGGCATCTGCCAGCGTAGGATGAGAGCGAATCATCAGTTCTTCGGTAATCAGGGCAGAAAGATCTATTGCTCTGGTGTCGGGACATTCAATTAAATTGCACAGACGGGCAGTTGCCGGGTCGAAACGTTCATCCTCAATTAGCGACTCGAGGTTATACCAGGCAAATTGTCCGGCAAGAGTAAAAATCAGTAAAACGCTAAGCAAGGACAGGGCAATGGTTTTGGTTTTCTTCAGGGGATCATAAAAACTGGCAAGTTCCACCGGCTCTTCATTAATTGCTTCCAGGTTTTCCGGCGGTAGTGGCAGGAGTGAATCACTATCTCTTAATGTGGAGAGATTGTTGTGGATGAAGGCTTTTTCATCATCTGTTTGTAGCGGAAGTTTTTCAACCAGCGTAGTACCTTGCTCGGGAAGCGGTGCCTGTTTAAGTACAGGGGACCAGGCAAAGGCGCTTTGCTGGTGACTTACCGGAATATTTTCACTGGCAACAAAGTCGAGCGCCAGTATCGGAATGGCGCTTTCTTCCAGATCCCCTTCAACCTGTGCTGCAGTGAGTCCCATACTTGAGGCGCTTGCTGCGAGCTTGTCAATGGCCTGCTCGTCCTCATCCCTGGATATTTCCCCAGCTGTTTCTGCCAGAGTCTTGTCTGGCTTTGATGCATCTTCATGAACCTGAACAAGTGCATCCTCCTGCGCGAAATTTTGGTCGCTGGAATCCGCTTGTGGCGGCTCATCACTGGCTATGATAGCGTCGCTATTATCTTCCGGGGTCAGATCGAAACTGAAATCGATGACTTCAACTTGATATGCCGCAGGATTAAGAAAGGCGTTGAACCCGACAGGACTTTTCTGGTTTGTATCATCTAAAGTTTCTTGGTCAACGTGCTGGTTGACCGGGTTTTCGAAGTTCTCCAGACTGTCTTCGGTATATTCTGGTGATGCCTGCTCTGCTATCGCTTCATGATTATTATCAGTTTCATCACTTTCATCATCGCCTTGCTCGAGGTTTTCTCTATCATCATCTGCCGAAAATATTTGTTCCTCGAAAAACACGGCGGTTTCTTCTGTGGATTGTTCGGGCAAGGAATCTTTCGGTTTATTGTCCCCGGGTTCTGTCGTGTCATCTTCCGCGCCATCAAAGGTTTCCCATGAAATAAAAGGGGTATTTTCTTCTTCTGTCGCGCTTGCTTCTGTAATCCCGGAATGGTTTTCAGCAGTATCTTCTGTATTAAATTGTGTTTCAGCTGGTTCCGGATTGTTTTTCGCATAAATCTCGTCAACGTCCGGTTCCATGGTGAATAATGGAATATCTACCTGTTCTGGCGTAGGTGTTGAAGCGAGTGGGGAATCGGGTTTTTCAGTATGCGTTGATGGTTCGTCGGAGGGAGATTTTTCCCTGTTATGACTTTCCGTACTCTCTTTATTTTGCCCGGGCGTTATTTTGTTCTGGGTAGCCAGAAACACTTCCATGCATGAGCCACACCTGACAACACCATTGGCAGCTTGCATATGGGCATCGGTCACCTTGAAAGAGGTCTGGCAGTATGGGCATTGAGTGAGGAAGTTGGCCATTGAAAATCTGGGTTAGGGGTTTTTGTAATTCTAACCTGTCTGTAAATGTTTAGTGACCTGAATTATAGGAGTCTGTGATTGATCTTGCTTTCCAGAGTTAGCCGTCAGTTTTTACGTATTCCGTCCAGTCTAACCCAATCTGCCTGATAAAGAGGGGGTGAAAAACTGATCCACTTTTCATAGGCTGAGATGACTTCCTCAGCCTGTTCCCGCAGGATGCCGGATAGCAGAATGATGCCTCCCGGTTTTATCATGGCGGTCAGGTATTCGGCCAGATTTATCAGTGGGCCAGCAAGAATATTGGCCAGCACAATATCCACCTGCTGCAATTCTTCATGGCGCAGAGCATTGGCAAAATCACCCGGTAAATAAAGCTTAAAGCGTGACTGGGAAAGGGAGTTCTTTTTGCAGTTATCGTTTGTGGCCTGCAGCGCCTGTGGATCATTGTCTACCCCGTAAACCCTGTCGGCCCCCAATAGCAGAGCGGCAATGCCGAGTATCCCGGAACCACACCCATAGTCAATAAGGTCTTTGTTGCTGACATCATTTGCGGCCAGCCATTCCAGACACATGGCGGTGGTTGGGTGCGTTCCCGTGCCAAATGCCAGGCCCGGGTCCAGTTCCATAACGACCGCATTTTCAGTGTCGGGTTTCATGCCTGTAGGGCAGACCCAAAAGTGATTGGCAAAACACATGGGTTGAAAATCGTCGAGCCAGGCACGCTCCCAATCCTGATCTTCGAGGTGCGTCAGGGGACAAGAATCGAGAGACAGAGAGGCAAGGGCTTCATCAAGGGTAACTTGCAAGGCGTGCTGGTCGAGCTCTGAGGAAAATAGTCCCACCACGGTAACCAGGTCCCAGATAGGCGTTTCACCCGGGCCGGGTTCGAAAATTGGCTGGTCTTGTGAATCGGTAAGGGTGACCGACAGGGCGCCGGCATCCAACAATACCTGCTCAACCGTGTCAGCCTGGGTTGCCTGTACCGGAATCTGTATTTGCAGCCAGGAGATAGTCTGGGACCCCTTTCCAATATGGGTTATGAATCGACCTGGTACGCTTGGGCACCAGGCAGGAAATTTATTTGTCGATCCGGCGCTCTAGCGATCTTTGAGCTTTTCTTCCAGGTAGTGGATATTGACACCGCCTTTCCTGAAGCCTTCATCTTTCATGATGTCGACCTGAAGCGGAATATTAGTCTTAATTCCGTCTACCAGCATTTCACCCAATGCATTCTGCATTCTGCCAATGGCTACGTCGCGGGTTGGGCCAAAGGCAATAAGCTTGGCAATCAGCGAGTCATAATAAGGTGGAACGGTATAGCCGCTATAAATATGCGAGTCTACCCTGATGCCATTTCCCCCGGGAGAATGGAAAAGCTTGACGGTGCCGGGGCTAGGCATAAATGTATTCGGGTCTTCAGCATTGATACGGCATTCAATGGCATGTCCAATAATACTGATGTCTTCCTGCTTTACAGACAGCTCCAGGCCCGCCGCGATGCGTAATTGTTCCCTGACAATGTCAATGCCGGTAACGCGCTCGGTAACGGGATGCTCGACCTGTACACGGGTATTCATTTCAATAAAATAAAATTCGCCGTCTTCATAGAGAAATTCCAGGGTGCCGGCACCACGGTATTTTATTTTTTCACAGGCCTTTATACAGGTATCCATGATGCCTGCCCGGGTTTTTTCGTCAATGCCCGGGGCTGGTGCTTCTTCAACAACTTTTTGATGACGACGTTGCATGGAGCAGTCACGGTCACCGAGACAAATGGCATTACCTCTGCCGTCGCCGATGACCTGAATTTCAACATGGCGGGGATTGCCCAGAAATTTTTCCAGGTACACAACATCGCTGCCGAAATAGGATTTGGCTTCGCTCTTGGTGACCTGAATTGATTTGATCAGCTCTTCAGCCTTTTCAACAACGCGCATGCCACGACCGCCGCCGCCGGCCGCCGCCTTGATCATCACAGGAAAGCCAATTTTTTCTGCAAGGGCGAGGATTTCTTTTTCATCCTCTCCCAGTGGGCCGTTAGAACCAGGGACAGTTGGGACGCCGGCTTTTTTCATAACGTCAATGGCGCTGACCTTGTCGCCCATGGAGCGAATGGTTTCGGCGGTCGGGCCAATAAAAATAAATCCACACTGTTCCACCTGTTCGGCAAAATCCGCATTTTCGGAAAGAAAGCCATAACCAGGATGTACAGCATCGGCATTGGTAAGTTCCATGGTACTGATCAGCGCCGGAACGTTCAGGTAACTGTCGGTAGAAGAGGGGGGGCCAATACAGACTGATTCATCAGACAACATGACATGCATCAGGTCTCTGTCAGCAGTTGAATGTACCGCGACAGTTTTAATGCCAATTTCCTTGCAGGCTCGAAGGACACGCAGGGCAATTTCACCGCGGTTTGCTATTAATACTTTTTTCAACATGAGTAGATAATTCCTGGATGTTTGTGAGTCATACTTAACCAGCGCTTCCCTAGACGATTGTGACAAGGGGCTGATCAAACTCGACGGGTTCCCCGTCCTCCACCAGGATTGCTTCTATGGTGCCAGCCTTGTCGGCTTCAATCTGGTTCATCATTTTCATGGCTTCGATAATACAAATGACATCACCGGCCTGTACCTGCTTGCCCACTTCGATAAAAGCAGGGGAAGTAGGAGAGGGTGAGCGATAGAAGGTGCCCACCATGGGAGACTTAACGGCCGCACCTTTGTGCTCATTGCTACTGCTTTTTACTTCTGCAGAGTCACTGGCAGGAGCTGGCGCTGCAGGAGCCTGAGCATACTGGGGGGCAGGGGCGGAATAGGGGGAGTTGCGGCTGATGCGAACCGCTTCTTCGCCTTCCTTGATTTCTATTTCTGCCACGTCAGATGATTCAAGTAATTCGATAAGTTTTTTTACTTTTCTGATATCCATTGTTATCTCTTTATTTGCCTGTGTTTGTCTGATAATAAATATTGTAAATAGATTACCGGGTGTTTTTTTGCTACCTGGCTAAATTAGCTATTCAGCTTTTGTACATGTCAGTACACTTACTATTTCTGCTATATCGGGTATGCCGATACTGTTTTGTCAGGTTAATGGTTATTATTCAATTCTTGCCAGTGCCGCCTGCAAGGCCAGTTCGTAGCCAATGGGCCCGAGGCCGACTACGCTACCGATAGCAATGTCGCTTAAAAAGGAATGTTTTCGAAACTCCTCCCTGGCATGAATATTAGAGAGGTGGACCTCAATGAATGGAATTTCTACTCCTAACAGGGCATCCCTGAGAGCGATACTGGTATGGGTAAAAGCCGCCGGGTTGATAATAATAAAGTCTACGCCTGTTTTTTTTGCCTGGTGAACGCGTTCAATGATTTCAGCTTCAGCATTGCTTTGCAGAAACTCAATCCGGTGACCGCTTTCCTCGCAAAGCCCTGTTAATTTTGAGTTGATCTCATCAAGGGTATCGGAGCCATATATTTCCGGTTCCCTGCTACCAAGCAAATTCAGGTTTGGACCATTAATTACCAGTAAGACTGCCATTGTGTCACCGTTTGTATGCGAGACCGCCATTTTCGCAGATTTTTTATGCTGATGGCGGCAAAAAAGTGAAGATTAGCATTTTTAACCGACGATGCCCACAAGATCGGAACAGTTTTCATCAAATATTAATAAATCAGTAAAGTGAAGAGTTATAGTTGGTTTAATAGGTGATAGTAGTTTTTATTGGATATTTGCCTTCATTATTTTGAATTTTAGCTACTTTTACCGTTATTTATCAGCAAGACTGTCATGCACATCTCACTTCGCTTTTTTGTTTTTCTCTGCCTGTTCATCCTGACGGTCAGTTCAGTCTCTGGACAGACCAGTGAACTGGCAAGAATTCGTATTCAGGGCGTAAATGAGGAATTAGCGGCCAATATTCGTAATCATTTGGCTATCAGCGCTGAATCCTGTGATACCCCACTGTCCCGTCTAAATCGCCTGGCGCCCCAGGTCAGAACCAATATCCGTAATGCTGCCAATGCGCTTGGTTATTACCGCAGTACTTTTGAATTGAGCTTCAGCGAGCCTGAAGAATGCTGGTTGTTGAGCATATACATGGTTCCGGGAGATCAGATTCTGGTAGAAAATGTAAGTGTTCACATTGCTTTCAGTTAAGAAGATCAGGTGCTATTTCAGGAAATTATCGATGAATTGCCGGATATGGAGAAAACACCTCTGCATCATGGGGAATATGAGGATATCAAGAACACATTAAGTGCCAGGGCCATTGAGAACGGGTACTTTGCTGCGCGTTTTCAGCGCGCGGAACTGCGGGTGGATATGAGTGACTATCTGGCTGAAATATTCATTGATTTTGAACCTGGTCCACGCTTCTCATTTGGTGAAATCAATATCGAACCAGTACCCGGTTTTTCGCTGGCTTTTATAGAAAGCCTGGTAATTCTGGAGGCAGGGGAACCCTACAGCAGCGATCGTCTGCTGGAACAGCGAACCAACTTTGATGAAAGTCGATATTTCAACATCATAAACGTGTCGCCTCAGTTGTCGCGCGTGAATCAGGGGGCGGTACCGATTAATATCTCTCTTCTTCCCAGGGCCAGGAATGCATGGTCGACCGGCGTCGGTTTTACAACCGATACCGGACCGCGATTCAGGGCAACCTATGAAAACCGTTATATCAATACCCGCGGGCATCATATCGACAGTGATTTAGGCTTATCGCCGGTCAGATCCCAGGTCAATATGGCTTACATTATTCCTCTTAATGATACGGTTCGTGAAACGCTCAGTTTTGGCACAGGCTTTGTCACAGAGAATGCCGAGACCTATGACAGTGATCGCTTTAAGCTGGAAGTTGCCTATAGGCGTCAATCTGCCTCTGGCTGGCTGGAGACTTATTCCATTGATTATCTTCAGGATAACTATACGGTAGACCTTCAGCAGGATAATGTGACCCTGTCTGGAAAAAGGTAATGGATTGACCAACAGTGTCAGAAAAGGACTGGGGCTGGATATGGTGGATATTAGTACCAGTAACGACTACCGTGATAGTGCTCTTGGTCTGGGCAAGTATCTACGTCCCAACCTGTTCATGCGTTATGACATCGGCCTGTTTGATCGAGAAAACACACTGACTCTGGAATATATCCTTACTGAACGTGTAAAACTTGAGGTGCAAACCGGTGTAAGCCAGAGTGTGGATTTGACGTATACGGTGGAGAAGTAAGATAGTCGCAAGTCGCAAGTCACAAGAAAAAAGATAAAGGAAAAAGGATTAAGGAAAAAGGTGGGCGGTGCAGGGAGGCGGCAGGAAAAAAAGAAAAAACAAGAGGCAAGAGGCAAGAGGCAAGAGAC
>JAURCS010000067.1 GCA_030828385.1 Gammaproteobacteria bacterium
GAATCCATGAACTCTGCACTAAAACGCTCGCTACGCAGCCCTACATCCAGTGATAGGTGATCGGAAAGTGTTGTATTGGTTTCTGCATAAAAAGCCAGACGATCAATAATAAAACGACTGGAATAAATGTCATCAAGAAAGGTGTAATTCCGATCAAGATCAACATCCTGATGCAGTGAGTAAATGCCAGCAACCCAGCTTGTTCTGCCGCCCAGTAATGCCCCTGATTCGGAAGAGAGCAGGCGTATTTCACCACTTACCGTCTCACGGTCACGAAAGTACCTGTCCGTAGAGGAGTATTCAAAGGGGTGAAAACCACTAAACACCCAGTCTTCATCATAGCCATAGGCAATGTCCGAGCGAGCATAGCCACCAATGACTTCAAGGGAAAATTTATCAAAGCGCTTGCTGGAGAAATTCAGGCTGGCAATTTTTGAATCCTGACGGTCAAAGCCGGGTTCATCGGATAGTGTATTTCTGATGTTGTCCAGCGAAAATCCGTCATAGCCATTATCGAGATCAATCAGGGCTGTCGTGAAATCCAGGGTTTCAGTACTGGTCATCAGCCAACGAAACTTGGCTCTGAGAGTGGTTTCATCACGTTGATTGGTAGGGCGGTTGAGGAATGTATTTTGACTAAAGCCATCACTTTGCAGTTTCTGGACTGATAGTCGATAGAAAAGATCATCAGTAGCCGGGCCGGATACATAGCCTGCTATTCCCTGTTCATCGGCATTCGCTCCCTGTAGCTGTAATCCGGCACTGAATTGGGTGGTGGGAGCCCGGGTTTGCAGGTTAATCAAACCTGCCAGGGCATTGGATCCATAGCGTGTCCCTTGTGGACCCAACATAACTTCTACCTGTTCAACATCATAAAGCATGGCAGCATTGCCAATGCCGGAAAAATCCACACCGTCGATGAGCATGCCAACTGAGGAGTTAAGAGGTTCAGAAAACTGACCTCGTTCACCAATACCGCGTATCTGTATAAAGCGCGCACGTGAACCACCGGACGCAAAATTCACATTGGGCGTATTGAGTAGAATATCTTCAAGGTGCTGGGCATTTTTGCGTGACATCGTGTCGGCATCAATAACGCTAATGCTGGCGGGTATGTCATCGATGACATTGAGTCGATAATCTGCCGTGACAACGATTTCTTCAAGTACGGGTTGAGCCAGTACTGGCAAGGACAGTACACATAAAAGGAAAAGTGCCAGTATTTTTCGATTTGCAAACATCATCACTCCGGAATAAACAGTCAATCGGGACCCGGAGCAAGCTGAAGGAAAAGGGGCAGCAAAAAATAGAAAAAGAAGCAAACAAGTTAACGTTTGCTGCTACCTATCCCTCCGCCAGTATTAACCGGGTCAGGTTCAAAGGGTTTGATCTCAGGCCGTAAAGCCACCCCCTAGGAAGGCCATAACTATAACAGTAGCAAGTCACAAGTTACAAGGAAGTAAACAAGCAAGATAAAGGGTAAAGGATAAAGGATGAAGGTGGGCGCCGCAGGGAGACGGAAGGGGATGGGAAAAGAGGGCAAGAGACCAGAGGTAAGAGACAAGCAACCCTGGTTTCAGGCTTCAATGGTTTTCTGTAGGTCGGATAAGGACCGCAGGGACGCATTCGACAGGGCGACTCAAGGTCGCCGACTTGAGACTTGCAACTACATTCTCAGTACTGTGTGATTTCGAGCTGCTCTGTTTCCAGCATGACGCGAATTACAGAGTAACCACTCAGGACGATTTCACCTTTATGGCGATCCTGCCCATTCTGGCAGAAATCAAAAACATAGATGCGAGCCAGGTACTTACGATTATTGCTGGCTCTGGTGAGGGTATATTTACTGAATGCCAGGGTGTCGTCCAGTAACTGAATGTCTCTTTCATGGCAGTATTTTCTGGCAGAGGAGAGCGCTACGGCATGTTGCTCACTACAGCGCCACCAGTAATAGAGTGCGCCAAACAGCAGGAAGATCAGTATCAGGTCGAAGAGGGATAACATTGTGTGATTATAGAGGCAGGAAGGCAGCAGGCATACAGCTGAATTGATTTGATTCGATAATCGCTCTTTGTTCCTTGACAGTGAATTGTCAGAACAGCATTATGCCCGCTTATTATCAGGCGTCTTTTTTTAATGAAGTTACTCTATTTAACCCTCGAACCCTCTCTGGATACCGGGAAAGTTGCCACTGGAAATCAGGTCAGGGCACAGGGTATAAGAGAAGCCCTGGAAGCTGCAGGTCATCAGGTACATCAGCTGGCATTCATGCCAGCCTCTCCAGACACTACTGAATCCCCTGCGAATTCCCAAATTACTGACAGTTACCAGTCTGCTGAACAGCTTCACAGGTTCATCGCCGAGGAAGCCTTCGATAGCATTATTGTTGCCTATTGGTACTTGCTTGATCATTTGCCTGAGTCTGATATTCCGGTAGTGCTGGACTTTATAGCGCCACGACTATTGGAAATCATGTTTCAGGAACCAGAGAGCGTCGCCGAGCAAGCCAAAGTCATCATCAGGCATTTGTCAAAAATAGACCATGTGCTTGCCGGTAATCAACGCCAGGCAGATCTTTTACTCCCCTTGTTATTGCAGGCTGGCATCGATTGTCGTGAACAAATCCCGATCTCCATTGTTCCGATCGCAACGCGTTCAAAACTAGCGCGAGTAAATAATTCGCTAAGACCATTAACCCTGGTTTATGCCGGCGTTGACTGGCCATGGAGAAATTTTGAAAACTACAGAAACACCCTTGAATCCCTGACAGCAAAGCATCAGGATCTGAGATTTAACGAATATAGCGGTGTCTACCCCGGGCTGCTCGTGCAAGCGGGTGATGACGGTAAGGGTAGTGGAGAAGAGCAGGTAACAACTTTGCTGGGATACGCTGCTATGCAGGCCAGCCTTCAGCAATGTGACATTGGTCTTGAACTGGGTGAGCGTAACCCGGAACGTGAGTTCAGTCATTCCTATCGCGCCATGGAGTATCTGGAGAGTGGTTTGCCGATCATTATCAATAGCTGGATACCATTGGCGAGTCTGATCAAACACTATGACGCAGGCTGGGTTATAGATGAGCCATCAGAGCTTGATGCTTTGATTTCCAATGTGCTTGCAGACCCTGATTTACTTACCAGAAAAAAGGCGGGTGTGGACAAACTCAAGGCTGAGCAGCTTAATTATCATGATGCCTGCAAACCGCTCCTGGCATTTCTTTCTGGCCCCAAAAAAATCAATCGTTTTGCGCTAGCTGAAGAAACGGTAGCAGCGCCCGTAGTTGATGTAAGTGCAAGTAAAGCTAAAGCAGAAATGGAAAAAGAGGTCGAAGATTTTCAGAGACTGCCAACATCCAATATAAAAATTATTCTGGGCAAAATATTCAAACGCTATTTTTGTCCTCCCCGACCAGAGTCAACGCCGGATGTTTTAATGGTCACCCGTTCCGACCTGTTTCCTGTTGATCACGGTGCGGCGGTAAAAATTATTAGGACTGCTGAATCACTTTCCCGAACTGGCAGGGATGTCTGGCTTACCACGGATAGCAGGACTGAATATTTTCAGTTCAGTAATGGGAAAATGACTACTCATCTTTTTCCTTTTCTGTTGAGATTTCTTTGTCAACCAAGAAGTGTTGCTTTCATGAAACTGTTGAAGCTGGGTTTTCCCTACAGCAACAGTTTTCTTTATATGCCGGTAACAGACATGAGTTATATCGTCAGGGCGATCTATCTCACCAGTCGGAAACCTATTGGTGCCTATCAGGCTGAATTCCCGGCTTATGTTCGTCCCTGTCGTTTTGCTCGGTCCCTGTTTGCAGGCAAGATTTTACTTGTACAGCACAATGTGGAATACGATCGTATTAGAAACCAGGAGCCCGACCTTACGCCTAAAAATATTCAGACACTGAAAAATCTGGAAGTGGCTATGTGTCATGAGGCTGATAAGATTATCGCGGTTTCAGACAATGACCGGGATAAAATGATTGCCGACGGCATTGATGCTGAAAAGATTCATACTATTCCTCATGGTGTCGACCTTCGGGCTTTTCATACCACCCCTGCGATAAATATACGCGAGCGTTACCGGTTACCATGGCATACCCCCTTGCTGGTTTATCACGGGACTTACAGTTATTCTCCGAATCTTGAAGCCATGGAGGTAATGGCCCGGGAAATTCTGCCACGGTTGGAGGAGCGTGATATGCACGTTACCGTTCTGGCCATTGGCAGCAAGCCCCCCGATTTCCCCTTGCATCCGAATATTGTTTTTGTAGGCAGTGTCGATAACCTGGCTGAAGTAATTGCAGCAACAGATCTGGCGGTTGTGCCTTTACAGGAGGGCGGTGGAACACGTATGAAAATTCTGGATTATTTTGCGGCCGGCATTCCTGTTATCAGTACTGCCAAGGGAATTGAAGGAATACCCATAGAAAATGGCAATGAAGCATTAATTATTGATGACTTTGATGCAATCAGTGACGCTATCGTACACCTGTTACGAAATCCGGAAGAGGCTAAAAAACTGAGCGATCAAGCCAGTCTCTTTGTTGATCCACTGGGCTGGGATGCTATTGGCAGGCGCTATCTGCCCTTGCTGCATTAATACGACGTTTTAGTCACTGTATCTGATTTTTCCATAAAGAATTAAGGAAAATTCAATAACACTGCATTTCCCTTGGCGCAACATCAGCCCTTTTTCTGAAGCATACTGCGTTTGCACAGTCCCATAGCATTGCTATACTTCTCAAACTTTAGCGAGAGGGAAATCATGTCAGGAAAAATAAAGCGAGGAATAACGCGAGCAATAGTGCAACGATTCATATCATGCCTGATAGCAGTGTTATCTATCGCGTACGGCCCTCATGTTTTTGCTCAGGATGAACTGTCCAGACTCATGCCCGATGATCTGTTCAGGCGCAATATTGGCACTGAAGGGCAACTTGATGCTCAATTTCCGCCCCATCAGATTATCGACAATATCTATTATGTAGGAACCCAGTCTCTGGCCTCATTTCTTATTACCACGGATGCAGGTCATATCCTGGTCAATTCTGACTTTGAGCGTAATGTACCCACCATCAGGAATTCCGTTGAACAGCTGGGTTTTGATTTTGAAGATATTGAAATCATTATTGGCAGTCATGAACATGGCGACCATATGGAAGGGAATGCCCTGGCCAAAAACTTGGGGCAAAAGTCATTGCTGTTGCAGAACAGGTCCCCGGACTTGCTCATATGAGGCCAGGGGGCAAGCCCCATCCAATAGATGAAGTCATAATTGATGGTGATCAGGTTCGCCTTGGTGATGAGGTATTAACGGCGCATCTCACTCCCGGCCATAGTGATGGCTGTACTTCATGGGAGCTGACAGTTACTGATAAGGGGCAGGATTACAAGGTCGTAATAATTTGCAGTGTGGGGGTGAATCCTTATTACCAGTTATGGAACAATCTGGACCGCCCGGATATCGTTAATAAATACCAGACTAGTTATGCCACGCTGCGCGCCCTGGCAGCTGATATACCGCTGGGCTCTCATCCATCAATGTATAAACTGGAAGAAAAATACCCATTAATCGGAAAGAGAGTGAACCCTTTTATTGATCCTGAAGGTTTTCTTTACGAAATTGCCATTAATGAGCAGGCCATGAATCTGCGTCTGGAAGAACAGCGACTCGCTGCCTTGCAATCTGAATAATAGATAAATAAAAGACAGTTCTCGGTGTGTTCCAGTTCTATGAATCAAACACAGGTATTCAGACAAACATGAAAACCCAGATAGTAATTATTGGCGCCGGTCCTTCCGGTCTGTTATTGGGGCAGCTTTTACATAATGCTGGCATAGACAACATTATTCTTGAACGCGCTACACCGGATTATGTGCTGGGCAGAATACGCGCCGGCGTGCTGGAGGATGGTTTGGTCAGCATGGTCAGGGAAGCAGGTGTTGCTGAACGAATGGATCGTGAGGGTCTTCCTCACGACGGGGTCAAAATAGCATTTAATGGCGAGATTAGACGCATCGATTTACACAAGTATTCCAATGGCAGGCAGGTAGTAGTCTATGGCCAGACAGAAATCACTGCTGACCTTATGGATGCCCGCAAAGCCAGTGGTGCTCCGGCTGTTTATAGTGTGGAGAATGTAAAGATTTGTGATGTCAGCAGCGATGCGCCCTACGTGCTCTATGAAAAAGATGGCAAGCAGGAGCGTATTGATTGTGACTATGTCGCTGGTTGTGACGGCTTTCATGGAGTTAGCCGCAAGACCATTCCCGACAACGTCAGAAAGGAATACGAAAAAGTGTATCCCTTTGGCTGGCTTGGCATGCTGTCGGATACGCCACCTATTTCTGATGAACTTATTTATGGCATCAGTGAGCGCGGTTTTTTTCTCTGCAGCATGCGCTCCGAAGTTCGCAGCAGACACTATGTTGATGTAAGTCTCGATGAAAAAGTTGAAGACTGGTCCGATGATCGTTTCTGGAATGAATTAAGCAGCAGGCTGCCAGAAGAAGTCAGAGGGGATCTTGTTACCGGTCCTGCTTTGGAAAAAAGTATTGCTCCATTGCGCAGTTTTGTTTGTGAGCCAATGCAGTACGGTCGCCTGTTTCTTGTTGGTGATGCAGCGCATATTGTGCCGCCAACGGGGGCGAAAGGTCTCAATCTGGCCAGTGGTGATGTGAATTATCTCTATCGCATATTACTCAAGGTGTTTAAGGAAAATAAACCTGAGGCAATAAAACAGTATTCTGAATTATGCCTTCGCAGAATATGGCATGCGGAACGCTTTTCCTGGTGGTTGACCAGTATGCTGCATAATTTCGGTGATGAAATTGATCGCAAAATAATGAACTCACAGCTGGATTTTTATACCGGAACTGAAGTCGGACAACGGGTGATAGCAGAGCAGTACGTGGGCCTTCCTTATGAAGAAGTGTCCTGAGAGTCGTCATCCTGTTTATCTGCATAGGCGAAGTGATAGCGCAGCGTCAGGCTCTCCTCAATAATTGATTCGTCTTTTTGCAAACGCGGACGAAATGGGGAGTTACGCAGATATCTTTTCAGACGTTGTTCAATTCTTCTTGTTACGTTTTCTGATTTACCCAGTATCTTTATGCCGCCTGCACGACCGAAGCGTGAAACTGTAAAGCTGATATCGATATAGCCGTCATACACCAGATTTTTATTCGCAGGTATGCCAAATTTGTCACGGCTGTTAGGTTTTGCCGCTACCAGTGGCAAATGTACGGGCATTGCCGGACGAAATATATTTTCAATCTCCTGTTCCGATATTCCTCGATTGATGGCTTCCTGGTTGGCTTCGATATATTTTTCGGCTGCGGTTCGAGTATGCCCAAAAATCAGGTTCCAGTCACCATAGCTCATGAGTAGATCCGTCAGAACCAGAGGGTCTGCCATGGGATTGTTGCGTACATAAATCAGCATACGTTCAAAGGCGTATACACCACGCAGATAATTAACGGAATTTCGCCTGTTATTACTTCTTATGCGTGAGCCTGTTCGGTAGGCCTTTTCACTCATGTAATAATCCGGCTCTTTGATAATGGCTGCCCGGTATGCTTGCAGAAACAATGTTTCGAGATACCGATGTTCAAGCTCAAGCAGGGTGGGGTTAAAAAAGTCACGGTTTTTCATTAGCGTGGAAATTGCACGAACATAGTTTTGCTGGGCCTGATATAGACTGCCGAAGGCTATCTGCCTTGGTGTAGGTTGGCGTGCACTTCCTGAGCTGCTAAAACTTATGCTGGGTTGGACGGGCATATTCAACACACGTTCATAATTCGTCATATTCTGTTCGGCTAGGCTGATAATAGAGGGTATGGCGTTTAGATTATTCTCGCCGAAATACTGCTCACTGAGATAAATCAGATATCTTTGTTTTGCATTGGCATTTCTGATATCCCCTATAGCCATATAGCTTTCGATTAACCCCTCAATACTTGCCACCTGTTCAGGATGAAACAAACCATGGTTGATTCGGCTTACATACTCTGCTCGCTCAAAAACCTCAATCGCGGATTCATGATCATTCAATTGTTGATATTGATTGGCCAGATCCAGCAGGGTCTCATATAAATCTGTAGCAAAGGGTCCCGCATCACCTTCGATGGCCGACAGCTGCTCCTCGTATTTTTCAATATTAGAGCTAATATCTGTAATGGAGATCACCTGAGATTCGATAGTCTCTTCGGTGTTTTCCTGATTCAGTAATGAGAAGCCATTGAACTTTATTTTACGCTCTGAATAATAAACTGGTGAGGATACCGGTATGGTCTGTTGAGTTTCAGGATTCAGAATTTCCGCGTCAAATATCAACTGATTAAGCTGAGATCTGCTCTGACTAAACCCCAATTGCGGAAACAGAAGCGAAGGGATGGCCAGAACCAGTGTAAGGAAATAATGGGCAGCGGGATGAATGCTTCCCCGAGGCTTGTCTGAAATGAGGCTGGATTCAGGCATGTTCTGTAAACTCGGAATTTCTCGTACTTTGATGGTACTTATTAAGTTACATGGCAGATTTTATCTGGTCTATTTTATTTATACGATTTTCATGGCGATAAGGTTTAGCCCATTATATTGAGGCATCAAATTCTTATCTGGCTTAATGGTTTTGCTGGCGATGTTGCATCAGCAGGTCAGCACCAAAGTCGCCGTCCTTGCTACGCCAGACAGCGTGAACGTGATTACCATCGCCCTGTACCAGGTCATATTCAAAAAAAAAGTCCGGACCATCCAGGCGCCAGTAGTGGGGCGCGCCTTTCTCGATGCTGCCTATCCAGGTCAAATTCAGGGTATTGATGTCGATCTGT
>JAURCS010000068.1 GCA_030828385.1 Gammaproteobacteria bacterium
GGTTCAGGAGGAGATTCTGGCGGAGAGACACCTACGCCAGGTGAAGGGGAAACGCTCTATGAAAACGCGGTCTGTGTTGACGCCAATGCAGGCGAATTCTGCATGGAGCTGTTACCTGATGTAGCACCCAATACCGCGAATAATTTCCTCAATTACATTAGCGACGGTCGTTACGATGACACCATTATCCATCGCGCTGTTCCGAATTTTGTTATACAGGGTGGCGGTTATTCTTCCAACCCGCTGGGAACACCGGTGCCAAAAGATGCTGCCGTGGTTAACGAGTTCAGTTTATCCAATGTGCGCGGTACTGTAGCGATGGCGCGCCTGGGTGGGCAGGTAAACAGCGCTACCAGCGAGTGGTTTGTTAATGTCGTTAACAATACCAGCCTTGATACCGTGGATCAGGGCTTTACCGTATTTGGCAGGATCATTTCCGGCATGTCTGTGGTTGATGCGATAGCCGCACTACCCCGAGCAGATTTACGTTCAAACCTGGGCGGCGCTTTTGGCGAGGTCCCTCTTACTGATCAGGATACCGATGGGGTCAATACAGATGATCTGGTCCTGGTAAATAGAATTTATGTCACCGATGTCATTGTAAATGACTCTGATATGGGTTCTGGAAATGGTGGTGGCGACCCGGATAATGGTGTTCAAACAACAGCCACTTATACGCTGTCGACTGACAGCTTCACACTGCCTGTCAGAATTCGCGATACGCTCTACCGGGTATTGATGATCAGAGATACTGCAGCCTCGGGGGCTGTTTTCAGTGTAGTCACTACGCGCATTTTTCCACTTGTTGATATCGGTCAGGAAACTGCCCTGATGGACCTGGATGCGGGAACCCTTCATATCCCCTCAATGACTGTAGGGAATAAAATTTTTACTGATCTCGAATTGAGTCTGACAGATTTCAGTACTCTTACATTTAAACTGGAGAGCTTTAACAAGCCATAAACCATCTTGCTGAAAGTAATTAAACATATTATCGGGATTACCGATCTGATTACAGAATCCATCGGCAAGACAGCTGCATGGTGTTCTATCCTTATGGTAGTGGTGACTTTTTATATTGTTCTGACCCGCTATGTATTTAACACCGGTTCCATCGCAATCCAGGAATCCATTATTTATCTCAATGCTTTTCTGTTCTTGCTGACGGCAGCTTTTACCCTGAAACATGACGGTCATGTCAGAGTTGATATTTTTTATGGACCGGCTTCCCATAGATATAAAGCCTGGGTCAATATGCTTGGTGGCCTGTTTCTGTTGTTGCCCGTGGCCGGATTTATTTTGTGGTCAAGCTGGGATTATGTTCAGGCAGCCTGGCGCATAAAGGAAACCTCACCGGAAGCGGGCGGCATCCCTTATGTTTATCTGCTAAAAACATTAATCGTGGTAATGGCTTCCCTGTTAATACTGCAGGGACTTACAGAGATCCTGCGAAATTTCCTTTTTCTGTTTTTCAATCAAGACGACCCTGAAGAGCATACCGACCCTGTAGGCGGCGCAATATGATTGAATTCATCCCGCTGTTTCTATTTCTCGCTGTCTGTCTGGTTTTGATGTGTGGCTACCCTGTAGCCTTCTCGCTGGCCGGCACCTCGTTGCTTTTTGCTGCTGTTGGTACCATGACTGGCACCTTTGATACGGCTTTTCTGAGCGCCGTGCCTAATCGTTTCTACGGCATCATGATCAATACCAATCTGTTCGCGGTTCCCATGTTCGTGTTTATGGGGATGATGCTGGAAAAATCAAAAATCGCTGAAGCACTGCTCGAAGGTATGGCGCTACTGTTTGGCAAGATGCGTGGCGGACTCGGTATTTCTGTAATCATTGTCGGCATGTTGATGGCTGCCAGTACCGGCATCGTTGGCGCCACCGTGGTCACCATGGGCGTAATTTCCCTGCCAACCATGCTAAGAGCTGGCTATAGTCCGTCCCTGGCTACAGGCACTATTTGTGCAACCGGTACTCTCGGACAAATAATTCCTCCCTCAATCGCCCTAGTTTTACTGGGCGATGTTATTTCAAATGCCTATCAGCAGGCTCAAATCCGCATGGGAGTATTTTCTACCCAGAATGTCTCGGTGGGTGATTTGTTTGCCGGAGCCATGATTCCCGGACTGATTCTGGTGGTGTTATATATTATTTACATGCTGGGCATGGCCATTCTTAAACCGCAAACTGCACCACCGGCAAGCGCGGAGGACCTGAAACGAGCAACCGGTGATACTCATATTTTGCTGACCTTAAGCAAGAGCCTGTTACCCCCCTTATTATTAATTATTGCCGTATTAGGCTCTATTTTATCGGGTGCGGCGACACCTACCGAGGCCGCTGGCGTTGGTGGTTTGGGAGCTATCTTGCTGGCACTGGCTAATAGACAACTGAACTATGCGATTTTTAAAGACGTCGCTATTTCAACCGCTAAAGTCAGCGCAATGGTTTATCTGATTCTGGTAGGCGCTGCAGTATTTTCTCTTGTATTCAGAGGCTTTGGTGGCGACATCATAGTTGAGGAAATTTTTACCGATATGCCCGGTGGCGTTATCACCGCCACCATCACAGTAATGTTGGTGGTTTTCCTGCTTGGATTTATTCTCGATTTTATTGAAATTACTTATATGGTTGTGCCGATTGTAGGGCCGGTATTACTCGCCATGGGCCTTGATCCAGTCTGGCTGGGTGTAATGCTTGCCGTCAATCTGCAGACATCGTTTCTCACGCCACCGTTTGGCTTTTCGTTGTTTTACTTGCGTGGCGTAGCACCTGATTCAATAAAAACCACTCAAATATACAAAGGGGTTATTCCTTTCATCATTATCCAGTTAGCTATGTTGGGGATGTTAACGTTCTGGCCAGAGCTGGCCACATGGTTACCGGGGGTAATCAAAAGCATGTAAAGTCATTCCACTGATTTCTAAGCGTAAAAAAGCCGGCATATGCCGGCTTTTTTATGTTCTTTTGTTTCCTGTATATACTGACAGGAAGACTTGCATCAGAGTTTTCGTGCCCGTGTATAGGCTTCTTCTGAAACCGCATGAAACTGTTTAACATTGGTTTCATACTCACGATAAGATGCATGAATTCGCGCACCAATCGGACTCAGGTCAGCCAGTTCATCGATGACTTCCTGGGATATTTTGTTCAATTCCTGCATCAAATCATCAGGAAATTCTCTTAACTCAACGCCATGCTTGTTAACCAGCTCAGTCAATGAGATGGTATTTCTCGCAGTAAACTCGTTAGTCATGTCCAGAGAAGCTGCTTCAGCCGCCGTGCGTAAAATTTCCTGCAGGTCTGCTGGCAAGGCTTCGAACTTTTCTTTATTAAACAAAAATTCCATTACTGAGCCAGGCTCATGCCAGCCCGGATAATAATAATAGTCTGAGACCTCATAGAGCCCAAAGGCAAGGTCATTATAAGGACCATTAAACTCTGTCGCATCAATTACACCGGTTTGCAGAGAGGTAAATAATTCACTGCCCGGCATATTCACCGGAACGCCACCGAGACGGGAAAGCACATCCTGGGCCAGTCCGGGTATACGCATTTTTAAACCCTGAAAGTCTTCCTTGGAGTTAATTTCCTTGGTAAACCAGCCGCCCATCTGAACACCGGTATTACCACCAGGCATCGGGATCAGGTTAAATGGTTCGTAAAGTTCATCCCACAATTGCTGACCACCGCCATATTGGATCCAGCTTTCCATTTCCCGACCGTTCATGCCAAAAGGCAGGGCAGTAAAAAATTGTGCTTCCGGTGCCTTGCCTTTCCAGTAATAAGCCGCGCCATGACCAAGTTCGGCTGTACCGGCACTTACTGCGTTAAATACTTCGAGAGCCGGTACCAGCTCACCATCACCATAAACCCGGATCTTCATTCGGCCATTGGACATCGCTTCTACCTTCTCGGCAAAAACTTCCGGTGCATGACCCAGTCCCGGAAAATTTTTCGGCCAGGCTGTGACCAGCTTCCATTCGTAGGTTTGCTGAGGTGCTGCTGCAGAATCACCTGCTACGGCCTCCGGTGCATCGCCACCACAGGCTTGCAGCAACAACAAAACTGCCGCTGCAAATCCCGTTTTAATTCCGATATTTTTTAACATTTCCAAAAATCCCCTTGTTTAGCTTTAATCAGTAAGCCGTGTCTTTTAAATAATTTCCAGCTTGGCGTATGACATGACCAGCCATTTACCGCCAACACTATCAAAATTTATCTGTATTCTCGTATTTGGACCATTGCCTTCATAATTGAGCACAACACCTTCACCAAATTTAGGGTGTAGTACTCTCTGGCCCAGGCCTATATCGGTGCCAGCGATCTTGTCTGCTCCACCTGAGCTGCCGATACTACCATGATTTAACGGGGTATTTCCCGGGTATGATGTGTTTCCTGCATATGTATTTCCTGCATAATAGCTACTCCTGCGGACTTCCCCTTTCATGCGGATTTCTTCTACCAGCTCTTCGGGGATTTCTTTTAGAAATCTGGAGGGGCGGGTAAGATTTTCTTCTCCATGCATGCGCCTGGATTCAGCATGGGTCAGGTATAGCTTTTGTCTTGCCCGGGTAATACCTACATAGCAAAGACGTCGCTCTTCTTCCAATCCTGCCAGATCGTCCATGGACATTTTATGAGGGAACAGCCCTTCTTCCATACCGGCGATAAAGACCAGCGGAAACTCAAGTCCTTTTGCCGAATGCAGGGTCATTAGCTGCACCGCATCTTCAAACTCATCGGCCTGGGAATCGCCGGCATCCAATGCGGCTTTATCCAGAAATGCTGTCAGAATATCTGTTTCCGTTAGCTCTTTTTCTTCCTCAGAGTCAGCTTCCTCCTGCAGCATATCTTCTTCTGTGCGTATATCTTCAACTTCAAATGCCTTCGCCGCATTAATAAGTTCTTCAAGGTTTTCTATTCGCGTACGCGCCTTTTCACCGCCCTCTTTTTCATGATGCTGAATCAGGCCGCTTTGCTTCACAACATATTCAGTAAATTCATACAGTTCCCTGCCATAAAGCTGGTCTTCCATTGCATTAATCAAGGCCATGAAACCTGTGATATTGAGCACCGCTCTTGCCGGTAGCAACGATTCTTCCGCCACTTTCACAGCAGCCTGCCACATCGAACAGCCCTCAGCTCTGGCAATCTGGCGGATGCTGTCCAGGGTTTTTGCCCCAAGCCCTCTGACCGGAGTATTAATGACCCGCTCAAAAGCCGCATCATCATCACGGCTAGCCACCAGACGCATGTAAGCCAGGGCATTTCGAATTTCCAGTCTTTCATAAAATCTGAAACCACCATAAATTCGATACGGCATGCTTACTCTGAGCAAGGCCTCTTCCAGTTCCCGGGACTGGGCGTTTGAGCGATAGAGGATGGCCGCTTCGGTGTGCCTGTTACCCGAATTCACCCATTTTTCAATCTGTCCGATGATAAAGCGCGCTTCATCCTGTTCGTTGAAGGCGCTATAGGATGAAATGCTTTCACCGTCCTTGTCTTCAGTCCAGAGTTCCTTACCCAGTCTACCGGTATTTTTTGCAATCAGGCTGTTTGCCGCACTAAGAATATTGGCGGTAGAACGATAGTTCTGTTCCAGTCTGACCATATCAGCATCAGAAAAATCCTTATCAAAATTCTGGATATTTTCGATGCGGGCGCCACGCCAACCATAAATAGACTGGTCATCATCACCAACCACTGTAATAAAGCCATCACCACCTACCAGCATGCGTAACCAGGCGTATTGAATTGCATTGGTATCCTGAAACTCATCAACCAGAATATGGCGAAAACGACTCTGATAATGCTCAAGTAAAGCCGGATTATTAAGCCAGAGCTCATGTGAACGTAATAATAATTCACCAAAATCGACCATGCCTCCGCGATCGCAGGCTTCTTCATAAGCGCTGTAAACACGGATCATTATCTGCATAAACTCTTCGCCAAAATCTTCCAGATTGCCTGCCCGTACCCCTTCATCCTTTTGATTATTAATAAACCATTGGCATTGTTTGGCTGGCCATTTCGACTCATCAAGTTCAAGGTTTTTACATATTCGTTTTACCAGGCGAAGCTGGTCATCAGAATCCAGAATCTGGAATTTTTCCGGTAATCCTGCTTCCTGGTAATGCGCTCGTAGCAAACGATGCGCCAGTCCATGAAAAGTCCCCACCCACATCCCGCCTGCCGGTCGCTCGAGCAGTTCTTCAATGCGAAGCCGCATTTCATTTGCTGCTTTGTTGGTGAAAGTAACAGCAAGAATGCCATGGGGGGACACTCCTTCCATTTGAATTAGCCAGGCAATGCGATGAACCAGCACCCTGGTTTTACCGCTTCCAGCGCCTGCAAGCACCAGAAGATTTCCCGGGTCCGAAGTAACGGCTTTACGCTGGTGATCGTTAAGAGAATTAAGTATGTGGGATATATCCATGGGTGCTGATTTTAGCAAATGCGGTTACTGGCAGGTGAAAAAAAACCTGTAATACCGAACTCTTTTTCGCTGGTATTACCAAAGCTCTTTTGACTTGTGACACTTTTTCGCGTTAGTGTCCGACATACTGTTTTTAACAATGGGGATATGTCATGAAGCACTGGTTTAACGCGGGAATCTTATGTCAGTACAAGTAGAGGGAACCGTTAAATGGTTTAATGATGACAAGGGCTTTGGCTTTATTGAGCACCCTGATGGTACTGAAATTTTCGTGCATTATAGTGCAATTATCGGTGATGGTCGCCGAACCCTGATCGAAGGGCAAAAGGTGATTATGGAAATTGTCCAAACTGATAAGGGCGCTCAGGCTGATAATGTAAGTCCCATTGATGGCGACTGACCCTGCTTTTCGGGCTTTATATTTTCTGAAATGACCTTTACAACAATGTCACCAGACAGCTAGCCAGGTATACCCATTGGAAAATACTAATCTTATCAAGGCTATTTCTGAAGCACTGGCTAGTCTACGCAAATCCGAACGCAAAGTTGCCGACTTTGTGCTGGCAGACCCTGCTGTAATCCTGAATATGCGCATCATTGACCTGGCAAACCAATCCAAGGTAAGCGAGCCTACCGTGTTGCGATTCTGCCGCGCGCTGGGCTATGACGGCTTTCAATCCTTCAAACTGCAGCTAGCGCGTTATCTCGGTAGCAGCGGGATTTATAGTCAATTTTCTGTCAGTGATGCCGACTCCATTACCGATGTCAGCAAAAAAGTCTTTGACTCAACTATAGGTTCTCTTATTGCGGTTCGTGAGGAACTCGATATTCCCGCGCTGGAATCAGCAATCGAGGCATTGGCCACTGCTGAACGTGTCGAGTTCTATGGCTTTGGCGCTTCCGGTTCGGTGGCTATTGATGCCCAGCATAAATTTTTCCGCCTGCAGGTCTCTGCTGCCGCATACACTGATCCACACATTCAACATATGTCCGCTATTTCTCTGAAGCCCGGTGATGTGGTTGTCGCTATTTCACAGTCTGGCCGTTCCACGGCTCTTATTCAGAGTCTCAAGCTGGCACGGGAAGCCGGCGCTACGGTTATTGGTCTGGTTCCGGACAAAACACCCGTTGCAGACCTGTGTGCAATACCTATTCATATCAATGTAGAAGAAAACCAGCATGTGTTTTCTCCGGTCTCCTCGCGTATTGCACACCTGGTAGTAATAGATGTACTGGCCATGGGAGTAGCCCAACAACGCGGTAGCCTGTTACAGGATCATCTGAAAAGATTAAACAGAAGCCTGAAGTCACTGCGCTCTAATAAAAGCATAAAGTAAAATGGACATTACTGCGTATCAAGAGTGATGACTGGTACCAGAGCAGGTTTAAAAAAAGGAGCTCATGAAAGCTCCTTTTTTTTATATTTTTAAATACGACTATTAACGGTTGATTATTCAACTGTAATGAACTAAGTTTTACTACACAGATAGATTTTCCCAATGAAAATCTGACTATTTTTTTGACGTTAATACTCCATTTAACGTCATTTTCTTTCTTCCATTCTTTAGTTTGTATCCCAGTGACTTTTTCTTCACATTATTCCAAACTAACTTGTCACCGACGAATGGTTCTCTATATTCTATTCGTAATTCGTGTTCTGTCCCACTCTTTTCAATAACTTCAATAGATTTGACGACTCCAGTAATAAACTGATTTTTTTCTTCAATAGAGAGATTTGCTTTTCTCAAGTCATTTATTTTATCTCCTAATGACTTATACCAATCTATCCATTCATCCACTTTTACATTAGTCTGTTTTTCTTCTGTGAGAGTTTCAATACCACTCAATGTTTAGATTCTACGTTTATCAAGCTCTTTGATAACTCCATCGATTTGTTTCGTATTCTCAACTAATAATCTCGTGGTTTGTTGTTTAGTAATTGCATCTTCAATTTTATCTAATTCCATCTTTAGTTTTCTTATTCTTTTGTTATTTCTCTCTACATTTTCTTTCTTTTCTTTCATCAACTCATTAGATGATAGAAGTGACTGTTTTACTTTTTCTCTATATAAGTTTGATTTCTCTAATACATCAATTACATTATTCCAAACCAAGTCGTCTGTTAAATCCATTCTCAAAGTTCTTTTATATTTACAATCGACATAATTTGGATCCGTATTTCTATATCTTCTCCAAACACTTCTACATCTGTATTGACTTGTTCTCTTATTCTGATGATTACCTGTAAATAGTGACTCACATCCACCACAAACCAATAAGTCAGTAAGTAAATAAACTCTTTTTTGTTTTCTATATTTTGATAGTCTCGAATAATTAATAAATTCAGCCCAATATCAGACAAGACAAAGCACAT
>JAURCS010000069.1 GCA_030828385.1 Gammaproteobacteria bacterium
CGACAGGCAAAAACCATCCGGTCTTCCTGTGCGGGTTGCTGAATGAGATAAAAATCGACCTGGGTCATGGGCTCTGTCTATTTACTCGGAAAAAATTCATCTGCTCTGAGGAATCAGTTATTCAGCAGGTACTCTACCAGTAGCGGTACGGGCCGGCCGGTAGCGCCCTTTTCCTTGCCCTGTAACCAGGCTGTTCCGGCGATATCAAGATGTGCCCAGGGATATTTCTTGGCAAACCGGGACAGGAAGCAGGCGGCGGTGATGCTGCCGGCCTTGGGTCCACCAATATTGGCGATATCGGCAAAATTGCTATCCAGCTGGGACTGGTATTCATCCCAGATTGGCAAACGCCATACCGGGTCATTGACGTCCAGGCCAGTCTGGTAAAGTTTGTCAGCCAATTCATCATTGTTGCTCATTACACCGCTGACTACCGAGCCAAGCGCAACGATAACGGCACCGGTCAGAGTCGCAATATCAATAACAGATTTTGGCTTATACCTTTCTACGTAGGTCAGGGCATCACACAGTACCAGCCTGCCTTCTGCATCAGTATTGAGTACTTCGATAGTCTGACCCGACATGCTGGTTACGATGTCACCAGGTTTGGTGGCGCGACCACTTGGCATGTTTTCAGCACTGGCTATAACGCCAATAACATTAATCCTGGGTTTCAGGGCGCACAGTGCGGCCATGGTACCGAGGACGCTGGCAGCACCGCACATGTCAAATTTCATTTCATCCATGCCGGCACCGGGTTTCAGACTGATACCACCGGTATCAAAAGTAATACCTTTTCCCACTATCACATTGGGTTTGGTTTTTTCGCTGGTACCGTTATATTCCATAATAATCAGGGCAGAGTTTTCATCGCTGCCATTGCCAACAGAAAGCAGGGAGCCCATGCCAAGTCGGCGCATCTGGGCTTCCGACAACACCTTGGTTTTTAACCCTTTGTTGCGTTTGGCAAGCAGCTGGGCCTGCTCGCCCAGGAAAGTAGGAGTACAGATATTACCTGGCAGGTTACCCATTTCACGAGTCAGTGCCATGCCGCTGGCAACCGCAGAACCGATATCGAGTGCTTTTCTGAGTTTGGAGCGCTGGGTTTTGTCCACCAGATAGACATCAACCTTCTTCAGTTCCGGCTTGCTTCCTTTCTTGGACTTGGTCTGGGTATATCGATAGACACTATTCTGCAGTATCTGGGCGATCATTTGTCCACATTTTTCACTACCGGCATTTTTTACCGGTAGATTGATCAGGGTATCAAGTGCGTCCCCAAGGGCATATTTCTTCAGACCCTGTGCCACGCTGTTAATAATCTTGATAAATTTTTTCAAATCAAGCTCACCTTTTTTACCCAGGCCAACGAGAAGCAGTCGTTTCGCGCGGACCCCTTCCGGGTTATGAATAAGCAGAGTTTGCCCGAGAGTGCCACTAATATCGCCAGCTTCAATGATATTGCCCAGCGCCCGATGGGTAAGCTTGTTAACTTCTGCAGTCACTTCGGGTAAAGCCTTGTTCTGGTAAACCCCAAGGATCATGCAGGAAGTAGTAATATTCTGGAGTGCAGCAGTCTTGATTGTGAAATTCATAAATGTTCCGTGTTTGTGAAAATGTGAGGAAAGCGGTGAATGCAAAATTTTACTCTGGCCACTGCCATATATCAAAACACCGTCATCTGGTGTCAGGAAGGGCTGTGTGGTTCAGAGACAGACAGGCAATCATACAGGTGGCTGAGGTCGAAGCGATACTCTAGAATCAAGTTATGATTATTTCACGCTATCTGACACGGCAGATTCTCCAGGTAACAGCGGCAACGACGTTCATATTACTGGCCGTGGTTGTGTTGGGACGATTTCTCAAATACCTGGGGCAGGCTTCCCAGGGAGAAATTGATCCAGCGATTCTGGCCCTGCTAATGACATACCGTATTCCTGAGTTTATTCAGCTTATATTGCCACTGGCACTTTTGCTCAGCATTCTCCTGGCCTATGGCCGAATGTATGCCGACAACGAGATGACGGTATTATCTGCCTGTGGTTTGAGTAGGCGGCGCTTGCTTGGAATGACCTTTATTTCATCAGCACTGGTAGCGCTCACCGTGGCCATACTTTGTTTCATGCTTACCCCAATGGGACTGATTAACACTGATAAATTGCTGGAGGCACAAAAAGAACTGAATGAATTCGATGTTATGGTGCCAGGGCTGTTTCAGAATATTTCCCGCGGACAGCGCACAACCTATAGCGAAGATATCGTTGATGAGCAGATGCAGAATGTATTTATGCATGAAAGCGAAACCGGTCGCATAACAGTGGCCAGTACCGCCATCCCGACTGAGGATGAAGAAGGCGGGCGCTTCGTACTTTTCTCCACAGGGTCCATTTCAGAGAAAAAAGCTGATAGCAATGAAATACAGCTGACCCAGTTTACCGAGATGGGGGTAAGGATTCCAGCGCGGGAAATTACAATTGATGTTGCCGTCGCCGAGCGGGCAATGACGACAACGGCACTGTGGAATTCCGGGGAAGCTTCCCATACTGCTGAACTGCAATGGCGGATTTCGCTGGTACTGATCATACCGATACTGACGCTGATGGCGGTACCACTGAGCCGGGTCAGTCCGCGGCAGGGGAGATTCGCAAAAATGGTGCCAGCTGTTTTTCTTTATATACTATATTTTGGTCTTCTGCTGGTGAGCAGGGATCTGTTGGCGGCAGGTGATATTCCAGAGTTTCTGGGATTATGGTGGGTGCATGCCCTGTTTGGCTTGCTGGGCTGGTTGTTGTTTTCGGACAGGCTAAGGGGCTTGGCCGTTCCCGGGTTTTTAACCAGATGATAAAAATAGACCGTTATATAAAAAACCAGGTATTGCTGGCCATGTTGGTAGTCCTGTTTGTGCTGGCAGGGCTCGATCTGGTATTTGCCCTGGTGGATGAAGTCGGTGAAACCGATGCAAATTATTCCAGTGCCGATGCTATTCGCTATGTGTTGTTTGTTTTTCCCCGCCATATCTATGAACTGTTGCCAATGACGGCCCTTATTGGCTCTCTTGTTGGTCTGGGAATCCTGGCTTCGGCCAACGAACTGGTGATATTGCAGGCTTCAGGCGTAAAGGTTCTGCGCATAGTGTGGGCAGTAATGAAGCCAGCCATTATTGTCATGGCAGTGGGTTTACTGCTGGGTGAATTCATAGCCCCTAAAATGGAGCTCCAGGGAGAACTGGATCGGGCACTGGCGCGCGGCGAGCAGGTTGCCCTTTCCCGCTACGGGCACTGGCAACGAGACCGTAATGAATTTATGCATTTCAATGCTATTGATCCGGATGGGGTGCTCCATGGCATCAGCATTTATTCCTTTACTGAAGAGCAAACCCTGGCATCGCTGGTGAACGCCGAAAGTGCAAGCTTTCAGAATGAATCAGATGGTTACTGGTTATTGGATAATGGTACAGAAATTAACTACAGCAATACGCAGGATATGCCTGCATCACAGGTCGATGTGTTTAAAGAGAAAGTCTGGGATGTGGACCTGAACCCCGATCTGCTTAAGGTACTGATTATTGACCCGGATAAAATGTCGATATCAGATCTTTATCGCTATGCTCGCCGTTTTGAAAACCAGGAACAGGATAGCAGTGCATATTTTCTCTCGTTTTGGAAAAAGGTGATGCAGCCTATCACTACAGCTGCCTTGGTGATTGTTGCGGTGTCTTTTATTTTTGGTCCCTTGCGCTCTGCCACCATGGGTTCAAAAGTCTTTACAGCAATCTGTTTTGGCATTGTTTTTTATCTGGTGCAGAACCTGCTCAGTACAGTAAGCCTGGTCTATCAGCTCAACCCGCTTTTTGCAGTTACCTGCCCGATTGTGTTCTGTCTTTTGCTGGGAGCAGCTTTGCTCAGGCGCGCAGGTTAGTAACTGGACGTTACAGGTTACAAGTCGCGAGTCGCAAGTTACAAGTCACAAGAAAAGTTGCAGGTCGGATAAGGCTTGCAGAGCCGTCATCCGACGCGCCGACTTTGGTTTGAGTTCAAGGAAAGAGGAGGTCGACCTGTTTTTGGAGGGATTATTTCTTTTCCATTAGCGGGACGCTGACGAGTCTGGTATTTGAGACCTTGTCATGGAGCGTCTCTTTTTCGGAATTAAACAGCATCATCCAGTAGCCAATTCCCAACAGCAGCCATGAAACCATTGCCGCGCCAAAACGCACTACTGACTGCGCCACCGTTATAGGCTGGCCCTGCTTGCTCACTACCCGGATACGCCAGGCCTGCATGCCCAGAGTTTGACCGCTGTGGGTCCAGAACCAACCATAGAAAGCCCAGGCACTAACAATCATGGCGGTAAAAGTGATGTTCTTGTATATGGGGTCCAGCACCACAGCCTCTCCTTCCAGAGTACGGGCATTTTCGACACCGAAAAAGGAAAGAATAATAAATGTCACCACCATCCATATGGCAATGACGAGAATGCTGTCATAGGCCATGGCGGCCAGAATTCGCCATAAGGGAGCAGGAGTGTTATTAATTGCCGGAGTTTGTTGAGTCATTGCCAGTGTTACCGTAAATCACTTCTTGTTAAATGTTGATCTACCCATTGTTGGCGTTAAGCCTGCGCTTTTCCGTGTAGATGCCAATTAAATTGCCGCCAAACATGATCAGCGCGCCAAGGATGACGAATACATCCATGCTTTCCTGATAAAGCAGCCAGCCCATGATACCTGCAAGAGGAAGGCGTAAGAAGTCCATTGGAATGACAACCATGGCATCGGCATAGGAAAAGGCCCGGGCAAAGCAGTAATGAGCAGTGATGGCAACAATTCCCATCACTATCATCCATAACCATTCCCTTGTGTCGGGAACTACCCAGATGGCAACAGTCGGAATCACGGTAAGCATGAACTGAATGACGGTGACATAAAAAATAATGTTCAGAGGAGAATTATTCACCACCAGTTTCTTGGTCAGTACATTGGCCAGCGCAAAGCAAACTGCACTAAAAATTACGATGAACATGGCCGGGTCCGGATTACGAAAACCCGGCCTGAGAATAGTCAGCACTCCAATAATACCTAGCACCAGAGTAAGTACACGAAAGCGGTTTATTTTTTCCCCTAGCAACACGCTGGCAATAATTACGGACCAGACCGGCCCTGAAAACTCCAGCGCGAATACTTCAGCCATTGGAATAGAGGCAAGTCCAAAGATCCAGGCGTATTGCGCGATAAGATGTGAGACGCTTCTAACCAGGTGAGTCCCTGGCTGTGCGGTTTTCAGCTGCTTCCACCCACTTCCCTGGAGCAGGGCACAAATCAGTATAAAGCCAACCGCATTGCGCACGGTGATCATTTGCAGGGTTGAGATTGTGCCGGATAATTCCCTGGCAGCGATGGCGAGCATCAACAGAGAACTGAGTGTTCCCAGCATCCAGAAGGCAGCGAGTATAACGGGTGAGCGAATAGCAGTAGACAAAATGATTAGCTTCAGTAGGATGCAGGGATCATGATCAATGAGCTATGCATTGTACTCCAGCAACTATTTTTATTAATCTTTTTTAAATAATGCACTCATTACAGGTACTCCGGTGGATATCAGTTCCTATTTACAACGCATAGATTTTAGCGGCACTGCAGATAATTCCCTGGCGACTCTTGAGCAGATACACCAGTTGCATCCTCGTGCTATTGCTTTTGAAAACATCAATTCATTTGTTGCCGAAAGGGTCAGCCTGGAAGTGAATGATGTATTTGAGAAGCTGGTGAACCATGGCAGGGGGGGGTATTGTTTTGAGCAAAACCTGATTCTGGCAGAAATATTAAAAGCACTGGGGTTTCAGGTCACAGAACATGCCGCCAGGGTGCTCTGGCGATCGCCGGAAAAAACAGAAATGGCCCGCACCCACATGCTGCTCAAGGTGGATATTGCGGAACAATCCTGGATCGCTGATGTGGGCTTTGGTGGTCTCACCATGACAGCCCCATTGCGACTGGATCCCGGGGCTATTCAGAAAACCCCTAATGAAACCTTCAGGATCCTTAAGGAAGGCGATGAATTTACTATTGCCGTCAGTCTCAATGATGGGTGGAAGCAAATGTATGTATTTGATCTGCTTCCCCAGTATCCGGTGGATTTTGAGATGGCCAATCATTATGTGGCCACACATCCGCAGTCACATTTTGTGAATAATCTGGTCATGGCCCGGGTTGATAATCAGTGTCGGCATGCGTTGGAGAACAGAACCTATAACCGCTATATGCTGGAAGGCGGAACCGGTGACAACAGTGGGACAGGGGAAAAGGTTGAAAAGCAGAGTCAGCAGATTGACGATTTCGATCAACTGCTTGAACTGCTGAACAATACTTTTAATGTAGAGCTGGACGAAAATATCAATGTTTCAGCCTTGCAAAAACGCTGGGAAAATTTACCTTAAATGTCTCCAATTCCGCGTATAGACTTGACATTAAAGGCCAAATCACCAAAACTGCGCGCCATGAATAAAGCGATAACAATTATCAAGGGCATTATTATCCAGCGCTAAACGCGGGTTGGATCTTTGATTATTTGTCAGCAATAAATTGAAGAACATTAAATAAACCCGCCACCAGGCGGGTTTTTTCGTTTTAGCTCATGGCCAAAATACCCTGAGCGATATTTGCCAGAACAAACTATATCTTGAGAATGGAGTTTGATGTGACTGAACAGACTGTCACCAGTTCGACAAACCCGGGCAGCCTGCCAGGGTATGTTTCACTTATGGATACAACCTTGCGCGATGGCGAGCAAACCCAGGGTGTGTCTTTCAGCGCCGGTGAAAAACTCAATATTGTTCAGGCCATGCTGGAGTCCCTTGGAGTCGACAGAATAGAAGTCGCCTCTGCCCGCGTTTCAGCAGGGGAGCAGGAAGCACTGCGCAGTATCATCGACTGGGCAAAAAAGCATAAGCTGGAAGGGCGGGTTGAAGTACTCGGCTTTGTGGATTATGACCGCAGCGTAAACTGGATAAGGGAAGCCGGTGGTCAGGTACTGAATCTGCTGGTTAAAGGCAGTGAAAAACATTGCACCAATCAGCTTGGAAAAACCCTTGATGAGCACGTTGAGGATATTCTCAGGACTGTTAACTATGCCAGCGAGCAGGGGCTGCGCGTGAATGCCTATCTGGAAGACTGGTCCAATGGTTACCATGACGACAAGACCTATGTCTTTGCCCTGATGAGAGCCATCAAGGATTGTGGAATAGAACATTTTATGCTGCCCGATACGCTTGGCGTGATGAGTCCTGATGAGGTCTTCTCTGCTCTTTCAGATATGCGCAGAGAGTTTCCCGAGCAGATATTCGATTTTCACCCACACAATGATTATGGACTGGCCACCGCCAATTGTATGGCTGCAGTGAAAGCGGGTATTGCCAACCTGCACTGCACCATGAATTGCCTGGGTGAACGCGCAGGCAATGTCAGTCTGGCAGAGCTTGCCGTGGTACTGCGCGATAAAATGGGCATTGATACCGGTATCGATGAAACCCATTTGCACGATATCAGCACCATGGTTGAGCAGTTCTCCGGAAAATACATTGCCGCCAATATGCCAATCCTGGGACAGGATGTATTCACCCAGACCGCCGGTATCCATGCGGATGGTGATGTGAAAGGCGGGCTTTATGAAACCCGACTCAGCCCGGAACGTTTTGACCGCAAGCGTACCTATGCCCTGGGCAAACTCAGTGGTAAGGCTTCCGTGGTCAAGAATATCGAAGAGCTGGGTATCACACTGTCGGATGACAATCTGAAAAAAGTATTGCAACGGGTGGTCTCCCTGGGGGATTCCAAGGAAACGATCACTGCCGATGATCTGCCTTTCATCATTGCTGATGTACTGGAGAGTAATGACTTCCAGCATATAAAGCTGGTGGAATGCCAGATTCACAGCCAGTACGAAAAACATTCCCAGGTGAGCCTGGTGGTGGAAATCAACGGCACTGAGTATTCTGAAAGCGGAAAAGGCAATGGTGGCTATGCGGCCTTCATCGATGCGCTGAAAAAGATTATGCAGCTGCAGAATTTTGAATTACCGGAATTGCTGGATTATTCCGTGCGCATTCCCCGAGGCGGTAAAACCGGCGCCCTCACCGAATGTACTATCACCTGGGCGGGCGATCATGGCGGCAATGCAGGGAAGAACCTGCGTACTCGTGGTGTTCACTCCAACCAGGTGTATGCCGCGGTGGAAGCCACGCTGCGGATGATTAATACCCGGATGCATAGTGAAACCGAGACG
>JAURCS010000006.1 GCA_030828385.1 Gammaproteobacteria bacterium
AGGCTTCAATGGTTTTTTGTAGGTCGGATAAACGCAGCGCCATCCGACAGGGCGACCTTTGGTCGCCGACTTGAGACTTGCAACTATTTCAATTCAAACTCATCCGCATCCAGATGTGCTGGAAACGACTCGCGGTAGTCTTCCAGAGCTGATTTATCGATACTTATGGTGAAGGTGCCGGCGCTTTCTTCGGCATCCAGCAGGGCTTCTCCTGCCGGGTCGATAAGCATGCTGTGGCCGATGTAATCAATGTCATTGCCATCCGTGCCAATACGGTTAACGCCGGCCACATAGGCGAGGTTTTCAATGGCGCGGGCTTTGAGTAATGTTTGCCAGTGATAATTTCTGGCGCTAGGCCAGTTTGCCACGTACAGCAAAAGGTCATAGGCAAGGTCGGAGGTATTGCGACTCCAGACTGGAAAGCGCAGGTCGTAACACACCAGAGGTAATATGCGCCAACCGCGCCAGCTCAGCACTGCACGTTCTTCCCCGGCCTGGTAGCGCTTATGCTCGCCAAGCATGCGAAACATATGGCGCTTGTCATAGTGGGCCAGGTTGCCTTCCGGGCTGATAAAAACCAGGCGATTGTAGCGTTGCCCGTCTTCTTCAACGGCGATGCTACCGCAGACAGCGGCATCAAAATTAACGGCCACTGACTGCATCCAGTCAACGCTGTCGCCTGGCCATGCTTCAGGTATCGCACCCGTGCCAACCGAAAAGGCACTGGTAAACATCTCCGGGAGAATGATCAGATCAGTTTTAGTAACAGACTGTGCCAGCATCCCAGCCAGAATTTCACGATTCGCCTCGGCCTGCTGCCATTCCAGATTGGACTGAACCAGCGTGATTTTCATTTAATAATCCTGATGCCTGGCCTCGGAACTTAATTCACAGGGGGTAGTTAAAAATTTACCCCCTTTATCCTTTATCTTTTTTCCTTTATCCGGGTTTATCCGCCTATCCCCACAGCGCCGCTGCATGGTGGGTAATATGGTCTTCAATAAACGTGGCAATAAAGAAATAACTGTGATCATAACCAGCCTGGTAACGCAGGGTCAGTGGATGATTGGCATCCTGGCAGGCCTGTTGCAGTAATTCAGGCTTGAGCTGTCCGCTGAGGAAATCATCATTTTGTCCCTGATCAACCAGTATATGTAGCTTCTCTTCCGCGCCGGCAATCAGTGTGCAAGCATCATATTGTGCCCAATCCTCTTTGTTCTCACCAATATAATTGCCCAGCGCCTTTTCACCCCAGGGGCAGTTCAGAGGAGAACAAATGGGTGAAAACGCGGATACCGCCTTATATTTTCCGGCATTCTTCAGGGCTATCGTTAATGCCCCATGCCCGCCCATGGAATGACCCATGATCGAACAATTGTCAGTATCCAGCGGCAGGTCACTGCCGGCCAGTAACTGGGGTAATTCCTGCGTGACGTAATCATACATATGGTAATGCTCTGACCAGGGTGCCTGTGTGGCATTCACATAAAAACCGGCTCCCAGGCCAAAGTCATAGGCGCCCTCGGGGTCATCAGGAATGTGCTCACCACGCGGGCTGGTATCAGGACAAACAATTGCCACACCGGCCTCGGCCGCATATTGCTGGGCACCGGCTTTCTGTACAAAATTATCATCGGTACAGGTCAGCCCGGATAGCCAGTAGATAACCGGGACATTGACCGAGTCTGCCTGTGGCGGCAGATAAACTGAAAAAATCATTTCACAGTTAAGGCTGCTGGATTGGTGTTTCAGTTTTAACTGTTTGCCGCCAAACATGGCATTGGCGCTGACTTGTTCAAGACTCATGGGGTCTATCCTCTTTTTTTAAATTTGGAAATTCGATGTTGGTTATTCTACACAACGTGGAATGAAAAAAGGGGCCAGGGTAAAAACCCTGACCCCTTGTTTAGTCATTGTTCGACAATACTGCTAAAACTCTAATATAGCACCACGGAACGAATACTTTCGCCCGCATGCATTAGATCGAATGCCTTGTTGATGTCATCCAGTGGCATGGTATGGGTAATCAAATCATCAATATTGATTTTCTTGTCCATGTACCAGTCGACGATTTTAGGCACATCGGTTCGGCCGCGGGCGCCACCAAAGGCGGTGCCTTTCCAGGAACGTCCGGTCACCAGCTGGAAGGGACGGGTAGAAATTTCCTGTCCGGCACCGGCTACACCGATGATATAGGATTCACCCCAACCCTTATGACAGCACTCAAGGGCCTGACGCATGACGTTAACGTTACCGATACACTCAAAGCTGTAATCGACTCCGCCAGTCATCTGCACAATATGATCGACGACATTCTCGACATCTTTCGGGTTAATAAAGTCAGTCATGCCAAACTGTTTACCCAACGCTTCGCGGTCAGGGTTCAGGTCGATACCGATAATTTTGCTGGCTCCGGCCAGTTTTGCGCCCTGGATAACATTCAGTCCGATACCGCCAAGACCGAAGACCGCCACAGTAGAACCAATTTCCACTTTTGCCTGGAATACCACAGCGCCTACACCGGTAGTAACACCGCAACCGATATAGCAAATAGTTTCAAATGGGGCGTCTTCGCGAACCTTGGCCAGGGAGATTTCCGGTAACACGGTGTAGTTCGAAAATGTAGAGCAGCCCATATAATGCAGAAGGGGTTTGCCATCCAGAGAGAAACGACTGGTGCCATCAGGCATCAGGCCTTGTCCCTGGGTGGCGCGTACGGCCTGGCAAAGATTGGTTTTGGGGTGCAGGCAGTAGTCACATTCGCGGCATTCCGCAGTATAAAGAGGAATCACATGATCGCCAGGTTTCAGGGATTTAACTCCCGGGCCGACTTCAACAACGACGCCCGCACCTTCATGACCAAGGATTGCCGGGAATGCGCCTTCAGGGTCATCGCCACTAAGGGTAAAGGCATCGGTATGACAGACACCGGTTGCTTTGAGTTCTACCAGAACTTCTCCCGCTTTCGGGCCTTCGAGATCAACTTCACAAATTTCCAGTGGTTTTCCTGCTCCAAAGGCAACAGCAGCTCTTGTTTTCATGGGACTTATCCTTTTCTGTTTTTCTATTTAGTGATCAGGGGTTTTATCCTGATTTTCGGTATTAATTTGGGTTAAACTGGGAAACCAAATATATCCGGTTGCAGGCAGGATGTGTAGCCTCCAGAGGCATTTTGGCCCGTCAATAGCGTGCAAATAGAAAGGAAATTAATAAAAACTCATGACTGAGCCATGTTGTATTGTTGTGGGAGCAAGTCACGCCGGTGGTCAGCTTGCTGTGAGCCTGCGCCAGCAGGGCTGGGAAGGCCGCATTCTGGTAATTGGTGATGAGCCTTTTTTACCCTATAACCGACCGCCGCTGTCTAAAACATTTCTCTCCGGAGAAAAGCATATTGAAGACCTGCTGATCAGACCGGAAGCTCAATACGAAAAGGTAGGCATTGATTTTCTGCTTGGCCAGCGCGTCACGGCAATTGATCGAAATAATAAAACTGTCACCTTGAGCAAGGGAGAAACATTCGCTTATGACAAGCTGGCGCTGACAACAGGGGCAAGGGTACGGCCTCTGGCAATTGCTGGATCTGAATTAAAAGGCGTGCTGTATCTACGTGATATCAGTGACGTGGAACATATCAGGCAGTTTATCGGTAAGGGAAAAAAGGCTGTTATTGTTGGCGGCGGCTATATTGGTCTCGAAACCGCCGCCATGCTCAGAAAACTTGGCTTGCAGGTTACCGTGCTGGAAGCCGCGGAACGTATTTTGAAGCGGGTCACCGCCCCGCAAGTGTCAGAATTTTATACCCGGGTACACCGGGAGGAAGGCGTCCAACTTGAAACCGGCGTTGAAATTCAGGGCTTCGTCGGACAAGACCGGGTCGAACAGGTGCAGTGTGGCGATGGCACTGTGTATCCGGCAGATCTGGTGATCATTGGTATTGGCGTCATCCCCAATACTGAGCTGGCGCAAGCGGCCGGACTGGCGGTTGAAAATGGCATAAAAGTGAATGACTTTTGCCAGACCAGCGACCCTGATATTACGGCTGCCGGGGATTGCACCAATCATTTTAATGGCTTTTATCAACGCAATCTGCGCCTTGAGAGTGTGCAAAATGCCATGGAACAGGCCAAGGTCGCGGCGGCGGCTTTATGTGACAAACCAATTCAGTATAATGCCTTGCCATGGTTCTGGTCTGAACAGTACGACATCAAACTTCAGATCGCCGGTCTTTCAACAGATTATGATGATCTGGTTATCAGGGGAGACCATAGCGACGGCAGGAAATTCAGCGCATTTTATCTGAAGCAGGGCAGGGTAATCGCCGTTGATGCCATAAACAGCCCGCAGGATTTTATGTTTGGTAAACAAATTATCACGCAGAAATTGCTGGTCGATAAAGTGAGCTTGAGTGACCCAGGGGTTTCGTTAAAAGATTTCCTGAAAAAATAATGACACTGAAAGTGTTTCTAATAACGTAAATGAACTGTCTATAAAGTAGCTGTATTTATTGATTCTTCATTACCCGAGAGCAAGAGGAAGCAAGAACTTATGCCAGTAGTAACTTATATAAGCCATGACGGCGCTATTAACGAGATTGAAGTCGCCAGTGGTACGTCAGTCATGCAGGGTGCAGTGGATAATATGATTGATGGTATTGTTGCCGAATGCGGTGGCTCCTGCAGTTGCGCTACATGCCATTGCTACGTTGATGAGGCATGGCTGGATAAGGTGCCGGCAGCCAGTGAAATGGAAAAGGATATGCTGGAATGTGTACTGGAGCCTGAAGACAATAGTCGTCTTAGTTGCCAGATTACGGTGACCGATGAACTGGACGGCCTGGTGGTTAAATTACCACCCTCACAATTTTAATAATTATTTTTCACCAGCAGGGAACTTTTATCGAATTGGGCTTACTAAGTAAGTGTGTAAAGACAAAATCCCCTTTTTGATCGATAAACACTCTCCTTGAAGACTTTTTAATGCCCGTTTCTAGCGGGCATTTTTTTGCCTTTAATTCAATAAGTTATGAAGCAGTTTGGCGTAGACGAGGAGAAAATCAGCCAAAAACCCCTCTCAGAATATAGAAAATCAGAATTGCCAGGAAAGCACCGGCCGGCAGGGTTATCACCCAGGAAATAAAGATAGTTCTGATTACATTGAGATTAATGGCAGCGATCCCCCTGGCAAAACCCACCCCCAGAACAGCACCCACCAATGTATGGGTGGTTGATATGGGCATACCTGTAGCAGAAGCAAGTACCACGGTTGTGCCGGCAGCAAGCTCTGCAGCAAAACCCCGGCTGGGTGTCAGATGGGTAATACCCTTGCCAATGGTGGCAATGACTTTGTGACCGTACATGATTAGTCCCGTGGCAATGCCTGCGCCGCCCAGAAAAAGAATCCAGACCGGAATAGGGGCTGAAGAAGATATCTGACCACCAGACATGATCACGGAGTTAACTGCCGCCAGTGGCCCTATGGCATTGGCAACGTCATTGGAACCATGAGCAAAGGCCATACCGCAGGCAGTAAAGATCATCAGCACAGCAAACACTTTTTCAACACTGGCGTAATGAAAGTCCCTGTCAGCATATTCATCCACAATAATTTTACTTTGCAGAGTAACGCCAATAGCTACTACCACCAGACCAATAAGAACGGAATAGAGTGAAGACTCCAGAATACTCAGGTCCAGGCCCACATGGGACAGACCCTTCAGGAAAGTCACCATGGACATCACAAAGCCCACCATGAACATATAATAAGGGATGTACTTTTTAGCCCGTTTAAACGGTTCGTCGGTATCGAGAATAAGTATCTGAACGGAGCGAAACAATATGAATGACAGGATGCCGGCACACAGTGGTGAGGTTAACCAGCTTAATACAATGGTTCCTACCCGCCCCCAGCTCACGGCATCCACGCTGATTCCTACAGCGCCAAATCCCACTATGGCGCCAACAATCGTGTGGGTAGTAGAAACGGGCCAGCCATTGAGAGAGGCAACCAGCAACCAGATTCCGGCTGCCAGCAATGACGCTATCATCCCGTACACCAGTAACTCCGGGGTCTCGGTGAACAGAATAGGATCGATGATGCCGCGTCTGATGGTAGAAGTCACCTGGCCACCGGCAAGGTAGGCACCGGCAAATTCAAATATCGCCGCGATCATAACCGCCTGTTTAATGGTTAGTGCGCCGGCGCCAACGGAAGTCCCCATGGCATTGGCAACGTCATTGGCACCAACGCCCCAGGCCATGAAAAAGCCGAAGGCGATAGTTAACCAAAGCAAAATCATGCCATTCTGATCAATAATTTCCATACATCAGTCTCTGCTTGCTCGAGGAGTTTAAGGCTAGCGCGCCAGCATAAGATGTAATCGATGACCCACTGCCTGGGCGCGATTGGCGACTTCACCAATCCAGTCAATTACTTTATAGAGGAACATCACATGAACGGGATCGATATCACTCTCCTGTGAGAACAGTTGCTGACGCACATCGCGTTCATGGGAATCTGCAATATCCTCAAGGTCATCAAGCTCAAAAATCAATGCTTCGACCTTTTTCACTTCGAATCCCCTGAAACCGGTTTCCAGCAGTTCATCGAGCTCCTGGATGACCTGGTTAGCCTTGATGCAAACATTCATGGAGCTTTGCAGAAACTCGATAAATGCGGTGTGCAAGGTTGGGGGAATCACCATGTTGCGACCCAGCATAATATTGGCAATATCCTTGGCTTTATTGGCAATGCGATCCTGACGTCCAATAAGGTCTATCAGATCAGTACGTGAGACTGGCATGAACAAACTATCGGGCAGTTTTAAACGTATTTCGCGTTTGAGGTCGTCGGCGATCTCTTCCAGATTGTTGATGGTTTCCTGATGTTCTTCGGCTTGTTCCCAGTCTTCATCAAACACGGCTAACATAAAGCCTTCCAGGGTCTGAACACACTCGAGAACCTTCTTCATGTGTTCCTGCATGGGAAGAAAAGGGGAGCTGGCAAACAGTGAAAATATGGGATTCGACATGGGCCTTCCAGTGTTCTTATTTCGCGCCATTATTACTGATGAGGTAGCCAGTATCCAGACTTAAACGAAAGAAATCAGCATCTATCTGATTCAGAACAAATTCGGGCCTTATGGGCCATTGTCTTTGCCCGAATGAGGCGAATTTATGGCATTTCAACCGAAATCTGCTTTTTTGGCGGGGTTAAATGGGGATTCTGTGACCTTGCTATCAATTTTTGACCGCTCCAATCCCTATAATCCTGTGCAAGTTATGAATCATTCTGGATTTGAGCTATGAATACTGTCCATTATCACAAGAAAATCTCCAGTAACATCGGACCTTCAGCAGAAGGACGCAATAATGTCGCTGCGGATTCACAGGCTCTTCAGGAGATTATCAATATGCTGAAAAATCCGTTTCAGACGTCCTGTGATAGCTGTAATGGACTGGGTTTTATCAGAAGTGGACAGCAATGTCCGACCTGTGAGGGATCCGGCAAGGTACTGGATGACTGTTTCAAGTAAGCATATCCGGCCGATCTATATCTTTTAGAATTCCACTATCAGCAGTTTCCAGTTCCACGCATTGCGAGCGGTACTTTTCCAACACGGGTCTTGCGCCCTTGTCTCCTTGCAGATTTCCAATCTCGGTAAAATATTTCCTGCGAAAACCTACCGGATTTCCCCGCTGTCCTTTATGTACCGGAATAACGATATTATTTTCTGTCAGCGTCTGCTGAATCTGAATATATGTCTGCGAGGCGATGAACGGCATATCCCCCAGAGCGATTATCGCACCTTCCCATGATTCAGCCTGGGCAATGGCACTTGCAAGGCTGTTGGCCATCCCTGATTCGGGGGCTTCGGCGAGACAGATTTCCCATGTCTTGCTGAATTGTTCAGCAAGGCCTGCATCGTCTTTTTTAACTACCAGAATTTTACGTGTGAAGGTGTCGGGAATGGTGCTTAGTGTTTTCTCAAGCAAAGATGTTTGCTGATCAAACTTTGCCAGGCGTTTGTCTGTACCGAAGCGCCTGCTACTGCCTGCGGCCAGCACGATGATGCCGATATCGCTCATGCTCACTGGCGGTAAATTCATGCCTGTCCGGATTTTTGCTTAATGGCTTTCTTGCGGGCAGCGGCTCGCAAGCTGGTAAGTTCGGCGAGAATGGCAATAGCTATTTCGGGCGGAGTTTTGCTGCCAATGGACAGTCCTACCGGCGCATGCAGTTTATCTATTTCATCCTGGGTAATATCAATTAAGGCAAGCCGCTCTCTGCGTTGGGCAGACGTGCGCTGCGATCCCATCGCGCCAATATAGAAAGCCTGGCTATCCTGCAGGGCTTCCATCAATGCCATATCGTCAATGCGTGGATCATGGCACAGGGCAATAATGGCCGTTTGTTGATCCAGAGTTTTGCTGCGTAACCAGTCATCGGGCATGGCATTGATCACCGGTACATTGGTGATGGGGCTGTTGTCCACCAGTTCAGCTCTTGGATCGCAGATTTCAACCTGGTAATCCAGCGCTGGCGCCATATTGGCCAGATAGTAAGCAACCTGAACGGCACCAATCAGCAGTAATTGAAAGGAAGGACCATAAGTATGGGAAAGCACGCCATCTTCAATGCTTAATGCTTCATAGCCAGGGGCTGCTACCAGTGATGTTGCACCAGTCTCTATATTCACAGTACGGGTAACCAGTTCACGTGCAGCTATCTTTTCAGCAAGTGTACGGTAAAGCTCTTTCTGGATCGGATCAATGGGCTCAATAACGACTTCCAGGGTGCCACCACAGGGCAAGCCCAGTCGCTGTACATCCTCTACAGTGACACCATAGGTGATTTTTTCCGGTTTACTTGTCGCCAGTTCGCGCTTGTTAATACTTTCCCTGAGATCGTCTTCAACACAGCCACCGGACAATGAGCCGCAGTAAAGTCCATCTTCGTTGCAAGCCAGTAATGAACCAACGGGGCGGGGAGAGGAGCCAAAAGTATCGATAATAGTGCAGAGCCAGCATTGCTTGCCTGATTCCAGCCAGTCACTGAGTTGTTCCACGACCTGTTGGTCAAGACTGTTCATGCTGCATCCTGAGTAAAAATTAAGTTGGAAATTTTATGAGGGGGAATTATAGGGAAATCAGTAGTGCGAGGGAATCCGGCTTTTTTAAACGCGTAATCCATCCTGTCACAGCAATTTCTACAAACAGCTATTAAATTATTCCCGTTAATACAGGGAAACTGCTTTGAGCCTTTATTTACGCCGGCCATTCTGTTAGCCGGATGGCTCAAATATGATTACATTAAAGCTACTACTTTTTACTTCCGCGTTATTTAACCAATCTCATAACGATCAAGCAGATGCCTGACAATGCCACTTCGAACAATGTCTGTTCTTTCAAATTTATGAATGTGTACTCCTGGTAAGCCTTGTACACGCTGAACTGCATCTTCCAGGCCATTGTCACCACGAATATCACTTTGCCTGATGTCGCCATTTATGACCACTTTGCAATCATCTCCGATGCGGGTAAGAAACATCTTCATCTGCACTGGCGTGGTATTTTGTGCTTCATCCAGAATGACAAAAGTATTGTTGTTGAATGTCTTGCCGCGCATATAGGCCAGTGGAGCGCCTACAATACGTCCATGACGCAGACAGTAATCTACCACTCCGCGGCCAAGCCTTTCATTGAGGATATCCCTGAACGGGTCAATGTAGACAGCAAATTTATCCTCGACCTCGCCTGGCAAAAAGCCCAGGTTTTCCCCGGCTTCGACTGCCGGGCGGGTCAGAATAATACGTTCTATGCGTCCAGATTCCAGGGCTTCAGCGGCCAGGGCACCTGCGCAGTAGGACTTGCCGGTACCGGCTGGGCCAATACCAAAAGTAAGGCAGTTGTTGTGGATGGCATTGATATATTTTTGCTGGTTGGCGGTACGTGCTTCGAGCGGGGTCTTTTTATGCTGGGGGTAGTAAGCTGTCTCAAGCTGATTGCTGTGAGAGTTGATGTCGACGATGTTGGAATTACTGTCTGGTTGCCGACGTTTTGTTCTGGGTTTTGATCTGTTGCTGTCTCTGTGTCTGGAATTGTGTGTGAAATTATCTCCCTGGTATTTTGCTTGTCGCTTGGCATTGGATCTTTTAGCCATACTGAATAGTCTCCGATTAGGTTAACAACGTATGTTAATAACAATAAACCGTGGATATCTTTTTCAGATAAATGTCAGATAAGAAAATATTGATAGGAAAATCAGTGCGGTATCACCCTCCTCGCTGGCGTGAAATGAGCGATATGAGAAAGGGCAATTGAGATAACGGCCTTCTCAAAAAGCGTTTCTCATGAAGCTGCAAAACAACGTTGGCGTTTGTTTGCATCAAGAGACTACAGTCTGCCACAGCCGCCACAAGCGTGCAATTCCAATAGGGTGTAATTAATGTTTTTTTCTGAAAATTTCAGTGTTATTTAATATTCAAAAAAACAGACGCTGAAATGCAGGGTAAACGGGTTCCCCTTTTTGACTATTCTGCTATGCTAATTAGCTGCCTGACATGAAGGGGAATATCATGAAAAAATTAACAAATACAATGAAAGCAAAAACCACTATAACCACTGGGTTTAATAAGGTGATGCAATTGAAAAGTAAGACAATGCAATTTAAAAGGCGTAACAATATATTTAACGTTTTTTTCCGAACAATATCTGCACTAGCTTTTCTATCCCTGACGATAGAGCCGACACTTGCGCAACAGGATTTTAGTCAGGTTGAGATAATTCCACATCAGCTGACAGATAATATTTATTATCTGGAAGGTCAGGGCGGCAATATCGGTGTTTCGATTGGTGAAGATGGAGTCTTCATGATTGATGACCAGTTTGCCCCCTTGTCAGAAAAAATTCTTGATACGCTGGAAGACTTGTCTGACCAGCCTGTGCGCTTTGTGATCAATACGCATCAGCACCCGGATCATATCGGGGGTAATCAGAATATGGGCAGGGAAGGGGCGGTCATTGTTGCCCATGAAAATGTTCGCACGGCCCTTGCTGCCGGCTTCACCAATGGTGACCTGGCCCAGGCCTTAACAGCGGATCAGCGTATTGGTCTGCCCATTGTTACCTTTACAGATTCTGTGGATTTCCATTTAAATGGTGATGATATTCATGTGTTTTATAATGGTTCCGGACACACCAATGGCGATTCCTTTGTCTTCTTCAGGCAAAGCAATATTATCCATACCGGCGATGTATTCAGGACCGTTGCCTATCCAAGGGTAGATGTCGGTGCTGGCGGCACATTTCATGGCATCGTAGCGTCCTATGAAAAATTACTGGAAATATCCGATGCCAATACCCGCTTTCTTCCTGGTCATGGCGTAGTGAGTACACAGGCCGATGTTCTGTCACAGCTGCAGATGTTTAAAACTATCGCCAACCGGGTTCAAAACGCGATTGATGATGGTATGAGTCTGGAGCAGGTACTGGCGGCAGGCTTGACGGCTGAATATGATGCGCGCTGGGGTGATCCGCAAGGCATGCTGACGGCAGTATTCAATGAACTGATCATCAGGTAGTCGATGTGTCGGGGAGTCGCAGAAAAATAAAAGTGTTAGGCAGAATGATCGGAATTGAAGGAATAATACGTCAATGAAATTCCGACCCTGTATAGATCTGCATCACGGCAAAGTGGTACAGATCGTTGGGGGCTCCCTGCAAGATGGGCATGATGAGTTGCTGGAAACCAATTTTGTCTCCAGCAAATCTCCTTCGGAGTATGCCGCTCTTTACCAATCCGATGGTCTTGTCGGAGGTCATGTCATTTCCCTTGGTAAAGGGAATCAAGCCGCTGCACTGGAAGCGCTTTCAGCATTTCCCGGTGGTATGCACTATGGTGGTGGCGTCAATCCGGATAATGCCACTGAATATCTGGATGCCGGAGCCAGCCATGTTATTGTTACCTCCTGGATATTTGAGGAAAACAAACTTTCCATTCAAAAACTGGCTGAATTAAGCAAAAAGGTTGGCAGAGAGAGACTTGTGCTTGATCTCAGTTGTCGTAGTCGGGATGGCAGCTTTTATATTGTCACCAATCGCTGGCAGACTTTTACCGAAGCAAAGGTTCATGCTGATTTGCTTGAGAGCCTCGCTGAATACTGCAGCGAATATCTTGTTCATGGTGTCGATGTCGAAGGCAAAAGCCAGGGTATTCAGGAAGAATTAATAGCCATCCTGGGTGAGCACTCGCCATTACCGGTCACTTATGCTGGCGGAGTAGCCAGACTCTCCGATCTCGATCTGGTAAAACTGCTGGGGCGAGACAGGGTAGACCTCACCATTGGCAGTGCGCTGGATATATTCGGCGGAAAAATTCCTTATGAAAGTGTGTTGCAGTGGACCCGAAACAACGAATAAAAAAGTCGCAAGTTACAAGTAGGCGACCTGAGGTCGCCACTGTCGGATGACGGCCCTGCGGGCCTTATCCGATCCACGGATTTTTCCCCTAAACCAGCAGCCGGTGTATAACCGGTCACCTTTATCCTTTATTTTTTTCCTTTATCCCTTTCTTGCGACTTGCTTAAGTCGTTCCGCCAGTTGCGGCGACGCTGTGTTCCAGGAAAGGATCGCAATAGATATTGCCGGATTTGGCGCCCTTCAGAAAAAACTGCTTACGCATGTTATAGACAAAATCCGGAGCACCACATAAAAACACCCGCGTTGTGGCAAGCGTTCCGGTATCCATCTTTTTATTAATAACCTCTTCTATGCTGCCTGCATTTACATTTTTTGGATCCTTGCCCGAGGTCTTGCTGCCTGGTTCCTTTACGCAGGGATAATAATGCAGGTTGGGGTGATTTTGAGAGAGCTTCTCCAGTTCCTCGACATAGTAAAGCTGATCAGAGGTTCTGCCGCCATGGTAAAGGCTGATTTCTCCCTGGTGATTATTATTCAGGGCGTTGTTAAGGATTGCATACAAAGGCGCAAGACCGGTACCGGTGGCTGCCAGGATGACAGGAAACTCTTCAGCACTGGCATTGCGATAGTAGCAGTCGCCAGCGGGACCGCGCATATGGAGCACGTCACCGCACGCAGCTTCATTAAATAACCAGCCACTAAAAGCACCTTGATCTGTCTGGCTGATATGAAATTCCAGCGTCTGGTCTTCTTCGTAATTATTGGCCACTGAATAACTGCGGGCAATGCCACGGGGGTTGATCAGGGTGACATACTGGCCCGGGTAGTAATGAAACATTCTATCCTTGTCCTCGACGTCGAGGATGAAGCGAATCACGCCAGGATTAAGATAATCGAGGCTTTTAATTGTGGTGCGAACTGAAAACTCTTCCACTGTTGGCAGTGCAGCTTCAACATCGGAATCAGGCACCCACTGACAGGCGAGGGTATAGCCTTTGTCTTGCAGAGATTGCTTGATCCATTTTTTGGATTCGTCTGTTGCGTCACAATTCACCGCACGCACAAGGCATGCCTGGCACATACCAGCGCGGCAGGCATAAGGAATGTATTGCTTGTTACGTAAAAGGCAGTCAAGGACTGTTTCGTACTGGTTCAGACTGAACTGGGATGATTTGAATTTTAGTTTAGGCATGTGACAAATGGAATTTGCAGTAAATGATTGGGTTATATGACAGAGTTGAAGGAGCCGTTATGATAATTCGGGGTTTTTCCTGCGACTAACCACAACCAGAGTGTATCGAGAGTATTAGGAATGTTTAGGAGTATAAAGAGTAGATTGGACGATTGCCATGACAAGGCTTCCTGCAGATCGCTATTAAGGTTCAGTGTAGATTCATGACCTGATGGCTATAAAAACAACAGGCTCAACGCTGCAGTGCTGACATAAGCATAAATTGAAGGCACAGGCAGATTTTTCCTCAACTATATTAGCGCTGGCTTATGAGGGATAATGCACGATTTGGCATCAATTTCATTATTTTTCACAGGCAACTGGATAATGACCGCAGTAACGCTCTATCTTGCTTCAGCTTCGCCGAGACGTCGGGAAATACTTGATCAGTTGGGACTTGCTTACCAGTTGTTCCCCCAGGATATTGATGAATCACGCCTATCTGGGGAGTCGCCTGAGGATTATGTCTGCAGATTGGCACGAGCCAAGGCACAAGCGGCATTGAGTAGTCTTCCGCAAGCAGGGCAATGCGCCTGTCTGGGGTCTGATACGACAGTAGTTCTTGCAGATGAAATATTTGAAAAGCCGCGGGATGAAGCTGATGCCCGGCGCATTCTGCAATGCCTGTCCGGTCGCACACATGAAGTGTTAACGGCTGTTGCTCTGGTTACGGCGCAGAATTCAGAGGTGCGACTGTCCAGGTCACAGGTAAGCTTCAGGCCATTGCTGGACGCTGAAATTACCCAATACTGGCTCACCGGAGAACCTGCAGACAAGGCAGGGTCGTATGGTGTTCAAGGACTTGGAGCGATGTTTATCAGTGAAATTAAAGGCAGTTACAGCAGTATTATGGGGCTTCCGGTTCAGGAAACAGTTGAGCTGTTATCGCTAGTGGGTATAACTGCGCAAGTGATTCTGCAAGCCGCGGTATCAGGACAAAAACCATGACAGCAGAAATTCTCATCAACTCAACTCCGATGGAAACCCGCGTTGCCTTGCTGGAACAGGGCTTACTTCAGGAAATCTATATAGAGCGTAATAATCACAAGGGTCCGGTTGGCAATATTTACATGGGTAAAGTGGTAAGGGTGATGCCGGGTATGCAGGCAGCCTTTGTCGAAATTGGACTGGAACGGGCAGGCTTTATTCATGCGCAGGATATAGCGCGTCTGGATCATGACGGTTTTGAAAGCCTTGATAACCAGGAAGTTCATATCGGACAGTTATTGCGTGAAGGACAAATGCTGGTGGTTCAGGTGGTCAAGGAACCGATTTCAAGTAAGGGGGCGCGTTTGACTACCCACTTATCAATTGCTTCACGCTATCTTGTTTATATGCCCAGAAATAAACATCTGGGGATTTCCCAGCGTATAGAAAATGAAGAAGAGCGTGATCGGCTGCTAACGCTTTTGGAACAGTGTGTGGAAAAAAACGGGTTAAGTGAACAATGTGGTTTTATTCTGCGGACCGCCGCTGAAGGAGTCAGTGAGGCTGAGCTGTTATCTGATATCCACTTTCTGCAGAAGCTATGGAAATCTGTGGCACAGGCAATGAACGGATGTCGAAAGATCACCCCGCTTTACCAGGATCTGGAGCTTCACATGCGGGCAATGCGAGACCTTTTTTATAACGATGTTCAGCGAGTACGAATTGACGACAGGAAGACTTTTGAAAAGGTCGCCGAGTTTTGTAGTGAATTCATGCCGGAAGTTGAGAATCGCATTGAGTACTATAAAGATGAGCGCCCGCTGTTTGATCTATGCAACGTGGACGATGAAATTCAGAAAGCTCTGGGGCGTTCGGTAAGACTGAAATCAGGGGGCAATCTGGTTATTGATCAGAACGAAGCCATGACCACAATTGATGTAAATACAGGGGCCTATCTGGGGGCCAGAAACCTGGAAGAAACCATTTTCAAAACCAACCTTGAAGCTGCCAAGGCCAGTGCGCGGCAGATAAAAGTCAGAAATCTTGGTGGCATTATTATCCTTGATTTTATCGACATGGTGAATGAAGAGCACCGACGTCAGGTATTGCGTACCTTGCAAAAAGCGCTGGAGAAAGACCCGGTTAAAACCATGATCACCGAGCTTTCTGAACTGGGTCTGGTTGAAATGACCCGCAAGCGCAATCGGGAAAGTCTGGAACAGATGCTGTGTCATGAGTGTCCAACATGTAATGGGAGAGGAACCATTAAGACTCCGGAAACTGTTTGTTATGAAGTCTTTCGGGAAATTCTCCGGGTAGCCAGGGCCTTCGATAATGATTCCATTCTGGTGATGGCCTCACAGGAAGTAGTAGACAGGCTGCTGGATGAAGATGCCGCAATGGTTGCCGATATGGAAGGTCTGGTGGGCAAAAATATCCGCTTTCAGGTTGAGTTGATGTATCACAATGAACAGTTTGATGTGGTGCTTTATTAATAAAAGACGGATAAAGGATAAAGGAAAAAAGATAAAGGTGGGCAGTATCGTAGGTCGGAAAAGGTCTGCAGGGCCGTCTTCCGACGAAAATTGCAGATTTAACCAAGGTAAAAATAAAGTAGCGTAGGTCGGAAAAGGCCTGCAAGGTCGTCTTCCGACGGAAGGTAAATGATAAAGGGTATAGCACAAATAACACACTAATGACGGAACAGGAAAACACAGAGGAGCAATTGTCTGGCGCCAAGCCGGTGGTTGCTCCATGGCGAAAATCCCTGAATTGGCTTTCACGGATTGCTTTTTCGCTTTTACTGATTTTTGCTGTGTTGATGGCTGGGGGGCGTCTGATGATGCCTCTGGTTTCCTCGCAGAGAGCCCAGCTTGAAGCACAACTGGGGAATCTGCTTGGTACCCGGGTGAGTATTGCGGAACTGAAAGGTGACTGGTTTCGTTTTGGGCCGATTCTGGAAGTGCGCGACCTGAACATTATTAGTGATTTTGTAACCGCCCCCCATGTTATCTCCCAACTTTCCATAAAGCCGGCCCTGCTGGACAGCATTCTTGCCCGAAGCCTGGTAATAGATGACATCGTGGTTCATGAACCATCTTTTATTCTTAGAGAAAACCCAAATGGCAGTTGGTCGCTGGAAGGCTTGCAGGCAGGCGCTGTAGATTACACCGATGCCATTATTGATTTTCTTCTCACGACCGGACGCATGCAGATTACAGAAGCACATCTGGTGTTGCACTGGCTTAATGGTCGGGAGCTGACGCTGGACAATGTCTATGTTGATTTGAGTAACAGAGAAAATCGTCACCTTACACAAATCCAGGCGAGAATCGCCGGTCAGCAAAGTCCATTTCAGTTGCTGCTGGAAATTAATGGCGATCCGCGTCAGCGATTTACGGCCTCTGCTTATTTACAGGCCTCTCAACTTGAGCTTCATGAATATATTGAGCTTCCAGGAATTGCACTGGATTCGGCCCGGCTAAGCGGTGATTTCTGGCTTGGCGTTCAGGAAAATATGGAGTTCACCCTGCAATCCAGTCTTGAAAGCGTGAATTTATACGGCAGCGGTACTGCGGACAGTTCGATTAACACGATTGCGCTGGATATATCTGACCTGGAACTGACTCTGGATCATGGTAGTGATGAACACTGGCAAGCATGGCTTTTCAGAGGCTGAAATAGATTGGCAAAACCGGCCCTGGCATAGCGGTCAACTTTACCTGGATTACGAATCAGCGCTCGATAATAAACCGTTAGCCATAACGGCGAACAGCCTCGATCTGGCCATGGTAAATGACATTATTAATGATCTTTTGGTATTGCCAGAGCGAGCAGCTGGCGCCTTTGCTGATCTGTCTCCCCAGGGAAGCCTGTCTAATATTCTATTCACCACTGAGCTTGGTACAGATAAGGAAGCTGATTTTTTTCTCACTGCCAACCTGCAAGATGTGGCTGTAGGTGCCTGGCAGGGGGCACCGGCAGCCAGCGGTGTCTACGGTTATCTGGAAGCAGATAGAAACCGTGGTTTTGTTGAGCTGGATTCTTCAGCATTTAGTATTCATCTGCCGCGTCTGTTTGTAGACCCCTGGAATTATGATGAGGCCAACAGCCGGGTTCACTGGAGCTTACTCAACGACATGATTCGGGTGAACAGCAGTATTATTGATGTGCGCAATGAATCAACTCACGGGCATGTTCAATTTGACCTGTTAAATTACCGCGACGCAGAAGGAGATCCAACCACTGAATTAACCCTTCTAATAGGTGTACTGGAAATGGACGCCAGCGACAAGTCACTGTACTTGCCAACCTTGCCGAATTTAAAAGGCACCATGGATTGGCTGGATGATGCGTTACTGGGGGGTGATATAAGAGATAGCGGGTTTGTCTCCAGAACGTTGATCTCGCGTAATCCCGTTATAAATTCAGGCACCGTACTTTCGTTCTACCAGATTGATAATGGGGTACTGAAATTTCAGCCAGATTGGCCCGAGCTGACAGATATTAGTGCCTTTGTGACCGTCAATAATAATGATGCAGATGTCATGGCGGACAAGGCGATGATCCAGAATATGCTGCTCTCGGAAACCATGGCCCAAGTGCGACCGGATCCATCAGGAGGTTCCTGGCTTACCCTTAGCAGCAGTAGTAATACCACTACCGACCTTGGTCTGGAGTTTCTTAAAAATACTCCGGTGCGAAACAATATCGGTGCGTTTATTGAAGACTGGCAAGGGCAGGGCAGTCTTCAGGTTGATATTGAACTGGGTATTCCCATAAATAACCCGGGTCGAGAAAATGACGTGCTGGTCAATGTCTTAAGTAATCAGAGTACCCTTTCAATTCCAGAATATTCGTTATCCATAGATGAACTGCGCGGCAGAGTAGTCTATGACAGTGAATCAGGTCTTTCTGCCAATGCCATGAGTGGCAAGCTGTTTGATTTTCCAATTGCAGCAACCATTGAGTCCATGATGACCACTAACGAGGAAGGTGTTAATGAGTTTGTCGGTACTCGTATTGTAGGCAGTGGTCGGGCGTCAAAGTCTGCATTGGAGGCATGGCAGGGTCAGCCTGATTTTGTTCAGCATGTACTTGGTTTTGCCGATGGCGAGATCGATTACCTTGCAGAAATCACAATTCCGAGTGCCAGCCAGATTAATAATGGCACTGACAGAAACCGGATACGACTTACCTCGGAGTTACTGGGTCTGTCACTTGAATTACCGTACCCTTTCACCAAGACAGTAGAAAATATTCGCCCCATGGAGTTGCTGATTGAGTTCACCGATGACAGTGAGTGGGTGTCAGTAAAGTTCGATAATAAAGTTGGTGCAAATATCAGGATTACCGACAATGAATTTACCGGCGGCAAAGTGGTTTTTGGGCCGGCTGCACGGGAAATGACTTTTGGCGTGGTTCCTCTGGTGGAATCCGGGCTGGTATTTAGCGGGCTTGTGGATATTTTCAATTATGATGACTGGGAAATTACCGCCGATCGCTTTTCAGAAATGTCGTTTGAGCCTGACGAGGAGCATGATTCCCTGGATCAATATATCAGCCTGGTAGATGTGCAGGCGGGCAGGTTATTAATCAGTGGGCAGACCCTGGAAAACGTGCATACCAGAGTAAGCAGAATCAATCAGGCGAATAGTGGTAATACCAATGCTGATAGTGAAAGCGGCTTTTCAGATGCTGCGGATAGTTGGTTGGTGCAACTTGAAAATGAATTATTGGGTGGCGATTTTATTTTTCCCGATGAGAGACAAAAGCCCTGGAATATAAACCTCAGCTATCTGCGCTTACCTGAAGCGGAAGAGCCCGAAGATGAATCCCTTGAAGTCGAGGAGATTGATATTATGGCTGACATTAATCCCGCCACTTTACCCGACATGGATTTTCATACGGATGAATTTAGCGTAGGTGAGAAGCAGTTGGGGGCGTGGGATTTCCTGATGCGTACCGATGGCGCAGCAGCGACTATTTCCGAACTGAAAATGACGACCCCTGATGCGAAAATCAGGGATCTTGGTGGTGAGGAAGGCGCCAATCTGGATTGGCGTTATGACAATGGTATGCACACTACCAGTTTTAATGGTGTATTCAGTGCGGGCGACCTGGCACAGGTGTTGCCGGGGTGGGGTTATGATGCCAACGTGGAGAGTGATAGCGCAGCCTTTGTCAGTAATTTGCAGTGGACGGGCTCTCCCGCGGCATTTGGTCTTGAAAAAGTAGTTGGTACTGTTCAGGTTGATATTCGTAATGGTCGTTTTGTCGATATCGATTCAGGGGGTAGTCGCCTGTTTGGTGCTTTCAGTTTCGATTCCCTGGTGCGACGTCTGCAGCTGGATTTTTCCGACCTGTATAGAAGAGGATTGGCCTATGATGCGATTCGTGGCGGCCTGCAATTTGACCGCGGAATTGTGACCACGCAGGGAGCATTCCGGATTGAGGGGCCCTCCAGCAGAATTACAATTGATGGTGAAATTAATCTACACAGCCAGACTATAGATGCGGATATGCTGGTTAACGTCCCTCTTGGACAGAACCTTTCGGTACTGGCAGGAATTCTGGGAGCATGGCCGATCGCTGTAAGTACCTATATTGCCGGCAAGATATTCCAGGATCAGGTAGATGATTTCACTACTGTGCTTTATCGCCTGGAAGGCCCGTGGGAGGATCCTTCTTCCGGGTTTGAGCCGACACAGGAAATACTTAGAGCTGTCCCCCTTGAGGACGACACGCAAACTGTAGTTCCCGATACCGAAGAGCCAGAAATTCTTCCTGCTCCCTAAGGGGGGAGGATATAAGTTTTGTAAGCGTTTTGAACAGGTAGTCTGAATTGATGAATAAAAGTCTTGTTACCAATCTTGTTGCATTAGTGATTGTAGTTGTGGGGGTCTTTCTTGATGAAGAGGCCAATGCCCAGCTCAAGGCCCTGGTGCTGAATACCGGTTTATTTGCCCTTTCCGGCGGAATTACCAACTGGCTGGCGATACATATGTTATTTGAAAGAGTGCCGGGGTTTTATGGCTCCGGAGTAATCCCCGCCCGCTTTGAAGAGTTCAAGTCAGGCATCAAGACTTTAATCATGGAGCAATTTTTTACCCGCGCTAACCTGGATAGTTTCTTCAGCAAGATTTCCAGCACAGGCCCCGATGCCGAAGAAGAAACCGCGCTGGGTAAAATAATTGATTCGGTGGATCTTGATGCGGCGTTTACTTCTCTGGTTGATGTCATCATGAATTCCTCTTTCGCAAGCATGTTATCGATGTTTGGAGGAGCGGATGCATTATCACCACTGAAGGAACCTTTTGTAGAAAAAATGCGCGCCTTTCTGTTACAGGTTGGTGAAGACAAGGAAATTCTTGATCAGGTCAGGCATGACTCCAAGCAGAACCTGCTTGATAAGGTGGAAGAAATTGTTGATCAACGTCTTGAGGAATTAACACCCCAGCTGGTAAAGGAAATTATTCAGCAGATGATCAGGAAGCACCTGGGTTGGTTGGTAGTCTGGGGTGGGGTTATCGGTGGTCTGATTGGTCTGGTAACTACTCTGGTGCTGTTCTGGTAGTGTCTGTAGTTTTTCCTGTCAATTTCATCGCAGGCTTTACCCTGCCCACTGCCTTATTGGGGCTAGCGTGGTACAAAAAACTGCCGGACGTCCTCAAGCTCTGGTTCATTTTGCTGCCTATCTGCTTCCACATCGGTTTGCAGATCAGTTTGCATGGCAGGGGGGGCTGCAGTTTCTCCAGGTATTGGTGTTGCTTGCTGAAGCACACGGGCAACGGGTAGCCACAAACGGGAAGGGTAGCGGCGGCTGTGGTAAACCAGCTCGGTAGCTTTCGTTTCGGGTATCGAACCATCGTTTACCGGAACTATATCCAGGATCAGACGGTTACCGGCACTGAAACGATAGGACGTTTGTCGCATGGCAATATCAAGGCGGGTGACCTGGCCTGGCTGTAATGTTTGTTTTCCATCCAGTGCATACTGCGGTGAAAACTCTGTACTTTGTTGTTCATCCCTGGCCCTGGAAGACGCCTTGAGCATGCCCATTGAAACCGTGACATCCTGAATGAGGATGTCTTCAGTGTCAGCGCCAGGTTGTGCTTCGTTTGTCTGCATTGGTGCGGCAATAAAACTGGGTAATCTGGATACGGAACTCAATGGAGCTTGTGGCGTTATCTCTTCATGCAGAATAACTTCGAAAGCGGCGTCAGCGAAGGTGCTGGCAATATAGAGTTCGAGCATTAACGGGCCGGCAATTTCCAGATTCTGCGTTATCGGAGCAGACACAAAACGAATCCTTGCATCATTCTCCGCTGAACTGAAAGTGCTGATTTCCCGACTGCCCGGGTCTTGCTGTCCATTGAGCGTAGCAAGACTGTTGTTGTTCCCATCAAGCATGTTATTGAGAAACCAGGCTTCATGTCTGACGTTACCGGGGGGCCAGTTACTTTCGCGCTTGATAGTATTCTGACCTTTTGCCAGATAACGGATACGCGGCACTTCTATAAAAGGGGAGTCCGGTGGACGTCCGTTAAAGCACCAGTCGTAATAGGGCAGTAATTCCTGTGCCAGCAAGGAGGTATCCTGATACAGAGGCGAATCACTGGCAGGATCGGTGATTAGAATCTTGTTTGCCACATTCAGCTTGTCAAGAGCCCGCAGCGTACTGTTGAGACCCGGTTGGGTTCGGGCCATGCTCCAGTCATGAATGGCAAAGACCGGCACATTAACTTGTTGGGTATTTTCCACGCTGCTTCGAATGCGCCAGTAATCATCAAAACCTTGATGTAAAAGCTGGGCCAGACGCATGTCGTAATTAACCAGCCGTGGAGTGTCTGCTGAGTAAGCGTTGGCCAGTCTTACCTTGCGATCGTACCAATCATTGGTGAAGGCATTGTTTGACAGCCCTCCCGGGCTGATCCATTCACGAAGAGGATCAAGGGTGCCATTAATCGGTGCAATACATGCCAGGTGGGGGGGGTTCTGTATAGCCATTTGCCATTGTGACGCGGCGTAATATCCCGCACCGGTGCCGGCTACTTTTCCGTCCGACCATGGTTGATCAGCAATCCACTCAATAATTTCATAATGATCCTGCTGTTCCTCTCTGGAAAAAAAAGCAAAGTCGCCACCAGAGGCTCCCGTTCCTCTGACATTAGCTACTACCACCGCATAACCCTGGCTGACATACCAGGAAACGGGACCCGCTTCGGTTTCGGTGTCAGTAAGCATGTCTATGCCATGAGGAAAGGGGCCGGCTGCATACAGGGTGGAGTAGCTTGTGTTGCCAGCAGGGCGATAGATATCCAGGGCGATAGCGGTCTCATCACGCATTTTGACCTGAACATTCGAGGCCGCAAGGATGTCACCAAACCCGGTACTTACTGTCGTAAAGTCGGGAGCCTCCTCGAGCGGGGCTGTTTCCTGGGCAAATAGCGGGCTCGATAAAAGGATTGTCAGTAAAGTCAGGAAACTTGCTTTTCCAAAAAACATAGAAACGCACCGGGCATTTAATGCCATACCACAAAAAGAGTTAAAACGAGAGTAAACGTATTTGTTTACAGATAAAAAACACAAATCTTTACTACCCTGATAACCTGATCTTTGAAAGTTTCCTGAAAAAAGGAGTCTGGAAACCTGATTCCACAGAATTATACCCTTAATTGTGAGGTCTGACTAAGCGCCCCAAATCAGGGCAGGTATTCCGCTTTTTGTGCAATATGGACTCAACATTCAATATTCATGGGAGTTTTTTCCCTAATTTGAAAAATCATCGCATATTTAAGGGATTTTTTCAGTTGTAAACTGGTTACCCTGATTACTTTGTACTAGAATGCGCCCCTTATTTTGACTGAGTAGTGTCTGGTTCTGAGTGAGCCAGCTGCAAGAAAAACCAATTACCAACAGAATTGAGGTTAGAACTAGATTATGGCAAGACCAGTAGAGTTTGAAAAAGACAAGGTCCTTACCAAGGCAATGGAACAGTTTTGGAAAGAGGGTTATGAAGCCAGCTCGGTACAGAAGCTTCTTGATGCTACCGATATTAATCGTGGCACCCTTTATAATTCATTTGGTGACAAGGATGCCTTTTTTAAATCTTGTGTTGAGAAATACAATGAACTGGTTAAAGCCGACATTGATGCTACTCTCGGAAACAGCAAGCTCAATGCCGCGAAAGCAATTGACGCTTATTTTGATACTGCGATTATCTCAGCACCCAACAAACAGCGTGTTTTGGGTTGCCTGCTGGTTAATTCGGTATGCGAAAGCATCAACTGGGACAAGGAAGTTCAGAAAGTCCTGAAAAGTGCCCTTAATGTGATTCGCAAATCTCTCTTGGCCAGAACCAAGGAAATGGAAAAATCCCGTCTTCTGGTTCGTGGGCTAAAAGCCGATATGGCTGCTGACATTTTGATGAACCTGTACTCTGGTCTTCGTGTCGGAGCGCGCAATGGCAAGGGCCCTCGTCAGCTTGCAGATCTTGCCGGCTTTACTATTGGCTCAATCAAAAAATAGTATATAAAACATATGGTTATAAATAAAAGGAGGGTTTTTGCCCTCTTTTTTTTGGGCTGTAAAAGCCCTCTTTAATCTCGGCAAGGCAGAGGGCGAAGATATCCGGGTATGGTATTGTGCAAGGCGTGTAAGGTGATATACTCGCCTATTCCTGAAAGCGCAGTGAGAAGTGATCAGCAAGCGACCCCAGGGGCGCCCTTTGCCACAGCCAGTTCAGCTATATAAACACGCTATATAAAGAGACCTTTAATAACGTGATTATTAAAGACCTTGTCAGTACGTATTTAGTCTTCACTAGTACTTACAAGTAGTCATAAAAATCCATTAGCAGCCATAGACAAGGCTATTAAATATAAACAAGAACAGACAGCAAAAGATTTTCTGGAGTAATTAATGAAAACAGTAGGCGGTTCACTTAAGAAGAAAAAAGACGAGTCCAATATCGACCTTACTCCAATGCTGGACGTTGTATTTATTCTTCTGATTTTCTTCGTGGTAACAGCTTCCTTCCTGAAAGAAAATGCCATGGATATCGAAGGCCAGGATCCGAATAACAATCCTCCACCGCCTTCCAATGATACTCCCAAAAACATACTGATCCAGATTGATTCACGTAATCAGCTTTTCTTCAATCAGGAACGTATTGATATTTCCGCGGTACGTGCCAGGGTTGCCTCAGCACGAGCTGAGAATCCAGCAGCGTCAGTGATTATTCGACCAGACAAACAGTCCAGCGCGAATTTCCTTGTAGAAACCATGGATTCGGCCAGGGCAGCTGGGGTAACTACTATTTCGGTAATGGAATAAGCCTTAATAGAATGGGGTATCGCAATACGGATAAGCCCACTGGCTGAGTCAAGCCAGACACCAGTAAAAATTTAAAATGGCCCGGGTATTTCCCGGGCTATTTGCATTCAGGGAAGCTGAATTATTACGGAATGGATATCCTGAAAAATACAATCGATAAAGGTGAGGTGAAACATGGCACTGGTTATTTTAATTATCATGCTGGCACTAATTGAGTACACGGTATTTTCTTTTCAGGTTGGAGGTGCCAGGATGAAGTATGGAGTCCATGCGCCGGCCACCACGGGTAATCCTGTTTTCGAAAGATATTTCCGCGTTCAGCAAAATACGCAGGAACAAATGATAATTTTTATCCCTGCCATTGTCTCGTTTGCCTGGATGGGGGAAAGTGTTGGCTGGGCAGGAAATTACATTGCCTCAGGTCTTGGCGTCATCTGGCTGATTGGCCGCTTTCTCTATGCCATCAATTACGTTAAGGACCCGGCCAGCCGCGGCATTGGGTTTATGATGGGCTTTATCCCTTCGGTATTGATGATACTGGGAACACTGGTCTGTATCGTTATTTCATTACTCTGATTTCCAATACCAATTACTTATTATGCAAAGTCGTTGGCAGGACACAGACGCTAAACCATTTCTGGACTCGGATTTACTGCTAAGGGTTTATACCTCAAGATTACTTGGGCAGGATGCTGACCTTGTGCTTCATGGTGGCGGTAATACCTCTGTTAAAAGCGCTTCAAAGGATATCTTTGGGCAGAGCAGGGAGACGCTCTATGTAAAAGGTTCCGGTTGGGATCTTCGTACAATTGAAGCTGAAGGCTTCGCTCCCTGTGATCTTGACTATCTGCAGCAACTGGCTTCTCTGGAATCAATGACTGATAGTCAGATGATGCAGCAGTTGCGTTTGTCACTACTGGACCCGGCAGCCCCGACGCCCTCAGTGGAAGCCATTCTGCATGCCATCATTCCCTTCAAGTTTGTTGATCATACCCATACCGATGCAGTAGTGGCTGTGAGTAATACTGCTGATGGTGAATCTATCCTGCGTGGTATTTTCGGCAAGGAGGTACTCATTTTACCCTATATCATGCCCGGCTTTGTGCTGGCGCAGCAGGTGTTTGAGCAAACCCGTGGGCTTGACTGGTCATCTATCAAGGGTATTTTCCTTATGCATCATGGCCTGTTTACTTTCCATGACAATGCCCGAAGTAGTTATGAAAACATGATCGAGCTGGTGTCCGGGGTAGAAGATTATCTGGATCAAAAGGGGATCTTACAGCAGCAAGCCGTTGCCACTTATTCCCCAAACACAGAGGACATGGTGCTACTGGCCACCATGCGTAAACAGGTCTCCGCGTTAGCTGGCCGTGCCATGCTGGCTCGCATGAACACCACTGAAGCAGCCACAGGCTTTGCCAGTCTTGAAGGCGTCGCAGATTTCGCCAGTCGCGGACCAATAACGCCGGATCATACGATTCATACCAAACCTGTACCGGCTATCGTGACGACCGATCCGCAGGCAGACATTACCGACTTTGCCATCCATTATCAGGCCTATTTTGAGCGTCATAATGATGGCAACCTGAGTTGTCTCGATAGCGCACCGCGCTTTGCCGTGTGGGCGGAAAAAGGCATGCTCTGCTTCGCCCAAAATCACAAACGTTTGCAGGTAGTCTCAGACATAAGCGAACACACCATCAAGGCGATCCAGTGGGGCGAGGCTCTGGGTGGCTGGCAAGCGCTACCGCCAGAGGATTTGTTTGCTGTTGAATACTGGGAGCTGGAACAGGCCAAGCTAAAAAAAGCCAGCAGTGCGCCAGCTCTGGAAGGCAAAGTGGGGCTGGTCACCGGCGCGGCCTCCGGCATAGGAAAAGCCTGCGTGGAAGAACTGATGCAAAGTGGTGCCTGTGTACTGGCGCTGGATATCAATCCGGAAATTACCAGCCTTTATGAGAATTCCCGGGTATTGGGACTGCATTGTGACGTGACTGATGTGCCTGGTGTTATGGCGTCCATTGAGCAGGGCATAGGCTATTTTGGTGGACTGGATATGCTGGTCAGCAATGCTGGAAGTTTTACCGCCAGCCAGAGCCTGTCAGAAATGTCCGATGAAAACTGGCAGTCCAGTATGGCGCTGAATCTTGATTCTCATATGAAGCTGATGCGCTGTGCACTACCGTTCCTGAAACAGGGACTTGATCCCGCCATGGTGATAATTGCCTCAAAAAATGTCCCCGCCCCTGGGCCGGGCGCTGGCGCCTATTCTGTCGCCAAGGCGGGTCTGACGCAACTGGCGCGGGTGGCAGCGCTGGAATTGGGAGAAGACGGTATTCGGGTTAACGTTCTGCACCCCAACGCTGTGTTTGATACCGGTGTCTGGGATGAGGAAACTCTTGCTACTCGAGCGGCGCATTACGGCTTGAGCGTTGAGCAATACAAACAAAACAATGTGCTTAAAAAAACAGTAACCAGTCGAGATGTGGCGATTATGGCGCGACTTTTTGTGAGTCCGGATACCGGTAGTACCACCGGTGCACAGGTAGCGGTTGATGGCGGAAACGAGCGGGTTATTTGAGATTCGGATAAAGGAAAAAGGATAAAGGATAAAGGTGGGCGGATGAAAGCGGCTAATCTGCAACCAATCCGTACCAAATCTGCACCCAACCCGTAGGTCGGATAAGGACCGCAGGGACACCATCCGACATGACGAACCCGGTTCGCCCCGATATAGAAGCGACAATACCCCGTAGGCCGGATAAGCGCAGCGCCATCCGAGGTGAAGAATGCGGTTCACCCTGATACACCGAACAAAAAAACACCAAACCATATTTACATCGCTCATGAAAAGAAAACTTAACTAAACCATGAAAATCGACGGCACCCATTATCGTAGTATCTGGTTTGATGCTTCGGATCATTCGGTAAAAATTATTGATCAGACCGGCCTGCCCCATTTTTTTGATGTGCTGTCGCTTACCTGTCTTGACGATGTCTGTCATGCCATCAGAACCATGCAAGTGAGAGGAGCTCCCCTGATCGGGGCAGCGGCGGCTTTTGGTCTTTATCTTTCTGTAAAAGAAGGAAACCTGCCCCCTGAGGAGGCAGGAAAACTTCTGCTGGCCACACGTCCGACGGCGGTCAATCTGCAGTGGGCGATTGCCCGAATGCTGGACAGGATCAGTGAAGAGTCGAATAGCGAGGCAAAAAACAGGGCGGCATTGGCAACAGCGCTGGCAATTTGTGAAGAAGATGTCAGCAACTGCACATCCATTGGCTTGCATGGGGTGGAGCTTGTTCAGGAAATTGCCAAAGCAAAAGCAGGCCCGGTGAATATTCTTACCCATTGCAATGCCGGCTGGCTCGCTACCGTGGATCGCGGCACCGCAATGGCACCGGTTTACCAGGCCTGGGAAGAGGGCATAGAGGTCCATGTATGGGTGGATGAAACGCGACCAAGAAACCAGGGTGCCAGCATTACTGCCTGGGAACTGGGAAAACAGGCGATTCCCCATACCGTGATTAGTGACAATACCGGTGGTCATCTGATGCAATCTGGACAGGTGGATCTTTGTCTGGTCGGTAGCGATCGAACCACCTACAGAGGTAATGTCTGCAACAAAATAGGCACTTATTTAAAAGCACTGGCCGCCTACGATAATGATGTGCCTTTTTATGTAGCCGTGCCAGTGTCCAGTATTGACTGGGACTCCGACGAAATACCCATTGAAGAACGGCACAGTGGAGAAATTACTTCTATTCAGGGTCTGAATTCCCAGGGCATAATGGATACAGTAAGATTAACGCCCGAGGGTAGCGCAGCGCTCAATTATGCCTTTGATATTACGCCCTCCAGACTGGTATCCGGATTGATTACCGAAAAGGGTATTTTCTCTGCCGATGAGTCGGGGCTTGCCAGTTTGAGGGGCTTGTTAAACACTGATTAAGCCTGAAGGGCTGATAATCAGGACTCAAGCAAATAAGAGCAGGCAATTTGCAACAAGGATTACATGAAACCATTCCAGCTACAGTTGAAAATCACCGCCAGGCTTAACCGGAATCTGTTGAACTTGCTGGCAGTATTGAGTCTGTTTTTTTTACAGACGAATATCGCCTTACTGGCAGCGGACGAGGTGCCGGTTTACAAAATAGAAGTGGTCAATACCTGGCCCCATGATGTGGCTGCCTTTACCCAGGGCTTGACCTGGTATCAGGGCAATTTATATGAAGGCACCGGTCGTAATGGTCAGTCCAGTTTACGCATGGTGGATCTGGAAACCGGTGAGTTGCTGAAACGCCAGAACCTTGCCCAGCGTTTTTTTGGGGAAGGCATCGCCATCGTCGATGATCGTGTTTACCAGCTGACCTGGCAATCCCATATGGGTTTTGTCTATGACGTAGACAGTTTTGAACAGCAGAAAACTTTTTTTCTGGCCGGCGAAGGCTGGGGTATCACCTTTGGTAATGATGCGCTCATCGTCAGTGACGGCAGTGCCTACCTGCGTTTTCTTGATCCGGAAACCCTGCAACAGGAAAAGCGTGTTCAGGTCACACTCAATGGCAACCCGGTGCAGTCTTTGAATGAACTGGAATTTATCAACGGCGAAGTCTGGGCCAATGTCTGGTATCAGGATGTGATTGTGAGAATTGATCCGCAGACAGGTAAGGTAAACAGTATTGTCGATCTCAGCGGTTTGTATCCCCAACGCAAAAGCCGTGATGAAGTTCTTAATGGCATTGCCTGGGATGAAGAGGGCCAGCGTCTTTTTGTGACTGGCAAACTGTGGTCCTCACTTTTCGAAATCAACGTTGTGGAATGAACTGGTTACAGAAGCAAATTAACCTGTCGGGAAAAGCCCGTGGCTTTCACCTGGTTACCCGTGAATTGCTTCAGCAACTGCCTGAATTAAGCGCCTATCAAATCGGCACAGCGCATTTTTTTCTGCAACATACCTCCGCTTCTCTCAGTATCAATGAAAATGCTGATGGCTCTGTGCGTGATGATCTGGAAAGGCATTTAAATGTCATGGTGCCGGAAGATGCACCCTATTTTGATCACACTTATGAAGGCAGTGACGACATGCCGGCTCATATCAAAAGTGCCTTGCTGGGCTGTGAAGTCACCATTCCCATCACTAACGGTGAGCTGGTGCTGGGTACCTGGCAGGGATTATTCCTTGGAGAACACAGAGATCACGGCGGACCTCGCAGCGTCCTTGTCACTCTGAGCGGCGAGACAGTCTAGCTGATGAAACGGGATCTGCTCAGCGTGAAAAAAACAGCGATCTCTTTCTTCTGCCTTTTCTCATTCCTGTTTCTGGTGTCCTGCGAGTCCCTGTCATTTTATTCCCAGGCCATCAGAGGCCAACTCAGCATTCTCAGTAAGCGTGAAAATATTCAGGCCCTTATTGCTGATCCGGCTACCGATGCAGCGCTGAAAAAACGGCTTTCAAGCATTCTGGAGATTCGTAAATTTGCTGAAACCTCGCTGGCATTGCCGGTGGAAAAAAATTACGCCAGCTATGTGGATCTGCAGCGGCCCTTCGTAGTGTGGAATGTTTTTGCCGCACCGGAATTTTCCATGACTGCGCAAGACTGGTGTTATCCCGTGGCTGGTTGCGTCACTTACCGCGGTTATTTTAGTGAGCAAAAGGCGCAGGATTATGCCACCACCCTGAAAGCAAAGGGGCTTGATGTCTATGTGGGGGGCGTGGCGGCCTATTCAACCCTGGGCTGGTTTGCTGACCCTGTGCTTAACACCATAATCAATCGCGATGAGCATCGTCTGGCGTCACTTATATTTCATGAGCTGGCCCATCAGCGTGTTTATATTCCCGGTGACACCATCTTTAATGAAAGCTTTGCCACTGCCGTGGAGCTGGAAGGGCTCAAGCGCTGGCTGAAACAGGTCGGTGATGCAAATGAGGCGGACCTGCTGATTGCCCAGGCCAATCTTGAACAGCAGTACCGCCGGGAATTTGTCAGCCTGGTGCAGAGTGTTATTCCCGCGCTGGAAGCGCTCTATAAGACTGACTTGTCTGCTACAGAGAAGCGTGCGCAAAAAGCCGCATTGATGGAAACCCTCAGACAGGATTACCAGCAAGTGAAGCAGGGCTGGCAGGGTTATAACGCCTATGATGACTGGTTCGCCGACGACATAAACAATGCCAAGCTGAATACAGTGGCCACTTATTTCAATCAGGTGCCCGCCTTTGAAGCCTTACTGGCTGAAAGCGCTTATGAGATGGAGGGTTTTTATGACAGGGTGGATGCTCTTGCCAGTCTTGCTCCTGAAGCGCGTGAGCAAGCCCTTGCGCGCCTCACTCCTTAAAGGTGATCATCCTGTGATAGAATTTTAACCATTGCTTGCAGCATGCAAAAAAAACAAAAAAGAAATAACAAACTACCAATAAAACAACCCAGGAATTTCAGTATGGTCATTAAACCCCGTGTGCGCGGATTCATGTGTATTACCACTCACCCTACTGGTTGCGATGCCAACGTAAAACGCCAGATCGATGTGGTGAAAGCCAATGGCGCGCTGGAGAACGGCCCGAAAAAGGTTTTGGTCATTGGTGCTTCCACCGGTTATGGCCTGGCCTCACGGATCACAGCAGCTTTTGGCAGTGGTGCGGCCACCCTGGGTGTGTTCTTTGAAAAGCCAGGTTCGGAAAAACCCGGCTCGGCCGGCTGGTATAACTCGGCAGCATTTCATAAATACGCTGACGCGGAAGGCCTGTATGCGAAAAGCATCAATGGCGATGCTTTCTCCAATGAAATTAAAGAAAAAACTATTGCCACTATAAAAGAAGATCTGGGGCAGGTGGATCTGGTGATCTACAGTCTGGCCTCACCCAAGCGCCTGCATCCGGTCACGGGCGAACTGCATAGCTCCACCCTGAAACCCATCGGACAGGACATCACCATGCGCGGTATCAATACCGACAAGGAACAGATTCAGGAAATGTCTGTGGCCGCCGCCAGTGAAGAAGAAATTGCCAACACCGTCGCAGTAATGGGTGGTGAAGACTGGCAGATGTGGATCGATGCCCTGAAAGCCGCCGACGTGCTGGCTCCCGGTGCCAAGACAACCGCCTATACCTATCTGGGTGCCGAACTGACCTGGGATATTTACTGGAACGGTACCATCGGCGCCGCCAAGAAAGACCTGGACGAAAAAGCCAAAGCCATACAGTCCAGCCTGAATGATCTGAACGGTGAAGCCCGCGTGTCGGTACTCAAAGCTGTAGTCACCCAGGCCAGCTCCGCCATTCCCGTCATGCCGCTGTATCTGGCACTGCTGTTCAAGGTGATGAAAGAGCAGGGCACCCACGAAGGTTGCATCGAGCAGGTGGATTTATTATTCCGCGAAAGTCTCTATGGCGATACGCCGCACCTTGATGACGACGGCCGCTGGCGCGCCGACTACAAGGAACTGGAACCGGAAGTCCAGAACGCCGTAGCTGATCTGTGGTCAAAGGTTGAAACCGACAATATTGGCGAGCTCACTGACTTTGCCGGCTATAAAAAAGAATTCCTGCAGCTATTTGGCTTTGAAGTGCCCGGCGTGGATTACGAAGCCGATGTAAACCCCGAAGTCTCTATCCCCAACCTGGTATAAGCCCTAAGACAAACACTCCGACCTGCAACTTCTCCCGTAGGTCGGATAAGGCCTTTGGCCGTCATCCGACATTGACGTGTCACTCCTTCGGGAATTGTGCGGGCATCTCGTCGGATGCGCTGCGCTTATCCGACCTGCAAGCACTTGCTTGGCATCGTAGGTCGGATAAGGCATTTGGCCGCATCCGACAGGAACTCACACCAATCCCCAAAGCAAATCCCACTACCCTGACTTCTCAAAACTATGCTTCAATAATTTCAAAACACACGCGCTAATAAAATGACCTCATTAAAAGCCCTGGGCTGGAAACCGGTTCTTCAACAACAGTTAACGCTGGACGAATACACCGACACCGATCCCGCCCGGGTCAGCGCAGTGCATAAAGACTCTTTCGTGTTGATGCACGAACGCGGCACCACCCAACTCCCGCGCATACATTTCAAGGACCTTCCTCCTCTCACCGTGGGTGATTGGTGTTTACTCACCCCGGAGCTCGACAAACCCACCAGAATGCTGGAACGCACCAGCCTGATTCAACGCAAGGCCGCCGGTGAAGAAACCGCCGTTCAGTTGATGGCCGCCAATGTCGATATCCTACTAATCGTCAGCAGCTGCAATGCCGACTTCAATCTCTCGCGCCTGGAACGTTACCTGGCGCTGGCCTTTGAATCCGGCGTGCTGCCCATTGTTGTGCTCACCAAAATTGACCTGTGTGAATCACCCGATGATTACCGCGGACAACTCACTGGCTTGCATCAGAATCTCAACGTGGAACTGGTCAATGCACTGGACTCATCAACCCTGTCTGGTATCAAAGCCTACTGTGAACCCGGTACCACGCTGGCCATGGTAGGTTCCTCCGGCGTCGGCAAGTCCTCCATCGCCAATGCACTGGGTGTCACCGATCAGGCCACCGCGCCGATCCGGGAACAGGATGCCAAGGGCCGACACACCACCACCGTGCGTTCCTTGCATACCATCATCAATGACAGCGTGCTCATCGATATGCCCGGCATGCGCGAGATTCAACTCGCCGGTGGTGAAAGCGGGGTAGAGAAATTATTTGATGACCTGCAGGGATTCGGCGATTGCCGCTTCAAGGATTGTTCCCATACCACCGAGCCGGGCTGTGCCCTGTTGGCCGCCGTGGAAAAAGGCGAGATCGATCAGCGCCGCCTGGACTCTTACCACAAGCTGATGCGCGAACAGGAACACAACAGCGAATCCATCGCCCAGCGTCATGAGCGCATGCGCAAACTGGGTAAGCTGTATAAAACCGTGCAGGGTGAAAAACGGCGCGATAAATAACCAGGTATACAGGTGTGTGGATTCCAGGTTTGTAAATTGGTGCTAGATCGACTAAAGGACTAAAAGTGGACAGATTTATTATGACTAAAAGGGGGCAGATTTATTTATTTAGACTAAAAGGGGACAGATTTATTTATTCGGATTTTTTATTCGGAAAACGTCCCAAAAAATAAATCTGTCCTCTTTAACAGTCCCTATTAACAACCGGGTAGAAAGTATTGCTTAATCGGCCCCTTCAGTTCTCGGAAAAAACGGCTCGTCGAAATCGTCTTCCAGATCAATCATGAACTGGTTGTTTTCCTGGCAGATATATTCCTTCATATCTGTTCCCTCAATCCAGGGGATATCCCACTCGGCTTCCCAGGGCTCATAAAAAGCGCCGGGATCATCAATCACGATGCGGTAGTTGAGTTTTTCCTTGTAGGGACGGGTCATGTATTCGGTCGTTCGCAGCTGGTCGGTATGATGTGTTCCGCTGTAATCGAGCCAGGTCTTTTCGTTGTAGCCGATGGTGTCCACCACCAGGGTATCGCCTTCCCAATGACCCACGGAGTGGCCGAAGTAGGTTGGGTTCACTTCCTCCAGTGTCTGCTGCTCACGACCATCCATGAAGATTTCGCGCCAGACGTGGCCGCCACCCTCGAAAATAATCAGGATTCTGTCCTTGTGCTGAACAATTTCTGCCGGGTAGGGCGTGGCAAAGGCCCGTGGACCACCCGGTGGTAAACAAAATCCTTCCGGGTCGAACTTGGAGTCGTTACTGGTATGGTATTCCCACATGGACTTGACCCAGGGGCGCCATGGCGCTTCGCGCGGCACATCCCTGGCATTGGCGAAATTGCTTACCCAGGGCAGATCCCAGTAGCCATCGCCGCTTAGATCCGGGGTGCCGTCAGCAAGTCGGGGTGTCGGCGTCCGTGGGCCATCATCATCAATCAGATAGGTATTTTCGGACCCTTTGACCGCCGTGGTATTGGCAATCGTTGGATGAAGTTCCTCGCCGTCCTCAAAGACCTGCGCTGTCGCGTGTTGCCCGAAAGCGGCAGCAATACTGCTCATGGCGAAGATCAGTGTCAGTTTGTAATGCTTCTTCATAGAGTACCCGGTAATCGTTTAGAGAGGCCGATTAGTCTACCAAAAAACGCAGGGGTGTAAATCACGGGGATCTGACGCCTGTTGACACAAAAATCAGAAGCGTTATCTTTCAGAGCCATGTCTCTTTTTCAAAACGGACCCCACACCATGTTGTTTCGATTGATCGCTCTGGTTTCACTGTCACTGTATTTCCTGCCGACGGCAGCGCAGGACCTTAATTGCCCACAAAATTATCGTTATACCTTTAGCTGGTCCCAGGCACAGGGCTGTGATTTTCTGCCCCGGGGCGGTACCTCAACCGGCACACCGGTCACACTGGATCCCGATCCCCATGCTGGCTGGCTTAGCCTGCAGGAACCTGGTCTCAGCAAAAAGGAACAAGACCGGCGCGCTATTCTTGCCATGGCGGGCCCTTACCGCACCAGTTTTGAATTTCTGGAAACCGTTGCCTATACACCGGACTTTGAACGCGGACGTCCCTACCAAAGCTGGGGAACGGAATATATCTATGTGGTGGAAGAGCGCGAGGACTTCATCAGTCTGCAGCATATCATCGTGATGTATGTGAAGGGCGAGGATGAGCAGATCATGGGGCCCTTTGTTCAAAAACACTGGCGCCAGGACTGGGCCTATGAAAAAAACAGTGTGTTTGCCTATATTGGTCATGACACCTGGGCGCATCAGGGGGTTCCTGAATCCGAAATCAGTGGCAGTTGGGCGCAATCAGTTTATCAAGTGGATGACTCCCCCCGTTATGAGTCCTGGGGTCAATGGCAGCACTGGGAAAACGTGTCCACCTGGCTCAGTGCCGAGACCTGGCGTCCCATCCCGCGCCGTGAAAGCAGTGTGCGCGAGGATTACGACGTGCTGATTGGCACCAACCGCCATACCATCGTACCCACTGGCTGGGTGCACGAGGAAGAAAACTACAAGGTCGTGCTGAACGGCCATGGCGCTATAGATAACGGCCTGCCATTTTTGTCCAAGGAACTGGGCGTCAACCGTTACGAGCGCATCATCGACTTTGATTTTTCCGCCGGTGATGACTACTGGTCTTCCACCTCACGCTACTGGGAAGATGCGCGCGCGGTCTGGTCGCAATTGTTTGCCTCGGCCCAGCAGCACACCATTGCCCCCAGTGTCGACGGGGTTCCCCTGTTCGCCGTGCTGTTTGGACAAGCGCAGGAATTCTCTGGCGATGAGGAATATGATTCTGAAGCGGTGAGGACAATGATTCGGACTGCATTGCGGCCGTATTTTCAGTGAGACTAAATTAAAGTGAATTAAAGGGGACAGATCTATTTTTTAAAATGCCTTCGTTCCCTTTGATTTTCCTGACTCATTGATTCAGGATATGCCCATGACTATAAGACGCCACAAAGAATCCCCGTCATCATCAGGCCAGTTGAACCGTCGCTGCTTTCTGAAAGCCAGCACCATGGCCGGCGCCGGCTTTTCCCTGGCGACCTATTTCCAGGCCCCCAATGTACTGGCCGCTGACCAGCCCGGCTCCGATCAGCTCGAGTTGAATGCCTTTGTTGAAATTGGCCCCGACGGGTCTATTTCCCTCTACGCCCACAACCCGGAAAAAGGCCAGGGCACCAAGACCTCGCTGCCCATGATCATTGCCGAGGAACTGGGTGCGAACTGGAATGATGTCACCGTGGTCAGGGCCCCTTTTAATGAAGCCCGCTACGGCATACAACGCGCCGGGGGCTCCACCTCAACACCCCGCGAATTCGATCCCATGCGCCGCGCCGGTGCCGCCGCCCGCACCATGCTGATTGGCGCAGCCGCCAGGCGATTATCTGAAGACCCCACCCTGTTTTACTCCGAGAACAGCCATGTCATCCATCGCAATAGCGGACAGGCGCTGACCTTTGCCGAACTGGCCCTGGATGCCGCCATAGAGCCAGTCCCGGACATGGACACTCTGGTCTTTAAGCCCCGAAGTGAATACACCATTATCGGCACCCATGTGGGCGACGTGGACAACCACACCATCGTCAGCGGGGCCAGCCTGTATGGCTCGGATATCCAGCTGCCGGGTATGCTGTACGCCGTCTATGAAAAATGCCCTGCCACTTACGGCAGGGTAGTCAGTGTCAATCTTGATCACATCAAATCCTTGCCCGGCATTGTTGATGCTTTTATGGTCGAGGGTAATGACAATGTCGGTGAACTGCTGGACGGTGTCGCCATCGTCGCCCGCTCCACCTGGCAGGCCTTCAAGGCAAGACAGCAACTGGACGTGCAGTGGGACACCTCAAAAGCCTCCAAAGACGATAATGTTGATTTCTTCACCCGTGCCCAGGCGGTTGCCGATGCGCCATGGCCGGCTGACAAGCAGATCGCCGAATCAGGCAATGTTGAAAATGAGTTCAACAGTGACCTGACCACCGTGGTCACCAGCAGCTACCATTTTCCCTACCTGGCCCATGCCTGCATGGAGCCCATGAACTGCACCGCCCATTACCATGCAGATTCCAACTCTCTGGAGATCTGGGCACCCACACGCCAGCCGCAACTCACCGTGGCGTCCATGGGCAATGTCTTCGACATTCCCCCTGAAAATATCACTCTGCACATGATGCGCATGGGCGGCTCGTTTGGCCGTCGCCGCCTGCAGGATTATTCCTGCGAGGCCGCCGCCATTGCCCGGCGTTTTGATGTGCCGGTGAAACTACTCTGGACAAGGGAAGATGACCTTATGCATGACCAGTACCGCCCCGGCGGCATCTACGCCTTCAAGGGTGCGGTTAGCCGCGAGGGCAGGGTAGTGGCCATGCAGAATCACCTGATTGGCGGCTCCGTACGCGGCGTCGCCACCGCCGGCACCCGCCTGAGCCGTGACGAATTCCCGGCCCTGAATATCGATCACTACCGCGCCGCGGTATCTCTGATCGACACCAACACCCCCACCGGTTCCTGGCGCGCCCCCGGCTCCAACGCCACCGGCTGGGCCGTGCAAAGCTTTATTGACGAACTGGCCCACGCTGCTGGCCGCGACCCCGTGGAACACCTCATTGAGATGATGGGCGAACCGCGCTGGTTCGAAGAGGGCAGCACCGGCTCACTGAATACCGGCCGCGCCGTGGACGTCATCAAACTCGCCGCCGAACAAAGCGGTTGGGGTAAAGCCCTGCCTGCCGGGCATGGCATGGGTATCGCTTTTCACTTCAGTCATGCCGGCCATGTGGCCGAGGTGGCCGAAGTCAGTGTGGATGCCAATAACAAGGTTACTGTTCACAGGGTCACAGCAGCGGTGGATATCGGGCCGGTCATCAACATGAGCGGCGCAATCAAACAGGTGCAGGGTGCGGTGTTCGATGGCATCAGTTCACTGGCCGGGCTTGAGATCACCATGAAAGACGGTGTGGTGCAGCAGGATAATTTTCATCAGTACAACTTGTTGCGGATAAAGAATGCACGTACCGAGATTGATGTGCATTTTATCCAGAGTGATCATCATCCTACCGGATTGGGGGAGCCGGCGTTGCCACCGTTGATGCCGGCGGTTTGTAATGGGATTTTTGCGGCGACGGGGAAGAGGGTTAGGAAGTTGCCGATTACCAGGGAAGGGCTTTTGGTTTAGGCGAGTTGCAAGCGTCCCTATTCGACCCTAGTCCGAAACAAATTGATTTTGAAAAAAACCCACCATTTGGTGGGTTTGTTGTTTAAGAATCAAGGGGAATCAAGGAGTCAGGTTACTTGTTCCCCAGATTAAGAGTTTTATTGACGAGTAAACTGGTCGAACCATTCGAAGGCTGGTGCACCAAGTACCTCATGAGTACCCGGTCGTACCGTTACTCTCAAATTATCCACGGCGCGTCGCAGATAAATCACCCGTCCCGACAAGGGATCCACACGTAGCGTTTCTTCTGGTGGAATTTCCGCGTTCGGCGCAAATTTTTTGATATCCTGATCAGAAATCAGACCTGGAGCCAAGGCCCTGAAAGCACGCAAGGAGTTTTGTACGGGCACTAAACCATCTCCCAGCTGACCGTTCAAATCCAAGGGAGGAAGGTGCAATCCTGGTTCGAAGTGATTAATTGGTGAACGCACATTGATCTTGTCGCGTATGTCAGCCGAGAGATCTGGATCACCGCCAAAGCATTCTCGCATCGAAGCACCGTAGCGATTGTCCTTGTCCTTCTCGTACATCACCAAAAGGTCTCCAAAACCACTCCAGGCGCTGACAGCGGCCCAAACCTCGGGGTGCCTGTGCGCCATGATCAAGCTCATAAATCCACCGCCGGAGAAGCCAACCAGATAAATCTTGCTCTCATCAATGGAGTAATTGGATTTAGCCCAGCTCACAACATCAAGAATGTCCTGCTGGGCAAACTCATTGCCGCAGTGGTTAACAAAGGGGCCACGGTAATCCGGAATAGCAAGAAGCCAGCCGCGTTCGGCCGCAGCAGCCTCAATGTCCGGACGCCGGTCGGTGTAGCCGACACTCCAGCCGTGCAGGTAAACCACCAGGCCCATAGGATACTCAATTTTATCCTGGGGAACGACAATGGCGACATTCTGTTCCTTACCATCCAGACTACTGGGTATCTGGACTACTTCATAGCCGGGCGGTTCTGGCAGTGAAGCTGTCGGCGGCAGGTTATTGATTGCTGCCTGATCGATATCCATTACGACAGCGGGTGTAGAAGTTAATGTCGAGGTTAACGCCCCGCAGCCGACGAGAGCTATGCTGCTGGCAAAAACCACCAGCAGGGAGGCACGTAAGTTGGTCAATACATGTAGCATAAGTATTCTCCTGGAATTTTAATATTCGTGTTAACCGAAGTCTTGATTGTGCCTCGACATATCCGGGACCTTGCCGGGACTTGCCTGTCTCTGCCAGCCTGTGCAGAAAAATCATGATTGGCCCGCCGGGACATCTGCCCGGAACAAACGGAATTTGAGTTAACTGTTATATTTTGTACCTGTATAAATCAAATGGATAAAAATCTGAAAGGACCGCTCTGTTAGCAAACCTGTGACTTGCTATTCCAGTTCACTCCGACATGTTTCATTCGCGGTAAATGCAGTCACAGCAACCAGCAAGGTTATGGCAAGAGCAAAACTGCCGACTTTCAATGGAATGTTCTCAGAACCCGGTGGCGCAATGGCGATAAATACTGCCGGGAAAAAGGCAGTGATCATGGTGCCGAGGTTTTGTGAGATTGCCATCGCAGAAACCCTGACTTTGGCCGGGAAAAGTTCCGGGTAAAAACTGGGAAAGACAGCATTGTAGCCCTGGTAAATAATCCCCCACATCAATAGTGATAGAGCAATGGCCATCGGCATATTGTGAATGCTGATGGCGTAGAGGTAGGCAAAAGAGAGTAATCCGGCACCCAGAGAGCCAAACATGATTGGCTTGCGTCGGCCTATCCCGTCGGACATTTTTCCGACAAATGGAATTACCACCACTGCGATGATGTTTCCCAGAACCGGTATCCATAAATAGACGGCAGTTGAAAAACCGATGCCGTAACTTTCCTGCACAGCATAGGCAGCACCGAAAACAGTGGCAACGATGGGAATGACATTCATCAGTGACATCACCATGACACGCAGCATGTTTGGCCAGTGCTCCCGGATAGCTGTCAATGCGGGAAGGACTTGATCCTTGCTGTCTTCCACTTTGGCATTGAAAACGGGTGTTTCATCTACGCTTCTGCGAATGATGAAGCCGGCAATAATGACAATAAAGCTGAGCAGGAAAGGAATCCGCCAACCCCAGCTTTCGAAACCTTCCGGGGACAGGTAATACGCCAAAGGCAGAAATATGGCTGCCGCCAGGATCTGTCCGGCCTGAACACCTTGCAGGGTAAAGCTGGCATAAAAGCCACGCTGTCCTGCGGGGGCGTGTTCCAGGATCATTGTACTTGCCCCGGAAATTTCCCCGGCTACGGCAAAGCCTTGTATCAATCGTAGAAGAACCAGTATAAGCGGTGCCATCCAGCCTATTTGCTCGTAAGTGGGTAGCAATCCCACCCCCATGGTGGAGCCTCCCATCATGAACATGCATAAAAGCAGTACTTTTTTGCGACCATGGGTGTCTCCCCAATGGCCAAGGAAAATGGCCCCAATGGGTCTTGCTATATAACCGACACCGTAAGTGGCCAGCGAGGCGATCAGAGCCACGCGTGGATCCTCTGAGGGGAAGAACAGTTGCGGAAACACCAGTGCCGAAGCGGTGGCATAAATGAAAAAATCATAATATTCAAGCACCGAGCCTATCCAGCCACTGGCAGTAGCCTTGCGTGTTTGCTCGTGAACTTGGGTTTTTCCTTTCAACAGGTCACTTATCATTATTATTTTCTGGCAAACAACTCAGTTGGAACAGCATCAATACCTATTCGGGATTGAGACTTATTATAACCGTCCAGTCCCGGCTTGTAGGTTTTATGATCAATGAACTGCTTGAAACCGTCTTTGCGGCCTTCATGGTCAAAATAATTAGTCGCTTTCTGTGCCGTCACCAAGTAATCCTCTGCATTGTCATAGGTCATGTACATAACGTGTCGGATTGCGTCCTTGGTGGTCTTCATCGGTTAGCACTAATACACCGACATCGTCTCTATATTCCAGAGCATCCAGAACGCGCAAAATCTGCCGGTTTAGTTTCGAGTTCATACAATTGCGTTTTTCCGGGCGATTGAATTTTACCCAGGCAAAATTGTTTTTCATTTCATAGGCTACTGTGTCTTGTTTTTGTTCTTTATATGCCATTGGGTGCTCATAATTTTTTCGTGTTAGTTTTATTTGTGTCATTCAGCATCAAATCTCTGGTGAAGGTCACCTGATAAATAGACTGATGCAATAGATTTTTTCATCTGGGTTTACAGTCTACTTTTTTCAGTCAAACCAGTTGCGTATTGTTGCCAGCAGTTTTTCATCGGGCTCTATTTCAATCCCCGTGAAGATAGTAAAAGCATCTAGGCCCTGGTAAATCCAAAGATCATAGCCGGAGATACATTGCAACCCGGCATCACGACACTTGGAAAGAAGTTCAGTTTCCATGGGAGTGTAAACCACATCAAATGCCCACTGCTGTTTGTCGATCAGCTCTAAATTAATGGCAGAGCCAGGATGGTTGTACATTCCCAATTCGGTGCAGTTGACCAGACCATCGGCTGACAATACGGCTGACTCGATATTCCCGCAGGTCACCACACTCGCATTCAACCCTTTTTGCTCAAGAGTCTTTGCCAGGATCCGGGCCTGCATTTCCTTGCGATCATAAATCACCATCTCCTTACAACCCAGTGTCGCCAGGGCGAAAGCAATAGCTTTACCGACACCCCCAGCTCCTACCAGGAAGACTTTTCCGGGTGACTGCTGGTTTCTATGCTTGTTGTAGGCACGGATAAAGCCGCTGTAATCTGTATTGGCTCCTAGGATTTGACCGTTCTCAAATTTCAGGGTGTTAAAGGAGCCAATCTGGTCATGCTCAGAGATGATGGGGCGTGCTACCAAGCTCACCACATCACTTTTATAGGGATGGGTAATATTCAGGCCGGTGTAATTTTCCTGAACAGATTTTTTTACAATTTCTATGGGACTGAAGCTTGCATGCAACTCGCCATCGACCTTGCCATAGTTGATGTCTATGCCTGAAACTTTGCCAAGGTATTCCTGAAGCTGGGGCATACGTGAATGCTTGATGCCAGAACCAACCAGATTAATTTTCAGAACCATTCAGTCTCTCTCTATTCGGGAAATAAAAATGTTGAGACGGGCAATTAGAAGGTATTACAGCCTGCTAAGTAAAATATCCAAATTTCCAAAGCCTATAACATAGTGTTATGAAGCGATTTTAGTGTAAGCTTTGTGGATTTGGGGGTAATGCATGATTCTGAATTTCAGGCAATTAGAAGTTTTCCGGGCCATCATTATTGCCAAGACAGTCAGTGGCGCTGCAGATATGTTGCATGTGTCCCAACCCGGAATCAGCAGGCTGCTGAAGTATATGGAATACAAGCTCGGCATCGTCCTGTTCGAGCGCCACAAGGGCAGGTTGCTGCCGACACCGGAGGCCCTTGAGCTGTTCCGGGAACTGGGCCCAATTTATGATCGGATCGAAGGTCTGGACCTGGTCGTCCAACGCATTACTTCCAACGAAGACCTGGAATTCAAGATTGCCTGTACACCAAGCGTTGCTAATTATTTGTTGCCTTCCCTGATGGCAAGGCTCGTTAAGAATAAGCCGGGTATTAAAATCAAAATGGAATCATTTCCCAACGAAATTATTACTGATTACATAATCCAGAGGCGCCTGGATTTTGCCATCGCTTTCCATACCCAGGACCATCCCCTGTTACTGGCAGAACCCGCACTCTCTCTGAAACTGGAGTGTGTTGTGCCGAGGGGCCATGCCTTAGCCGGTCGAAAGGGCGTCAGCTTCAGGGATATTATCCAATACCCTCTTGTGACATATTATAACGATACATTGCTGGGCACGACATTGAATAAGGCCTGTGAATGCCTGGAAAAAGAGCCGGAAACAGCGGTTGTAGTGCGTTTTGCCAACGAAGCCTGCGCTCTGGTGGAACAGGGGCTTGGTATCACCATAGCCTATCAATATACGGCATTGCCTGAACGCTATCCGACACTCACTACGATACCAGTGAAAATGGAAAGTCAGCGCCTGCATTTCCTCCGGCACAACGGTATTCCGATGTCAAATAATGTCAGAGAGATTTACGATCTGGCCAAATCTGAATTACGTAAGCTGGTTTAAAACGTGCACTTTTCTTAATCTACACGCTCAAAATCCTAGTTCGACTGAATCTCAGAACCTATAATTCCATGTTATGGATGCCCAATTAATCGGTATTGGTGTACATTAATCTATTATGGATTAATGCTACCATTGGTACTCATTTATTCGATTGCATGGATTTTTTCTTGTTGTGATTGTAAGCATGATTTCAAGACATATTCTCAGACAGTGATATCAAAATCCATAAAAACAAGCACTGCAGATTTTGGTTATAACATGAAAACTAGTTTTCACCTGAAGGCTGTCCTGGCCCTCATGACAATCGCCGTTGGCATAAATACTACTATCGCACAGGATTTCGACATTTCGATCCAGCCGGTCGGCATACTCGGAGAAACAGGCGGCTCGGGTCCCTATCCTGCGGTTGCGCGTGCTTTTGCTGACATGCGTGAGAACACGGTGTATGTGCCCGCCACGCTGCCCGAAAAGCCTATGCCCTTGGTGATATGGGGCACTGGAGGTTGCCATGACAATGGTCTTGGTTATGCCGGATTTCTGCGCGAGATCGCGTCATACGGATTTATTATTATTTCCGGGGGATATCCGCGCTTTGAGCGCGAACTGTTGTCACCTGAGCAGTTGGCAGAGAGGAACTATAACAACTCCCCGAACCCGCTTGCTGCTTTGGAATTTACGACAGTTGCCCAACTCAAGGGGGCAATTGACTGGGCCAGGGCAGTTAATGAGGATGCTGCAAGCCCACTGCAAGGCAATATCGATCTCGATCGGATAGCCGCGATGGGACACAGCTGCGGTGGACTACAGGCAATTACATTGTTTGCCGATCCACATGTTGATACTGTGATTGCCTTCAATAGCGGCGCATTGAACGAACTACCTCCGCAACACTTGCGTCATAATAAAAACCTGAATGTAGGCAAGGAGATCCTCGATGATCTGCATGGCCCTATTGCCTATATTAACGGTGGACCAGGCGACATCGCCTACCCGAATGCCAGTGACGACCTGGCACGGATCGAAAGCGTACCGGTATTTTTTGCTGAGAATGGCGTCGGCCACGGTGGCACATTCCACTTTGACGCAAACGGTGGTGAGTACGCGAAAGTTGCAACAGCGTGGATGCAATGGCAGCTCAACAATGACAAAGACGCTGCTAATATGTTCCTTGGCCCAGATTGCGGACTGTGCATAAGTGAGGGCTGGAAGGTGCAGCGAAAGGGAATCGAATGATGAGAGACTTCATGCCGGGCAAACATGTTCTGCTGCCGGCGCTGCTGCTCATGGCGGTCCAGTTACACGTAGCTGCACAGAATAACGCAGCAGGCGAAAACGAGGCGGCTGCAGATACTTCCATTGGCGCGTGGTGGGCGCCTGACGAAGGACGTCTGTTCCCCGCCTATTCGGAATATGGCAACGCTACTGGCCGGCTCGGTATTATCAACAGCGCCGGCGATCTCGATACAAGAGAGCATCCTTTTTTCACAGCACTGGGTAGCAACGGTCGAGCATGCGTGACCTGCCACCAGCCGGGAGATGGTATGAGCCTGTCAGTGGCGAGCATCCGTCAACGCTGGGAAGCGACTGATGGCAAAGATCCTCTGTTCGCGATGATAGATGGTGCCAATTGCCCTGACCTTCCACCCGGTGAGGAAAGCTCCCATTCGTTGCTGTTGAACAAGGGACTGATACGCATTGGTATGCCTTGGCCACCTGCCCCATATGAACCAGATCCGGTGGAGACCGAGTTCGATATCGAAGTCGTGCGTGACCCCACCGGCTGTAACCTCAGCACCAAATGGGGGATCGACAGCGATAACCCGACCATTTCGGTATTTCGACGCCCAAGACCTGTGCTGAACATCGCACACATGGTGGAACTGCCCCATGGAGTCGGTGCACATGATGTGTTTTTCTATGCAGACAAAAACCTGCTGCATACCGATCCCGAAACCGGAGAGTTTGTCCAGGGACTACTGATGGCGGATGCGCGTGGGCTGACGCCGCGAAACCAGGCCCGCGACGCGGCAAAAAACCACCTTGAACTGAAACGTCCGCTGAGCGAAGCAGAGTTGCAGGCGCTTGAGGCGTTTGAGTTGCAACTGTTCGGTGCCCAGAGCTTTGATACCGGCGCAGGCAATCTTGACGGGGCGGACACACCACCCGGGCTCGGCCCGAACGCGCCGCGGCTCGCCCCGCGCGGAACACTGGGCAACAACCCTGTGAATCGCGTATTCGGTGATTTTTCGATGTGGAAAGCCGGTCAGGCAAGCAGCGATGAATATGCTGATTTCAAGGCATCGGTTGAGCGTGGCGCCGATGTTTTCTTCAGCCGCCGCTTCTATATTAACGATGTTGGGGCCTACAACGACAAGGGACTCGGAAACCCTTTCAAGCGTTCCTGCGCAAGCGGCTGCCACAACACGCTTGCAATGGGGATGGACATGGGCCCGTTCCCGATGGACTTGGGTACTAACACCTATCCCTGGCAGCCAAATCGTGACGATCTACCGTTGTTTAAAGTGACTTGCAAACCAAACGCCACGCCACATTCCTATCTAGGCCCGGTGGTCTATACCCATGACCCAGGGCGGGCCTTGATCACTGGACGATGCCGGGATATCGGTGCCACCATGACCCAGCAAATGCGCGCACTTGCAGCGCGACCGCCTTATTTTGTAAATGGTTCTGCAGACACGCTGCGGGAATTGGTCGACTTCTACGATCGTCGTTTCAATATCGGCTATACCGACCAGGAGAAAATCGACCTGATCAACTTCATGAGGGCGCTATGAAATTGGTTCTACGTTCATTGTTTGGCCTGCTGACACTTGGCGCTGCCTTCTCCGCTCAGGCCCAGACCTATATTAACTTCGTCACCTGTCCGGTTGTGCGGGATATCGGAGCAGAGTTAGATGTGTGTTTTTATGCTGATTACCAAGGGGAAACCTATCATCTGTCACCCATCGGACTGATCGACTGGGGGCAACCTGAGCTCAAACATCGTCTATTGGTGGAAGGAGAGGTAGTAGAGGATCAGGCCTATTGTGGCGGCAAGCGCTTTATCGGCCGTACCACAGTACTCCCTGATGTTGATCTTGAGTGCAACGATTACATGCCGTTCAACAATCTCATCATCGGCGAACAGCGTATCGACAAACGCCCGGAGCACCCTAAATATAGAAGCGTATTCGAAGCCATGAAGACCGACCCTTCAGTATCGATTCAGCCAGCGCCGGTCAGCCTCCCGGTGGAGAGCGCTATCAATGATGAGGGGGGGCAGGTGGAACGCGATCTCGTGGTCTATTTTGCTTTCAACCGCGATCGTATAGACGGCGTAAGCGCAGGCAAACTCTTGGATTTCGCAGAAGCCGCCAAAAACGGAGATTATCAGGTTGTGGCCAAAAGTTATCAGGCCGAGACCCGCCTGGATTCAGGTGAAAAACTCGCGGAACATGCGGGCATGGCAGAGCAGCGTTCAAATAAAATGCTGCGAATACTGACGGGCCTTGGCATAGACCCACAACGAATCAGCTTCGATAACTACGACGGCAACATCGCCGGTAGCGGTAAACATGACTGGAAACACCGGCGCATTGAACTGTCGCTGGAGTAAGCCGTGAGTAACGCACTATCCTCGATTTCATGGGCATCCTGCTACCTGGCAAGTAGCCATCGTGTATGCGGTAAATAATGAACGCAGGCAAACACTGTTATCGTCTACAGAAAAGTGATACTTCAGGTAATTAAAAATTTTTATTTTGTACTGTAAAGAGCTCTCTCTGACAGTAATCGCAATCCTCAGCCAGCAGTTTTTCTCCGGCTGTATCATTTCCCTTCAGCGCATAATCCAGCCAGGTGGTGCCCAGGTTGATGGATTCAATTAGGACGCCCATGTCAGGTTGATCGTCCAGGAGACCGTAAGTCAGTCCGTTGTGGCCGGCTCCAGTCGCTGTCACCAGTATAAAGGGGGCATCACTGCGTTTATAATTGGCCACGGCGTTATCAGCCGCCATATCGGAAGGGCCGCCATATGCCAGTAGCACTGGGACGCTGACATCATCTATATGTTCCAGTTCAACCCCCGGAAAATTGGCAGCGCCAGGGAAAAAGCCGGTACTCAGTGCCAGTACCGCATCCACTCGTGAATCCACCGCTGCCAGCAAGGCCTCGAGTCCACCACAGGATGTACCTGCTGTGGCAATCCTGCTGGCATCCAGCCGGCCTTTGAACTGCTTTCTGGCGGCATCACTATTTAGCCAGTCCATGGCGGCTATTGAATTTGCCGGATTGGCGGTGCCTGTTTGAATGTCTGTTTCGTTAATACCACCAACAGCGACAACGAGATAGCCACCCTGTGCCAACCCGGTCAGGTAACCGATATAACCGTAATGGGATTTCCGGCAGCCACCATTGTTCCAGATCACAACGGGTAATTCACGTTCACCATAAGCATTCAAATCTGCAGGTCTGAAAATCGTATGGGTCGGCAGGCCATTGGCGGCTTCCCGTGTGACTGCAACAGGATCAGGGGAGGATGCTGGCTGCAGATCTGCTTTTGCCAGTTGGGTCCAACTCATGCTTACCAGGATAGATAAGCCTATAATAAACATGTGTTTATTCATATGATCTCCGGTGAAAGCTGCTATCTGCTTAATTTCGTCTTCATTATTTACTGAGGGTAAAATCAATCCACTTTGCATCGAAATAAACCTGTAGCAGTTTATAAACAGCCAGATGTTCATGAGTAAGCAAAGATCAGGAATCTACCTGACAGTGGGCAGAGTACCTTGTTCTCTCATCCAGTCAAATAAGCGTGGTCCCCACAGTTCTACGGTCATCGAAAAATTGGGTACTTCGTAAACATGCAGCTCGACAGGCTGCCCGGCATCTTTCCAGATGGAGAATATGGCCAGCAGACCGTCTGTCACCGGCCCATGATTGGCCTCCGTAACCAGAAAAAGTGGTGCTGCATCGTCGGCCGGTGCCTGTATGTCCACCAATGAGGGTCCGAATATCGACACTAGAAAATCGGGCTTTTCCTCCTCCGGCGCATCAGCCATCAGCGCGCTGAAGCCGACACCGCCTCCCGCGGAAGTGCCGATGACACCAATCCTGTCCGGGTTGATTTGCCACTGCTGAGCATTCTCGTGGACGAGGCGCAGTGCGGCATGTGCATCCTCAGTGGCCAGGCGCAGGACTTCATTCAATGCCGGATCGTCCGGTGAGGGGTTGGCGTTACCGTTGCGAATCTCCATTTTTGGAAATACGGTGGGGGGAGCATCCGCCGGAGGTGGCGTACTGCGCCTTTCAATCTCTTCCGGTGTCATCTGCAGTGTGCGGTATTCCAGCAGAACCACTGTAATACCCTGGGCAAGCAGAGTCTCTATTTGGGCGCTTCTGTCGGCGCTCACAGTAAGCCAGCGCATGGCGCCGCCTGGCAACATGACGACTGCGGCGCCGGTTGCGTTGTCAGACGATGGCAGGTGCACTTCATAGACGGGTTCTATGGTGTTGTAGATGGTACGTTGTTCGCCGCTCTCGATCACCTGACGCTCGTATATCCAGGATTCCGATCCCTCGGCAGGATTATCATACAGAGGTTGGCTGGAAATGTATGTGGATCTAGTTTGGGCAGCAATTAGGGTGGAATGTGTCAACAGTGTTAGCAGTATTCCAATGGCGAAAGTATATACACCCATGAAGTTCTCCATATTAGAGCGATTGATGTTTTGCCTGAGCATTCTTATTAACCTGATAAAGATACACTATTTGCTTTTATCAGCAATCTTCATTGAGGATTTAGCGATCATGCCTGTCGCCGAATCAAAAGTAAGAAGGCGATGAGCCTCCAGGCCTGAACGATTTTGACGCGCTCGAACAATCGGTGGCGTTGCGACGTGACATCTCAAGGGTGCAATCGCGCATAGCTTTAGACGTCGACGCATCGCGGCATCTCGAACAGCATCTCCAGCAGTTTGGCTTGGTCGGTTTCACCTCAGAGATGACGTGCACTTACGATGATAAGCACACCCAGAAAGTGGCGTGGTTCGGCGTTTTCACCAAAGCTCCGGTGGGGGCCTAGAAAATCAAGAAATCAAGTAACCTGACCCCTTGATTCTTATATTCCTTGCTTGCGGAGCAAGATAGATGCTAACTACAATCTGGTGTGAAGACGTAAACCTGTAACTGGTGCCAGTTAGATTGGACGGCATAACCATCGCAAATATTGGAATTTTTCAGAGGAAGCTCGACGAGGTTGGAATACCTGTTTATTCTTACCAGACACAAATTGTCCGGATTAACGGACTACTTTCCCCAGCCGGGGTAATGGAACAGAAAAGGGCTAAAATACCCGCAGTTTGATTTTCCTTGTCTTGGCTTGTAGGTGATGCAATGAATAGAGCAGTCAACGTGCTGTCTGTAGTTCTTTCCATATTGATCGGCTGGAGTCCTCCAGCCATCGGTGGTGATGAAGCACCCGTGAGCGGGGATATTAATCACACAGGATTTGAAGCGTGGGCAGGGAATAGTGATCGGGAACTGGAAGTCCTGGAGCAATACTGCATTGAATGCCATAACTCTTCGGATTGGGCGGGAGAGGTAGCCTTCGACATTATGTCCTTGCAGGACCTGGATTACGACGCGGCGATTTGGGAAGAAGCGATACGCAAGCTTCGTGCGGGGCTGATGCCCCCCCAGGGAAATCCGCGTCCGGCGCGTGCGGTACTTGATGACATGGTGCAATGGCTGGGAACGGGCCTGGATCTGGCCTGGGATATGTCGCCCAACCCGGGTGCAGAACCGGTTTCACGCCTCAATCGCACAGAGTACGCAAACGCGGTGAGAGATTTGCTGGCCTTCGACGCGGCGGAACTCGTGGGCACGCTTCCCGCTGATGCAACCGCTGGCGGGTTCGACAATATTGCCCAGGCTCTCAGCATGTCGCCGACCTTGTTGGAGGGCTATCTCTCGGTGGCTCGACAGATCAGCCGACAAGCGGTAGGGGATATGGCTACTGCACCGACACAGATCGAGTACCAGGCGGGTGGCAGGGATACCCAGCAAGCTTATGTCGAGGGACTTCCGCTCGGCACCCGCGGGGGCATGAAAGTCGAGCATTATTTCCCGGTTGATGCGGAGTACGATTTTCAGGTCGCGGCCAATATCCCCATCGCCGGTCGGGGCAACGATACAGGGCGGATGATCTGGTGCGGCGAGACCACAATGGAAGTCATGTTCAATGGCGTTTCAATCCCGGTGCAGGATCCTAAAAGTTTTCGGCTTCAGGTACCCGCAGGTACACATGAAATCGCCATGGCGCTCATTGATGAACAGCGCTGTGTTGGCGCCGGTGAGCTCTATCTCGCCGAGATCAGTGCTTTGAGCGGCAGCGTCCAAGGTCTGGAGATTGATGGGCCGTACAATATTAGCGGACCAGGGGACACGTCCAGCAGAAGGGCAATTTTTGTTTGCCAGCCGACACAGACTCAACAGGAACAGGCTTGTGCCCGTCAGATATTGAGTAATCTCGCCACACGTGCCTATCGGCACCCTGTTGGTGACAATGATCCTGAAGTGGATACCTTGATGCGCTTCTATGCGATGAGTCGCAGCGCAGAAGATGGCGATTTCGAGAGTGGCATTCAGGGCGCTCTGACGTGGTTGTTGGTAGACCCCAGGTTTCTGTATCGGTTTGAGGAAGAGCCGGTGGATCTGGCTGCCGGGGAGGTCTACCGCATTAGCGATTTGGAGTTGGCTTCCAGATTGTCTTTTTTCCTGTGGAGCAGTATTCCCGATGCGTCCTTGCTGGATTTGGCGGCGCAGGAAATGCTGAACGATGAGAACGTGCTGTCGCAGGAAGTGCAACGCATGCTGGCGGATCCACGGGCCAGGGCCTTGATGGAAAACTTTGTCGGCCAGTGGTTGAATTTGCGCGAGCTGGAAGAAGTGGTGCCACAGGATTCGGCATTCGATGACACCTTGCGAGAAGCCATGCAGCAGGAGACCTTGCTCTTTTTCCAGAGCCTGGTGCGGGAAGACAGAAATCTGCTGAGCCTTCTGGACGCGAATTATACCTATCTGAACGAACCCCTCGCGGCGCACTACGCAATAGAAGATGTGTGGGGCGGGTATATGCGCAGAGTTGAATTAGCAGAAAACAGTCCCCGTCGAGGACTACTGGGGCATGGGAGCATACTTACTGCGACGTCGGTACCGGATCGCACTTCCCCGGTGATACGCGGGGCATGGATCATGGAAAACATACTCGGGGCCCGTGTGCCAAGTCCGCCACCTGGTGTCGAGACTAACCTCGAAGCGGCGGCACCCGGCCAGCAAGTACAAGCTGATACGCTGCGACAAAGATTGGAGATGCATCGTGTTGACCCGGCATGTGCGTCTTGCCACAAGATCATGGACCCCGTCGGCTTTGCATTGGAAAACTTTGATCTGGTTGGTCGCTGGCGATCACTCGACAATGGACTGCCAATCGATACCACATCGGAGATGGTCGACGGTACTTATGTCGATGGCCCCGCTACACTGCGAGCCGCCTTGCTGGCCCGGCCGGATGCCTTCATGGCTTCTATTAGCGAACGCTTGCTCACCTACGCACTGGGCAGGGAGTTGGAGCACTATGACGAGCCTGCGGTGCGAGGCATAGTGAAACAGGCAAACTCTGAAGGGTTTACCATGACTGCATTGGTGAAAGCGGTTGTGATGAGTGCCCCCTTTCAACAGCGCATCAAGCTGGAGCCAGAGTCTTCAATCACTGCGCAAAATTTGTCATCTCAGCAATAGCGGTAGACAGGACAGAAAACGGAGCAAAGCATGCATTTTTTAACAAAGAAACATTTATCCCGCCGCAAGCTACTTCGCGGCGCCGGCGTTTCACTGGCCCTGCCGTTTCTGGAGTCCATGATTCCCGCCGGAATGGCACGCGCTGCTGAACTGGGCTCGCCCAGGTCGAGGCTGGCCTGTCTCTACGTGCCGCATGGGGCAATTCAGGACCGGTGGGAGCCGTCGAAGGTTGGCAGGGATTTTGAATTCACTCCGACACTGAAAGTCCTGGAGCCATACCGCGATTACATCAATATCGTCAGCGGTCTGGATTTACCGGTGGCCTATGAAGGCCCTCCCTCGGCTGGTCAACATCACAATCGTTCTTCCCAGTGCTGGCTTACCTGCGTCGCACCGGGAACCGGCCCGTCGCCGACATCGATGGATCAATTGGCTGCGGATTACATCGGTCAGGATACGCAGCTGCCGTCTTTGGAACTCGCGCTGGAAGCTCGTGCCTCGATATCCTACCGAACGCCGAACAATCCGATGCCCATGCAGGTCAATCCGCGCGTGGTTTTTGAACGGCTGTTCGGCGACGGCAGTACGCCGCAAGAGCTTGCCGCACGTCGGGCACAAACACAGAATATTCTGGATATCGTGCGGCAGGAGATCAATTCATTACAGAGCACACTGCCATCGGGCGACCGGATACGCATGGAGCAGTACCTGAACGATGTCCGCGAAGTGGAGAGGCGTCTGAGCCTGGAGACGGACACCATGCCGGCTAAGTTGGACTTGCCGGACAGGCCGGCGGGCATTCCGGAGAACTTCGAGGATCATGCGAAGATGATGTTCGATCTGATGGTGCTTTCCTGGCAGGCCGACCTGACGCGTGTGTCCACGTTCATGTTGGCGCGAGAATTGAGTAATCGAGCGTTTCCGGCAAGCGGTGTGAATGAAGGCTTTCATAATTGCTCGCACCATATGGACGTTGCAGAGAACATGAATCGTCTCGCGCAACTGAACGCGTACCATTTACACAACACCATGGGCTACTTCGTAGAAAGACTCAATGCCACACCAGATGGTGACGGCACTTTGCTGGATCATTCCCTGGTGCTTTACGGAAGTGGGATGGGAAATTCGCAGGATCACAATCATAGCGAGCTACCGGTCGTGCTTGCGGGCGGGGCATCCGGAAGAGTAACTGGTGGAAAGCACATACGCGTGGACAGCGGTACCCCGATTTCAAATCTCCTGGTGACCATGCTCGATAAACTGGACGTGCCTGTCGACGGCTTTGCGGACAGCAACGGCATCGTGCCACTTTAGAATTTTGAGAACAGAAAATAGAGAAGAGGCGGTAGTGAAAAAATTGCAGGGAAAGGTTTCATGTTACTCGCATCAGTTGGGCGAGGTCCTGGTGATCTGCGCGATCGTGCTGTTTGGCGAGCCACTGATTGCCCAGCCTCTTTCTGTGCCCAGACCTGATCAGGTGCAGGCATCGCCAGTAGCCGAAGCTGCCAGGCAAGGGGACCGACAAGCAGTACAGGCTCTTCTCCGACAAGAGCTGGACGTTAACGGCCTGGGCCGGGACGGCACACCAGCATTGCACTGGGCAGTACGCGTCAACGATCAGGAACTGGTCGACTTGCTGCTCGATGCCGGGGCACACATAAACGGTGTCAACCGGTATGGGCAAGCCCCGCTGCATATTGCCTTGCAGAGCCGTCATACAGACATGGTGCGGCGGCTACTCGACGTTGGCGCTGACGTGGAACAAGCGGATCTAGGTGGCGAACCGCCACTGCTGTTGGCAACACGGCTGGGTGATCCCGACATGGTGGAGGTGTTGCTGGAGGCCGGGGCGCAAGTAGATACCCGGGACCTGAACTATGGACAAACAGCACTGATGATTGCCGTACGAGAGGAACATGCAGGGTTGGTAGAGCGACTTCTTGTGGCCGGCGCCGATGTTAATGCGCAGAGTTTTGCCGGTGAGGTGCACAGAATGGTTTTGCCCAGCGAAGTTCCCGTGGGTACGTCGCAGGGCGTGGGTATCAATCGGTCCGGATTGCCAGATAGAGGGATGCGTTACCCGATCACCGGTATGAAGACCCCGCTTTTGTATGCGACCCGGCAGGGCAATTTAGAACTTACACGCCAATTGGTGGAAGCCGGGGCCGACATCGAAACTGCGGATGCCAATGGCATCACGCCACTGATCAATGCGATTCTTAATCACAGCATCGTCAACGTGAATCGCTCCGGGCAAAGTGATCATCTGAAGATTGCGCAGTATCTGGTCGAGGCAGGGGCCAACGTCAATGCCCAGGACTGGTATGGACAGACAGCTCTTTGGGTCTCCGTTGATACTCGAAACCTGGAATTTGCAGTGACAGAAACGACCAATCGGGTGGACAGAGAAGGGGCCTTTGCGCTGATAGAGTCCCTGCTTGCTGCGGGTGCGGATCCCAATCCACGGACAAGGGAATTCCCTCCCGAAAGACGCTTCATCGCTGGCACCGGTTCCAACGGTTGGGTCGATATGACAGGACAGACGCCATTTTTGCGCGCCTCGGTTGCGGGCGACCTGCGGGTTTTACAACTGCTGCTCGACTACGGTGCCGATCCCAATATAACTACCTTTGATGGGACTAACGCGTTGATGCTTGCTGCCGGCATCACCTGGGCTGTCGCGGAAACTTTCGATGAAGGTGCTGATGCTCTGCTGGAAACGGTGAAGCTGACACATGCCCTGGGCAATGATATCAACGCCGGAAACTCGCTGGGTCTGCGGGCGATTCACGGTGCTGCCAATCGAGGATCCAACGACATCATTTCATATCTTGCTGAAAACGGTGCGCTGCTGGATGTGGCCGACAATGAAGGCCGTACAGCCATCAATTGGGCAGAGGGTGAGCTCACGGGTGCGCGTGCACCGACGCGAAAGCCGGAGACCATCGCCTTACTGCAGAAGTTGCAAGCCAGGGCTGCGCCAGAGTAAAAAATTAATTAGTTTTAAGGTCCTCTTCTTGGTCTGGCCGAAAGCATAAAAAGGGCATAAAAAGGGGACAGATTTATTTTATTTTATGAAAAATATATCTGTCCCCTTGATTCGCAGTGGCCATTCCTCCAGGACCAGTAGTCGTAATAGTCGCAAGCTTGCTTGTATAATGTCGGCATGTCATAGCTACAACTTCATACCAAGAAAAATTACAGGGGCACACCATGATTTTCGTTTCCGGAGCGAACGGGCAATTTTCCCGTGCAGTGATTGAATCCATCCTTGCGGCCGGGCGGGGGAATGAACTCGCTGTGGGAACGCGTAATGTAGATTCCCCTTTTGCACAAGAACTTGCAGCACAGGGTGTTAGTGTGCGGCATGCTGATTTCCTTGATCCGGATCTCATGCAAAGCGCACTTGAGGGCTGCGCCAAGGCGCTGTTCATTCCCACCTACGATACCAACGATGTCCGTCTGCAGCAGAATCTCAATGCACTCGAAGCAGCGCGCGCCGCAGGTGTTGGTCACGTGGTCTACCCCAGCTTCATTAATGCGGAATCGCCTCTGGTCGAGCACAGCCGCCTCGTGCACCTGCCGACCGAGCAGGCGATTCGCGATTCTGGCCTTGCATTCACCATCCTGCGGCACGCGCTTTACGCGGATGTCATGGTAAGCGATCTGCAGGACACGCTCGCCACTGGTGTGCTTCATCGACCTGGTGGTGAGGCACGCTGCGCTTACGTGGCACGCGCGGATCTGGGGATATCTGCAGCACAGGTGCTGATGCGCGACGAGCCCTCGGGACGAACCTACTCCGAGACCATGGAACGCACGTATTCCGGTAGTGAGATAGCAGACATGATGTCAGAAGTTTTCGGCAGACCAGTACGTTACCAATCCATCGCAGCAGTCGACTGGCCGCACTATGTGACAGAGCATTGGGGTGTACCACTGGAGATCTCGAAAAGCATGGTGGGCACTTCACTAGCCTTAGAGGCCGGGGATTTCGACCTTGTCAGTCCAGACTATGGCGAGATTACCGGCCATCCTCCACGTACGATGCGCGCCTTTCTGGAATCGGTGCGCGACGGCGGAAACTGAAGGCAAGAATCAAGGGGTCAGGTTACTTGATTTCCTGTTAACTTACTCCGGCGCGAGAGAAGGCGCTGGTTGCTGGGGCGTGTTGGGTGCGCGCCACGGCTCGACGTTCACGGCAGGGAAGTAAGTTGACAAGCGCTGTTTTACCGCTTCCAGAGCGGGATCATCGGCCAGATTGGTCCACTCGTTGGTATCGTTTTCATGATCGTAGAGTTCCTCGGCGCCATCGGCATAACGGGTGTAGCGATAACGCGGACCTCGCACTGAATGATTGTTCTGGCCCCAGGTACTCAGCACAGCGCGATCCCACTCCATGTCCGGATTCTCCAGAAGAGGCATCAGGCTGTCCCCACCTTCCAGGTGATTCGGTGCCTCCAGTCCCGCCAGTTCGACCAGGGTCGGATACAGATCCATGGAAGACACGGGCACATCGGAACGGCTGCCTGGTGAGGTAACCCCGGGAGCAACAATAATCAGTGGTACCTGCAGCGCTACTTCCCACAGGGTTTCTTTTTCACGCTGGTTCTTTTCACCAAGTTGGTAGCCGTGGTCACCCATCATGATAATGATGGTGTTATCGGCACGCCCACTCTCATCGAGAGCATCCAGCAGTCTGCCCACTGCGGCATCGGCCACGCTGACACTGGACAGGTAAGCCTGCACCGCTTCTTCCCAGGCGCCGGCTTCCATGATGGGTTTCATACGCTCAGTGGAGTGATGCGCCGGATCAATATCATCCAGGTCATTTTCAAGATAAGGCGGTGTCTGCACGCTTTCCAGAGGATATAGATCAAAAAATTCCTGCGGGTTGTACCAGGGGGCATGGGGTCGATAGATGCCGGCGCCGATAAACCGGGACTGGTTCAATGCATTGGTCTCTCCCATGCGTTGCACAACATAGTTGCTGGTCATGCCGTCGATGGTGGCTTCGTAATTGCTGACCACGGGGCCCCAGTTGAACTGCAACTGGTTCACAGCAGCAGGTTTGATCTCATCAGGTAACTGCCAGTCCAATGCTGGCCAGAAGTCATCCCAGGCATTCACATCATTAAACCCGGGATGCCCGCCAGGAAAAAACGTATGGGCATGGAAAATCTTGCCGGCTCCAAAACTCATATATCCTGAATCCCGGAAATAACGGGGCAGGGAAGCATAGTTTTCAAACTCGGGCATTTGTCGCCAGTCCTGACCGTTGTTGTAAACCCCGGAACTGGAAGGCCGTCTGCCAAACAGGGCGGCTGTACGAATGGCATTACATTGTGGCGCAATGGTGTGCGCATTGGTAAAAATCATTCCGCGTGAAGCCAACTCGGTCATGTTTGGTGTGATGGCCTGCGAATCCCCCATTGGCGCTATCATGGTATTGAGGTCATCCACCATGATCAGCAGTACATCCGGTCGCTCACCCTGACCTGCAGCCGGGCGAATCAGTGTCGATTGCACGGGCGAAGCGTCTGCGTCAGTAACTGATTCATCCATGTCCGGTGTCTGACCACAGCCAGCCACCAACCCGGATAGGGCTATAGCCAAACCTGCATGAAAATACGCTTTCTTCATAATATGTCCCCGTCTGGCTTTTTGTTTTTATGATCTACACCTGGTTTTAATAGCGGCACCCGAAGCATAAAGCAGTATAAAGGGATACCCACTTCTCAAGCAATTTGCTGTTTTCCGAATTTGGAATGAATCAAGTGTATCAAGGGGGCAGAGTTCTTGATCCCCGTCCTCTTGACCAGAATGACCGGGCTATTTCTGATATTTTTAGAATTATAAAAACCAGAGCAGTTTTTTCATTATCTAGAACTCTGACCCCGTGATTGCTTTATTAATATACCGGGCCGATGGTATCGTAACCCTCACATTGTTAACGGATAACGTCATGCAGGCGATGCTTTTGCCACAAGCCAATGCCCCCCTGGAACTTGTCGACATCGACAAGCCGCAACCCGGAGCGGGAATAGCGTCCCTATTCGACATGAGCATTTTTGCAGTAAAGGTCAGCAGGGACTATATTACCGGAACACTCTGAACCAATTTATCCAGAGATTATCTGCAGTTCAGGGAGTCGATGGGGGAAGGGCATTGAAACCAATTACTGTTACATTAATGACATGCATGCTGAGCGTACTTCTGGTTCCACAGGTGCCTGCCGCGACCGCAGCTGAACCTTCACTGGAAACTCTTGCTGCAAGAGTGCAGCTGCTGGAAGATCGGGAGTCTATCCGTAACCTGATCCTGGCCTATGGCACTGCGCATGATAATCGTGATTACCGCACCTTTGCCAACCTGTTTGCCCGGGAGGGCGAGTGGGTGAGTGGCATGGGTTCTGCAAAGGGGCCAGATGCCATATTCAAGCTCATGGATGGCATGATAGGGCACAACCCCATGCCCGAAGGCTCCGGGACCTATCATCTGTTGAGCAATGAAAATATTGCGATTGATGGTGATTATGGCTCGGCGGTCACCAAGTGGGTGTATATCACTCCGGATGCCAACGGCGCGCCGGCCGTTACTATTTTGGGGCATTACAACGATCTATTTATTCGTGAAGCTGGCCAGTGGAAGTTTCTGCGCCGGGAAGCCCCCATGGATTTACCTGCCGGTGGCTAATTTCCCATGCCAAATCAAGGGGAACTAAAGCAGACAGATTTTTTTGTTCTATAAAAATAGTATTAAGACAATTTTGGCGCACATCTCAGGATTGCGCGTTTTATAAAATCCCTACAGAGTATTTATCATGAAAATTCCTGCTTCTTTCCTGTTGATATTTTTAACCATCGGACTCAGCGGAGTATCTGCTGCCCAGGATATGCCCTTGGATTACGGGGCCTATGTGAGGGATTTCAATTCCGGGAATGACGAGGGTCTGGTGGAGAAATATTTTGCTGAAGATACGGTGATGATCAGTGGCAGTGGTGAGTTTCATGGCCATGCCGGCATGAACGAGTTTCTTGCCTGGGCTCATGATGGTGTGCGTGAAATACTCAGGCCGGTCAATATTGCCTATGATGACAGCAATATCTTTGTCGAAGTGGATATGGATTTTGTCGCATCGAAAGAGAGACCGGAATTTCCTTTTGGTCACATGCTGCCGGGCGATATCGTCACGGTGAAGTTTCTGGTCCATTACATTGTTAATGAGGACGGTCTCATCCAGGAGTTGCAGACCATGACCTGGGAACCGGAGAGAGAGGTCAGCAAGATTCCCCGCCTGGGTGAGCACCCGGGACAAAAAGCGGCATTTCTGGCCTATACAGCGGCTTTCAGTGCCGGTTTGCCGGATCAGTATTCTGCTTATTATACGGATGATGTGGTACTGGAATTACCGTCCGTCGACAGTATCTCAGGCAAACAGGGGATTGTGGATTTCTATACTGACATGTTTGTTACGGTGCGGGAGTCACTTGAAATCAATACCGTGATTTATGATGAGCATGCCATAGTCGGTGACTTTATCAGTGTGTTCACGGCCTCTGCTGATGCGCCCGATTTTCCTGTCGGTCCGCTCAGGGCAGGAGAGCAGTACCGGGTTCCCGTATTAGTCTATTACACGCTGGAAAATGGTCTGATCAGCCACATTCGTGTGGCCCGCATGGGGGATGCTTTATTAAATCGCCCATAGTCAGTGTTGAATCAAGGGGCCGTCCCTATTTAGTTTCAAAAACAATCGCCTCCAGGGCATTGTCCGCAATCAACGGCGTTTCGAAATAACGGATGGTTGGTTCAGTCCCATAGGTTTCCATAAGCCGCTGCCTCCAGGCGGCATCATGAGCCTTGTCTGCCGCCTCTCGATTATGCCAGGTATACAAGGCCCCTCCCTGATTTTTCCCGGCATCATAAAGAAAGGTCTTGCGAATCAGGTCAGGATTTTTTCGCCAGTGAGGGGCAATGTCTTCCATGTCTTTCACTACCTTTTCGCGACTGATACCAACAGGCAAATCAAACAGTACATATTCCGAAATCATTTTCCTAATCCTGAATTAAAGGGGACACGGTAATAGGGACGCTTGCAACTTAGCAACCTATAAATACGCCAAATATATTTTGTAAAGTTGCTAAGTTGCAAGCGTCCCTTCTTCGACTGAAGGGCGTCGCCGTTTGTCTTTATGAAACAGTCAGGCGCAACCTAACGGCTTACGACGAGGCTCTGTCCGGGAACAGGGCCACCCGCGCTGCCGGGGGGGCCACCGCCGCCACGGATATCACCAGTGGAGACCAGCTTGACCCACAAGGCGTCGTTGTCTTTGTAATAGGAGGTGGCATTGGCCTTGCGTAGTGCTTCCAGGCTGCTTTGCTGCGCACCTGAATCTGCTGCAGTGAATCCTGGCAGTTCGAACATTACCCACGAGCCGGCATCCATCTCAGTCAGGCTGAGGTTCACGGATTCTCTTTCGGTGCTTACCTTGTACTGCGTGCCGGCGCGCACATTGGTTGTCCCGTTAGGCGTAAATTCATGACCATTGCGGCTGAGTACAACAGGTATCGAGGGCGGACGAACCCCCCTGATACGGCCGCCACCTGGGGCGATTTCAAGGGTAGCAGCAGCGCCAGCCCCGAAGCCTAAAGGACCACCACCGCCGCCGACATTCATGCGTCCGATATCACCCGTGCACACATAAGCGTTCCAGGTGGGCCTGGCTTCACAGGCGTCATCGGGGTCGATGCCGGTCTCATTGATGATATAGGAATTGGGGATGCCGGTGATGGTGCCGTCCCTGTCGTTGAAGACCGAGGTCAGGTAAACCGCATTGCCATAATCATCGTTGCTCCACCGGTTGTCGATCGGCGGGTAATATACCGGCTTGGCATCGACGAATGTGGAGCGCGCTACCGTGTTATTGGAGCTCATGCCGAAGCTGGTAAACAGCAGGTAGGAGATCGCCCCGGTCTTGCGGGTGTCATTGTCCTCGTAATTGATGAAGGTGTTGTTGTCCAGTTCATGATGGGAGTCATAGAACTCGTAGCCGCGGATAGGGAAATCCGCGACAGCGGGTTGCGGCAGGCTGCGACCGTAGGCCAGTTCAGCGGGCTCGCGGGGGTTGCCGATATTGCCGGATTCACCCACGAACAGCGAGTCAACCACCCGTGACGTATACAGGGATGAGCCACCGCCAGTGGCATGGGTGAAGCCAATACCGTTGTCTGCCATCTTCAGGTTCTTGTAAAGGTGCATCTGACCCCTGGCCCAGATACCACTGTTGCGGTTTTTGTAGGCAGTAAAATCCTCAACGACGGACTCCACTTGCGGGCTGTTCGGGTCAGCAGGATCGGCGAGGGCTATATACCCACCCACGGCGAAATGGCCATCGGCCCGGGGGGCACGGTCGCCCATGAAAGCGTCAAAGTTGGAATGGGCGACGTTGCCCTTGAACTCGCGGAACTTCGTACGGCGCGGCCAGGTGTTGAGGCTGTCCTCCGAACCTTCGAACGCACCGGTGGGATGCACGGGGAAGGCAAACCAGAATCCGGTCGAGTCTGAGCCCGCAGCCACGTTGTTGATGTAGGTATTTTCCGGATTGGTAATCCAGAAAGACGAGGCTGTGTTGTCAGAAGGGATCAGGATTTCCGGGTGGTCCTGGCCGGTGGTTTTGAAGTTCAAACCGTCCGGGGACGCCCCGAACGGGCCAAGGTTGGTCGGATCGCAGGGCAGGCTGGTGTGGCACTTGGTCTGGATTGCCAGATTGCTGATGTACTGGTTGCCTTTCTCGATACCGTCTTCCATAAAGAAGCAGTGGCCCACAGTATTGTAGGTTACGTTATTCTCAACCTGCAGGTTGTTGGTGCCGTGGACCGTCACACAGCGGTTGTAGGTGTCGTGGATCGCCGAGTTCCTGACGTACTGTCCCGCACCAGCATCACCGACCAAATGCCAGTGTATCGGGTAGCGCGCAAGCTCCAGGTTCTGGCCCATGCGATAGAGCTCAACACCCTCGACATACATCTTGCTGGTGACCATGCCCATAATGTGGCCGCCAAAGAAAGTCTCTTCAGCAGAGTCGGAGGCCTGCACCTTGATATTGCGCGTCAGCAAACCCACTTCACCGCGCTCATCCACCCCGAAGGTGATCTCGCCGTAGTGCATGTACTCCAGGGGCTCATCCAGGGTAATGGCGTTAGCGCTGATGGCTGTGATATGTCGTGTTTCAGCCTGGCGTGGATTGTAATCTGTCGAGGCGAGGACAATCTCGTCACCCACCTGCCACTGGTCAGCGTTCAGCACATCAATGGTGTTGCTGCCAGCCTCGGCGGTCCTGGCCAGCTTGGTCCAGGCATTGCTGCGGTTGCCGTGCAGGTTCAGGGTGCCACCGGAGAGCATGATGCCACGATCGCCCATGCCCATCAGCTGTTCATCCTTGACCTTGTCAGTGAGGGTGATGGTAGCCTTGCTTGTGTGGGGGCGGGCTTCGGTGCCTATCTCCAGTTCGCCGAATACCATAATCCACTCGGTGGTCAGTTCAAGATCAGTGTTGTCAGAAAAACGGAGTTTGCCGTTGATGGTCAAGCCGGCCAGTGCCGGCGGGCTGACATCAAGAATCATGTCCTGGTCACTCGCAATGACGACCCTGTCGCCAGCCGCTGGCACCTTGTTGTCTGGCCAGGAGGCAGGATCGGACCAGCGTGCTTCCTGGGCCATGGCAAGGGGAGCGCCGCCAAGTAGCAAACACACTGGTAAGACTCTGCGAAATAATTGCATGAGTAAACGAGTTGGTCGTGTCAGAAAGGACATGTGTGAACAGCTTGACATAATGGCTTCCCCTAAATAGTCGTATAAGCAGGAATGAAACATTCTCATTCCCTATCTTAAGTGATGGTATAACCGAAGTTTGTGAATTAAAAATGAAAATGTGAATAGCCCACGCTCATCCAGGCTTTCGGAACCTCTGAAAAACCCCAATAGGCCCAAAACACCAGCTTCGCAAATAGGGCCAACTCTGGTTGTTACACCCCGATTATTCCTGCTGATCTTATTGCCCGCCACCTGGCCGGCCTCTGCTGCAACCTGGCGTTGTACAAACTGTTACTTCGTGAATGTAACGATTCATACCGTTTTCAACCCGGAACTGCTGACTGGCAGGGGTTCCCGGATGATAAGGCCCGAGTCCGGCATCAAGCCAGGAAAAGTTGTGAAAAATGCTCACGGCACCCATGGTCTCATCGATGACGAAGCGGCGGCTGCCGGTGTTAATCGGTTGCGGGAATGCCCCCATGGTGCAGGTCTGTCCCTGGGGGTCGCGGGTGCCTGTGTAAATGCGGCCCTCAAGTCGAGCACAGGGCGTACCGTGCGGTACGGGCAGAAAGGGATCGCCCCAGTTGTTGATATAGGCCTCGGCTGCTGCCTTGATAACGCCCCTCATGTCACGCTGGTCTTCGGGGATTACGCCCCAATCCTCTTGCTGAGTGTATGAAAGAAAGACATCTGCGCCGAACACCCAGTCACCCTCATCGGTGACCACTGATTCCATGATGGTCACCTCATCCTCATCATTCACTTCCATACGCGTGTGGATCACATAAGGGTGCTCATGGGTGGCTGCCACAAACTCTGTGAAGGTGGCGCACAGGGTGGTATCAAAGAAACTGCGCGTAAAGTCGGCAGTAATGGCTTCGGACAACATACCTTCGGCAATGTCCGTGGGCTTATCATTCTCTCCGTAATAGGCAGCGGCCGCCAGGGGTAGCATGGCAGCATTGCCGGTCGTCTGAGCTTCAACATAGGTGTCGGTTAACTCCTGGAGCGACTCACGAGTGCATGCCGCTGAGGCATCTGCAATAAATGCTATGCCAGCAAGGGCGATTGACCAGTACTTAATTGTGAAGCTTGTTATTTTTCTTTTCATTGACGTAAGTCCTTCCAGGATTTCAGATATATTGATTCCAGTAATTTTTTAACGACTGACTTTCATTGTCACACCGCCGCTGTGCCCACCGCGGCCGCTGTCTCCAGGAGAGACCAGCTTGACCCACAACGCATCGTTGGCCTTGAAGTAAGACGTGTCATCGGCCTTGCGCAGCGCATCCAGGCTGGCAACTGACATACCCGAGTCTGCCCGGGTGAACTCCGGAATCTCAACGATAACCCACGCGTCTTCTTCCAATTCAATCATGTGGAGCTCCATCTCCGAGCGCTCAGTAGTCGCCTTGAACTCGGTATTGGCCCGGATGTTGGTGCCTACAGGGATGCTGATTTCATAGCCCTCACGACTCAGGATCACGGGTGGCAGGCTCGCATCGATGCCGAAGCCACCGCCGAAGCTTATTGGGTCAAAGGCAAGGCCTTTACCGTTTATAAAGCTCATGCGGCCGACATCGCCGGTACACAATGCGGCGTTCCAGTCGGGCTTGATTTCACAGGCTTCTTCGTCAACAGCAATGCTGTCATTGACGCCGTCGTGGATGACTACGAAAGAAGGTCTGCCAAGGCCAAGGGAGCCGTCCCGATCCCTGAATACGGCAGTCTTGTAGGCCAGACTGCCTGCGTTATTGTCGTTACCCCATTTTTTTTCCATCGGGGGATAAAACACCGGTTTGGCGTTCTCGAATTTGAGGTTCTCCACGGCATTGTTGGAGCTGGCGCCGAAGCTGGTGTATAGCAGGTGGGAGATCGCTCCCGTCTTGCGGGTGTCATTGTCCTCGTAGTTCCGGAACGTGGTGTTCATGACGTCATGCCGGTAGTCGTAGTACTCGTAGCCACGGATCGGGAAGTCCGGCATCGTGGGCTTCGGGAAAGTGCGGCCATAGGCTTTCTCCTCGGGCGTTGAAGGGTTGCCGACATTTTCGGTTTCGCCCACAAACAGGGAATCGACAACCTGTGAGGAATATTCAAGTCGGCCATCACCGCCGGCATGGGTGAAGCCCATGGCGTTGTCGGCGAACTTCACATTCCTGAACAGATGCAAGCTGCCACGTCCCCAGATGCCGCCATTGCGGTTCTTGTAGGTAGTGAGATCCTCGAATACAGAGACCAGCGCCTTGCTGTTGGGATCGGCGGGATTCTCACGGCCACCATGGGAGGAGCCGGTAACACCAAAGGTGTTATCCGGGTTGATATTACGGTCGAACATAAAGCCATCATAGGCGGAGTGGGCAGTGTTGCCCCTGAACTCACGGAAATTTGTGCGCCTGGGCCAGGTGTTCAGGCTGTCATCAGAACCTTCGAACGCGCCGTTCGGGTGCTCTCCCAATGACATCCAGAATCCGTTTGAGTCGGATCCCGCAGCCACGTTGTCCACATAGGTATTGTCCGGGTTGGTGATCCAGTAAGAGGCCACCGTGTTGTCCGAAGGCAGCAGAACATCCCGTGATTGCTGACCTCTCGGTGCGCTTGCCTGCCGCACTTCAGTAGACTCACCTTCCGCGGAGAGATTGGTTGGTTCGCAGGGTCTGGTGGGATGGCACTTGACCTGGATCGCCAGGTTGTTGACAAACTCATTGCCGTGCTCAATGCCATCTTCCATGAAGAAACAGTGGCCGACGATGTTGTAGGTCACGTTGTTCTCGACTCTCAGGTCGTTGGTGCCGTGCACCGTCACACAACGATTGAAGGTATCGTGTATGGCAGCATTCCTGACGTATTGGCCTTTGCCGCCGTCGCCCACCAGATGCCAGTGAATCGGATAGCGGGCAAGCTCCAGATGTTGCCCCATACGATTAAGTTCAACACCTTCCACATACATTTTGCTGGTGACCATCGCCATAATGTGACCGCCGAAGTAGGTCTCGGCCGCATCAGAAGAAGCTTGAACCTTGATATTGCGCGTCAGCAATCCCACTTCGCCGCGCTCATCCACGTCAAAGGTAATCTTGCCAAAGTGCATATACTCCAGGGGCTCGTCCAGTGTAATGGCGTTGCCGCTGATCGCGGCAATTGTGCGACGCTCAGCCTGTCTGGGATCGTAATCCGTCGACGCGAGAACAATCTCGTCACCCACCTGCCACTGGTCAGCATTCAACACCATGATGGTGTTGCTGCCTGCCTCGGCGGTATTGGCCAGCTTGGTCCAGGTGTTGGTGCGGTTACCGTGCAGGTTCAGGGTGCCACCGGAGAGCATGATGCCGCGATCGCCCATGCCCATCAGCTGTTCGTCCTTGATGTTGTTGGTGAGGGTGATGGTGGCCTTGCTTGTATGGGGACGAGCTTCGGTGCCGATCTCCAGTTCGCCGAATACCATAATCCACTCGGTGGTCAGTTCAAGGTCAGTATCGTCAGAAAAACGGAGTTTGCCGTTGATGGTCAAGCCGCTCAGTGCCGGCGGGCTGACATCAAGTATCACTTCCTTGTCGCTGGCAATGACGACATTCTCGCCTGCCGCTGGGACTTTGTTTTCTGGCCAGGTGGCAGGATCGGACCAGCGGGCTTCCTGGGCCATCGCAAGGGGAGCACTGCTGAGTAGCAAACACACTGGCAGAATCCTGCTGAGTAAACGCATTAGTAAGGATGCGCGAGAATAGTTTGTCATAATTTTTTCCCTTATTTTTTCTTTATTTTTTTCCCAGAGTCGAACAGGTAAGGATGAACCATCCTTATAACTAATGGTGCATGATGGTATAACTGAAATTTGTTAATAAAAAGTAAAAACAGGAAAAATCCCACGCCAAAGCAGATTTTGGTACACTGCCGCCCTGAAGTCTGTTGGTCATGGATTGCTCTGTTGCGGCAACCTCGAACCATTCAAACCAGAAGAATCAACACTGTTAATATCATTCAAATCAATGTTTAGAATTCCCATCATGCCCAATTTTCGCCGTTTGTTAGTCGTTGCCACTGCAGTTTTAGCCTCGGCCAGCTGTGCAGCAGATACTACCATTACGCCGGATATTGAACACGGCAAGGCAACATTTAACACCATGTGCGGCGTCTGCCATTCAGTGCAGAAAACAGGCGGTCCTGTAGAGGGGCCCAATCTTCTTGGGCTTGTCGGCCGCGAGGCAGCCAGCCAAGCTGATTTTGCCAAGTACTCGCCGGCGCTCAAGACCTCCAATCTCACCTGGAGTGAAGAGACCCTTGACCGTTTTCTGGTGAACCCCATGGCGATGGTGCCAGGCACCTTGATGCCAATGTTGATACGTGACGACAAGACCCGGGCGGATGTGATTGCCTATCTCGCGACGCTTAAACAGTAGGACTGCGGTATATTACGACAGGCACATTTCACGATGGGTCATCCGGCGCTTCGTTCAAAATGACGGATGATAATCATATAAGACCGGCAGACACCGGTTAACTGGTGGCTCACCATTAGTCCATTAGACCATTAGCAATTTTTACCCAAGACCACATCACACTTCATTCAGAAGCTGGTCATACATCTGGATATTGAAATCGGCCGGCAAAAGGTGCTCGATCGAGCGGGCAAAGTCGCGGGTCTCCTGCAGCATCAGATGCGTAACGCGTTTATTGGCAGCAGCATTGAGTCCTGGATTGAAGCCCAGACTCAGCGGGTCGAACGGCACTGCGGAACCTTTGGTTGGCAAGTACCGGGCAATTGAATTAAGAGACCCCATCATGATGGCCTGTGCCAGCGCGACCTCAGGCGCGGAACTGCTTCGGTAGGCCGAATCCAGCATCAACAACATGCTCCAGTAATTCATATTGCCGAGCCAGGCCAGGGCCCTCAGATCAGTATCCTCAATGCTGGTCGGACGTCCATCATAGGCCGTCGGATTTATGGGTACATCATAGCTCGGATAGCGCGCATCGGAAGCGGGTAGCGACCAGATGTCAGGAGTGTTCTTGATCAGTGGATGGGACGCTTCATAGAGGGAATGAAAGAACTTGAAGTGGCCGAACTCTCCTTCGGCTTTGACGTCGCCGATTTCCTGAAACCAGGCGTTGAAATCCAGATTCAGATCACCGACTTGCTTGAGTTCAGCAAGCGTGGTGATAACGGCATCGTAGAGTTTTCCGACATGATTGGCTGTAATTTCGCCACCGACGATTTCAGCATACTCTGGCTTGAGTGCATAAGCACTGTAGAGGTACTGAACCATGAGGTCATGTTCTATTTTGGGGCCTTCCTTCAAGAGCCGTATAAGCTCGAGATAAGGATCGTCGAAACTTCGCTTTACCGTGGAAAACCGGTGCGTCTTCCTGGCGGCGAGAGCCCTGCCTGGGCCTGCGACCATACCAAACATGGCCATACTGCGCAGCAGCGCGGCGGGAAAATTCCTTGTCTTTCATAGGAGGTCGTTCCCAAAATCGAAAGCTATTTATCGATAGCTATATTCAATAATTGTAACCGCTCTTTCCAGCAAAAATTTAATAGAAATAAGAAAAAACGGGGGACATCTCTTGATGGATTAGTTCTGAACCTGCCTTTACAGGGGGTTAGCGATCAACCTGCTCGACCATATATTCGATTGCTTCGATAATTTCTTTATCAGAGAGGTCAAGTCGCTCACCCTTTTTTGGCATCACACCAGTGTTGCCTGAGAATCCGTTCAAGGCATGATCGATAAGTGTATCCATGCCCTGGGCGATGCGTGGAGCCCAGGCTTCGGCATCGCCTAATGCTGGTGCGCCACCAACACCGGGTGGGTAGTGGCAGGCGACACAGACGTTGTTGTAGACCTGCTCTCCATTCATTCCAGTGGCTGCTGCATCAGCACTTGAAACAGGCGCGCCTGATCCTTCCGATGCTGCCAGAGCGATCGACGTGAAGGCCACGCCGATGAGCATGCCGAAAAGCAGCATGTATTTGCTGTAAGCTGGCTGGTATAGGTCCCGCATGGAGCTGTTCCTGTGTTTTGAGCATCGCGATTATAACGTATCGCAATCCTACGGACTATCCAGCAAGCGCCTTTGCAGGGGGGCAGTTATTCAGACGTAGCTCTTGCCTTGCACCGCAGTAGTTAACTCCTACCTGGCAACAAGTGACAAGAATTAGTGAAGTTTCGCCACAGGCTTGTCTTACAGTGACTTAATGTTGGAAAATCCTGCTATCCTTTAATTTCTTCAATTACAGAAATTGAAAAAATACTTTCCAAAACTAGAGGTCTGGTTCCATGCGAATTAACAGTCGTTTATTGTTTTTATTAATACTTTTTACTGCCTGCTTACCCACCCAGGCACAGGCGCAGGGGCCTTCTGCGGTAAAAAGCGGCATGTGGTCTGATTCATCCACCTGGTCCGGTGGCGTGCTGCCAGCGGAAGGTGACATAGTCACCATTGGCGAAGGTATGAACATAGTCCTGAATGTCAGTCCACCTGCACTGAATGGTATTAACCTGAACGGCAGTCTGACTTTTGCTGATGGCGCGGAACTGGAGCTTACTACAGAGTGGATCCTGAACCGTGGCAGGTTGGAGATTGGCACTGAAAGCGATCCTTTCACGGGTAAGGCAACCATTACGCTGACGGACAATGTTAAGGGCGAAAACATCAATGGCATGGGCGACCGCGGTATTCTGATGGCGCCAGGTGTGCTGAGTCTGCATGGTGATCGGGAAAATTCCTGGACCAAGCTGGCGGAAACCGCCGAGGCCGGTGCAACACGTATTGAGGTACTTGATGCCAGCGGCTGGAAAGTCGGTGACAAAATCGTCCTGGCCTCAACGGATTTCAATCCCCGTCAGGCCGAGAGACGCCACATTACACGCATCAGGCGCAACCGCATTACCCTGGATGAGCCACTGGAATACATGCATTTCGGGGAAATCACCTACGGCGTGGATGAACGTGGCGAAGTGGGTATGCTGACGCGCAATATCAAGGTGCAGGCGTCTGTTGATGCCGATGAAAACTACTTTGGCGGACATATGATGGCAATGGCCGGTAGCCGAATGAATGTTGCCGGCATCGAGTTGAATCGTATGGGCCAGCACATGGAGCTCGCCCGCTACCCGATTCACTGGCATATAAACGGCGACGTGACCGGGCAATATATCAAGAACTCCGCGATTCACGACACCTACAACCGCTGCGTGACTATACATGCCACGGATAACCTGCTGGTCGAAAACAATGTTACCTATAACACCGTAGGCCACTGCTTCTTTATGGAAGACGCTGTTGAAACGGGTAACATTGTCGTCAAGAACCTGGGCATCCAGACCAAGTGTCATCCGACACTGCCATGCCAACCCACAGGACTTTTTCTGCCCATTCAGAATGAAGATGGCCAGAAGGCCGATCATATTCTGCTACCCTCGGATAATACCGCGGCGACATTCTGGATCACCAATCCGGATAACATCTATAGGGATAATGTGGCAGCCGGATCTGATTCCACAGGCTACTGGATGGCCTTTCCAACCAATGGTATCGGCGCCTTTCTGGGTACGGAGAAGGGCGAGAATACCTGGCCCGGACGTAGCCCGCTGCGCGAGTTCAGCGGCAACGTCGCCCACTCGAATTTTGACGGGTTTATGCTCGATCGCGGCCCAAGGCCTGACAACACTTTTGGTATCGCTGGCCCCAACCTGATCAGCCGCGCCGATCCCGGTGATCCGAATAGCGAGATAGTGGTCGCACATTTTGACAATTTTACCGGCTATAAGAACAGCAATAACGCTATCTGGGGCCGTGGTGAAATGCATCTCTATACCAATCTGAAACTGGCCGATAACGCGATTGGCTTCACCCATGCGTCCGGTGCTCCAGGTGCCGCGCCTTACACTTCACGGGTCGTCGACTCGCTGTTCGTGGGGGAGAGCGACAATATCGGTAACCCCAGCAGACCTGAAGAAATCGCTTACGGTCGCAGCCTACCAGCCGCTGCTCCGGATTACCCGATCCGCGGTTACGAGTATTATGATTTCCATCATGAAGTGGAAAATGTGAAGTTCGTGAACTACGAAGCCAACGAGATTCGCGATGCAGGTGCGCTCTCCTATCTTTTATTCACAAGCTTCGGCATGAGCACTTCGAACTGGGTGAAGAGCATCACATTCGAGAATGCCAAGCCGGTTAGTTTTCCGCCGATCCAGAGTCGCTGGGCGGCAGATTTAGGGCGTAGTTCCGCCTATAAGAGTGCGGCCTTCCAGGACCTGGACGGCTCGGTCAGCGGAATTCCCGGTGCTTACGTTGTCATCGATAACGGCATCGCAGCCGATGAAGAAACCTGCCAGATGAAGCAAGCCTGGAACGCTGCAGTGTGTGAGGGAGACATGGGTCGCCTTAGCATTTCCGGTAATTTCGGTGGCTTCCAGAATAGCCCCATTACCGAGCCGATCATCCTCGAACGCAATATGAAGCGCTTCGAATATGTCGGACAAACCACCATCGGTAGTGGTGCGCAGATAAGTGTTGAAACTGCCAGAGAGGAGCTGTCCCTGACCCTGTCGGAAATGGACAAGGGGTCCTTCGTGATTTTCGAACTTCCCGAATTCACCAGTGCCGACAATGGCAAGCAACAAAGCAGTCTGGCTGCTCTGAAGAGCGCCAGTGAAACCTCATACTACAAGGATGAAGATTCCCTGTGGGTCAAACTTGTGGCCGCGGAGATTGAAGCGCCAGCTGGTCCCGCAGCGCCTTTTAATCCCTTTGCTGCCGGTGGTCCCAGTGGGCCCTGTACAGGAATCTGTATCGACGTCAGCAGGTAAATTCGGGCTTGCTGAATGAATAAAAAACCCCGGCGTATACCGGGGTTTTTTGATTTGGCAGACTGTAAAATGAAATTTTTCTGGCGCATTCCATTTCTTTTGATATAAGTTAGCAAATAAAGTTAATCTGATCCCATTCATTGTATTTTTTTTGCATTTTTCATTCCTACTGGAGAATATTTATGTCGCGTTTAGTCCTGCTGGCCCTGGTATCGGCCCTGTTTTCCTGCTCTAGCGTCACCGATAAATCGGGCCTCTACAGCGAAACTGACAATGTACTGACAGATCGAGGTCGTGAGATGTATTTCGATTCCAATGCCAATCGTCGAGGAAGAATTGTTTGTACATACAAAGATGGCAGCTTTTTAAAAGTGGAAGCTGGCTATACCTGCCCGGCTGTGTATCCTGATCAGGACTAGTCACTGGTTACTACAATTAATATGATTCTGGTGATAAATCAGGATAGCTGGCTTGTCCCGTTAAAGGAACACAGTTGATGAAGTTCGACACCAATCATGCAGCACAGCTGATCGCGGTAGCCATCGTTGTAACGGCTATCACGCAGTTGGTGTATGTCATTCTCGGTGGCGGTGGAAATTCGCATAAAGCCTATCCTATCTGGCTAATTGAGACGCTTTCAGCCTTGGTCGTAGCGCTGTTTTCTTTCGTCATAATCAAGTGCAATGCCTTGGTGGGGGGGCTCTTCGGCCGTAGCCGGAATATTTAATGTGATTCAGACTGGAATGGGACTGACTATCTTCTACCAGCTGGGTTATGGTGGTGAAACGCCGCCTAATGAGGTCTTCTTCCCCGTGCTGCGAATTTCATTCTTTCTCTTTTACTGCCAAAGCAGCAACCGGTGTGGCAGCTATCACGCTGGGCATGGTGCTGTGGCAGACTCTCGATGGAGGGGTGTAGCGCAATGGTTGGTGCGCTACTGTTGAATGTCGCCGCAATGATATTGGGACTGGGCGTGGTGCCTTTCGTGGGTGCAGTTGGCGCAGTCGCTGCAGTGCTTTACGCAGTTGTGCTGATTCTTGGGATCAAGCCAGTTTTTTATTTCCGATGAAAAAGCGGTGAGAAAAGGCAACCTTGTTATTGAACCCTTTATTGAAACGCTTAAGCTATGCAATTGCATAGAAAATAATGCTAATGTTGCATTTAAAAAAACGGAAATAAAAAAACTTGAGTAAAGGGGAGTCTGGTTCAATGCGTATGTACAGTCGTTTCTTTCTTCTTTCATTGCTTGTTACAACCTGCTTTAGTGTCAGTGTCAGAGCACAAGCACAGGCGAAGGGCCCGGAGGCGATAAAAGACGGGATGTGGTCTGATACAGCCACCTGGTCCGGCGGCACTCTGCCGGGGCAGGGTGACGTAGTCACAATTGGTGCAGGCATGGACGTTATCCTCAACGTCAGCCCACCGGCACTGAACGGCATCAATCTTAACGGCAGCCTCACATTTGCCGATGGCGAGGAACTGGAACTCACAACCGAGTGGATCCTCAATCGAGGCAGGCTGGAGATTGGCACTGAAAGCAATCCTTTCACGGGCAAGGCGATCATTACGCTGACTGATAATATCCCTGATGAGAACATCAATGGTATGGGCGACCGCGGCATTCTCATGGCACCTGGGGTACTAAGTCTGCACGGTGATCGGGAGAACTCCTGGACCAAACTGGCGCAAACTGCTGAGGCCGGTAGCACTCGCATCGAGGTGCTTGATGCCAGTGGCTGGCGTATCGGTGATGAAATTGTGCTGGCTTCAACGGATTTTAATCCCCGTCAGGCCGAAAGGCGCCATATCACCCGCATAAGACGCAACCGCATCACGCTGGACGAGCCGCTGGAGTACATGCATTACGGTGAAATCACCTACGGCGTGGATGAACGCGGTGAAGTGGGTATGCTGACCCGCAACATCAAGGTGCAGGGCTCCGAGTCAGCGGAAGAGTCCTACTTTGGTGGTCATATCATGGCGATGGCCGGCAGCCATATGACAGTCTCGGGCATTGAGTTATTCCGCATGGGTCAGCACTTGACGCTGGCCCGTTACCCCATCCACTGGCATATCAATGGCGATGTGGCTGGGCAATACATTAAAAATTCTGCGATTCACGATACCTACAACCGCTGCGTGACCATACATGGCACCGATAACCTGCGCGTCGAAAACAATGTTACCTACAACACTACCGGGCACTGCTTCTTTATGGAAGACGGTGTCGAGACAGGAAATCAGGTGGTTAAAAACCTGGGCATCCAGACCATGTGCCATCCGACCCTGCCGTGTGATCCGACCCACCTTGGCCCGGGACGGCCTGCCTCCAATGGCCAGAACTCCGAGCATGTTCTGCTTCCCTCGGACAATACGGCGTCGACGTTCTGGATCACTAATCCGGACAATAGCTATATCGACAATGTGGCGGCGGGTTCCGATGCAGTAGGGTACTGGTTCGCTTTGCCCGTGCACCCCATCGGGGCGTTCGAAGGCACCGAGAGAAGTGCCAATACCTGGCCGCGTCGCACCAAAGTCCGCGAGTTCAGCGGCAACACTGCCCATTCAAATTTTGACGGCTTCATGTTTGACCGTGGCCCCAGGCCCGATAACACATTCAGTGTGGCGGGCAGCAACTACCATGTAAGCTATGCGGATCCGGCTGATACGGACAGTGAGATGCTGGTGTCTGAGTTCAAGAATTTTACTAGCTACAAGAATCGCAATGGCGCCGTCTGGGGCCGAGGCGAACTGCACCTGTTCGAAAATCTCAGGGTTGCCGATAATGCTATCGGCTTCACCCATGCGGCATCCGCCGTTGGTCAGGCCCCCTATACCTCAAAGGTTGTAGATTCTATTTTTGTCGGGGAGTCCGACAATATCGGTAATCCAGAAACACCACAGGAAATTGCCTACGGCCGCAGCATGCCCAACGCCATTCCGGATTTCCCGATTCGTGGCTACGAGTTTTACGACATGCGTCATGATGTGGTGAACACGACCTTTGTAAATTTCCAGCCCAACGAGCTTCGCGATGCCGGTGCACTCTCCTATCTAATGTATACCAGCTTCGGGATGAGCACAGAGAACGCAATTGAGGGCGCAAATTTCACCAACGCCAAGCCGGTCAGTTTCCCGCCTGTGGTACGCAGATGGGCTTCTGATTTTGGCCGCGGCAATGCCTGGCGCGGTGCGGCGATCCATGACCGGGACGGTTCGGTCAGTGGTGTCTCTGATTCCTACATTGTTCTGGACAACGGCATCGCCTCTGATGAGGATGCCTGTGAGATCAGGCCAGAGTGGGGGGCTGCGGTGTGCGAAGGTGATTTTGGTTACTTCGGCCTTGGTACGAGCATGGGTTTCGGCAGTGGCCCTATTGTAGAACCGATAATGCTAAGCCGTAACGCCAGGCGCTGGGAGTACACCGGGCAAACCACAATTCGCAGTGGCGCCGAGGTCAGGGTAGAAACAGCCAGAGATTCCCTGTCCCTTTCCCTGAGCCAAATGGATAAAGGTTCTTCCTTAATTTTTGAACTGCCCGGTTTCAACAGCGCCGCTGCAGGCGCGCAGCAAATGAGTCTTGCTGCCTTGAAGGGCGCTAATAACACGTCATACTACAAGGATGACGATTCTTTATGGGTTAAGCTTGTGGTCGACAATACTGAGGGCTCTGATAATGCAAGTAGTAGTATCGAGGTCACTCGATAGATTCTGCACTGGTTCAATAACTGAATGAACGAAAAAACCCGGTGGAAACCGGGTTTTTTCGTCAGGGGCTTGCTATTTTTTTGGGAGGGGCAGAAAAACAAATGCGGCAGGGTAAAAATTGAACGATAACATGATGATCAATGAATAAATTTGGTCGGAACCCGATTATTTAACAGGCAGTGCTGCATGTATTTTTAGTAAATCGAGAATCGTGTCAGACTGACGTCTACCAAAACCACATTCTGTAGCAATTGCATAATCTCCAACTACTTTATTTGCGGTGTCCATGCGCTCAAGCGTGCCTTCCACGCCATCTGTATAATGAATAAGTCCAAGCACCAGTTCTGCATTGTTTATGTCCAGATTTGTTAGTGGACGGAAATATGACTCATCTTTACGTTCGCGTAATACTGGCATATGGAAATAATTTATTGGTCTTGTTGATTTGGCTTGTAGTACGTTGGCAAATTTTACGCAATTGCCCAGGTCTTCGGGATCAATAATATGTTTATGCCCGGGATCGCCATAACAAAGATGAATGCCTGTTTCGACAGCCTCGGGAATTTGATCCACAAGTTTTGCAACACGTTCACATGTGCCATCGAAAATATTGGCATAGGGCAAAGAAAAGTTCCCTTCAAATGCTACCAACTCATGAGCAATATCCCATTGCATAGCTAGTTCATCAGCAGGGATATTTGCTAAAATGGTATGCATCTCAGCTTCCATAGCCTTTGTATACGCTGGTTCAACCAGGCTTCTATGCTCTGGTATGAGAAAAGTCATTAGTACTGCAACTGGTGTGGGTAAGGAGACTTGAAAGCGCGTCTTTGGTGGAATGACGCCGTCTCTTTTTAATGATGAAAAGAGCTGAAAGGAAGCAATCGCTTCAGAGGCATAACCCAGCGGGGTAAAGGCCAATTCAGATATATCAACTGGACTTTTCAGTCGATAAAGGCGTGTCTTATTAGCGGTATCGGTTAGCTTTTCTCGCTCAGCATCAAATTTAAAAGCAGGATGATTCCCAAACACCTCGCCTTGCCACTGCACCCAGTAATGACGTTTACCTGTTTCTCCATCAGGATAGCGTCGCGCTTTGCTACCTATGATTTTGCCAAGGTTTCGAAAAACAGAGTCGGCATCTTCAAGGCCAATACTTCCTACGAAATGAATATTTGTGATAGTCATTATTTTATTATTAGATATGGATATTTAGTTGCTTATCTAAAGTGTTAAAAGGCGCAAAGCCCGTGCTAATGCATTCTCAAATAAATCAAGTAACGCAGTCCGTGCTCACTCGGGCTGAAATAGAAAGATTAAACAAGGAACAAGGCCTAGTCAAAGAGCATGTTTAACTTCTCTGTATTAATTTGGTTTGGCGGAGAAATGTGCAGAAAAGCGCCCGGATTCTGATTGTATATAAAAGAACATGAATGCATAAAAGGGCGGCAGATTATCTTTTATCAAAGCAGTATGAAACGTACTAAAACACCTGGTCTTTCACTTTTTTTAAAGTCACCTTGATGAGGCGTCAGTTTTTCGTGCACAAAATTCAGGAGTAAGACGCGGGTCAAGCAATGTTGTGCTGACTTCTTTGTTGCAAAGCACTGCCAGCATCTGGGTTGGGGTTATCTCTCCTGAAAGAATGGCTGCATCGTCCCGGGCATGAACGCGGTCTATAAAATCCCTGTCCCATTCTCCTTTTGCATCAAAATTATGCCCAAAGGGTCTGTCTATAAACACGGTGACAATATTGGCAAACGGAATAAATAACTCGAAGTTAAAATACTCATTCAATAAAGGCAGAATATCCTGAGCGCGAATACCCTCAAAACTGGAGACTGAACAATCATGATTTATATATTTCTGCTCCTGCCGTTGCATAAGCCGATTGTAACGATAGTTCTCAGGTAATTCGTCCCAGAATTCCCTAACTATTTTCAGTGCTTCAGGCCAACGTTGATGGCCGTTTCTGCCAATCATGTCTGAAGTTAGAAAATAACCATCTTGATGCAGGGCTGATTTGATGGCGGCAAACAGGTTTTCCAGTTCGACTACATGGTGCAGGCACTGGTTGGCCAGCACCAAATCATAGGTTTTGTCAGGCTGCCAATGATTAAAATCCCCATAGCGGGGAAAGATATATCTCTCAACATCAAGATTTCTTGCGTGCTCTCGGCCTCTCTCCAGCATGGTTTCGTTTATATCGAGACATTCAATAGAGAATTGAGAAATACCCTCATCAACCAACCTTTTTGCTAGACGCGCTTCCATGTCACAGTTTCCACTGCCAATGCTCACCATTAGCATTGCTTTTCCCGGATTAGTCTCATGGTATTTTTTTGCATATAGATAAAAGAATTGTTCCGGGTCAGTGATGCCAAACTGATGAAATTTTACCGGAGCAAGATGTTTGTTTGACCAGTAATGAAATATTTCCGGTAGATCATGCACATTGGTGCATTCGTCAAATGATGACAATTCATTGGCGATTCTTTCCTGATACTCCACCTCTTCCGCTAAAGGTTCTGGGTCGCGATTCCTGAAAATATTTCTGATTCTCTCTAGCATGAAAATGATGTCCAAATAGTTATGGATTAATGAATACCGTTGCCTTGAAAATCAATTTCCAAACTGGCCTTCGATTGCCAGTGAATGTATTGAGCAGGCCAACGCGAAAATCCTTTCATTCAAAACTGAAAATGTCTTCCTCTTGCGGCCGCTCCATGCCTTCTTCCCAGTATTTTTCCCAGATGTGCGCCCAGGGTCTCCCATACATGTCCGGTATTTCGTACTCGATCATGTCACCTGGTGAGACCGGGCTTGGAGAACCCTCGAGGGGGAAGATTGTCTGCACGCACTCGACGAAAGTCTGCGGGTTGCCCTGCTCGAATCCGCTCAGCCTGACAACATTGCGGATAATACGCACCGGTTCCACAAGCACTTCAGGGTCATAAAGAATCGACTCATGATTAAGGCCAAGGAAGGTGCCATCATCGTCCCGGTTCGGCGTGTAGATCTCGATGGTCTGCATGCGATTCGAGTGCTCAAACGCCGCGTGGCTGGTCCACCCCTGGATGTTTGAAGTCCAGGTGATCAGCACATCCCCGTCCCAGAAACCAATGGTCTCGCCATACCAGCGCGGCACGTCGGCGCCCAGTCGGGGCACCTCACCATCCAAATTGAATTCCCGACCGATGTGAACATTGGTAATGAAGTTGCGCGCCACGCCAGCCAGAATCTGCACCATGTTCGGGGTCACCATGATGGATTGTTCCCACAGCGCGGACTCGTGCCAGCGGCGCAGGAAGCCTTCCGGCCAGCAGTATTGCGATGGCCATTGCGGCGCATTGGTGTGACCATGGTGATAGGCCTCCTGCACCATGCGCAGTTGCGAGTCCGGCGTCAGCAGGGAAAGGATAGTGGGAATTTGAACATGCCGCATGCGCAGCCAGTACTGGTTATCCGACAGCGCGGGATGCTGGTAACGCCCGGTCCATTCGCCTGGTACGGTAGCGTAAGTGTGTTGAGTTGGGCCGCCACGCTCGCGTGTTTCCGCAAGCAATGCTCCGTAATGTGCCTGCGCGGTGCTGAATGGGTAGGGGCTAACGATTGATTCGCGCGGATAGTCGCGGTCGCAATAACCCCAAGGTGCTGAAACCGGTGGATTCTCGCCTACCAACTCCTCTTCGCCCCAGAAGTCCTCAAGCGCGGCGGAGCTGTTACAGCGAAAGTAGCGCGGATCACTCCACCGCTCACGATCCTGGTAGAAGTCAGTGGTAGTGAACAGATCCACGTCGAGCGGCTCGATCCCGGGCGGCGTCTCACCATCGCGTGCGGAACCGACGAAGTCGGTTTGCGGATCGCGCCGGGGATCAAACGGAATCTGCGTTCGGTAGGCTGGATTACCCAGTCCCCGACGCAGCGTCGCGCCGCTCATATGATACTCGTTCAGGTCGGCTTCCAGCGGCCACGCGCGGCCGACGCTCTCGAAGTCAATCTGTGCGACACTCTGCGCCTGAGTGGAGGTCATCGAGAATATTATCAAGGCGGACACGGCGAGCCGCAGGGCATCGTTTCTCATGCTTGTCTTTCCTTATCGTGTCAGTTCTAAATAGTTTATAGAGTTAATAGGGGGTCAGAGTAACCTGATTTTAGTGTCCCCGACTACCCAAATTCAATTTGTATAACTGGTTTAATATTTACAGTTAGCGGAATAACCATGGTTTGTTTCAGGTATTTTGCTAGAATTTTACTTTTGCCAGATCCACAACAATCGAAGAGGAAACTATGGCTCTTGATGTCATTGGCGCGGGTTTCGGCCGCACCGGTACCATGACCTTACGTGATGCCCTGAACCGCCTGGGTTTTGGCCCTTGCTATCACATGTCGGAAGTGATCAATAATCCTCATTTTGCCAGTTACTGGGCAACACTTGCCCGTGGCGGGCGTATGGACTGGGAGGAGGTCTTTGCCGGTTACCACTCAACAGTGGACTGGCCCGGCTGTACCTACTGGCGTGAACTTATGCAGCAGTGGCCTCAAGCTAAGGTGATCCTGAGCGTGCGCGATCCTCACCGCTGGCACCAGAGTGTGCTGAACACTATTTTTTCTGACGCCCATGTGGCACGTTTCGAGGGTCCCGATGCCCATCCGGATTTTCAGGCCATGGTGCGCAGGCTGAACCAGCAGACTTTCGACAACCGCAGTCAGGATGAAGAGTATGCAATCTCTATCTACCAGGCGCATAACGACGCGGTAATTAGCGAAGTACCTCCCGAAAAATTATTGGTATTCAATCCTGCCGAGGGCTGGGAACCCCTTTGCCAATTTCTGGGTGTGGCCACACCGGACGAGGAGTTCCCAAGGGTCAATTCAACTAAGGAATGGCAGGAGCGTCCGCGCAAGCAGATTAAGGGTTAATCGGCATCAGATAGCAATCAGCGGAAACCAATCATCAGCGAGTAGTGGCGATGGGGTCTGCTATGGATTATGCTTTCCAGATTATTGGTTATAAAGGTCGCAACACATGATTCGTAAAATCTTGAATGTCTCATTCGCATTTCATCTTCTTTACTTGTCAGGCGTTGTATTAGCACAATCCTGTCCGGGCACTGCGGACCTGCTTCTCACTAATGGCACCATCCTTACCATGGATGAAAACAATACAACGGTCTCAGCCGTTCGCGTCCAGGGCAATACAATCGTTGCCGTTGGTAATGACCTTGATACCAGTGGAGACTGTATAGAGGTTATAAATCTTGAAGGGCGCACGGTGATTCCGGGCCTTATCGATTCCCATACTCATTTCATTCGTACTGCCCAGGCGCCAGGTCCATTTATTCAGGGCCAGGAATCAGCATCAAGCATTGCCGCTTACCAGGACGCACTGGCGCAAGCGGCTGCAAAAGCAGACCCCGGTGAATGGATTGTCGCTGTAGGTGGATTAACACCTTTGCAGTTTGATGAACAGCGACTGCCCAATTATGAGGAATTGACTGCCGCTGTGCCTGGCAACCCGGTCTGGATCCAGCGTGGTTATCTTGCCGATGGCATCGTCAATGAGCTTGGCAAACGTACCTTAATCGAGCGGGGTATACCGGTGAATGAGGATGGTATTTCGGCAGCGGGAGATGGCGGACTCAGATTCATTCTGCGCACCCGCACAGATGAACATATGCTTAGCCGTTTTCGTGACTATATGGCCTATGCTGTTTCCACCGGACTGACAACCATTGTTGATCAGGGCTGTTGCGATTTTCTGGGGGCTGAACTGGATATCGATGAGCGTCCAAATTTTCGCATTCTGGATATTCTCTGGCGCAATGGTGAGCTGCCTTTGCGTATGCGTCTGCAATATGATCATCGGGATATTCTGGACCAGGATGACCTGCGATCTGTCAGTGCCCGTGTGCTGAATTCCACCCTGGGTATGGGCGACGATTTTTACAAAGTGGTGGGGGTAGGCGAGCGGGTTATTGCCGATGAAGCCACTGATGAGGAAGTGTTTCAAGCCTATATGAATGTAGCCAGGGCGGGCTGGCCACTTTCCCAGCACACGATCTGGGAAGATGAAATTGAACGCTATCTTTCGATCATGGAAAGAGTGGCGTCGGAGTTACCCATCACTGAGCTGCGCTGGACCCTGGAACATATTTTTGAAATTACCCCGCAGCAGATTGACAGGCTGAAAGCTATCGGTGTCTCTGTGCGTGTTCAGGATCATGACATTCTGCGCAATGGATCTAGCGGCTGGCGTCCCGGACCACCCATGAGAACGCTACTGGATAGCGGTATACGCATGGGGGCAGGGACAGACTCCGGTGTGGTAGGGCCACTGAATCCATGGTTGTCACTATATTTCATGGTGACCGGCAATCATATGGGTGGTAAACCAATCATTCCCGGGGAGCAGATCAGTCGCCTGGAAGCGCTCAGGCTTTACACCGCGGACAATGCCTGGTTTCTTGGTGAAGAGGATTCCATGGGCACAATAGAAGTGGGTAAGTTGGCTGACATGGTGGTAATCGACAGACCATATCTGGATGTGGATGCGGAAGATATTCGATACATCACGCCTGTCTTGACACTGGTGAACGGAAAAGCGGTACATGCCACTGGGCCCTTTTCAGGTCTGCTAAGGCAGTAAGTTACCCTCACGTAATCTAAAGCAGGTTTAAACATCGAGAGCAGATCTTGTTTCAGGTCGCCAAACTGATTCCGCTTTGCTCATTTTTTATTTAAATAAGTGGCAGCTCGGTCGTCTGTTTAACAGTCTGCATCACAAAACTTGAACTGACATCCGACTAATTGGCTTTGATCAGTTGTTTGTATAACTTATCATAACCTTTAATATCTTCCACGACGGCCCTTAACAGGTAGCTTAGATCCCCGCTCATGCGATAGACCTGCAATCCGGAGGGCTGAATCTTTATGGCAGCATTGCTACCCCATTTCATAAGCTCGGATCGGAATATCATTTCCCGGGTGGTCCTGCTGTTATTTCTTATTCTGATGGTTGAATTCACCAGTCATCTTATTTTTTGGTCGCGGGGGCGGGCTTTGAAGGAGTTGCTCACAGGACTTGGTCTGGATCACTGGTTGAATCGCATTTCTGCCTGCATGATCGGGGATATTGCCGTCTGGTTGGTATTGTCCTAAAAAAAGGGGACAGATTTATTTTCTAAAAAATT
>JAURCS010000070.1 GCA_030828385.1 Gammaproteobacteria bacterium
TATGATGGATATATTTTTGAATTTAAATTATCTGTATTTCCAATGTGTATGCGGAGATAAAAATGTCAGAATTCATAATTCTAGTAATAATTTTTAATCTAATAATTTTTAAAAATAATATATTAAAGGAGATAACGATGGCGTCTCAGGATTCAGTAAAACAGGTGGTGATCGTGGGTGGCGGAAGTGCAGGGATTTCTGTTGCGACCAGCTTACTTAAACGAAAATCTGATCTCGACATTACTATCATTGATCCCGCCGGCGATCATTATTACCAGCCAGGGTTTACGCTTGTTGGTGGCGGTGTTTTTACTGTTGATGAGACCAGGCGCAGCATGGCCTCGGTCATGCCAAAAAAGGTTAACTGGATTCAGTCAGCGGTGGCGACCTTTGATCCTGACAATAACAGCCTTGCCCTGGAAGATGGCACCAGCATTTCCTACCAGCGCCTGATTGTTTGCCCGGGGCTTAAACTTGACTGGGAGGCCGTGGAAGGACTGAAAGAAACTCTTGGCAAAAACGGCGTAACCTCCAACTATCTGCCCGATTATGCGCCCTATACCTGGGAGCTTGTGGAACAGCTGGAAAGTGGAAAAGCGATTTTCACCCAACCGCCAATGCCCATTAAATGTGCGGGTGCGCCGCAGAAGGTGCTTTATCTTTCTGCCGATCAGTGGCTGCAAAAAGGGCGCCTGAAAAACATCGATATTTCTTTTTACAATGCAGGGCCTGTGTTGTTCGGGGTGGCGGATTACGTACCGGCACTTCAGTCCTATATGGATAAATATGGCGTGGCTCTGGAATTCAGCCAGAACCTGGTGAAAGTAGATGGTCCCAACAAGACTGCCTGGTTCATTAAAAAAGACAGCGAGGGCAATACCGAAACGGTCTCAACGACGTTTGATATGTTACATGTTTGCCCGCCGCAAACAGCACCGGATTTTATTCGCAGCAGTCCGCTGGCGGATGCGGCAGGCTGGGTAGATGTCGACCAGCATACGCTGAAGCATAAAAAATATGGCAACGTGTGGGGCCTGGGTGATGCGACCAACTCACCCAATGCCAAAACCGCCGCGGCGATTCGCAAACAGGCACCTGTTGTTGCCAGTAATGTGCTGCAGGATATGGCCAATAGCGATGAGCTCTATGGCTATGATGGCTATGGTGCCTGTCCGCTCACTGTAGAACGCGGCAAAATCGTACTGGCAGAATTTCGTTATGGGGGAAAACTGGCACCCACCTTACCCACCTGGTTATTGCAGGGAACACAACCCACCTGGCTGGCCTGGTTCCTGAAAAAAGTGGTGATGCCTAAACTGTATTGGGATGGCATGCTGAAAGGCAAAGAGACGCTGGTGGCGCCGGTTAAACTAAAAGATCTGGAAGGCTGAGCCCGCGCTCGTTTATGACAAAATCCCTGGTATCGACTTTTCTGCCCTGCGTTGACTGGCTAAAAACCTACAATACCAGGACTTTCAGTGATGATCTGCTGGCCGCAGTTATTGTTACTATCATGCTGGTGCCCCAGTCCCTGGCCTATGCCTTGCTGGCTGGCGTGCCGGCGGAAGTGGGGCTTTATGCCAGTATTCTTCCCCTCGTGTTGTATACCGTTTTTGGTTCAAGTCGCACCCTGGCGGTGGGGCCGGTAGCCGTCGCCTCGCTGATGACAGCATCTTCCATCGGTGCCCTTGGACTGGAGACCCAGGCCGAGTATTTACAGGCAGCCATGATATTGGCCTTGTTATCGGGTCTGTTTCTGTTGTTACTGGGCATTTTACGGTTTGGTTTTCTGGCAAACTTTCTCTCCCATCCAGTGGTATCGGGGTTTATAACGGCTTCGGGAATCATTATTGCGCTGAGCCAGGTCAGGCATATCCTCGGGATTCAGGCCGATGGCGATAGCCTGCCGGATTTGCTTACCGGCCTTGCTGCTAATCTGGGGAATATCAATGCGCCTACCTTGTGGGTTGGTCTGTTTGCTTTGTGCTTTCTTTTTGCATCCCGCCTGTGGTTAAAAATGCTGTTGTTGATGGTTGGCGTAGACGAATTCGTGGCTTCACTTATCACCAAGGCGGCGCCGGTAATTGCTGTTCTGGTTACCATCTTTTGGGCAGCGCTGGCTGGACTTGGCGAGCAGGGCGTCGCCCTCGTGGGTGAGATTCCTGCAGGCCTTCCGGTGCTTGCCTTTCCCGGTTTTGATTTATTCCTTGTGCGTGAATTATTGATTCCTGCCATTTTGATTTCGGTCATTGGTTATGTTGAATCTGTTTCGGTAGGCAAAACCCTGGCGGCTAAACGGCGTCAAAAAATTAATCAGAATCAGGAATTAATCGGTCTGGGCACAGCAAATATAGCGTCAGCTTTTTCCGGTGGCTTTCCAGTGACCGGTGGTTTTTCCCGCTCGGTGGTAAATTTTGATGCCGGTGCACAGACCCCTGCAGCGGGTTTTTTCACCGCCATTGGTATTGCTATAGCGACAATGACGCTGACCGAGTACCTGGCGCTGTTACCCAAAGCGACCCTGGCGGCAACCATTATCGTGGCAGTACTTGGTCTGGTAGATTTTTCCATTCTCAGAAAAACCTGGAACTATTCAAAGAATGATTTTATTGGTGTAGCCGCCACTCTGGTGATGACCTTGCTGGCGGGAGTTGAGATTGGCGTATCGGTAGGCGTGGCGGCCTCTCTGGTGCTGCATCTTTATAAGTCTTCCAAGCCTCACATTGCCGAGGTGGGTGAAATCAAAGGCACCAAACATTTTCGCAATGTTAAGCGTCATAAGGTGGAAACCAGCCCTGATGTGGTGTCCCTGCGTGTGGATGAGAGCCTGTATTTTGCCAATGCGTCTTACCTGGAAGATGAAATATTTCGTATTCTGGGAGAACGCAAACAGTTACGCCACATCATTCTTATGTGTACAGCGGTGAACGAGATTGATATCAGCGCGCTGGAAGTGCTGGAGTCTGTTAATGATATTCTCAGACAGGAGGGAATTGGTTTTCATCTTTCAGAAGTGAAAGGGCCGGTTATGGACTGTCTTGAAAACACACATTTTCTGGCAAATTTAAACGGTCAGGTATTCCTTTCACAATACCAGGCTGTGCATTCTTTACAGATCGAAGACACGCTGCTGTCTCTCTAACAAGCTTCGAACCTGAAGCTGAATTTGCGCTCCCTTGCCTTTTTTAGTGAACGATTTTTCATCAATGCGGCCTGTTTTCGAATGATAAAAAAACCTGAAAATGGGATTTGACAGAACGCATGCATGTCTGTATTTTGTTTCCCAATTCAACTGAAATATAAAAGGAGGTGATCCAATGTCTAGTGATATGTGTAGGGTTTCAACGGGTATTGGTGTAATGGTTCAATTCGGGTTTTACGGCCTAAGACAGACCTAGCATCCTTCTCAGGAAATCAAAATCTTGAGTGTGTTCCGTTGGAACCAACATTCACGAAAGGGAGCCTAGTGGCTCCCTTTTTTGTTGCCTATTTTTTTAATTTGTCCTGCCTTGACACTCCTGTCCCTGCGTTTAATGATAGTCTTCCTTGCATTAACGAAAAGACAGTTAAAAAAGAAAGACAATAAAAGACATCGGGGAAACGACTACATGAGAAAGATGAAATTTATCGCTGCTTTAGTGTGCCTGTTGCTGGTCTTGCCGTTATCTCTTCAGGTTAATGCCCAGACTCCAATCAAGGTGGGTCTGATAGTGCCTCTTTCCGGGCCATGGGCACGCCAGGGACAGGTGATGCGTGCCGCGGCAGAGCTGGCGATTGAGCAGATTAATGCAGGGGGCGGTATTCGTGCCCATGGCGGCAGGCCACTGGAACTGGTGGTATTTGATGCGGGTGATTCCGTGGAAAGAGCAAAGAATGCGGCCCAGCGCATGGTGGCAGAAGAGCCGGACCTGGTGGGTGCCACTGGTGCCTATCTTTCTTCCTTTACCCTGGCGGTGACCGAAGTCACCGAACGGGCACAGATCCCCATGTTGACCCTGAGTTATTCCGATCTGGTGACCTCCCGCGGCTTTGATTACATTTTCCAGACTTCAGCCACCGGAGCCTATCAGGCAGAAAATGCCATTCCGTTGCTGCTGGATATGGCAGAGAACGCCTCCGGCAAACGTCCAGAGACTATTGGCATTGTCATGGATAATACCGCGGCCTCTGTGGCCTTTGTCAGCCCCATTATCGATGGTGATGCGCTGGCGGTAAATAATCTGGAATTGGTGGTGAATGAAGTCTTCACCCCGCCACTGGCCAACGCCACACCATTGATTCAGCGTGTACGTTCAAGACGTCCGGACCTATTACTGCTATTACCTACAGCGGTGTCCGATGCCAAACTACTGCTGGAAAAAATGAATGAGTTTGGTTTGGGAAGAGGGCGTCTGCCAACCATCTCCAATGGCAGTGCCATGGGTGATCCTGATCTTGCCGCGAATATGCCCACCGCCCTGCTGGAAGGGGTTATGTCTATTGTTGCCAACTGGAGCACCAGCGGACAGGAACAAATGATCGCTGATTATATGGCGTTTTCCGGCGAGCCCTGGATGACGCAAAACCCGCTCTGCGCTTTTGGTCATATCTGGCTGCTCAAGGAAGCGCTGGAGCTGGCAGACACTGTCGACAGTGTTGCCGTTAAGGATGCCCTGCATACGATGGATATCAACGAGGGCGCGTCAGAGTATTTTGCTGGCGGACGTGTACGCTTTGATGAAACCGGCAAACGCCGGGATGCCGAAATCCTGGTGATCCAGTGGCAGAACGGCGAGCCAAGAACGGTGTATCCGGACAGCGCGGCCATGGGCCAGATTATCTGGCCGTCGCGCTAGGCAGTAGCGCGATAGGGACGCTTGCAACTTAGCAACTTAAAGAGCTGAATATTTTAAGTTGCTAAGTTGCTAAGTTGCTAAGTTGCAAGCGTCCCCGTTACTAGCCGGCAAACCAGCCGCCATCCACACTTTCACAAGCGCCGGTGACAAAGCCTGAGGCATCGGACGCCAGATACAGCGCTACTGTCGCCACTTCTTCGGGTTCTCCCATACGCCCCATGGGCTGACTGGCATCCATATCCGCACGAATCGCTTCCGGATCCGGGTATTCATTGATGCGGGCCAGCATAAAGGGCGTCGTGATGCGTCCGGGGCAGATACAGTTAACGCGAATATTGTCTTTGGCATGATCCAGTGCCATGGCTTTGGTCATGCCGACGATGGCAAACTTGCTCATGCAGTAGGCCGTGCGGTCAGGTACACCAATAACGCCACAGATACTGGCCATATTGATAATATTGCCGGCCTTTCTTTCCAGAAAATGCGGCATCAGCGCGCTTGTCAGGTAATACACGCCCTTCACATTGACCTGGTAAAGACGGTCAAAATCTTCCTCACTGGTCTGCAGCAGAGTACCGACAAGGCCGGCGCCGGCATTATTGAACAGAATGTCCACCGGTCCCTGGGCCAGAACCTCGGTAATAAAGCCATCCACACTGGCTTTGTCAGAGACATCACAGTGATGCACGGAAATATTTTCCGCAAAGGCAGAGCCACTGTGTCGTTGCTGGCAGGCTTCAAGATTGATATCACTGACATAAACTTTTGCGCCTACCGAGGCAAACAGTTCGGTGGTGGCAGCACCAATACCGGAGGCTCCTCCAGTAATGATGGCGACTTTATTTTCCAGGTTAAATGGATTGCTGCTCATGGATTTCCCCGTTAAGTCATGGCAAGGCGAAAAGGGGTATTGTATGATGCTTGCCTCGATTTTTTTATCAAATAGTCAAATTATTTTGGAGTAATGAATATGTCAGATGATTCCCGTGATGCGCTCAAGCAACAGGGTATAAAAACCCGCCGTGAAGTCCTCGGTGACAAGTATGTTGATGCGGCTCTGAACAATGCCAATGAATTCAATCAGGGCTTGCAGGATCTGCTGAATGAATATTGCTGGGGTGATGGCTGGAACCGTGGTGGTCTGAGCCGTCGTGATCGCAGTCTCGTCAATCTGGGCATGCTGACTGCGCTGGGCAAGACCCATGAAGTGGCGGTACATACCCGTGGTGCCAAAAATAATGGCCTGAGCAATGAAGAAATTGCCGCAGTATTCCTGCAGGCTGCTGTTTATTGTGGCGTACCCGCCGCGGTTGACAGTTTTCGAGCCGCCTCTCCTGTGATTGCAGAATATGACTCAGAATAGTTTTGTAGCGCCAACGACTATTGGCTTTGTTGGCCTGGGCAATATGGGCTATGCCATGGCCAGGCGTCTGGTGGATGCCGGTTATCAGGTAAGCGTTGTCGATCTTAACGAGAAAGCCGTGAGACAGTTTTGTGATGAAACCGGTGCCACAACGGCGGCTTCATTGCAGAGTCTTGGTGAGTCCTCAAGCCTGGTGATTACCATGCTGCCGGAAGGCAAGGCGGTGCGTAAAGTACTGCTGGGTGAGGGCGATAACGTGGTCAGTGGCCTGCAGGCGGGAGCCGTGCTTATCGATATGAGTTCCTGCTCACCGGTGGACACCCGCACCTTGAGCAGCGAATTACTGGAACAGGGCTTTCCCATGATTGATGCGCCGGTATCCGGCGGCAAATACAAGGCTGGCGATGGTCAGCTTGCCATCATGGCCGGTGGTGACAAGGAACTGGTGGAGCGTTGTCGACCGGTCTTTGAAATCATGGGCAAACTGTTTCATACCGGCGGTCCTGCCTCCGGTCATGCCATGAAAGCGATGAATAATTTTCTTTCCGCCGGTACTCTGGCGCTGACATCAGAAGCGGTGATTACCGGATCAAAATTTGGTCTGGATCCCAAGGTGATGGTAGATATCATTAATGCCTCCACCGGACGCAGTAACAGCTCGGAAGACAAGTTTCCGAAATTTGTATTACCGAAAACATTCAATTCCGGATTTTATCTGGGATTGATGGCCAAGGATCTGCGCTTCGCGGTTGATCTTGCCGAGTCCGAAAAAACTCCCAATGGGTTTATCAATCTGTTGAGCGGTATTTATGACAAGGCAGAAAAAGAGCTGGGCTTTGAAGCGGACAACACCGAGCTGTTCCGCTACCTGGAATCCATGGTCGAGCAAGACGGAGACTAGGCTCCTATGTCTACGCTTGAACCCTTTGAAGTCTATGCCATTCGCTATGCCCGCGTGGATCGCATGGCCTCGGAAAATTTCCTTGGCGGCGATCCCCATGAGGCAGGTATGCCGATGGACTATTTTGTCTGGCTGGCGCGCAGTGAAAGTAAAACCTGGGTCATTGATACCGGCTTTAATCAGCAGGCCGCAGATAAACGCAAACGGGAATTTCTGCGCTCACCGGCTGAAGGCTTGAAACTGCTTGGCGTCGATGCGGCGCAAGCCGAAGATGTCATTGTCACCCACATGCATTACGACCATATCGGCAACTTTGATCTGTTCCCGAAAGCGCAATTTCATCTGCAGGACAGCGAGATGAATTATGCCACCGGACGCTATATGGCAACCCCGTTTTTCTCCCATGCCTTTGAAGTAGATGAAGTAGTAGCCATGGTACGCAATGTCTATAAGGGCCGGGTAAGCTTTTACGATGGTGATGTGGAACTGGCTCCCAATATCAGCCTGCACCATGTGGGTGGTCACACCAAGGGACTGCAGGTAGTCAGGTTATGGACGCGAAGCGGCTGGCTGGTGCTGGCCTCCGATGCCAGTCATTATGCTGCCAATATGAATGAAGGGCGCCCGTTTCCCATCGTCGTGGATGTCGCACAGATGATAGACGGTTGGGACAAAATCAGAACCCTGGTGGATGACCCGTCCAGAATAATCCCCGGTCATGATCCACAAGTAATGAATCTGTTTCCGGCACCCGCGCCGGAGCTGGAAGGTATAGCCGTCAGACTGGATTGAAAACCGGTCACTAATTATTTCGTCGGATGCGCTGCGCTTATCCGACCTACTACTTCGATAAAGCTCCCTGTTAACTCCCTAGGTTGAATAAGGCCGTAGGCCGCCTGATTTAGCATCTACAATCAATCACGCAACAACTTCTCTAGCATCTCACTACCGGGATATCTGCCCAGCGCGTGGTGTAGGCGGGGGATTTAAAGTTGCGGCTCATAATCCATTTTGGCTGAATACCGGTATTGGCTAACTGCACACTGTACTTGCCATAGCGTTCATTGATGCGATCCACTG
>JAURCS010000071.1 GCA_030828385.1 Gammaproteobacteria bacterium
GGGCCAGGAGGTGAGCTTGATAGCCACTCGATGATGGCAGGATCATCTGGATCCTGGGAGTCACCGGGCCAGTGTTCAGAACGGGCCAGAAAATTAATAATGCTTGATTTGGCACTTTCCGCTAATTCTCCATAACGGACATTTGTTGGGGAGCGGCCATAGCCCGGGCGATCTACCCAGTAGACATCAAAACCGGCGGCAAGAAAATAATCCCGCCAGCCGTCACGCCCATCAGGAGTACTGAACCAGTCAGAAGCCTGGCCGCCACCGCCATGAACAAGTATGAGAGGGTATTTATGACTTTTTTCAGCAGGTAGCTGGAAACCCACATACATCTGGTTATAGACCTGAACCGAACCATTCTCTGCTGGTTCAGTGTTTTTGCCGCCTACATAAAAATGGCCCTGGTCTCGAAGACTAATGATTCCCGCTTCTCCCCCGGCGAGAACCAAATGGGTGCTAAGCAGTCCGACCAATAAAAACCCTATTTTTCTTAATGCCGAAGCAGAAAAGCCCATGAAGCACTCCCTATTACAATTATTCTAAATACGGGTAAGTGTACTATTACGAATAAAAAATGGTAGGCTTGAACAGGAAAATCACAAGTATTTCACAGTTGTGCTAGGCGCCTTTAAGGCCTTGAAAAATAATAAATAAATTAGGTAAAACATGTCTGTTTTCAAAACTCTGCCAAAAAATCCCGACATGCTGCAGGTGTTCAGGCAGTTTAATGATGGACTTCCGCCGCTTTGTGAGTACTACGATGTAATACTCAGGGGGGGCTCGCCACTTTCGGTAGGGGAAAGAGAATTGATTGCTGCCTATGTATCCGGCCTTAATGCCTGCCGCTTTTGATTTGATGCGCATGAGGCTATTGCACAGAGTCATGGCATTGATGCGTAATTATGGAAAGACTTATAGAAAATCCGGAACTATCAAGTGTAGAGGAAAAACTACTGCCATTGCTGGTCTACGTTAAAAAACTGACGCTGACTCCCGGCAAGATTACCGCTGCAGATGCTGAGGCTGTTTATGCTGCCGGCTGAGAAGAGAGAGCGCTTTACCATGCTACAGTATCTGCGCCTTGTTTAACTTTATGAATCGAATTGTTGAAGGTTGCGGCATCACTCCCAGCAATAGTATGCATGATGACAGAAAAGAGCGACTTGAGGCAGGAAAGGATAATACTGACTTTTATACCGACTTTGCCAAAATGGTACTGGGGTCAACGGATAAATATTCAGATGTTTATACTTTTTTCGTTTACTAATAACGCAAATAATTAGTCCAGCCTTCATAAAAATAAACACGTTTCCATCAAGGAGCCCGCTTTATGCAACTTGTTCTTCCTTCCGGTTTAAGTGCCGCTGCCTTTGATCGTGCACTACAACAATTTCGATCCATTGTTGGTGAAGACTGGGTATTTGCCACTGACCAAGATCGCGATAGCTATCTCGATCATTTTGGTTTTGATCAGGCTGCTCATATAGGCAGTGCGGCTGTTGCGCCCCAGACTACGAAAGAAGTGCAGGCGATTGTCCGTATTGCCAATGAACACAAAATTCCGCTTTGGCCAATTAGTCGCGGGAAAAACTTTGGCTATGGCAGTGCTGCGCCGGTCATGTCAGGCTCAATAGTGCTTGATATGTCCCGCATGAAAAAAATAAAAATGGATGTTGAAAATGGCACGGTACTTCTTGAACCGGGTGTGGGCTTTTATGATCTTTTTGATTATGTAGAGGAAAATGATATTCCCTACTGGATCTCGCCGCCGGGTAATGCCTGGGGCTCAGTAGTAGGAAATGCGCTTGATCGCGGTGTTGGTTATACACCCTATGGTGATCATGCGGCACGCCTGTGCGGAATGGAAGTTGTATTGCCCGATGGCGATCTTGTCCGCACTGGCATGGGAGCGATGACTGATTCCCCCAGCTGGAATATGCACCCCTATGGTTTTGGCCCGGGCTGGGACCAGATGTTTATTCAGTCCAATTTTGGCATCGTTACCAAGGCGGGGATGTGGCTTATGCCAAAACCTGAATCCATCGTCAGTCTTGATATGGAACTTGATCGGGCTGATGACCTGGGTTGGGCAATTGATACGCTGGCACCAATGCGTCGTTCCGGACTGCTCCAGCAATCACCCTCAATCGGTAACTGGCTTAGAGCTGCAGCTGTGCTTACTAACCGAACTGATTGGTACGATGGCCCTGGTGCCATACCTGACAGCGTTATTGATGCAATCAGGGCGCAGTTTGGACTTGGCTGGTGGAGTGTAAATTTGCGTTTTTACGGCTATGAAGAAGTAACTACCGCCATGGCAGAAAAAGTAAAAAGTATTTTTGCGAGTAGAACCTCCTATGAAATGAAACAGGGTATCTGGCGCGATGGTGACCCAAGAGAGCTGCAGCCTTTTGCCGGTGTTCCGATTACCTTCCCATTACAGAATGCCTCCTGGCATGGGGGGCGTGGTGCCCACGTTGGTTTCTCACCGGCCTTGCCGCAGTCCGGTGATGCTGCTCTGGCGCAGTTTCGCCGAACCTTTGATCGCTATAACGAATTCGGGATGGACTATCACGGCTCATTTGCTCTGGCGGAAAGGCATATCACTAATGTAAATCAGGTTTTGTTTAACAAGGATGATCCGGATATGGTTGACAGGGTTGATCGCTTCTTTCGTTCCCTGGTCAGTGATGCCAGTGAGCAAGGCTATGGGGAGTACCGCGCCCATATCGAATATATGGATCTGATAGCCGATACCTATGACTTCAATAACCATGCCTTGCGTCGCCTCAATGAGCGCATTAAAGACACACTGGATCCCAACGGTGTTCTCGCACCCGGCAAGAGCGGTATCTGGCCTGCGAATTACCAGAACGAGAGGGGTTAAATTCATGAAATATATTTTTCGTCTAGTCTCTTTATTCTTCCTTACGGGTACTGCGCTGGCTCAAGATGACTGGTCAAATCTGGAAAAGCAAAGCGGGGCAGGACTGTTCCAGGAAAAATGCGGCATGTGCCATCGCACAGGCGGAATGGGGACGGGCATACTTGGACGTCGCATGTCAGCGGAGCTGGCACTGCTTGAAAATCGTGACGACCTGCAGGGCCCATATATTGAAACTGTTGTGCGTAATGGCATTGGAATTATGTTTCCGATCAGTCGAGGCGAAGTGAGTGATAAACAGCTGCAGACAATAGTCAGCTACCTGGCAGAGAAGGAATCACGATGAATGATGAATACAGCTTTCTGAAAGGAACTGGTCGCAGGCGCTTTATCAAGGGCGGTGGCTCCCTGGTAGCACTGGGTTCCTTGCCTGCTTATCTGACTGCCAAACCAGAGAGGTTAGTTCAACCCCTTGCGGAACTGCAGCAACGACGCGGAATGGTCTTGTATCGAGATAATGATATTCATTCACGCTCATTTGCCGAGACCCTTTCAGCTACCGGGATTCATGCTGTCGCTCTTACAGATGATCCGGTGCGTCAATGGCGAAAAAGTCTCAGTCAGATGGCGGCAGAAAAGGGGATGCCTGTAATGGGATTAAGCAATTGGGCTGATTACCTGATGATCAGTGGACTGGCTGCCGAGCAACGAAAACATGTCATGCTGGAATTGCAGCATGCTGTTTATCAGCCGCAAGCGGAAAAGGAAAGCTGGTCCTGTGAATTGGCACTTGAATATCTTCAATTGCCCAAGATTACAGATAAAGATTTAATGCAGACACATTTTAGTAAATTACTTGATAAAAAATTGAGACCAGGCACCCAGTCATTATTCAGCTGGTTTATTGCCTGAGCCAAGCAAAGAGGGGGAATAGAAACAATGGATAGACGGGAATTTATCAACGACATGAGTAAACTCGGATTGGCAGCCGTGGCCGCTGCACCGGCAGTTGCCAGTGCGCAGGAAAGTAATTCCACAGCTTCAGCATCAGGCCCTGCTGCTGTTGAGGCCTGGTCCAGCCCCTTTGATGGTGTGTCTACTTTCGATGCGCCGAAGATGGAATACATTTTCGAAATTGACCTGGATTTCACCCGCGTACATAACATCGCGAATATGCCTACCGGTGCCGGTCGCGGTGCTGTCTATCTGGACAGTGGCAAGGTGAGCGGCCCTTATCTGAATGGTCAGGCTCTCCCTGACAGTGGCGGTGACTGGGCATTATTCAGGCCTGACGGCGTGCTGGCTTTTGATGCGCGCTATATGCTTCAAGAAGATGATGGCACACTTATCCTGTTACGTAATAATGGTTATTTGTGGGGCAGGCATCCGGATACTATTGCAAAAATTCAGGCATGGATTTTTGATAATGGACCAATAGTTCCTGAAGAGGATTACTATCTGCGAGCTTTTCCTACTTTTGAAGTGGAGAAGGGTAAACATGATTGGCTGATGCGTCATGTCATTATAGGGATCGGGCGGAGAAAGGAAGCCGGAAATATTCTGCGTTATTACGCGCTTTTATAGAACGGTTGCAAGAAGGAATAATAAAATGAAAAAGAGTCTATTTTTGGTGATGCTTGTGCTATCTGGTTTTGCAGTTAGTGCAAATGCGCAGATTGGTTGTGATCGGGCTTGCCTGTCAGGATTTATGGATAGCTATCTGAATGCGCTTTACGCAAATAATCCGGCCGTCGTTCCTGTGGCCAATGATGTAAAGATTACAGATAACAATCGTATTGTTAATCTAAATCAGGCGTTCTGGAATGAAGCGCAGGAAACCGCTTATCGCTGGGATATTGCCAACCCCCGTCTGGGTGATGTGGCAACAGAAGCGGTGGTCAGAAATTCTGATGGTAGCTACACCATGGTCATGGTTCGCCTCAAGGTAGCAAGTAACGCTATTACCGAGGTAGAAATAATTCGTGCCAACCAGGGTGATGCAGATCGTTTGTGGGGGCCTGAACGTCTTGTTGATTATCCGCTCTCTACAAATCTCGATAATAGTATCAGGATCGCAGACAGGGATTCCTACTACGGACTGATTGCCGCGGCAGAAAGCTATTGGCGCGCATTTCAGACCAATGGCACCGATGAATATCATCCTGCTGACCTGCTTTATGATGCGGATCGTTTTGAAAATGGCTTGCAGACCACCGGTCAGTTTCCAGACGGTAGTTTTCGTTCAGCTCCCGATGGTTTTGATACAGGGCGCTTTATCGGTCGAAATCTCTGGGACAGACGTTATCCAGTGGTAGATGAGGAGCGTGGAATTGTTTTATCCATTGTGCGATTTGGCTTGAAGAGCGGTATGGAAAGCCAGAGTGTTGCCACCTCCAATGATCGACTTGTCGGAGAATTCTTTCAGATCAAGAATGGCATGCTGCAAGAAATCCATGCAGTCCTGTACAATTTACCAGATGAGGTGGGTAGTAACTGGGACGCGGATTATGGACCTGGTGCCGGTGGCTGGTAAACTAACGGGTAATGGGCTGCCAGCCTGAAAACAACAACTGGAACAAGATAATGAAATCGGTATTCAATGCAGTAATACTTCTGCTTATTGGTAGCATAGTTCAGGCACATCATTCCTTCGTTGCCCATTTTGACATGCAGAGCCAAATTGAGCTTCGCGGTACTGTTGTTGATTTTAAATTGCGCAGCCCCCACTCGTCGCTGATAGTCGATGGCATCAGCTATATTGATGGTGTGGCGCAGGATGAAGAAATTCAGCGTTGGGAAGTAGAATCCATGGCGACCTCAGGTATGCGCCGCATGGGGGTCACTAATCAGTCTTTCCTGCCCGGACAGCAGATTACTATTATCGGCAACCCCAATCGGGAACCTGGTTTTCGTTTCATAAACTCCTCATTTTTTATTACCGGGGATGGCACCCGTTACAGTTTTTCAGAAAGGGTTGACTATGAAACCGTGGACAGCGATGTATTGGCGTCTGTTACCGGGTTGGAAAAGCTGGCCGGGCGCTGGAGTTCTCGCGGTGGATTTGGTTCTGAAATGTTACTTCCCCTAAATGAAGCGGGAATGCAGGCTTGGCAAGACTATGACCCGAAACGTTCTCCCGCTAATACCTGTGAACCGATGAATTTTCCAGATATGTTTAATGCACCTTATCTATTTGATCTGACCTTTGAAGATGAAACAGCAGTTTTATATAACGAAGCCTGGGAAATAACACGGCGTGTCCCGCTCAATGGTCTACCAGTGAGGCCTCGAATAGATGGCTTGTTTGGCGTTGTCAGGGCAAGGGTTGATGGCGAAACCCTGGTACTTGTAAGCGGAGGTTATGTCCCGTCACGCTGGGGACTGGGATCGGCCACACAGAAGCTAGGCGCTGGCAATGACATGCCTTCAAGTGCCAGAAAAACATTGGTAGAGCGTTTCAGCGTGAGCGAGAATGCTCAGGTACTGATTTACGAATATACCCTGAAAGATCCCATTTACATGAGCACCGCCTATGCTGGCAGACATGAATTGTTCCGCGTTGCTGATGACACCCCTTTGTATGACTATGACTGTGAAATCGAAGCAGCGGCGATGTTTTCCCGAACATCCGGAGATGCCAGTCTTGAAGTTGGAAAGTAAAGGGTAAGAGATAAAAGTAGGGGGTTGATTCTGCTTCCTAAAAGAAACTTGTCATAAATCAGGACGAGACCCGCTTGATTTACTATAATAGCCCCTCCTAATAACCGCTGATGCGGTTTTTTATCGCGTAACATATTGATATTCATTCAAAAAATTATTTTTTGAGAAAACAGGGTATCCCCTTATGGTTTGGAAAAAGCACGATTACGAAGATATTCCGGGCACCTATGTATTTGATGGTAAAACTGCCCATACCTCCTACAACATCAACAAAATGCTCTTCACCTTTAACAAGGAAGAGTGCCGCGACGAATTTGAAAGTGACCCTGTTGCCTATTGCGACAAGTTTGGCGTAACCGGTGATTTTAAAGAGTGCGTGGTACAGAAAGACTTCCTGAGAATGCTGAGGCTGGGTTGCAACATTTACTTCATGGCCAAAATGGCAATTCCTCGCGGCACCTCTGTGCAGGATGCTGGAGCGGCGTTTCAGGGTATAACTACCAAAGAATTCCAGGACAAACTGCAGCAAAGAGCAGACGGCCTGATTGAGAAACTTGAAAAGTCAGGAGGTTACTGGAATGGCTAAAATTATTGGTGGACTGACGTCCTCACACATACCAGCAGTGGGTAATGCTATTGAGCATGGCTTGCAGCAGGAACCATACTGGAAACGTTTCTTTGACGGCTATGAACCCGCCAAGGAATGGTTGAAAAAAGCCAACCCAGACGTTGTGATTGTTGTATATAACGATCATGGCCTTAACTTTTTTCTGGATAAAATGCCTACCTTTGCTCTGGGCTGTGCTGATGTCTATGAAAATGCAGATGAAGGCTGGGGCCTTAAACCGCAGGCACCTTTTCCCGGTGATGCAGAGTTGTCCTGGCATATTGCCGAGTCCCTGATTGAACAGGAATTTGATATCTGTACCTGTCAGGAAATGCTCGTAGACCATGGTTTCGTTAATCCGCTGCGAGCCTTATATGGCACTTTGCAGGAATGGCCGGTTAAAACTATCCCTCTGGCAGTCAATGTGGTTCAGCATCCTGTGCCTACCGCTGCTCGTTGTCTAAAACTGGGCCATGCGCTGGGCAAGGCGATTGAGTCCTATCCGGAAGATACGCGCGTTGTTATTTTTGGTACTGGTGGTATGTCGCACCAGTTACAGGGCGAAAGAGCCGGCTTGATTGATGTGGATTTCGATATCGAAACCATGAACCAGATGGTAGATAACCCGGAATGGTTTACCCAGTTCTCCAACAGTGAAATTATGCGCAGAACAGGCACAGAAGGTATTGAAACCATTATGTGGTTGGTCATGCGAGGTGCATTGCAGAAGGATGCCAAGCTCATCCACAAGCATTATCATGCACCGATTTCCAATACCGGAGCGGGTGTGATGGTGCTTGAAAACCAGTATTAAATAGTCTTTATATCGAAATAAAAAACCGGAGCTTGTCTCCGGTTTTTTATTTGTTTTGAAAAGTAAATACTTCGTCCCAGTCATCCCCGGAGGTAATTGTGTTGATAGATTTCAATGCGCTCCCGGTACAAGTGACAGAGCGTGTCGTTCTCTCCTGATTCAATAGCTGTGAGAGCATCTAGTGC
>JAURCS010000072.1 GCA_030828385.1 Gammaproteobacteria bacterium
CTCCACTGTAAGAATGCGCAATGATGGAAGCTCGGAGTTTATAGACTTCATCGGAAATGCCGCAGCAGGCATAAATCGCGGAGCGGAACTTGAGGGACAGTGGTTAGCGAGCGATTCCGTTACATTATATGGATCACTCGGCTTACTGGATTCGCGTTATGAAAATTTTGTTAATTCTTCCGGGGACAACCTTGATGGTCGTGAGCAGGCCCATGCGCCCGGGCATCAATTCACTCTCGGAACGAGGATTGAACTCAATAGCGCCTTGTCACTGGACATAAATTTGCAGGGACGCGACAGCTTCTATTTTTCTGACAGTCATGCTGAACAGTCCAACAGCTACGTTCTCTTCAATACCAGTGTGCGCTATACCCGAGATAAGCTGAGCCTTAATCTGTGGGCAAGAAATCTTGGTGATAAAGATTATTTCGTTCGTGGATTTTATTTTGGCAATGATCCCAGGGACAACTACACTGCCAAGGGCTATACGCAATTGGGTGAGCCGGCACGCTACGGTGTAACTCTCAACCTTGATTTTTAATTAGCGCGGGGATGGTGGAAAAGCTCAAACACAGGTTTAAATGAATAAGCGTAAACAGGACATAAAAGAAAAGTTGCTTCGCTGAATATATTCAGCGAAGCAAGCTATGCTTACAGAACTTTAGCAATACTCTGTGCAAGATAATCAATATTGGCATTATTAATACCGGCCACATTGATACGCGATGAGCCCACCAGATAAATACTGTAATCATTGACCAGAGTAGCAACCTGTTCCTTGGATAATCCCAGGAAGGAGAACAAGCCTTTTTCATTCTGGATGAATGAAAAATCTTTCTCTACGCCAATTTCCTTCAACTTCTCTACCAGCATTCGGCGCAAACCGTTTATACGATCACGCATTTCAGTGAGCTCATCATTCCACACCTTGGTCAGCTCGGCATCATCGAGAATCATGGCAACCAGAAAAGCGCCATGGGCTGGCGGTACAGAATATATTTCACGCGCTGTGGCGACTACCTGACTGGCAACTGCGCGGCAGGATTCGCTGTTGGCAGTCACCATGGTGACTGCACCTACACGATCACGATAAAGGCCAAAATTCTTCGAATAGGAACTGGCAATAATTAGTTCAGGCAATTTTTCTGCCATCAGGCGCATGCCGTAAGCATCTTCGTCGAGGCCATCGCCCAGTCCCTGATATGCTACATCGATAAAAGGCGTAAAGCCGTTTTTTAGGGATAAATCAGTTACCGCCTGCCATTGATCAGCATTCAGATCAGCGCCGCAGGGGTTATGACAACAGCCATGCAGAAGCACCAGGTCACCCTTTGTCGCACTCTTCAGGGAGTCCATCATGGCATCAAAATTGAGACTATGAGTCTCATAGTTATAGTAGGGATAGAGCTCAAGCTTCAATCCACTGGAAGATAACAAGGGCACATGATTGGCCCAGCTTGGATCACTGACATATATTTTGGTGCCCGGTGCATTGTTGTTTACAAACTCTGCGGCCAGACGCAGTGAACCGGAGCCGCCTGGTGCCAGAGTGCAGCTGCTGCGACCATCGCGCAGGACCGGGTGTGCATTACCCAGCAATAACTCACTGGTATATTTAATATACAGTTCAGGACCGGCCTGTGCGATATAGGCCTTGGAATCCTCTTCATCACATTTTCGACGTTCCGCGGTTTTTACCGCTGCCATAACCGGGCAGTTTCCGCTTTCATCCTTATAAACACCGACCCCCAGATCAACCTTGTTGGGATTAGTATCTTTTTTGTACGCTGCAGACAGCCCCAGAATGGGATCAGGTGGTCGTGCTTCTATGGAATCAAACATAACAATGCCCGTGGATAAAAACAGATGATTAAAGAGTTTAAAGACACCAAATATTATATCAGGAAGTATTTTGCCATGCTTTCAAAACCAACAGGAAACATACTAAATAGCACCCAGTTTCTGTAATTCACTGGTAATTGTTTCGGCTATTTCAGTATAGCCTGCTTCATTAGGATGGATGGTGTCAGATTTCAATGCTGGTTGTGACAGCACATCGGCTATCAGGTCGGGTATCAGTTCAACACCGGTGTTGTCGGCAACGGTCTCATAAACCTTGTTACCACTCAGAAAAATGCCGGGGCTCGGCACTCCTAACAGTAAAACCTGAATACCCCGTTGCTGGGCCATGATGATCATGGCTTCAAGATTTTCTTCCAGTTGGGCTAACGGTCTTTTACGCAGCAAGTCATTGCCGCCATGGCAAAGTATTAACAGCTCCGGGCGATATTGATCGAGCAAGTTTGCCAGCCTGTCTCTACCCTCATGGCTTTCTTCTCCTGAGACGCCGCCATTGATAACACTGAGGTTTATCAGGCGTGACAACTGGGCGGGATAACTGCCCTGTTGTGGCGCGCCATTACCCGCTGTAAGACTATCGCCAAAAGCCAGCACGGCAGCGGAGGCTGAAAGTGGCTGAAAAGGAGGTTCAGCACTGCAGGCGACAAGAAGTCCAAGGAGTAGAGAGAAAAGAAAGTACTTCAGAGTAAGAAAGCTGATACTAATTATCGGTTTTTTCATATTTCAGCAAGCCTTTCGCTTCATGGTAGTTCAGTGCATCAATGCCCGAGAGTTCCATGGAAAGCCCCAGGGATTTACCAAGAATATAAGCCAGTATACGACTATTGTAACCGAGTGCTTCTTCAAAAACCGGGAGTACATCGGCTACCGACTCGGCATTTTCCAGCGCCTGCTGCAATTTTTCCTGTTCCTGCTCAATATGCTGCATGAAAAGCTCATCATTGGCCATTGCAGGGGCAAGAGCCATGGACCAGGTACGATCATCATGCAGTTCGCATTCGCCGATAAAACGTCCGCGATAAGGGGTATGCCACTCCTCAGGACTGACCATCAACAGCTTGTAACGGCCATCTGTCTGATAGAGATAATAAAGCCTGCCCGGCAGCGGGTTAAAGCGTATATCGCTTTTCAGAACAAACATGGAGGTAAACAGTTCCATCTGTACCTGGTCTATTTTTTTCGGCGGTAACAGACGGTCGAGACGATGCCGGTCCAGCCCCTGTAATATGGGAACCAGGCCTTTACCTTGTGGATTTGGATTGACAGGCATGAGTAAAATTATACTTTAATCTGGTGCTGCCATTCACAGGCAGCTGGATTACTTGTTGCATGTTGTACGTTATGATTCCCCTTCTGTATCATGCACCGAGTTATCCAGAGGGGAAAAGCATGGATCCACAGGTACTTTTTCAGACCATTATCATTCCTTTTGGCCTGTTCCTGATAATGATGGGGCTGGGGCTGACATTGTCTATAGACGATATACTGCGCGTCATCATCATGCCCAAGGCGGTACTGATCGGTCTGACCGGTCAGCTGATACTGCTGCCTGCCGTTGCTTTCTTGCTGGCTTATTCCCTCAACACCGCGCCGGTTATCGCTATTGGACTGGTTTTACTTTCAGCCTGCCCCGGGGGAATTACCTCCAATGCCTATGTGTTTGCCAGTCGTGGAGACATCGCCCTGTCCGTTACATTAACTACCATTGCCAGCCTGTTTACTGTTTTCACCATGCCGCTGATAGTCTGGATAGGACTCACTGTGTTTGCAGATAGCAGCGATATCGTGGATGTGCCTGTCAGTGGCATGATGCGTAGCCTGGCTCAGCTCACCATTCTGCCAATCATTATTGGTATGGTGATACGTAAATTCAAACCCGCGTTTGCAGTAAAAATGGTAGAGCCCGTACGAAAAATGGCCATTGCCATTCTGATAATGGTGATCATAACCAATACCTGGTTCAGCATTGAGACACTGAAGCTGTATATCGTTCAGGCAGGAGTTGCAGCTTTACTGTTAAACGTCATTTGCATGTCCATGGGCTACGGTATGTCGCGTCTGGGGAAACTGAATACCGACCAGACAATTTCAATTACCTACGAAGTAGGCCTGCAAAACCTTTCTCTGGCGCTGGTGCTAGCCAACACTATTCTCGGCATGCCTGATTATGCAGCAGTAACACTGATTTATGGTTTCTTTATGAAGATTTCAGCGCTAAGTTTTATGGCTTATGCTAAAAAGTTAAAAGGCATAGCAAAAAATTGAGAATGAAGCAGCTCCAGCGTAAAAACAGTCTCAAGTTACAAGTCTCAAGACAAAAAGAAAAAGGCGACCTTGGTCGCCTTTTTTTTAAAATGTAACTTGTAACTTGAGACTTGGTTTTAAAGCCCTTCGTTCATTTCCTTCACTTTCTGTTTTAGCTCTTCCTTGTAGTCAGAAAGTTTTGCTGCCACGTCCTGATCAAAAGCCCCAATTATTTCTGCCGCCAGTATGCCGGCATTTTTTGCGCCATTGAGGGCGACGGTCGCTACCGGCACACCGTTAGGCATTTGCAGAATAGACAACACAGAATCCCAGCCGTCTATTGAATTACTTGATTTGATTGGAACTCCAATGACCGGCAAGGTAGTCAGCGAGGCAACCATACCAGGTAAATGTGCGGCACCACCGGCACCGGCAATTATTACACGCAAACCCTTCGACGCAGCCGTTTTGGCATAATCCATCATAGCCTCGGGAGTACGGTGGGCTGAGACAACGGAAATTTCCGACTCAATGCCGAATTGTGACAATGCATCGGCAGCCCTTTTCATAACATCAAGGTCAGAACTACTGCCCATGATAATGCCAACTTTGTACTGCTGTGTTGCGCTCATGAAATCACCTTTATCACTTTTTTTACTTCTTCAACTTTGCGTTTTAATGCATCTGCGTTTTCGTCAACGATGGTGACATGACCCATTTTTCTTTGCGGGCGGGTTTCTTTTTTACCGTACAAAAAGATACTTGCTCCCTCGATGGCCAGCAAATCATCCAGCCCTTCGTACTTCGCTGGCCCAGTATAGCCGGCTTCCCCCAGCAGATTTACCATAGCTGAAGGTAAAATAATATCTGTAGCGCCAAGAGGAAGACCCAGAATAGCTCTTAGGTGCTGCTCATATTGCGAGATAATGTTGGCATTGATGGTTTGATGGCCACTATTGTGGGGTCGGGGTGCGACTTCATTCACCAACACTTCGCCATCACGAGTGACAAACATTTCCACGGCCAGCAGACCCACCAGGCCAAAACTCTCAATAACCTGACGGGCTATTTTCTCTGCTTTTTCTTCAATTTCCGGAGACACTTCGCTGGGCGCGAAAAGATAATCCACCAGGTTATGTTCCGGGTGAAATACACATTCCACTGCGGGGAAAACTGATACTTCGCCCTTACTGTTCCTGGCAGCAATAACAGAAATTTCGCAGGCAAAATCAACCAGGGTTTCGAGTAATCCGGGAGCATCGAAGCCTTTCTCTATATCTTCTGCACTTCTGATGCGTTGTACTCCACCACCGTCATAGCCGCCAGTGCCGAGTTTATTAAAAGCAGGAAGAAAATCCATATGCTGCTTGATCGCTTCGCGATTATCTACCAGGACAAAATCAGCTGTTGGAATGCCATGTTCACGATAAAACATTTTCTGGCGACGCTTGTCCTTGATGATGTCGATAATGGCAGGTTGTGGATAGACAGTGAGTCCCTCTTCCTCAAGCTTCTTCAGGGCTCCCACATTCACATTTTCAATCTCGATAGTGAGCATATCGACAGTTTTACCGAACGCATAAACAGTATCGAAATCAGTAATATCACCTGGCTTGAAACTACTGGCAAGCAGGCTGCAGGGAGCATTGACGTCCTTATCGAGGACACTGGAATGAAGGTCAAAATTGGTACAGGCCTGTATCAGCATGCGACCAAGCTGGCCGCCACCGAGAATGCCTAATTTGAAGTCCTGATAGAATGCTTTCATAGGGTCTCAAAGAGAGTCTTTTCTTGACGAAAGCGGCGCATCATACCATCCCGAACACAGGAAGAAAACAACTAAAAGCCCTTGATTCTATTATGTTTTATGGGGTTATTGCAGAAAGTTCGGCAAGCGTGATACGAAACAGGTCGCGCTGCTCATTGCTTAACAGCAAAGTATTGTCATCATCCCAGATAACGGTTTCTACCTGATCAAGCACATCAGTATCCAGTTGATAGCGGCTTGAGTCTGAAGACAGCCATTGATCACCCTCCTGCGGCCGCTGAAAAAGCCAGAGCGCATCATAGGAAATTACCGCCAGAGTCTGACCATCCGGTGACAATTCGGCGCCTGTTACAGCCAGCATATTTTCATTGCTGTCCACCAGGGTCAGTAAATTATCACGCTCGGTGTAATCTGTATCCAGCCGGTATAAATTAGCACCGGGCTCCATACGCAGACCGCTGGATGTGCGATGCTTGGTAATCAGATAAAGTTTACCACCGGCGCTAAACAGTGCTTCACTATCAAAGTGTTTTTTGCCTTTGCCGGGAAATTCCATTTGTTCCGGGTAACTCACCGGCAAATGTTTGATGGCTGCAGACTGGGTAGAGGCTGTCGGGTCAATCTCACTGAGCATATAAATGCCAAGATCCCGCCGCCTGTTAAAGTTGTTTCCGGTGTCTGCTACATAGATATGATTGTCATCAGCAGTCATCGACTCCCAATCGATATTTTTGCTGTAGAGCACATTAAAACCCTGCCACTGCTTTTTACCTGCCTGCTTTTCTTCCCCGTAATAGGTAAAACGCGAATAGGTGGGAATGATATTTTGTCCCTTGCTGTTGATGGCAAATATTTTTGCCTCGGCACCGCTGTCATTAACTACCCAGTAGGTATCCGGATAGGAACGACTTTTAACCATGCCACTGATTTCATTAAGGGGTTCAGCCGTTATTCTGGCAACAATCGTTGGCGCAAAACCGCCCGCTGCCCAGCTGTGGGAAACGAGAAAGGTTATGGCACCAACAATAGTCAACAGAAACAGGACATGCCTGTTTCGCTTTTCTGTGGACGGCTTCATCTATTTCATCTGAGCACTTGATTCAGCCTGTTTATGCAGCGAGTCATGAAGTTATTCATGCAGTTCTGCATCTTCCTCTGTCGGCTCTGGTGCAGGGGCAGGTGCCGGTGCAGGACGACCACCGCCAAAGGGATTCGGTGGTGCATTCTTGGCTTCATTTGCCAGGCTTACCACATAGGCGCGCACGGCATTGGCATCTTCGGCAGTAAGATAGTCAGCAAAAGACACCATGCCATTATTCTGCAATGCTCCATCTATAACGATGGCATTAAACAGGGCCGCATTATTCAGTGCTGCTGCCACTTTGAGATCCGGGAACAGACTGCTGACCCGGCCATTATTACCATGACAGCTGGCGCAATGTTCATTGTAGTGCGCCTCACCCTGTGCCAGTAATTCCGGGCTGCCAAAATTTTCCGGGGGATTAAGTTCCGGTGGGGTATAGCTGATCATTTCCGGCAAGGTTGCGGTTCCGCCAATTTTGTAGACCAGCAGGCGCGCGTAATTAGGTGCCCAGTAACCGGCGCCGCGCCGGCTCTGCCCTGCTACTACGGCAATATACTGTTCACCATCAATTTCATAACTTGCCGCGCCGCCAACAATGCCGGACTGAGTATCCGTGGTCCAGACCCTGTCGCCGGTATCCGCGCGGAAAGCAGAGAAGGTGGAATCGGAGGTACCCTGAAATACCAGATTACCCGCAGTAGTCAGTACGCCTGAACGGGACCCGCCCTGGCGTTGCTGCCACACAGCTTCTTTAGCCACAGGATCCCAGGCCAGCAGATAGGAACCTGCCCCTTCCAGCTCTGGTGCCGGATCCTGCGGTCGCTTACCAACATTGATCGACAGCAACTGATTACCCATCTTGGCGCCAGCTTCTGCCACCAGTGGGAAACTGCCATAATTTGTCGGAATATACATGTATCCGGTATCCGGATTAAATGCCATAGGATGCCAGCTGTGGGCGCCACCGGCCGAAGGCACAACATGGAAACCACGGTCGCCGAAAGCCCCGTAATTTGCTTCCGGGTTAATAATCGGTCTGAAATTTTCGTCAAAGCCAAGCATCCAGTTCGCTGTCGGCACATACAGGTCTGCAGACAAGACTTCCCCCGTAGCGACT
>JAURCS010000073.1 GCA_030828385.1 Gammaproteobacteria bacterium
TGCATCAACCGGCGTAGATCCTTCTATTATGGGTATTGGCCCTGTCAGTGCAGTACAAAAGGCGCTGAATAAGGCGGGTCTCTCTCTTGAGCAAATTGACCTGATTGAACTCAATGAAGCCTTTGCCGCGCAGTCACTGGCAGTATGCCAGGAATTAAAACTCAACCAGGATATTGTAAATGTGAATGGCGGTGCTATTGCCCTCGGGCATCCCGTGGGCGCCAGTGGCGCCAGAATCCTTGTCACTCTTCTCCACGAAATGCAGAAAAGACAGTCAACTTACGGTCTCGCATCGCTGTGTGTGGGTGGCGGAATGGGTGTTGCGACAGTTATAAAAAGATAAAAGATAAGAAAAACTCATTCCTGTAATGAAACTAATTGAAGGCCACAGGCCAATAATACCTGCCGAGGGCATTCCCGTCTGGGATGTGGACCCTTATGACGAAACCATTCTTCGTAATCCTTACGACTATTATGCACACCTGCGTGAACTGGGCGATGTCGTTTATATCCCGCGCTACAGCGTGCTGGCTGTTGGCAGATATGCAACCACACACAAGGTATTCAGCGACCATGAACATTTCGTGTCTTCCCGCGGTGTCGGGCTAAATGATTTTGCGCTGGGAAAACCCTGGCGCCAACCCTCCATTATTCTGGAAGTGGACCCACCGGAGCACACCAGAACCCGAAAAGTGATGGCCCGGGTGCTGTCGCCAAAAATAATGAAAACCCTCAGCAACCTGTTTCTGGACATTGCCGAGCAAGTGGTGGACGACATTATCAGCAAAGGGTCCATTGAAGTGGTCTCCGAGCTGGCCGAGGTCTATCCAACGTCTGTATTTCCCAAGGCGGTTGGTATGAAGGATGTGAATGCCCGATATCTTGTGGACTATGGCGCCATGGTTTTTAACGGCACAGGGCCTGATAACGAAATACGTCGCCATTCCATGGCCGAAGCTGGCCAGATCGTTCCCTGGATTACTTCCGCTTGTGCCCGTGAACGCCTGACGGGTGATGGGCTTGGTGCGATGATCTATGAGGCAGCGGATAACGGAGATATTACCCATGATGAGGCAGCCATGCTGGTTCGCTCTTTTCTGTCTGCTGGTGTTGATACGACGGTGACAGGAATCGGTAGTGCCCTGTGGTGTCTTTCGCAAAACCCTCAGGAATGGGAAAAACTCAAAGCTGATCCAGGCCTGTGTCGCCCGGCTTTTGAAGAAGTTCTGCGTTACACCTCTCCAGTGCATACCTTCTGCCGCACCGCGGGATGCGATACCCAAATCGGTGAATTTCCTGTAGCGGAGGGCTCTAAAGTGCTCTGCGTGCTGGGGGCCGCCAATATGGACCCGGAAAAGTGGGGCGATCCCGAGAATTTTCGCATAGATCGCAGGCCAGTTGGCCACGTTGCCTCTAACGTTGATACCCATGGCATAGTCGTCTGAATGTCCTGCCTATACGCTACATACATATAATCAAATCAAATAGAATTATATAAAAACAATCAATTTTCCTTATAAATAAATTAGTGTTCTCATTTCCCCATTAAAAATAGATTAATATTCTTTTAAAGGGGAATTAAAGAATGAATAAAGCACTGTTGAAACCAACTTTACTGGCGCTTGCCGTAGCAGGCTCTGCCAGCACTTTTGCACAAAGTGAAAACAATACAGAATCACCCAATGCCGGGCTTATAGAAATCCTGGTCACAGCACAACGACGGGAACAATCCCTGCAGGATGCGGCACTGCCGGTCCAGGCGATTAATCAGGAAGCACTTACCCGTCAGGGTATGGAGACAGCGCAGGATCTTGGACTGCTCTCCCCTGCATTGGGTATCAGTGCCGGTGGTGGTCCCTTGACCAGTATTTTCCTTCGTGGTGTTGGCAACTTAACAGTTAACCCCTTAACCGATTCGGCAATCGCGCAAAACATAGACGGTGTTTATCTCGGGCGTTCCAGCGGGGCGGCGGGCCAGTCCCTGTTTGACCTGGAACGGGTTGAGCTTCTCAAGGGTCCACAAGGTACCCTTTATGGTCGTAACGCGACCGGGGGTGTCATCAACTACATTCCCCAGAAGCCAATCATGGGTGAGACGTCGGGATTTATCCAGGCTGAAGCAGGTGAATATGACAAGCTCGCTTTCCAGGGTGCAGTCAATTTGGATGCTGGAGACAATTTAGCCATTCGCCTGTCCGGTAATGTACTTAATCGTGATGGTTTTTCTGATGACGGCACCAATGATGCTGATACCATGAGCCTTCGCGCCCAGATACTTTTTGAACCGTCTGATAGTTTATCTGTCAGAATTGCGGCGGATTATTCCGAAAATAATGCGAAGGGCCCAGGTGGTGACCTGAGAGGGACCTACTCAAACACGCCCGGTATGCTCACCGATTTTACGCCAACCGGATTACCCATTAATTCAGGTCCGACCAATGCCGCTGCCAATGCTATTCGGGGAGGCACATTGCACACCCCGTCTTTTGCGTTTTACAAACCAATTAATGGCGATGATTTGTACCAGAATATTTCCTTTACTGGCGTGATGGCGGAGATCAACTATCAGACCGATGCTGGAACATTGACCTTTATTCCCGCCTACAGGGAGTCTGATCAGGATTATGCATTTTCAGGGCCGGGATTTTCGCCAGCCAAAACTGATGAGCAAAATGAGCAGTTAAGTTTTGAAGCGCGCTTCGCAACAGATCTTGATGGGCCGCTCAATGGCATTATTGGCGCTTTTTATATTGATGAAGAGATTCAGACCAGCACTGTTTTTGCGCAAAACTATACGTCGCCCATTCAAAACTATGACAATGGTGGTGATTCATGGGCCATATTTGGTCAGGCCACTCTTGATCTCAGCGATACCTTCCGCCTGAATGCAGGAATTCGATACACGGAAGACAGCAAATTTGCAGACGGTATCAGCGATACCTTTGTGACATTCTGTGGTGGCGCGCCGGCCAGTCCGTTTTTCACCACGCCACCGGCCAGCTTTGCCAATGGCTGCCAAATTCCCGGACGCATACCTGCTCACGCTGTGACGTCTGATCGCGATGGATTCATTGCCGACCTGGTGGCACGAGGTGAAATTGCACCCGATTCGGTGGCAACCATCCCAAACACGGTCCCTGGACCTCCCCCTATTTATCGATTATTAAGGCCGGGTCTTACCACCCCTCAACAAGCCTGGATTCTGAATGTGGGCGAAGGCCTTCTGCAGTCCCAGCTTGACTATAGCGAAGTGACCTACCGTATTGGAGCGGAATGGGATTGGGGCGATAGTAATCTGCTTTATGCCGGCTTTGAGACAGGCTACCGTGCAGGCGGCGTTGACCTCAGTCTGGTCTCGCCTACCTATGAGCCAGAGTATATTGATGCCTTTACCATCGGTTCCAAGAACAGGTTCCTGGACAATACTCTTCAGATCAATGCGGAACTGTTCTTATGGAAATATGATGACCAGCAGGTCACCTACTTTACAACATTGGATGGGGCATCAGCTTTCCCCATTGCCAATGCGGATTCCACCATTCAGGGATTGGATATTGATGTCATATGGGTAGCTTCCGATAGCACAACGATATACGGTAATGTGCAATTCCTGGACTCCACCTATGACAGCCTCAATCTGATATCAGATCCGGCTCGTGGCCGTTTTGGCTGCGCATCCAGTGGCGTATCAGGAGGGCTTGAAAGCTTTGATTGTTCAGGTCAGTCCCTGCTTTTCTCTCCAGAGTTTGGCATGGACCTGGGTATCAATCACATCATTAATTTAAATAATTACGATCTGTCCCTTACTGCAGACGCCTCCTACCGTGACGAGCAGGGGACCAACTTCCTGTTCCTGGAAGACACGATTTCTGACGCCTATGTGACATTGAATCTGGAGGCGGCACTCACACCTTCTGATGCGGACTGGAGTTTGTCGTTGTACATGCGCAATGCCACCGATGAGCGGTTTTTCATGAATACGAATACCAACAATCGTGGTTTGACCTACAATATCTTTAACCCGCCGCGAGTTTACGGTGCGCGCTTTAATATGAGCTTCTGATACCGTTTGCTGTTTCAGTTATTGATGCCGAAAGGCTGTTAATAAAAAGCCGGTTAGCGAATTCGTTAACCGGCTTTTTTGTCTTTGTTTGCTGCCAACACTTCATTAGTCTAAACAGGACTTTGCAGGTAAAATGCCGGGCTCCCTAACCAGCAAATTTCCCCGTCTCAAACACCTGGGGAAGCAGGATTGCAATGAGCACTACCGATACTCTCTCACCAGCTATTACCCATAAAATTGCCACAGAATTAAACGTCAGACCGCAACAGGTTAGTGTCGCCATTACGCTGCTTGATGAGGGCTCTACGGTGCCTTTTATCTCCCGCTACCGCAAGGAAGCCACCGGAGGGCTGGACGACTTGCAGCTGCGTGATCTGGAATTACGCCTGCGCTACCTGCGTGAAATGGATGAGCGCATAGACACCATTCTTGCCAGTATTGGCGAGCAGGAAAAGCTGACGCCAGAGCTGGAGAAGCAGATTCGCAATGCAGAGACCAAAACCGAACTGGAAGATCTGTATTTACCCTACAAACCCAAACGCCGTACCAAGGCGATGATTGCTATCGAGGCTGGTCTGGAGCCTCTGGCAGACAGGTTGTTTGCTGACCCGACATTGGACCCACAAACCCAGGCAGTAGAGTTTATCGTTGATGGCTTTGACGATGCCAAGGCAGTTCTTGACGGTGCCAGGGATATTCTCATGGAGCGCTTTAGCGAAGACGCGGCACTGATGGGCAAGTTGCGTAAACATCTTTGGGACAATGGCGAACTGCGTGCCAGTGTGGTGGAAAAGAACAAGGCGGATGCTGCCAAGTTCACAGATTATTTCGATTATGCCGAGCGTTTGAACAAAATTCCTTCTCACCGTGCTCTCGCGGTTTTCCGTGGCCGTAAGGAAGGCTTTCTGACGGTTGATATTGGCAGCGCTGGCGTTGAGTCAGGCGCCACCGATCCTTGCGAAGGCATGATCGGCAATCACTTCGGCATTGAGAATAAAGGCCGCCCCGCGGATAAGTGGTTAGGGGAAGTGGTGACCTGGACCTGGCGGGTGAAACTCATTCATCGTCTTGAAACGGATTTGCTGGGTCAGTTGCGCGAACAATCCGATGACGAAGCCATTCGCGTCTTCACTGAAAACATGAAAGCAATCCTGTTGGCGCCACCGGCCGGCAATAAGGTCACCATGGGACTGGATCCGGGGCTGCGTACCGGCGTCAAAGTGTGTGTGGTTGATCGTACCGGAAAATTTCTCGAAGACACCGCTATCTATCCCCATCAGCCCAGAAACCAGTGGGACGAATCCATTGCGGTACTGGCAAAACTGGCCAGCAAGCATGGCGTTGAATTGATTGCCATCGGCAATGGCACCGCCTCGCGGGAAACCGATAAGCTAGCCGCGGAGCTGATAAAAAAACACAAGGAGCTCAAACTCGACAAGGCCATGGTTAACGAAGCCGGTGCTTCGGTGTATTCCGCTTCGGACATTGCCCGTGAGGAATTTCCAGATCTGGATGTCACCGTGCGTGGCGCCATCTCCATTGCCAGACGCTTACAGGATCCACTGGCTGAACTGGTGAAGCTGGATCCAAAGTCTATCGGGGTGGGTCAGTATCAGCATGATGTGAGTCAATTTAAACTTGGCAAAAGCCTGAACGCCGTAGTGGAAGACTGTGTAAATGCGGTAGGGGTGGATGTAAATATGGCATCCGCTGCCTTGCTGCAACAGGTTTCCGGACTGTCTGCGTCTATTGCCTCCAATATTGTTGAATATCGAAATCAGCATGGTGCATTCAAAAATCGCAACGGCCTGAAAGTCGTGCCGCGTTTTGGTGACAAGAGTTTCGAACAGGCGGCCGGTTTTCTGCGCATCAGAGACAGCGACAATCCACTGGATGGCTCTGCGGTTCATCCTGAATCCTATAGTGTGGTGGAAAAGATTTGCTCTGTTAACAAGAAAAAAGTAAGCGAGATGATTGGTGATCACGGCTTTCTTTCGAAGTTAAACCCCGCAGATTTTACCGACGATAAATTTGGTTTGCCCACGGTCACTGACATTATTGCCGAGTTGGAAAAACCCGGGCGCGACCCAAGACCGGAATTCAAAACTGCCGAATTCAAGGACGGCATCGAGTCCATGAAAGACCTGAAGGAAGGCATGAAGCTGGAAGGGGTCATCACCAACGTCACCAACTTTGGTGCCTTCGTGGATGTGGGAGTGCATCAGGATGGTCTGGTACACATATCGGCTCTGGCGAATAAATTCATCAAGGATCCACATACCGTGGTAAAGACGGGTGATGTGGTCAAAGTCAAAGTGATGGAAGTGGATGTGCAGCGTAAGCGCATTGCACTTTCCATGCGCCTTGATGATGAAGTAGATGCGAGGGCTTCGTGCACTGATTTACCTGCCAGAAATGAAAGGAAGCATAGAGTAAAAGCGCCTGCACAAAGTACATCCGCCAAGCCTGCCATGGGTTCCATGGGCGCCTTGTTGATGAATGCGCAAAGCGCAAAAGATAAAAAGGTCTAATAATTCATGAAAGAAAAAAATAAGGATTAAAAGCGCTGATTAGTTTCGGTGTGGGGACCAGCAAGAAATGGTGCCAGAGGCGGAATCGAACCGTTTATCCCGGTGCGATGAGCTGATGGTACTGCACTGATTATTCGATGCGAAACCTGAAGGTTGTTGCGGAATAACGCGAGGATTTTAGCAGTGCTCGAATGATTCACTGGGCTTTCTGGAAATTAAACTCTTGGGCATTTGTGATTCAGGAGAACTGCGTTCTCCCTGCCGGCTGTGTGTAAACTCTCGGCTATATATTCCGTGGCTCACTATCCGGGGAAGGTAATCTTTCCAGGATAAATGGTGCCAGAGGCGGAATCGAACCGTTTATCATGGTGCGGATAGTTGAATTCTCAGTGTACTTAATGAGTCTTACGGGGCCTAAAGGTTGTTGAGGAATGACACGAGGATTTTTGCAGCACTCGATGGATCCAGTGAGTTTTCTGGAAATGAAATTCTTTGGCATTTGTGATTC
>JAURCS010000074.1 GCA_030828385.1 Gammaproteobacteria bacterium
AGTTCCTGACTCCCCCTTATGCGCAGGAAAAAATACATAAATATCAATAAGATATATTGAGTCATGAACTTTTCCCGAGTTTTACTCGTGTAGCTCAAAATAGTGAAGCTAGCTCATTACCTGTGTTAAGATTTTTTAGAAGTATATAAACAGCATAAGAGGAAAGAAGAGAACATAGAAATGCAGATATCCTGGGGTGCATATAAAACTTCTCTGACTTATTGCCTCATTGTTCTGTTGTTTTTCCTGCCTATATTCATATCCATTTCCATCAAACTTAAAGACTCTGCAGAACCACAGCCTCTTGTCATTGAAATCCCGGATTTACCTGATGAAATCCCCGATTTTGCCAGCATTAATGATGTGCAGATGAGAAAGCAGTCTTTTTTCAATTTTATTGAGCACTTTGTAGATCAGGTTAATATTGAAATAATTCAGCAAAGACAGCGTGTTCTCGCTATCCAGGCAAAAATGCAGGACGGCGAAGAGCTGTCAGCTTCTGATTTGAGGTATCTCTCCACACTGGCTGAGTTATATGAATTGGATACAGATGATTTGACCGACGCGGAGTTTCTGACAGTACTGTTGCGGCGTGTGGATAAAATACCAGCTTCGCTGGCATTGGCCCAGGCGGCCAACGAATCAGCCTGGGGTACGTCAAGATTTGCCCAGCTAGGTAATAATTATTTTGGTCAGTGGTGCTACTCTGATGGTTGTGGTTTGGTGCCAAATCGTCGCCGGGAGGGCGCTACCCATGAAGTCAGAAGTTTTGATTCTGTAAAGGACTCTGTCCAGGCCTATATACACAATCTGAATACCTTCCCCAGTTATCAGATGTTGCGACGAATCAGGCAGCAGTTAAGAGTCCAGAATAAACCGGTAGATGGAGCTTCTCTCACCGATGGCCTGGAAAGTTATTCATCCAGGGGACATGACTACATCGATGAACTGCAGAACATGATATACAGCAATAATTTGCTCTCCAGAGATAACCCTACTCTTTAATTGCCGGGTTTATCCAGGGAATGGAATACCAGTAATACCTGCCGTTGATCCCCGGGGCAGTGCAGTTATAGCGAAAACGTCGGCTCTTGTTCTCTACCTCAGTTTTAATTTCATAGACCCCCTGTGCTGAATTCACGGCGTTGACCTGCATTACTGAATTATTGTTAAAGCAGGCCAGTTGCGACAAGCCTTTCTGCTCGTCACTAAAATCCAGAGTTGCCTGTGGTGAAGCCTGTGTCGTCAAAGGACTATGCGGAGAAAATGAGTCCAGCGTGAAAGCGAGGCTTGATACCTTCGTGGGAAAGCTGTTCATGGAGGCGTAAATACCAGAGAAAGGAAAGCGGGGCAGGGCGGTAAAATCCGAGCTGGCATTGATGGGGCCGGAATGCTGGGCTATTCCGACATAGCCGAGTTCTTTTACCAGCGATTGAATGTCGGGATCATATTCCCCATACGGGTAAGCAAGTATCTTGTGATTCTGTCCGGTTTCTTGCGCTATTGTCTCTTCTGCCATCACTATTTGCGTTCTCACTCTCTCCAGCCAGGTAGCGTCTGATTCGTTAGTCTCACGCTCCAGCAAATAAGGATGGTCAATCGTATGATTAGCGATGGTTGCCCCGGCATTTGCCATTTCTCTGATCTGATCCCAGGTGGAATAGAGCCTGTCATTCGTCCCCACCAGCCCGGAAGTAACAAATACAGTATATGACCAGCCGCGTTTTTGTAGTTCTGGAAAGGCGACTTCATAAACAGAGGCATAACCATCGTCGAAGGTAATAACGGCAGATTTGTCTGGCAGTGAAGTACCGTTTCTTAATTTAAGAATGACCTCCTCCAAAGGCAGCACTGTAAATCCGTTGGTTTCAAGATAATCCATGTGCTGAATGAAAGATTCCGGGCTAAGACTGGTGACCGGAGGGGTCGATGTACTGACATGATGATACTGAAGTATGACGGCCTGGTTTTCAGATTGAGCCTGAACCAACAAGGGGGGTACCATAAAAAAGCCCGCCACAATGGTAGCTGCAAGCAATAGTTGTTTTGGAAGAAGGTAGCAGGGCACTTGTGTTCTCAATAGCAATTAGGGTTATCAGGAATTATACTGTCGTCCCTTTGGATACTGCTACCACTCTAATGAAAGATACTCGAAAAACAACCTTTAGCCTCAATCGGCTGCAAAAAAACCTGCGCAGGGAAACAGGCCGAGCTATTGCAGATTATAAAATGATTGCCGATGGCGATGTCGTCATGGCCTGCCTCTCGGGTGGTAAAGACTCCTATGTGATGCTGGATATTCTGCTGAATATGCAAAAGCATGCGCCAATTGATTTCAAGATAATTGCTGTCAACATGGATCAAAAGCAGCCGGGATTTCCAGAACATATTCTGCCTGAATATCTGGAGTCTATAGGTGTGCCTTATCATATTCTCGAGAGAGACACTTACTCCATAGTTATGGAAAAAACAGAGCCAGGTAAATCCTACTGCGGGTTATGCTCCAGGTTGAGACGGGGAAATTTATATTCTCTGGCAGAAAAAATCGGCGCCAGCAAAATAGCTCTTGGTCATCATCGAAATGACATAATGGAGACGCTGTTTCTCAATATGTTTTTTGGTGGAAAACTGAAATCCATGCCACCAAAACTTTTAAGTGATGACAAAAAACACATCGTCATCAGACCACTGGCTTATTGCAAGGAAGAGGAGATAGCCAAATTTGCTGAACTCAGGCAGTTTCCGATCATCCCCTGCAATTTGTGTGGCAGTCAGGAGAATATGCAGCGTCAGGAAATAAAAAAAATGTTGAATGAGTGGGGAAAGAAATTTCCGGGCAGGCTTGATGTGTTATTTAAAAGCATTACCAATGTTGCTCCCAGTCATCTTGCCGATACCTCCCTGTTTGATTTCCACTCACTGGAAGCTGAAAGAGAAGCTGCAATGAAGCTACAACATGAAGATTCTTCGGAGCCAAGTAATGCAACTGATGCTATGGCAAACAGGATAAAGCTCGTCAGTATTTCAACAAACTCGTAAATCTAACAGGTTGCCAGATGTCCTCTGAAAATAGCAATTCGACCGAGCATTTGCTGGATGCTAAAGGACTTTTTTGTCCTGAGCCGGTCATGTTGCTGCATAAAAAAATACGCGAAATTAATGAGGGGGAAGTGCTGGTACTTGTCGCAACCGATCCTTCAACTACAAGGGATGTGCCCAAATTTTGTCATTTTCTTGGACATGAACTGTTAAGTTCTGCAGAAAATGACAAGGTCTACCGTTACTCTATTCGTAAGTCCTCGTCGTCCTGATAACTGCTTCATACATAAAACTACCGCAAACTGAAAGCCAATGAAAATAATTGCTGACCAGGATATCTATCAGGTTGAAGACTATTTCTCCTGTCTGGGAGAGCTTGTTTTACTTCCTGGCAGGGAAATTTCTCAACAGGATCTGGTAGATGCTGACGCATTACTTGTAAGAACTGTGACCCAAGTTAACAAGGAACTTGTTGGAAATACGTCAGTAAAATTTGTTGGTAGTGCCAGTAGCGGCTTTGATCATATTGACAAGCTCATACTGGAAGAGAAAGGAATACATTTCGAGCATGCCCCAGGCTGCAATGCAAATGCAGTTGTCGATTATCTTTTTGCAGCTTTGGCCTGGTTCAATCTTAATTATCAAGTTGATTGGCAAGAGAAAACAGTAGGCATTATTGGTGCGGGCAATGTTGGCTCACGATTAGCCGCAAGGTTGCAAAAACTTGGTATGGATTTTTCAATATACGACCCATTTCTGCATTCTGACCATGAGTTGGCCCCTAGCTTTGCTTCTTTGGAAAATGTATTACAGCATGACATTATCACCTTGCACACACTGCTTACTTATACGGGAGACTACCCCACGCATCATCTGCTGAACCGTAAACGATTGGCTGGATTAAAAAATGATGCGTTATTGATTAATGCTTGCAGAGGGGAAGTGGTCGATAATCAGGCCTTGTTGGAGATCTTGCAAGAAACAGCGGATTTAAAGGTAGCACTGGATGTTTGGGAATTGGAGCCAGGCATAAATCCCTCTCTTCTTGATAAGGTTCAGATAGGGACTCCCCATATTGCTGGTTACAGTACTAATGGCAAGTTGAACGGCACGCGTAAAATTTTTGATGATTTTTGCAGGTTTTTTTCAATAGCAAATAAGGGCGATCAAGACTCACCGACCCGTTTGTTAATGCAAGGCGAAACAGGGAGCACAAATATTGAGACAATAAGTCTTAATATTTTGAATGCGTACCCGATAGAAAAAGATTTTATTGAACGCGGGCAAAGTCCACAGCAGTTAGCTATTAGTTTTGATTTGATGCGAAACAGTTACCGCTTCCGCAGAGAGTTTTCAGACTACGCTCTTGCAGCCAACACCATCCCTTTAGCAATCTTGGAAAAACTGAAGCAAGTGGGGATTCAGGCAAGCTAGTTTACTGGCTGTAATGTTCGAGGAAATTGCCCAGTTTGCCAATGGCTTCCACCAGCGTGTCTTCACGAGGCAGAAATACTATACGGAAATGTTGTTTGTCATCAATGTTGAAGCCACTTCCCTGAACCATCAGTACATGCTCCTGAAGTAATAAATCTAGAATCAGCTGTTCGTCATTCCTGATATTGAAGCGTGCAGGATCCAGTTTTGGGAAAAGATAAATCGCCCCTTTAGGCAAAACACAGCTAACACCTGGAATATCATTCAGCATTTTCCAGGCAATATCGCGCTGCTCCCTTAAACGCCCGCCAGGCATGATTAATTCATTGATACTCTGATAACCACCAAGTGCAGTCTGAATGGCTTGCTGAGCCGGCACATTGGAACACAGACGCATATTGGAAAGGATTTCAAGACCCTCAATATAGTCCCGGGCACGTTTTTTTGCGCCGCTCAGGTATAACCAGCCTGAACGAAAGCCGGCTACCCGATAGGATTTTGACAAGCCGTTGAAAGTTACAACCAGAATATCTTCAGACAAGGTCGCCAATGGCGTGTGCTTGGCATCGTCGTAAAGAATCTTGTCATAGATTTCATCAGCAAAGATAATCAGGTCTTTTTCTTCCGCCAGCTTAACAATTCCCTTGAGCAGATCAGGTGTGTATACAGCACCCGTGGGGTTATTGGGGTTGATGACGACTATGCCGCGGGTTCTGCTGTTTATTTTGCTTTTAATATCTTCCAGATCAGGATTCCAGTCAGAAGACTCATCGCAACGATAATGCACGGCTTTACCGCCGCTGAGAGTTACAGCGGCTGTCCACAGTGGATAATCCGGTGCAGGGATGAGTATTTCATCGCCATCATTCAACAGCGCCTGCATTGCCATGACGATTAACTCGCTGACACCGTTTCCAAGGTAAATATCCTCAATATCTACACCCGGGACACCCAGACGCTGAGTTTCGTGCATGACCGCTTTGCGGGCAGAGAACAATCCTTTGGAATCGGAATAGGCTTGTGACTCTGGCAGATTCAGAATCACATCCTTTAATATTTCTTCCGGGGCTTCAAAACCAAAAGCACCTGGATTACCTATGTTTAACTTGGTAATTCGGTGTCCTTCTTCCTCGAGTTTTTTTGCTTCCTGCAAGGCCGGGCCTCTGATTTCATAGCAGACATGGCGAAGCTTTTCGCTTTGTAATATTGAACTCATAGACACGCATCCAATGTTGACCGGACAAATTAACCGGTTAGATATGGTATTCTACCGGAGGTAGAAGGGGAGCGAATTTTACAGAAACCCAATTCGGAATTATATAGCCATGGCCAAAATCAATAAAACTGAAGATGAATGGAAAGCTTTGTTAACTAAAGAAGAATTCAATATTTGCCGAAACAAAGGCACAGAACGAGCTTTTACGGGTGAATATTGGAAGTGCACTGGCGAAGAGGGCACTTATCTTTGCCGAGCCTGTGGCGAAGCTCTGTTTGATTCAGACGCGAAGTATGATTCCGGTTCGGGGTGGCCGAGTTTTTATAAGCCCGCAAACGATGAGGGTGTTACTGAAATCAAAGATAACAGCCTTGGCATGACCAGAACTGAAGTGGTTTGCAGCAATTGTGATTCACACCTGGGGCATGTGTTTAATGATGGGCCAAACCCGACAGGCCTTCGATACTGTATTAACTCAGCATCACTGAAGTTCGACAGCGAAGAATAGAAAGCCTAGGAAGTATAGGAAGAATAAGCCGAGACAAGGAAGAGCAGGGTAGCGCAAAGACTAGAACTGGTAACGTAATCCGGTCTGGTACTTTAATCTGTCAAAACTATAAAGATCTATGTTGCTGTCATTTTCCGTGTAAGTCACATCAGTCGTGATATTCAGATTACGGTTGAACTGCCATATCCAGCCGAAAGAAGTTGAGAAAGTGTCATCTTCCCGATCAATATTAAATACCGGTGCTACGCTCTTGTTTTCACTTTTGTGAAAGGACACCCGTACGTACGGGATATGGCCGGGACGGAACTGGATCTGTTCTGAAAAGGCAATGCCATAGAAAGTCTGGGCATTATTTTTCCCGGCATTGCGTTGGGCATCTTCATCACCATAATAAACACTGACATTATGTAAAAACCTGCCGGCAGCTTTGGCGATATTTCCGGATAACAACATCTGGTTAACATCTCTCAGGTTATTGTCAGGATTGGGGCCGGTATCAAATCTGACGGCGGTATAAGCCGCTGTAATGCCCTGGGACCAGCCATCCCCTGCATTGCGTTGCATGGTACCCATAATGCTTGAACTTCTTTGAAACTCCTCT
>JAURCS010000075.1 GCA_030828385.1 Gammaproteobacteria bacterium
ATCATCAATACTCTGCCCGCTGGGACTCAGTTCGACATCACCAATAGGGGTGTCTATAACGCCGAGTTCAGTGGCACTGTTGATGTTTGAGTCACTGCCAATGTTGGAGTTTACATACCAGGTAAAGGTACTGTTGACTGCGTTTTCACGCTGCTCAATCAAATCAAGAAAAGCCTGGATATTGGCACTGACATTTGGACCAGGACCAGAGGCGAGTACTTCGTTGAACAGGATTCTGGCTGCGGTGAGGTTATTGCTGGTGAAATAGGCCCGGGCCAACTCAAGTTTTACACGTTGTTGATCCGGATATATGTAGGCAATACGTTCAAAGGCAAATACAGATTCATCAGGCCTGCCAGATTCGAGAGCCGCCAGGCCATAGAGAAAGTCGAATTCCGGATCCCCTTCAAGGTCAAACAAACTGGCCTGGCCCAGAGTATAGGCCTGATTGTATTGTCCCTAGGCGATCATGGCATTCATCTGACCAATGACGTTGTCATTTTCACTTGCTGCATAGGTCAAAGGATTGCTAAGTGAGAATGACAGGAGCGCAAGTAATATAGTCAGTTTAATTACAGGCGTTTTCTGCTTATTAGAGCTTTTCATGGTTTTAACTAATTTTTCCATGTTTGCGATATACCTCACATCTCTCTCGAACTAATAAATTCAATGGGGTATAGCACTCTTTTTATACTTTTTTTTATTCTTTATGGTCTTTCCAAATGAACTAACCATTGACGTGGGAAAATTTCCCTCTTAAACTTGCGCTGTACTTTAAAATAAACAGGAGGTGGTGAATATCAAGAGTTTTCAAATTGTATTAATAGTCCGTATCTTTACTCTATAGATGCAGTCTGTATAGTCGGGTGATGGTAATTAGGCCTACCCGTTAACAATTTTATAGCTTCTGTGTTAACAAATTACCCGATTAATGTATCTATAGAGGGTACGGCCTATCCCAAAAGGCTGTAGCTGGAACCTCCCCATGAAAGATCTAAAGTCCCTCGCAATAGTCCCGTCAGCCCGAAGTTTCATTGTCCTGCTAATTCTTCTAATCAATCAGTCAGCAACTGCCCAGGATGACCCTAACGTTCACAAATTTACGTTGGGCTCTTATTTCAGTCAGGGTGATTATGGTTCAACTGAAGAAACTGATATTACCTATTTCCCGGTTTCCTATGAGTTAACGACATTTCCCTGGGTATTATCAGTGACGGTGCCTTATCTTGCCTTGCAGGGACCTGGTGATGTGTTTTTCGAAACCGGTAATATCGGTGGTGGACGTGATGAGGAAAATGAGTTTGTTGATGAGCGGGGGATTGGCGATATCTTTTTATCAGCGACTTATCAATTTCCTCCGGTACTCAATGACTGGGTATTTGTAGATTTCACCTTGCAGGCAAAACTGCCCACAGCAGATGAAACAAGGGATCTCGGTACCGGGGAGCTGGATTTGGGTTATCAGCTCGATTTCTATTCAACGCTGGAAAGAAATACCTATTTTTCTACGCTAGGTTACCGTCAACGTGGAAAAACCCCCTTGTTCGATCTTGAGAACTCCTTCTATGCCTCTTTGGGAATGATGCGCCAATATGGCGATAATACCTTCCTCGGCCTCATATATGATTACCGTGAACGGGCATCCAGCAATGCCTTTGAGAGCCATGAATTTATGCCGTTTGTGTCCTATAACCTGGGTAAGCAATGGAATTTCATGCTCTATACCATAGTCGGCTTTACGGCCAGCAGTGCGGATCAAACCTTTGGCTTGCAAGCCTCCTACACCTTGCCCTGAAACAGCAGCAGCCCTAATAGATTGCCTTAAAAAGGCTATAAATTTCGGAAACGGGTAAGAAACAGCAATTGTTTGCGGCGCAGGGTAAAGCCTTTAAACGATTTAGACTAATGTAGCAACGCTTAAAGCGTGCTTAACGATTTAATATTGTTGACAGGGTACGCATTGGCCGTACCGGAGGCGGGGAAGGAATATTAACCCGTTGTACCGGTGCAATACGGCCCGGGACATTAAGGCGGTCTGGACGTTCAGGTCTTGCGGGTAGAGCAATCCTGTTACGAATAGTGTTATCAGCCAGGGCAATCCTTTCATTGCCGAGGTCTGTAATTCCCTGAGTATCACCGTCAATGGTAGAACTATTCGAGGCTGCACTTTCCAACAGTTTGGCTTGTGCTTCAACGAGCATCAGGCGGTTCAAAATATCCAGACTGGAGAGCAGTGTTTCATCAGCTAGCTGATTGATTTCAGCACCAACAAGACTGTCAAAGTCTGTCGATTCCTTAACTTCATTAATTACTCCCCCTTCAACCAATGAGATAGTTTCTACGATAGATGAGATGTCTGTATCAAGAGACTCTGCAGAGCGATTGTCTGGCGTTATTTCTGCGAGGAAATCAGGTTGTGGAGTGAGTTTCAACATCGAAATATCGAACTCGGGAGTCTGAGGTATTGAGCCATTATCGTTTGCAAGTGCGGGTAGCGACATTGCCAGTGAGTGTTCAGAGTTGCCCCAATCACGAAATTCATCAAAACCAGGCTTTAAAGTATCAATCAGTGAGTCCTGGCTGTTAGCAGAATCCTGATCATTGGCGCCGAGTTTAAACCCTGGACCTATATCAGGCCCTTTTCCGGTTCCACCAAAGCCGCTTTCGCCACCGGCTTTACCTGTGCCACCAAAACCACTACCGCCATCGCTACCAGGCCCAACCAGGAAATAATTAACAGCAAACGCAAGACACAGCACTGCCAGCAGGGAAGCCACAAGAGAGTGGTTTTCCACCAAGGTGGTTGCTTTAGAGGCTATGTTTGTGGTGCTGCGTTTCATTTCTTTATTTTATCGCGTTTATGAGCAAATACCTACGTTTTCCAGCGATCAGCTTAATGGGTTGCGGGGATCTGATATTTCATCTTGCTGGTCATCTGCCAATGCCGCCAATGAATCAGCCTGATAATTCTCATTGTAATTAAAAACCCCGAAATTCATTCGGAAATGGGCATCCGCTGATCCCTGATCTGCAGTTTGCAGAGCCAATGCCTTTTCATTCATTTTGATCAGCGCTTCCATGCCCAGCTCATCGGCAAGTTCTTTAAGCTGAGCAACAGAATCTGCTGACAATTCATCATAATAAACGCTGCGATCAAAGAAGGGGGGCTGTTCTCCACTTAAATTGTGAACGCCCGCACATAAATGATCCTGTATATTTTTGCCGAAGAAGAAAAGCTTTTCCTCCTGCCCACGATTAGGGGTAAAGGCTTTGGTCTTGAGTATCACATTATGATCCGAATCCAGTTCGACCATGTCGAGACGCATCAGTTCATCGAGAACAACACGCGGCCTTATGTCACCCTTGGCAATATTGGTTACCAAGCCCTCAAAGGACTTGTTGCTGAATTCATTATCATCCTGCAGAGGAAGTTTTCGAGGGGAATTATCAGAATTGAGCAAACTTTTGTCGCCGACCCAGCGCGCAACCAGTTGCGAGCCAATAGAAATATTTGCAGGCCTGCTGTCCTGGCTATCAGGCTCAGCCCGCAGCCGTTTTACGTCTTTACGGTGAACACCGGTTAATAAATTGATCCTGCTATCGGTCTGTTTTTTTCCCGCAACAGGAAAGTCCTTTTCAGCAACATCCACGTAAATAGCCTTCAGTATATTGCTGAGGTAAGTATAGGTAATCTGGTTCGCAACCATGAACTTTACCAGCGGTCTCAGCACTTTTCTGAGCGCTGTGATCACTGCGCTATTTATCTGTTTTGAAGATTCATTTTCCTGCATGAGACAAAGTATAGTCTCTTGAGGGAAAAAATCCCACATTTTTGATGGCGCTGAGCTGTCACATTATTAAGTACGGGGAAGAGTAGCGGTTTTGTTGCAGTCAGGTGGTATACTGCCTCGCTTTTTAACCAGGGGACGAGTAAAGGCTTTTCCACTATTATGTTCTTTGAAAAATACATCAATCTGGTCCTTGGCAAGCCATTTACAGTGCTGGTCAGTGTTTTTTTGCTGACCCTGTTCCTTGGCTGGAACGCCCAGCAATTCAGAATGGATGCCTCAGCTGATTCTTTGGTGGTCGAAGGGGATGCGGATCTGGAATATTCAAGAGTGATCAACAGCCGTTACGGTGCTGGTGACTTTGTCTTTGTTACCTATGCCCCGAACCTGGGGCTTTTTACTCCCCCCTCACTTACGCGACTCAAGGCCTTAAAGGTCGAGCTGGAGCAGATTACCAATGTGGAATCTGTGGATAGTATTTTCGATGTGCCCTTATTCAAGGTCGCGAACGTTTCCCTAAGTGAAATTACCGATAATATCATTACCCTCGAATCTGCCGGGGTTGAGCTGTCCGCGGCCAGGGACGATCTGATGAGCAGTGATGCCTACCGCAATGTGCTGCTTAGTGAAGACGGCCTCACAACGGCACTGATTGTCAATTTCACGCCGGATACAGCATTGGCATCGTTGCTTGAGGAACGCTCAGCTCTGCGCGAACTGGATAGGGCATCTCAGCTAACAGCAAACCAGGCAATACGTCTTGAAGAGGTAGAGGCTCTGAGTACTGATGCGAGGGTTTCCGCAGCAAACCAATTGCATAAGGATATTGCAGATATCCGTATCATCCTGGGAAAATATCGTGACAATGCTACCATTTACCTCGGTGGCGTGCCCATGATAGCTGATGACCTTGTCACTTTTGTGCGCAATGATCTGTTTACCTTCGGGGCCGCGATACTCTTTTTTATAATAGCTTCACTTGCCTATCTGTTTCGCAAGGCAAGATATGTTGCCATTCCATTGCTTTGCGGGGCAGCCATTGCCATATGCGTGATAGGCTTGCTCGGCTTGATGGATTGGGCCGTAACGGTAATCTCTTCAAACTTTATTTCCCTGTTGCTGATCATCACCGTATCGTTGACGGTCCATCTGATTGTCCGATTTCGTGAACTTGAGGTTGAACAAGCCTCATTGAAGCATCACGAGCGCCTTAAGCTCACCCTGCAGAGTATGATAAAGCCCTGCGCCTATACCAGTCTCACCACCATTGTCGCTTTTGGATCCCTGGTGATCAGTGATATTCCTCCCATTATCGACTTTGGCTGGATGATGGTGATGGGGGTTTGTTGTGCTTTCCTGCTTACTTTCCTGATTTTTCCTGCAGTACTTGGCCTGCTACCGGAAAGCAGTTCCAGGGTCATGCAGAAATCCATAGATATTACGCCTTCAATCGGGCGCTTCACTCAGTCAAACGGCCCCTATATTTTACTGGTTGCAGGCCTGCTATTTGCTCTCAGCATAATCGGGATCAGCCGCTTGCAGGTTGAAAACAGTTTTATCGATTATTTTGATGACAGTACTGAAATTTATCAGGGTATGGTGGCCATAGACCAAAATATGGGTGGGACTACCCCCCTGGATGTGATCATTGATATGCGACCACCCAATCCATTTGATCTGGGCCAGGCGGATGCAGAATTTGTTGACGACCCTTTTGCCGAGGACGAGTATTTTGATGAATTTGATGACTTTGGTGAGGAAGAAGAGGGAGATGAAGAGGCCTATTGGTTTACCAGTGACAAGATGCAGGAAATCATTGCCATACATAATTACCTTGATGCCATGCCAGAAACTGGAAAAGTGCTTTCTCTGGCGACCTTGCTGAATATCGCCTATGAGCTTAATGAAGATGAACCGCTCAACAGTATTGAGCTGGCGGTGCTCTACAATAAAATTCCCGATAGTTATAAGGAAAGTCTGCTCAAACCCTATGTTTCTGTTGTCAATGATCAGATTAGATTTTCCATCCGCGTACTGGAGACGTCCAAGGGGTTGGTGCGTGCGGATTTACTGGAAAAGATTCGTCAGGGGCTAAGCGATGAGTTTGGTTATTCTGGTGAGCAGGTTCATCTGACCGGTATGCTGGTTCTGTATAACAACATGCTACAAAGCCTGTTTGAGTCACAAATTCTGACACTTGGCATGGTTCTACTGGTAATCACCGCGATGTTTCTGGTGTTGTTCAGGTCATGGAAACTAGCCCTGATTGGAATTATTCCAAATATTCTTGCGGCGCTATCAGTCCTGGGACTCATGGGATGGCTGGGAATACCTCTGGATATGATGACGATCACTATAGCGGCAATTTCTGTGGGTATTGGCGTAGATAATACGATTCATTACATGCATCGTTTCAAATCACGTTTCCCCGAGTTCAATAATTATGTTGAAACCATGACCTATTGCCACGGCAGTATAGGAAAAGCGATGTATTACACTGGTTTTACTATTGTCGCCGGGTTTTCCATTCTTATACTCTCGAACTTTATTCCAACCATATACTTTGGCCTGCTCACCAGTCTGGCCATGTGCCTGGCATTGATCGGAGCACTTACACTTTTGCCTCATTTATTGATCATATTCAAACCCTTCAAAGAAGAGGCTCGTCTCTAAAATACACGCATAGCTCTGGAACATTTAAAGAAATGGTTAAGTTAAACCGCCGAATATCCGCGGACTGGATTCAGAGAGACAGCGTTCCAGAGCAGATTTAGAGTCAGGAGGTCGGTTTTAGTTAGCGCAGGAAGTATTTGGTCTCCGCTAGCCCGAGGCGATTGTCCTGTTTTTTTATCTTCTTTTGTATCTACAATGGTTTGCAACAATTTTGTCTGATCCAAACTATTAATATCCTCAACGTCAATATAATATATATCGGGAACATTAATGAACTCTCGATAGCCATTAATTTGTTTTAATTTTTC
>JAURCS010000076.1 GCA_030828385.1 Gammaproteobacteria bacterium
CTACTGGCCTAGGGCTGTAAGCCTAGTCATGGGTGTTCTGTTCTTCATTTTCCTGGTCGCCATCAGGGATAACAGCACCTACGGCAGCGCCGGTAGTTTTAACGGCAACACCGGTAACCGCCACGGCGGCACCGACTGTGGCGCCTGCTACGGTAACGGCGGTGCAACCGGTCAAAATTGCGGGAATAAGTAATGTCATCGCAGCACGGTGGAAATGGATTTTCATTGCATGGATGTTAAGGCTGTTACAGAAACCGACTTTAGAGTTCCGCATTCTGTAGTCTGCGCAGGATGAGACTGACCAGCTCACGACGAATTTCAGTTTCCATCAATTCCCGTTCTTCGGCTTTGGCCACAGCACTATTGGGGTCAGCCAGATAGACTTTTTCCAGCGTAAGGACTTCCGGTTCCAGAAAAACTGTAGTGTTTGAGCGCAGCTGGTAGGGCACGCTGATGGAGAGTTCAAATTCACCGGCGCGGGCATTGGAGTTAACGGACAGGATACGTTCCTGGATTTCTGCCTCACCAATCAACAGCTGATAACTGTCTGCGCTGGCCATGTCTAGTATGTTGACCTTGTTGACCTGCAAGGCGCGGCGCAGTTCCTGCATGATATCGCTATTTGCATCACTGCTGATCAGTACCAGGTTCTGAAGCTGGGGTGGAATGTTGGCACTGCCTCGCAGGGTAAAGCCGCAGCTGGCGAGCGCCAGCAGCGTCAATAGGACAACAAGTTTTTTGGCTTTTATATGCATGGGTAAGATTATAGCGGGTTGTTGGCGCTCAGTTGCAAGTCTCAAGTTACAAGTCACAAGAGGGCTTCGATCCGATCCGTCTTTTCTTCTTGAGACTTACAACTCGAGCAAACCTAGTTTGCGACCACATTAACCAGTTTCCCTTGTATCACAATTACTTTACGTACGGTGAGCCCGTCAGTGAATTTTTTCACGTTGGCATCATCCAGGGCGGCGGCCTCCATATCCTGTTTACTGATATTCGCATCCACCTCCAGCTTGGCACGGAGTTTCCCGTTTACCTGCACGACGATCTGAATGCTGTCCTGGACCAGGGCGCTGTCATCATGGCTTGGCCAGCTGGCATCTATAATCGCATCGCTCTTGCCCAGGTGATTCCACAACACATGACTCATGTGCGGCACGATAGGGGCCAGCAGCAACACGATTGCTTCCGCCGCTTCCTGGAAGACGGCCTGGTTCTGCGCGCCATCATGGATATCATTGGCGTTGGCAAAACTGCTGAGCTCGTTGTACAACTCCATTATTGCCGCAATGGCCGTATTGAAAATCTGTCGACGGTCATAATCATCAGTCACTTTTTTGATGGTGCCATGGGTTTTCAAACGCATGGCTTTTTGGGCATCGTTGAGTTGTTCTGCATTGATACTGATATCGGCTTCCTGATAGTTACCCAGCAAGTTCCACAGACGTTTCAGAAAGCGATAGGCGCCTTCGACACCGGAATCAGACCATTCCAGGCTTTGATCAGGCGGCGAGGTAAACATCATGTACATGCGCACGGTGTCAGCGCCGTACTGTTCAATCATACTTTCCGGGTCAACGGTGTTGCCCAGGGATTTGGACATCTTGGCGCCATCTTTTAATACCATGCCCTGGGTCAGCAGGCGGGTGAAGGGTTCATCCGTTGAGACCAGGCCTTCATCACGCAGCAGCTTGTGGAAAAAGCGGGCATACAACAGATGCAGAATGGCATGTTCAATGCCGCCAATATACTGGTCCACATCAAGCCAGTAATCCATCGCTTCCTTGTTGAGCATGGCGCCGTCTTCCCGTGGCGAGGCGAAGCGTGCGTAATACCATGAGCTTTCCATAAAGGTATCGAAGGTGTCGGTCTCGCGTTCCGCCTTGCCACCACACCGGGGACAGCTGGTTTCATAAAATTCGGGCATTTTCTTGATGGGAGAACCGGTGCCGTCGAAATCCACGTCGGTAGGCAGCACAACGGGCAGGTCCTCTTCTGGCACAGGCACGGCGCCACAGGCTTCACAGTTGATCATCGGAATAGGCGTGCCCCAGTAACGCTGACGACTTACACCCCAGTCACGCAGGCGGAAGTTGATGGTCTTGCGGCCGGTGCCTTTGGCTTCGAAAAAGCGCACCATGTGGGCAAAGGCATCCTTGAAGGCCATACCATCCATGTCGCCGGAATTGATACAGATGCCTTTTTTGGTAAAGGCTTCTTTTTCCAGATCAAATGGCGCGCTGTCGTCCGCAGGCCTGATCACCTGCTTGATGGCCAGGCCGTATTTTTTGGCAAATTCATAATCGCGCTGGTCATGACCGGGAACGGACATAACGGCTCCGGAACCATAGCTCATGAGAACAAAATTACCGGCCCAGATCGGCACTTCTTCGCCTGTCATTGGATGCACTGCTTTATAACCGGTATCAACGCCGGCTTTTTCGATGGTGGCCATATCCGCTTCAGAGACACCGCCAACTTCCAGCGCCGCGATTTTGTCTGCCAGCGCAGCATCATTTTCTGCGGCTTTCAGTGCCAGTGGATGTTCCGGGGCCACGGCACAGTAGGTTACGCCCATGATGGTATCGGGGCGGGTGGTATAGACCTGAAGTGGCTCGGATTCTCCGGTGACCTGGAATTCGAACTCCAGACCTTCACTGCGACCAATCCAGTTTTGCTGCATTACCCGCACCCGTTCCGGCCAGCCGTCGAGCTTGCCCAGGTCGTCCAGCAGTTCCTGGGCATAGTCGGTAATCTTGATAAACCATTGCGGAATCTTGCGGCGTTCAACCGGGGCGCCGGAACGCCAGCCCTTGCCATCTATTACCTGTTCATTGGCCAACACAGTCTGGTCGACAGGGTCCCAGTTCACTTCCGATTCTTTTTTATACACCAGGCCTTTTTTGTATAACTGAACAAAAAACCATTGTTCCCAGCGGTAGTAATCCACATGGCAGGTCGCCACTTCCCGCTGCCAGTCATAGGCATAACCCAGTTGCTGCAGTTGACTGCGCATGTCATCGATATTGGCATAGGTCCACTGCGCTGGTGGCACCTTGTTTTTCATGGCGGCATTTTCGGCGGGCAGGCCAAAGGCATCCCAGCCCATGGGTTGCAGCACGTTTTTGCCGCGCATGCGCTGAAAGCGGCTGACTACATCACCAATGGTGTAGTTACGCACATGGCCCATGTGCAGTCTGCCACTGGGGTAGGGGAACATGGCCAGGCAATAGAATTTTTCCTTGCTGTGATCGATTTCTACGCGAAAGCTGTCATGGCTATTCCAGTAGCTCTGGGCCTGGGTTTCCACCGCTGAAGGATTGTACTCATCTGAAAATATGATGCTCATTGGGCTTTTCGTTGTTCCTGATTTATTGACTTAATGCCAGCTTAACTAGTGACCTTTTTGCGGGTTTACACCGGCAATAAAAAAGCCGCGATTCTGGTCTACTGTTATGGGTTTTACGTAACCATGTCAGCGCTTTAAAAAGGCGCATAGGATAACAGAGAAGGCGACAAAGAAGGAGAGCCAAGGCGCAATTTGGAACGGGTATTGGATAAGAAAGTTATGAATAAATCTGTGGATACACTAAAAGGCATGCAGCGCGAAAGCGCCATGGCTTATATTGCAGAAATTCTGTCTGACGACGTGATCTGGCTGATTAATGAAAACCGCCGTCTTATTTCCATTCATCAGACCCTTGACGAAGCCATCTATCACTGCCAGAAACACTTTCAGGCGACTCCCGTGATAATCGACAGGCGAGCCTCTTCAGCCATTCCACCACTGGCACAAAGCAACTGACAGGCAATACAGCATTTGAGCGCGCCATAGCTTCTGGCGCTTTGGCCCTCTCTTTAGAGGGCTTTTTTTGGTCCTGCAATAGTGCTGTCTTATGTTTTAATAGGGTCATTAATTTCACCCTGTTAAAGCTCAAGTGAGAAACTATTATGGAACATAAAACTGCGCTGATTACCGGCGCCGGCAGTGGCATAGGACGTACGGTTGCCATCGCCCTGGCAGAAAAAAATTACCATCTGGTTCTCGCTGGTCGAAATAACGAGTCACTGCAGGAAACCGCTTCCCTGCTGACACCCGGTGCTAACAAGGTGTCCTGTGTCATCACTGATGTGACTGACAGCAAATCGGTTGCTGCCCTGTTTGACACTATCGCAAAGGATTATGGGCGCCTTGACCTGTTATTCAATAATGCAGGGATAGGCATTGGCGCGCCTATTGAGGATTTGTCCACGGATGACTGGTCCAGGGTGATAGCGACAAATGTGAATGGTGCCTTCTATTGCCTGCAGGAGGCGTTCAGAATGATGAAGCAGCAGCAGCCCATGGGCGGAAGAATTATTAACAATGGTTCCATTTCTGCAGATCGTCCACGTCCAAATTCCATTGCCTATACGGCGAGCAAGCATGCAGTTACCGGTATGACCAAGTCGGCCTCACTGGAAGGGCGTCAATACAATATTGCCTGTGGACAAATTGATATTGGTAATGCACAAACTGCGATGGGTAAGGCCGTATCGAAGGGCGCGCCTCAGGCCGATGGCTCGTTGAAAAACGAAGCCATGATGGATGTGAAGCATGTGGGCGATGCGATTGTCTATATGGACAGCCTGCCGCTTGAGGCCAACGTTCAGTTTATGACTGTGATGGCCACTACAATGCCCTATATAGGGCGGGGCTAGCAGCGCAATATTACTGTCCTTTAGTGAGGCGGTAAGTTTCAGCGTGGTGGGGTAAAGCCAAGGGCGCTGATGAAACCCTTTTTGTCTTTCGGTGAAACCATGATTTTTCTGCCTTCACCAAAGTGAAGAACCAGTCTGTCCATGGACAGGGCCGGACTGGATAGCAATGAATAACCGGGTTTGATTTCCTGTATCTCCGAACGCTTTATATGCCACTTGATTGGACCGCAGCGGATCAGCAAAGTGTCATGACTGACAGAGTAATCCGTTGTTTTCAACAACCACAGCATGACACCAACACTGAGCACGCCTGACAAAATGAACACCGAAAATTCCGGCGAGTTTGGCGTCATCCCCTCCTCATAGTAGGCATAGCTGAAGGTAGCCACCAGGAAGATCAGCGTGCCGTAATACCAGCCACCCACTTTTGATTTGAAGGTGCGGTTCATGTGACTCTGGCCATGTTTTTACAGATTTTTTTCATCCAGCAGGCGTTTCCATTTCATCCATGATGGCATTCATGCGATCTACCACGGCGCGGTAGGGTTCCGGTGTGGCCATATCTACACCGGCTGCCTTCAGTAATTCATAGGGATAATCCGAGCCACCGGCGCGCAACAGGTTTTTATAGTTGTCGACACCGGACTGACCCTCTTCGACGATCTTTGCATACAGCGCTGTACCGGCAGTGAGTGAGGTCGCATATTGGAATACATACATGTTGTAGTAGAAGTGGGGCACAAACATCCACTCGTTGGTGTAAAGATCATCAATAATGACGACCCCTTCATCATGGCCATGATAGCGGCGCACAATATCACCATATATTTCAGTGATACGGGCACCACTTAAGGCTTCACCCCGTTCTACAGCTTCATACAGCGCCAGTTCGAATTCGGCGAACATGGTCTGGCGGAAAAACGTTCCGCGCAGGCTTTCCAGACCCTGCCCCAGATAGAACAGCTTCTCATCCAGCGATTCTGCATTTTCCACCATGTACTGTTCCAGAATCAGCTCCAGAGAGGTGGAAGGAATTTCCGCAATAAAGGTGGAATAGTCTGCAGTTTCAAAGTGCTGTGCCTGTTTCGCATACAGGGTATGCATGGCATGACCCCACTCATGGGCAAAGGTGGAAAGTGAATCGTAGTCATCATTGTGATTCAGCAGCAGGTAGGGATGGACATCATAGGCCGAGCCATTCATATAGGCGCCGCTGCGCTTTCCCTGTCCGGGATAGACATGCATCCAGCGTTCGGCAATTGCGTCGCGCTGCATAGCTACCCAGTCCTGGCCAAGAATGGCCATGGCATCCAGAGTGATTTCCTTGGTGGTTTCG
>JAURCS010000077.1 GCA_030828385.1 Gammaproteobacteria bacterium
CGATTTTGATTTTACTGTTAATGAATTCATTATTGTCGATCGTGCTGAGGCCGCCTGGCCCGCGGATCAGGCTGAATTGACAGACTTGTGGCGCAAGCGTATCAAAAGCAGCGTGTTGTCCATGAAGCTTGACGAAAAAGATAAATCAATAACAGATATTCGCGAAGAATTAAGCAAGCGCTATCGTTCCCAGCTAAGTCAGGTACTGAAAACCAATGGCCTGGATGTATACCAGCGCTATATGGACGCCATGACCATGACGTTTGATCCGCATACTCAGTATTACGCGCCCAGAGCGGCTGAGAATTTTAATATGAGCATGCGTTTGTCTCTGGAGGGCATCGGTGCGGTGCTCACTACAGAAGATGAATATACCAAAGTGGTCAGTATTGTCAGTGGCGGGCCTGCGGATCTGGCCGGAGAGTTGCAGCCATCTGATCGCATAGTCGGTGTAGCCCAGGGCGATATGCCTTATGTTGATGTGCTGGGATGGCGTGTTGATGATGTGGTGCAGCTGATTCGTGGAGAAAAAGGTTCTGTGGTGAGGCTTTCAGTTTTACCCACCGGATCCTCTCTGGAGCGTAAGGAAATCAGAATCACTCGCGATACTGTAAAGCTGGAAGACCAGTCGGCGAAAAAAGAAATTGTTGAAGTACAGTATGGCGGTGAAACCCACAAAATAGGTGTTATCGAACTCCCTACTTTCTATATAGATTTTGAGGCCCTGCAGCGCCGGGATCCCAATTATCGCAGCAGTACCCGTGATGTGCGCAATCTTCTGGAGGAGCTAAAAGCCGAAGGTGTCGAAGGGGTTGTTGTTGATCTGCGTCGAAATGGCGGCGGCTCACTGTCAGAAGCGAACTCTCTGGTTGGTTTGTTCATTCGCCGTGGGCCTACCGTTCAGGTTCGTGATGCTGATGGCAATAATATCGTTCAGGGCGATTCCGATCCCGAGCTTGTTTATGATGGTCCCCTGGCCGTGCTGGTGAATCGCTTGAGTGCGTCCGCTTCAGAGATTTTTGCTGGTGCTATTCAGGATTACCAGCGCGGCATCGTGCTTGGTAGTCAGACCTTTGGCAAGGGCACCGTTCAGGAACTGATCCCGCTGGGTGAAGGTCAGATGAAGATTACGCGTGCCAAGTTTTACCGCATCTCCGGTGAGAGTACCCAACATAAGGGCGTGATGCCGGATATCATGATGCCTGATCTATATGACACTGCCGAAGGCATTGGCGAAAGTGCACTGCCTACTGCCCTGCCCTGGGACACTATCGATCCGAATTACTATCGTCCCTATTCCGATTTGAAAACCATACTGCCCGAATTGATTACGGCTCATGAAAATCGTCGCAAGTCTGATCCGGACTTCACCTTCATCGAAGCGCAGATAGCCCGAGCGCTGGAAAACAAAGAGAAAAATCAGCTTACCCTTAACGAAGCTGATTTGATTGCCGAGCGTGAAGAATCGGACCAATGGCGTCTACAGATAACCAATACACGGCGCCTTGCCAAAGGCCAGGAACCATTTGAGTCGGTGGCCGCCATGGATGAAGAGGCTGACGGGGAAGAGGAAGTTATTGAGAATACCGCAGGTATTGACCCTGTGGTCCCGGATGAGCTCATCAGTGAAGATGATGAAGATGCCGATCCTTACCTGCTGGAAAGCGGAAAAATACTGCTGGATATACTGAGCCTTCAACAAAGTGATGTGTCGCTTGCCTTGAGAAACCAGTAATTCGTTGCCAGCTTCATAAAAAAAGCGCCTTTGGGCGCTTTTTTTACATAAGCATGAGGGGTATTTTGCCTAAAAATCCCGGGCAATAAAAAACCCGGCTAAAGAGCCGGGTTTTTATATATGGCGGAGGAGGAGAGATTCGAACTCTCGATAGGCTATTAACCTATGCCGGTTTTCAAGACCGGTGCATTCAACCGCTCTGCCACCCCTCCGCGAAAGGGGTGAATCTTACCTTAATCATTGTTTCAGTCAACCAGAAACTGGCTGAAAACACGAATATCTCCCAACTTGAAACTTCTTGCTTTTAAACCCAGTCTAAGTATGATGAATCTATTGATTTTCGGGGGGTTATCCCCATTATAAGTAAGTGAGTCAATTCAATATCCTACTATCTACGGAGTTAAAAAATGAGTGATTATGGTTACAGGGCAGACAACCAGGTTGGCACTGGCTTTAAAAGTCAGGAGTCGATTCTTGCTACAAACAAGGTATTAAAGAATACCTATTTGCTGCTTTCCATGACCCTGCTTTTCAGCGCTGCAACTGCAGGCATTTCCATGGCCATGAATATTCCCCAGGGTGCTGCCCTGATTCTCATGCTGGTCAGTTTTGGACTGTTATTCTGGGTGCACAAGTCTGCGGATTCTTCCACCGGGCTTATTGCTATTTTTGCCTTTACCGGCTGTCTTGGCGCATCTTTGGGGCCCATGCTTAATTATTATGTTGCCGCCTTTTCCAATGGCCCGATGCTGATAATGCAGGCCATGGGCGGAACCGGTCTGATTTTCCTTACCCTGTCAGGTTATGCCTTGACCACGCGTAAGGATTTCAGCTTTATGCGCGGCTTCCTTTTTACCGGCCTGATAGTGGTTATTGTTGCCATGCTGGCAAATATTTTTCTGCAAATTCCGGCGCTTTCGCTGGCCATTTCTTCAGCAGTAATCATGATCATGTCTGCATTGATTCTGTTTGATACCAGCAGAATAATTCATGGCGGTGAAACAAATTATATTCGTGCCACCGTGAGCCTGTACCTGAATATCTACAATATCTTTATTCACCTGCTGCATTTACTGGCGGTATTGTCAGGCAGCAGAGACTGAATGAGCTGAATAGATAGAGATAGTCAGGTTTTACTATCACCGATAAGCCCTGCCTCACATGCAGGGCTTTTTTGATTTTAAATATCCCTGATTACGTTCAATTGCTTTATTAAAAGTTTGTTATAGCCAGTAATAGTCTCTAGCCGTTAAACTCTTCCACCAATGAAATTTTCAATTGTTATCCATGGTGCGCCCTGGTCCTCAAGCGCCTCCCACTCTGCCCTTCGCTATGCCGAAGCCCTGCTTGAATGCGGTCATGAAATTGTACGTTTGTTTTTTTACCAGGATGGTGCCAGCAGTGGTTCCTCTCTTTGTGTACCTCCGCAAGATGAAATCAATATCCCCGAACAATGGCAGGTACTTATCAACAAGCATGGAATTGATGCAGTGGTCTGTGCTGCTTCTGCACTTAAACGCGGCATTCTGGATGCAGCTGAAGCTGATCGCTATGAAAAAAATGCACACAACCTGCTGCCTGGTTTTGCCGTTAGCGGGCTCGGACAGCTGATTGATGCTGCCGGTCAATCTGATCGTGTTGTCAGCTTTGTGCAGTAGAGCTTAAAAACGTGCCCGCTATGTCTCAATCTCAGTCACCCTGCTCTTATCTCATCATAGCCCGCTCTTCGCCCTATGGCAGCCAGCAGGCACGTGCAGCGCTGGATATAGCGCTGACAGCTGCAGCTTTTGAGCAGGCAGTTTCAATAGTATTTATGGATGCAGGGGTTTTACAGCTGCTCAAGAATCAGCAAGCTGATGCTGCAGGAATGAAAAATATTGGCAAGGTTATCACTGCGCTCGAACTTTACGAGGTCAACAGCATCATGGTGCATCAGGAAGCTGTGGATAAATATGATCTTGATCCGTCACAGTTTGTGCAATCCGTTGATGTCGTCACCAGTGAAGAGATAAAAATCTTGATTGCTGGTGCTGATCAGGTGATGGTGCTCTGATGATCCTACATACCATCAATAAGAATAATGAGGCCCTGCACCGCTGTCTGTCGCTGCTCAGCGATGAAGATGCCGTCTTGTTAATTGAAGATGGGGTATATGCGGCGTTAAGCTGCAGGGAAAATCAAAAACTTTGGGATACACTCGTCCCTCAAGTAAAAAAGTATGCCATGGCTGACGATTTGGCAGTCCGTGGCGTTTCTGACAGAATGCTCCCCTTTTTTGAGCGCGTCGACTGGTCCGGTTTTGTTTCACTCTCACTTGAATACGATAAAGTAGTTAGCTGGGGCTAATGCAAAAAAATTGCACTATGGCGAAAGAACTTGAATGTGCCGGCAATCGAATAACCCTTGATAAAGAGGGATATCTTGTCAATCTTTCTGACTGGACAGAGACGGTGGCAGAGGCTATGGCGGCAAAGGAAAATATAGAACTTACTGACGAGCATTGGGAAGTCATTACCCTGCTAAGAGAATTTTATGCGCAACATGATCTGTCACCGATGATGAGAATTCTGGTAAAACAGATGAAAGAAAAGTATGGCTCCGCCAAGGGCAGCAGTATGTATCTAATGAAACTTTTTCCAGAGTACCCGGCTCTGCTCGCCTGCAAGATAGCCGGCTTACCCAGACCGACTAATTGCCCTTGAAAAAAACAGCATGATAATGACAGCAGATCAGAATTATTCAGTAAGCTCCCTGCCCTACGAAACTACGCCCTATCCGGCTTTCAAAAAGATCCGGCATCTCCCCCTTCCCGTGCTGTTGGCCAGTGGTGACGACAGGGAAAGAAAAGACACACGCTTTGAATATATCAGTGCAGCCCCTGACAAGGTTTTGCGCACGCATGGAAAGGCCACGCTGATAGAAGTGGCAGGCAAGGACAGTGTCACAAGAACGGGTAACCCTCTTGATGTTCTATGCCAGGAATTTCCACTGGAACATAAAACCCGGCGTACTGAGGATCTGCCCTTTACCGGTGGTGCCATTGGTTATTTTGGCTATGAATTGTTGCACCCATGGATTCCCATTGATGACGCCCGTCCTCGCGATATTGATTTGCCGGACATGCTGATTGGTATTTATTCCTGGGTAATTGTTATTGATCATCTCAAGCAGTTAAGCCATCTTGTGATCCGGGATAGCTGTCCGCAGACCACCCGCACAGCAGTAATAGAAGCACTTGAGAAAAAGGGCGCAAACCCGTCAGGGACTTTTTCACTTGTTGGCGAATTCATCTCAAACTTTTCCCGCGATGAGTATCAGGCAGCCTATCAACGGGTAATAGATTACATTCTGGCGGGAGATTGTTATCAGGTTAACCTGACCCAGCGTTTTACTGCTTCCTGCTCAGGGGATCCCTACACAGCATTCACGCGACTTCAGACTATTGCCAAGGCGCCATTCGCTGCATTTATGGAAGATGAGAACCAGGCCGTTATGTCGTTTTCGCCAGAGAGATTTATCCAGGTAAAAGATCGGCAAGTCATGACACAGCCCATAAAAGGCACGCGCCCGCGAAGCAAGGATGCTGCAACTGATTTGCTTAATCGGGAAGATCTGGAAAGCAGTCTCAAGGACAAAGCTGAAAATCTTATGATTGTTGATCTGTTGCGCAATGACCTTGGCAGGATTTGTGAAACCGGTAGCATAAACGTGTCGGACCTTTTTGAAACCCAGAGTTTTACTAATGTGCATCACCTGGTTAGCACGATTACCGGAACCCTGGCTGAGGTTGACGATGTGTTTGAGCTATTAAAAGCCGGTTTTCCCGGTGGTTCAATTACCGGCACACCAAAAATTCGCGCCATGGAAATTATAAACGAACTGGAAAGTGTCATGCGCTCGGTATATTGCGGCGCTTTTTCCTGGATTGATTTCTCCGGCAATATGGACAGTAATATCTGTATCCGTACTCTGGTCAAGGAAGATGAAAAAATACATTGCTGGGGTGGGGGCGGAGTTGTCGCCGACTCAGTGGGCGAACAGGAATATCAGGAAAGCCTCGATAAAATTAACCTTTTTATGGATGCACTAATTACCGATTTCTGAACCCTAGACATTCGCGCTTTTACATAACAAAAATACTTGCCATGACAGTGTTGTCCATCGCTGAACTGAAACGTCTGACTTGTGATCTAGGTAGCGATCATTCTCTTGAACAACATCGTGACAGGCATCGTTTGGCTGCA
>JAURCS010000078.1 GCA_030828385.1 Gammaproteobacteria bacterium
AAAAGGAAAAAGGAAAAAGGATAAAGGATAAAGGTGGGCGGGGTGGAGATAGGGTTGGGGGCGTCGTCTTGTTTGGTGGTGGGAAGAAGTTACCGGGTGTAAGGGTGAATTTGTTAATCTTGCTTGTGTGTTGTGGGTACTAGCTTGTACCTTTACTGCTAATATTTTGTAAAAACTATGATTGGAGAATGTCATGACTCTTGAAGACGCTGCTGATATTACGGCTATTACGCAACTGGTGGTACGGGAACGGGAAAGCCGCGACATGTGCATGTGGAACCGGATGGCGGATTGTTTTTTTGAAGATTCCCATGTGGAGATCAGCTGGTTCCAGGGTAATGGCAAGGATTTTGTGACAGCGTCGAAAGGGATGTATGACAGGGGCATGCGGGCCAAGCATCGACTGGGGCCTGTGCTGGTGACACTAAATGGCAACAGGGCAGTCGCTACACTGGGTGGCATTATTGATATTCCTGAAACCATAGAGGGTGTTGAACTGACCCTGTCGGCCCATTGCCTGATGTTGTACAAGGTGGAGAAGCGCGAAGGGGAATGGGGGCTGATGAGTTTTGGCGCTATTTATCGCCGCGATGAATTTACCCCGGTGATTCCAGGGGAAACAGTGACGTTGCCGAAAGAACAGCTGGCCCAATACCGCCCTTCCTATAGAAACCTCTGTTACAGTCTCAGCTTGACGGGTTATGAGCCGGCTGACGATCTACCGGGTGAAGACCGGCCGGAAACGGTAACAGCAGTACTCGAAGAGGTGTTTGGGTGGGCAGGCTTGCCGGTACCTGACTAGTGTGCCAGCTCGAGTGATGGTTTTTCCAGCCGCTAAAATCCCAAAGCTTAATTATTCCGGCAACCGGGTTTTCTGCTCAATACAGACTGTCATTCACCATGAACGACGTATACTGCTCCTATGCTTTGGGATTTTAAATGCGTTAAAATTCGATCGTGCACAATAGAGTTGATATCTATCAATCAATTAATAGCCTGTTTCAATATAATGTTTCCTCATAAACCCAATTTGAATTTGTTACGGATAGACTTTTGCTTGTAGCCGTCTTACATGCCCCAGGTACTGTTTTCAAGGAAATTGCCGCCGGTAATACCCGCGTCATTGGTGCCGTTCAAAGACTCACCTTTCTATTTATCCTGATGCCACCGATTTTTTCCTGGATTGGTTCAACGTATTTTGGCTGGCGCCTGGGCTCAAATGATCCTCTTTACTTCGATACCACCGCGCGGGTCATCATCAGTTTTTTTTATGCTGATGCGCTGATCCTGGGTTATATCTCAACGGTGTTAATCGCCCGCTGGATGTCAAAAACCTATGGCGGTGGCAAAGTGGCTACCGAGAAATTATTTGCCCTGTTTACCGTGGTCGTGGCGCCTTTATGCGTTGCCAGTGCTTCGCATCTTTATCCGCAGGTATTCTTCAATGTGCTGATACTCATTCCCGCGGTGATGTGGTCCATGACCCTGCTGTATCGCGGCTTGCCGATAGTGATGAATATTCCTCCCGAACGCGGCATGTTGATGTCCTCCTCACTGGTGGGCTGGTTGCTGGTGGCCTTTGTCAGCTTGCTCGGTATCTCGGCGGCATTGTGGACTTATGGCTTTGGTCCTTCTCTTGGTGTGTAGAACAGGAGTCTGGAACAGACTTCAGAGACAGAGACAAAGAAAAAAGCAGGGAAGAAATAGTACCGGGCATTTAACCCGCACGAATCAAGACTCATAAATACGCAAGACAAAAGGAGTACTCCCCAAGCCATGACTGACTTTCGGGAAATTTATCATGATGGTGTTGTCAAACGGCTGGTCCAGTTTTCCATAATCTGGGCAGTGGTTGGCATGCTGGTGGGTGTCTGGATTGCGGCAGAACTTATCTGGCCCGGGCTGGACCTGGGGCAGTTCTGGTTGTCCTTTGGACGCCTGCGGCCCCTGCATACCAATGGCATCATTTTCGGGTTTGGCGTATCAGCATTAATGGCCACGGCTTTCTACAGTGTGCAAAGGACCAGTAATGTACCGCTGTTTATGCCACGACTGGCCTGGATCTGTTGCTACGGCTGGCAGGTTGTGGTGCTGGCGGGCGGCCTTTCGCTGTTGGCTGGCTGGACCTCTACCAAGGAGTATGCCGAACTGGAGTGGCCCTTTGATATTGCTATCACTATATTGTGGGTTTGTTTTGCCGTGGTTTTTTTCGGCACTATTGCCACTCGTCGTATCAAACCAATTTATGTTTCCAACTGGTTTTACGGTGCCCTGATTATTGTTATCGCCATGCTGCATATCGTCAACAATCTGGCGTTGCCGGTTTCCCTGAACAAGTCCTATTCCATTTATGCCGGTGCACAGGATGCGGTGGTGCAGTGGTGGTACGGCCATAACGCGGTAGGCTTTTTGCTCACCGGTGGTTTTCTGGGCATGCTCTATTACTTCCTGCCGAAACAGGCCAATCAGCCAATCTGGAGTTACCGTCTTTCCGTGATTTCCTTCTGGGCTTTTACCTATACCTATATCTGGGCCGGTCCCCATCACCTGCATTACAGTTCTGTTCCCGAGTGGGTGCAGTCGCTGGCCATGGTGATGAGCCTGATCCTGCTGGCGCCATCCTGGGCCACCATGATTAACGGCATTATGACGGTGAGTAAAGCGTGGCGAAAATTGCGCGTGGATCCGGCGATGAAGTTCATCGTACTGGCATTGGCCTTTTATGGACTGGCCACCTTCGAGGGCCCGATGATGGCTATTCGCAGTGTAAATATTGTCAGTCACTTTACTGACTGGACTATCGGTCATGTTCATTCCGGTGCGCTTGGCTGGAACGCCATGATCACCTATGGCACTTTCTATTTTATGGTACCGCGCATGATGGGCAGAGAGCTTTACAGTGTACGTCTGGCCAACATTCATTTCTGGATGGCACTGGCGGGTACCATGCTCTATATCATTGCCATGTGGGGAGCAGGTATTTCCCAGGGGCTGTTATGGCTCAGCGTGGATGGCATTGGTGAGCTGAGCTACAGCTTCAATGACGTGATGGCGTCCATGGTGCCTTATTACGGCTTGCGGCTTATTGCCGGCATTATCTTCCTCATCGGCACCATCCTGATGGCGTATAACCTGTTCAGAACCATGTGGGGCCGACATACGGTTTCCGTGAGCCCCCCCGATATCGTGGATGAAATACATGGCACGGCGCATATGCCTGAACCGGAACCGGATTTTGATGGAAGCACAGGTCGGGAGGTACCAGCATGAAATACCATGGCGTAACCCTGCATCGAAAGCTGGAAAATAATATTGGTCTGCTGATCTTTGGCATTCTGTTCGTGTCCTCCATTGGCGGCCTGGTTCAGGTCTTGCCGAGCGTATTTCAGGAATCCCTGAGTACCGCTACGCAGAACAGTCATCTCTACACTGCTGAAGAATTAACCGGCAGGGATGTCTATATCCAGGAAGGCTGTCATGTTTGCCACACGCAGCAGATCAGACCACTGGTCGCAGAAGTGGAACGCTATGGGCCGTTCTCGCGGGCCGATGAATTTGTTTATGACCGACCTTTTCTATGGGGCTCAAAACGCACCGGGCCGGACCTGCACAGAATTGGTGGCAAGTATTCTGATGACTGGCACCGGGTCCACTTGCTGGATCCGCGCAGTGTAGTGAATAACTCCATCATGCCTGCCTATCCGTGGTTGGCGGAAAATGAAGCCAACGCCATGGGGGATATCCAGAAGAAAATGCGCGTCCTGCAGACGCTGGGACACCCCTATAGCGAGGAAGAAATTGCTGCCGCCCCTGATGAAATTGATGGCCTGAGCCAACTGGATGTGCTGATTACCTATCTTCAGGTACTAGGCACTGGCCTGGCGGAGGAGAACCGATGAGCTGGTTTATTTTTGTTGGCGATATGCTGGTGATGTTGTTCATGGTGGTACTGGTCACATGGGTGTTTATGGTAAGTGCTGATCGCGACATTGACCGCTCTGCCAATATCCCGCTGAACGACGAAGATTATGGTGATGAAGAGCCTGACCTACCAGGTGAATTAAAGAAAGCAGGTGTACCCCATGGCTGATATGCCCAATGATTTCTGGAGTGGCTGGATTATTCTGATCACTTTGATCAGTTTTATTGCCCTGGCGTGGTTGGTGATCAGTGTCTATACCGCGGCGCCACCGGATCCTAACGAAGTAGAAGAGACTATCTGGGATGGCAATCTGGAAGAAGGTCAGAATCCTGCGCCACTGTGGTGGTTCTGGCTGATCTTCGCGATGATGGTGTTTTCTGTGTTCTATCTCATGTTCTATCCAGGCCTTGGCTCTTTCAAGGGCGCCTTCCAGTGGTCCCAGGGTGGAGAGTTAAGTGAACGCTACAGTGCATTCAATGAAAACTTCACTGAACTACGGGCAGAAATAGCTGCCATGCCTCTTGACGCAATACGGGCAGACGACGCGCTGATGGGTAGTGCGAGTGATCTCTACAAGCAGAATTGTGCCGCCTGTCATGGCTATGAGGCCCAGGGTCAGGCGAACCTGTTCCCCAACCTTACCGATGGCATCTGGCAGTGGGGTGGCAGCCCTGAAAATATTGAGCAGACATTGCTAAATGGCCGGGTAGCCGTTATGACCAGTTGGGAAGCCTTACTGGGCCAGCAGGGCGTCACTGATGTAGCCAACTATGTCCTTGTGGTAGGCAGTCCTGAAGCCGAAGGCCACCCCGGACAAGCAAGATTTAACCAGATATGTTCTGCCTGTCACGGCATCGAAGGCACCGGCAATCCCTTGCTGGGCGCGCCCAGCCTGGTAGATGATGTGTGGCTCTATGGCGGTGATGTAGAAACCATCAGAACCACCTTGCGAGAAGGCCGAAATGGCCGTATGCCGGCGTTTGGGGAGAAGCTGGATGATGAGCAGATTCGATTGCTTGTAGCCTGGTTGACGCGTTAAAAGCAGAGGCAAGCAAACTGACGGATAAAAGATAAAGGATAAAGGATAAAGGAAAAAGGATAAAGGTGGGCAGGATGGAGAAGGCGTCAGGAGTGGCGCCTTTTTTTTGGATGCGGGATTCAGGATACATGATTCAGGATGCAGGAAGAAAGGATTTGTAGGTCGGATAAGCTTAGCGCATCCGACACTGCGGATTTCACTTCGTCATCAGGCAATAAACAACCGAGTCGGAATCTGGTGGGTTTTCTGTCGGATGCGGCCTGTGGCCTTATCCGACCTACGGAGCTTGCTTTTTCCTTTATCTGGTTCCCTGTATCTTCCCTAAATCTGCTCTGAACGCCCGGTCCTGACAAAATCCCTAAATTCTGAAAATTCCGGGAATTTTTTGCTACAATACTCCGCCTGAATTTAGTCAGTAGTCATTTCCTGAAGTTTTCACTGAATTCTGTTATTTCTCAGATATGGAGTTTTTTATGTCAATTGAATTACCCGCTTTGCC
>JAURCS010000079.1 GCA_030828385.1 Gammaproteobacteria bacterium
CTCCTGCTGCTGATGGGAAGCGGACACCACTCCGCCTGCCTCCACCACCATGCCATCCTCCTCCTCCTCCTCGCCCACCACCACCTGCATGGCCGCCCACAAGGGACCCGCCATCACGATATCCGGTCCGATAATACTCATCAGCGTGTTACGTCCACCGAAGATCAAATGGGCACGGTTGGGGTTATAGTCGATGTGTTCGTCGGGACGCAGGCTGTCGGCCTCGGCAATCAGGGAACGACTTTGCAACACATCACCAAACAACACGATGTAGGCGGCCAATACCGTAGGGACGGCAGAGACAAACATCATCAGTGGCGGGAAGCCAAGGCCAATGACAGTGTATTCCTGAAACAGCGTGCTGAAATCCGGACTAATAAGCCCCCATTCCACTTCAGGCCATGCGGCCTCACCAAATAAAGGCGCAATAACAACCGCCAGCAGAATAATCGGCAAAATGCCCAGCTTGCCGATCAGATCCAGCACCGGATTGGTTTTTTTCAGGCGCGCAAAATGCCGTGAAAAAATCAGATAGAAAGCGATGCCCACGGCGATGGAGATGGACCAGGGAAAACTGTCAAAGCGCCCGCCAATCACAAATACCGAGTTCACCGCGGCAAAGCCCGCGCCCAGAATGACGCCGGATTTAATTGCCGGCGGAATAAAGGTAACCACTTTACTGGCCAGGCCGGTCGCCCCGAGCACAATGGAAAACAGCCCCAGCGTCATCTGAAATGCCACCAGCGAATGCACCCGCTCCGGGCCTTCCGGAAACAGCATGCAATAGGCCATGATCAGAGGCACCGCCGGCGTGATCCAGCCCGGCACCACCGGGTCACCCAATAAATGATGGGTGAGATACAACAGCCCATTCATCAGCACCACCGCCAGCGCCACATCAAAAGGCATACCGAGCAGTTCGATCATCAGCGGAATGGCGGCAAGGTCCACCGCGCACATCAACAGACCCTGAAAGTAATCCGGCCACTCGAATTTGTAATGAATAAAAGGCAGTCTTAGCTTGAATGGTCCCAAAGGGATAAACGGGGACTCCTCACCGTCTTTTCTGTCTTGCCACATATGAAATGATTCTCTTTAATTGCGCGGAAAAATTAACTGGTGGTTTTCATTCCTGATGGCGCGAGCTTAAGCGACATATAAAACTTGTTTCACCTCTCCGTCGGATGCGCTGCGCTTATCCGACCTGTTTATCCTGTAAAGTATTATGAAGTTCAGCCTTCTCCATGAGTCTCGGTTTTTGCCTGAAGGTTTTTACGGAACTCATTTTTACTTTACGATTTATTCCCGTCGGATGCGCTGCGCTTATCCGACCTACAAAAACTGCTTGGTCTTTTCGTAGGTCGGAAAAGGCCGCAGGCCGTCTTCCGACGGAAAGTTTGCCTTATCAACAATTCATACTATTTTGATCTATATACATCCTCTATTAAAACAAAAAAGAAATGCCAAAGTATCGAAGAGTTCTAATTCCAGGAGGAACCTATTTTTTCACGGTTGTTCTGGCCAAGAGAAAAAGCAGTCTGCTAGTCGACAATTTCGACCTGTTCGCTTCGGCAGTAAAGAGAACTAAAAATTCCCGCCCTTTTCGCACCCTCGGATGGGTAGTTTTACCGGATCATCTTCATACCATATGGACATTACCAAAACATGATAGCGATTTTTCCGGACGCTGGCGTGCAATTAAAAAATCATTCTCCAGAAGCTGCAAATCCAGGCATCGGAGGTTAAAAGTGCCACTTTGGCAAAGCAGGTTTTGGGAATATGCCATTCGAGGAAGAGACGACCTTCAGCTTCATTTAAATTACATTCATATTAACCCCCTGAAACATGGCTATGTACGGCAAGTGAAAGACTGGCCATATTCTTCTTTTCACCACTATGTTGAAAAGAGCTTTTATGCACATGACTGGGGAGGAGAAAAAGAGCTAGACGCAGGTGCTATTGAATCTGGTCAATAAGGGCATTTCTGACGATTGCGCTGCGCTTATCCGACCTACAAAAACAGGTTTGACCTCCCCGTAGGTCGGAAAAGGCTGCAGGCCGTCTTCCGACGTTGCTGACCGGCAGGTTTCTTATTTGTGCATTACTTAAGCGTCGCGTCGGATGCGCTGCGCTTATCCGACCTACGGGTCTACAGGGTTATGGGGTTATGGGGTTATGGGGTTATGGTCACTTTTATCCTTTATCCTTTATTCCCCAATCTTGGCTATAATTCCACATCTGTCATTCTGAACAAAATTTAAGGGGAATATTATGGGAAATCCAATTATCAGACTTTGCGGTCTGCTGGCCTGCGCGGCGCTGTTGTCAGTGACTCAGGCTGTTCTAGCGGCTGAAGCGATAACGCCTGCGCCGGCATTTTCCATTGCGGAACTAAGCTCTCCCCAGGATGACGGCTGGATCACCAATGGTGGCACCCTGTCCAACCAGCGCTACTCCCCGCTTGACCAGATCAACCATGACACCGTCAGTAATCTCAAGGGCGTGTGGCGCGTAGGTCTGGATTCCGCGCTGGATTTTCGTCATAACAATCAGGCCCAACCGCTGGTGCATGAAGGCGTAATTTATATCGTGACCAGCCAGGATGACGTGTTTGCCATCAGTGTCGATAGCGGCGAAATTCTCTGGGAATATCGCAGCGGCCTGAATACCGAAGATGCCTTTGTCTGCTGCGGCTGGGTTAGTCGTGGTCTGGGACTGGGTGAAGGCAAAGTCTTTCTCGGGCGTGTGGATGCCAAATTAATGGCGCTGGATCAGCAGACCGGTGAAGTGGTCTGGGAAATCCAGGATGCCGAACCGGAAGCCGGCTACAGTCTGACCGCTGCGCCTTTGTACTTTGACGGCATGATTATTACCGGCTATTCCGGTGGCGATCTGGGAACACGGGGCCGGGTCAAGGCCTATGACGTGAATAACGGGGAAGAAATCTGGACCTTCTATACCATTCCCGGTCCCGGCGAATTTGGTCATGATACCTGGCCACAGGACAACGAGGTCTGGCAATGGGGCGGTGCTCCGGTCTGGCATACCCCGGCGCTGGATGCTGAACTGGGCATGCTCTATTTTGCCACCGGCAATGCCGGTCCGGTACTGGGCGGCGGCGTGCGTCCCGGGGACAATCTGTTTACCGCTTCCATTCTGGCCATCGATGTCTACACCGGGGAATACCGCTGGCATTTCCAGGAAGTGCATCATGATATCTGGGACTATGATGCGCCTAATCCGATCATCCTTTTCGAAGCACAATATGACGGTGAAATGCGCAAGGGACTGGCTCAGGCTGGCAAAACCGGCTGGGTCTATATTCTGGATCGCATCACCGGCGAACCCTTGATCGGCATTGAAGAGCGCCCGGTGCCCCAGGAACCAAGGCAGGCCACTTCTGCAACCCAGCCTTATGTTATCGGTGATGCGCTGGTCTCTCTCGATGTGAAATATGCGCCGGAAGAATATGACCTGATCAATGACGGCAGAATCTTTACGCCGTTTTATGAAACCACAGTGTTCACTCCTCTTGCCGGGGTTAACTGGCCGCCGAGTGCCTACGACCCTGCCACTAATTATATGTTTATCTGTGCCACGGATTCGGCCAATGCGGCGCGAGCCGATGCCAGCCAGTATGAAGCGCCCACTTTTGAAGGACAGTTTCTGGGCGGCGCCTATGTGGGTGCCGGCCTGCAAAGTCGTGGCGTTTATTCTGCCATTGACCTGAAAACCAACCGCCTGGTGTGGCAGCGACAGTTTAATAATGGCTGCCGCAGCGGCTCTCTGGCTACTGCCGGCGGACTGGTGTTCATGGGCAGACGCGACGACGACAGAATCATCGCACTGGATACCGCCACGGGAGAAAGGCTTTGGGAATTCCGCATGGATGCCCCGGCCAATTCCGGTGTCAGTACCTTTATGCACAAGGGTGAACAATACCTGGTGACCTATGCCGGCGGTGGATTATTTGGTGGCAAAAAAGGTGATGGTGTCTGGCTGTTTTCCCTTAACGGCACCCTCAATGAAGTGCCTTCCGGTCCTTCAGGTGGCGGTATGCGCGGCCCCGGTGCGGCGCCGACTCTCGCTGTACCCGAAGACAGAACTGCCGATGTAGCCAATGGCAGAACCATCTACAACCAGTCCTGTGTCTACTGTCATGGGGAAACCGGCGAAGGCGGTCACGGCGGCGGTGCTGAACTGACCTCGGCACTGGATGTACAGGCCATTATGAATATCCTCAGTACCGGCAGAAATGGCATGCCGCCTTTCAGTATGGTGCTGGATTCTGAGCAGGCCCATGATGTGTCGACTTATCTGACGACGGATCTGCTGGCGCGGTAGGAAAGTCGCAAGTTACAAATTAAAGTTACAAGTTTCAAGTCTCAAGAGGCGTCCGCTGGACGCCGCGTCGGATGCGGCCTTTGGCCTTATCCGACCTACAGATGGGGCAAGGTGTTTTTGTAGGTCGGATAAGCGCAGCGCATCCGACATTGCCCTGCCAGAAAGCTGAAGCATCAATAGCAAGCTGCAGAAAAGAAAAAGGCGATGCCTGTGCATCGCCTTTGCGGTTATGAAACCTACGTTTCAGCTACTTGTTGCTGTCGTCAGATTAACGAGCCTAGCGACGTCCCTTGCCAGCATTGCTTGATCCAGAGGCTTGGTAATATACCTGTCAGCGCCGAGACTCATACAGTCCACGCGCACCAGATCTTTGCCAATACCTGACAAAATGATCACGGGGAATGCCAGCTGAAAATCTATCTTGATCTCATGCAGAATTTCTCGACCATCCTTATCCGGCAATACCAGGTCAACAATGGCCAGATCATAGTCTCCCTTTAACAATTCCTCTTCAGCATGCAGCGCATCTTCGGCCACGACTGTAGTGATGGTTCCTGGCTGCTGGCTCAGACAGCTTCTGATCTGGTCAACAATTGTCGGATCATCCTCAATGATGAGCACCAGTTTTTCACCGGCTTTCTTTTCATAAACCGGAGCCGCATTAGTCGCCGCTATCTTATCCGGAAAGGCAACAATATAACCCTTGATGATTTTTTCCAGAATGGTTCTCAATTCCATCATCTTTGGAACCAGATCATCTTCTTTAGCTGATTCCAGAACTGCACTGGCCTTGGTAATCACATGAAAGCCGAACGTTGAGCCTGAGCCATGGAGCTGGTGGGCAAGCAAACGAATATTCTGTTCAGCGAATTCATTACCCTCATAAAACTTTTCTTTCAGGGTATCAATCGTTTCAATTCTGCTTTCCAGCGATTTCACATACTGAGCGCGCAATTCTTCTTTCATAATATATATTCCGGAAACAGATACAGGGAA
>JAURCS010000007.1 GCA_030828385.1 Gammaproteobacteria bacterium
AATTTTGGAAGGGACTAAAGACACTATTTTTCTATGCGATAACTGAACTTCACAATCGCATCTATGTTCAAGAACATGGCAACGCGGGATTCATATTCAACGGCAATATAATCCACACCGCCTTCCTCTACCTGATCAATGCTATCACTTGCAAAGTTGCCGCCATTAGTTTGTACAGTCCGGGTCACATATCTTCGAATATCACGTAAAGACATATCTTCCAGCTCACCACTTTCCTTCAAATTTTCAATGGCATTTTTAACAACCATATCATCAATATAGGCCGGAGAAAGTTTTAAACCAGCCAGAATCAAAATACCCAGCAGGGTCATCACAACAATAAGAGCATAAAGTGATGCCCCTTTTTGCTTGGACAAATCAATAACTTCAGGTCGATTGCCTGCTTTTAATTCGCTTAATGTCATTATCCAGCACTCCAGATTGATATGTAATCAGGGGTTATCTATGAAACGGTTCTGGCTGAAACTGGGCAATGTAAGACCCGGCTCCTTGTGCAACCATACTGCCACCGCCTTGCCCACAATATTATCTTCCGTTACCGGGCCCCAAACCCTGCTGTCACTACTATTGTCACGGTTGTCGCCCATCATAAAATAATGGCCCTCAGGAATAACCCTGCCTTCAGGCCACAACCACGACCCTGGCCTGATGTAGGAAGGCGAAGGCGACGTATAAATATCATGAGTGATACCACCAACTTTCTCAACAGAATATATTACTGGTGGACGCCTGTCGTTGATGAAGTCCACATATTCCTGCTCCAGTGGCTCATTATTGACATAAACCACCTTGCCATCATAACGAATATGATCTCCAGGCATTCCAATAACGCGTTTAATATAGTAATTGGGATCATGAGGCGGAATAAAGACCATAATATCGCCTCGTTTCGGATCATCCACATCAACAATCTTGGTCCCGATAACCGGCAATCGAATACCATAGGCAAATTTATTCACTACGATGAAATCGCCGACATTAAGCGTAGGTATCATCGATCCAGTTGGTATCTGAAAAGGCTCAAACAGAAAAGAGCGTAAAACCAGTACGGCAAAAATTATCGGAAAAAAGGACTTCGCATAATCCACCACAACAGGTTCGCGATAAATTACGTAAGCTTCTTCCAGCCCTTTTCTATTTGGAAACTGGGTAGCGTCCTCCCGGCCTTTATCCTCACTACCTGATTCTCCGGTATGAATGTAATTCAGAAAAACCTGAAAGTCTGCTTCAGTGATATTTTTTTCGGCCAGCTTCTGCCTGACTTTTTCGTCACGAGGTTTCTTCAATAAGAAAATATCAAGCAACCAGATAACACCGGCAACCAGAGAAAAAAGCAGTAACACTAGTGAAAAATCAAAACTCATATGCTTAATCGACTATTCTAGCCGTTTGCTCCTGTATTTTATTCTGCCCTTGTGGGACCTGATCACGATCCATAGCTGGTGCTTCAGGACTACTAATTATTATTTATCTACTTTGAGAATCGCCAAAAAAGCTTCCTGGGGCACTTCTACATTTCCCACTTGCTTCATCCTTTTCTTACCGGCTTTTTGTTTTTCCAATAGTTTTTTCTTACGAGTAATATCCCCACCATAACATTTGGCCGTCACATTTTTCTTGATGGCCCCAATGGTTTCTCTGGCAATGACCCGTTTTCCAATAGCGGCTTGTATGGCAATTTCAAACATTTGCTTGGGAATCAGTTCCTTCATTTTCTCTGTCAGCACTCTGCCCTTTGAATGCGCCTGATCCCTGTGCACAATTAACGCAAGTGCATCTACTGTATCACCATTAATCAAAACATCCAGCCTCACCAGGTTTGCCGGTTGGAAGCGGACAAAATGGTAATCAAGGGAGGCATAGCCACGGCTGACGGATTTAAGTCTGTCGAAGAAGTCCAGCACCACCTCGTGCATAGGCAGTTCATATTTGATTGATACCTGATGCCCCACATATTGCATGTCTTTTTGTACGCCACGTTTCTCGACACAAAGACTTAATACGTTGCCAACATATTCCTGGGGTACCAGAATATTTGCTTCAACAATGGGTTCCCGCATTTCCTCGATGGTCGATGTCGGCGGCAAGCGCGAGGGACTTTCAACTTTCAGCACCTCGCCTCTGATGGTAAGAACCTCGAATACAACCGTCGGTGCTGAGGTAATCAGGTCAAGGTCATACTCCCGTTCAAGTCGCTCCTGCACAATCTCCATGTGCAGCATCCCCAGGAAACCACATCTAAAGCCAACTCCTAGAGCATCGGAGTTTTCCGGCTCGTAAACCAGCGCGGCATCATTCAGGGTGAGTTTCTCCAGCGCATCCCTGAAGCTCTCATAATCATCACTGGAAACAGGAAAAAGGCCAGCAAAAACCTGAGCCTGAACCTTTTTGAATCCAGGAAGCATTGGCACATCGGAGGTGGCGGCATGGGTGATGGTGTCCCCAACTGGCGCGCCCTGAATTTCCTTGATGCTGGCTTCAACAAAGCCCACTTCTCCGGCTTTTAATTCTTTTTGCACCAGACGTTTTGGGGTGAAAATGCCAACGTTATCTACCACATGGACTTTACCGGTAGATTTGGCAATGATCTTGTCGCCTTTCCTGATCGTGCCTTCCCTGACGCGGACCAGCGAGATGACGCCCAGATAGCTATCAAACCAGGAGTCAATAATGAGTGCCTGGAGTTTGCCATCGGTATTTCCTTTCGGTGGAGGAACATCCCTGATAATACGTTCAAGAATATCCTTGATACCGACGCCACTTTTGGCACTGGCAAGCACTGCGTCATCGGCTGGAATACCTATAATTTCTTCCACTTCGGTTTTTACCCGCTCCGGCTCAGCCTGGGGCAAATCCATCTTATTGAGTACCGGAATAACTTCCAGCCCTTGATCAATCGCGGTGTAGCAATTGGCGACGGACTGGGCTTCCACGCCCTGTGCAGCATCCACTACCAGTAATGCCCCTTCACAGGCCGCCAATGAACGCGAAACTTCGTAACTGAAGTCAACATGGCCGGGAGTATCAATAAAATTAAGCTGGTAGGTGATGCCGTCATCCGCGTTGTAATCCAGTGTGACGCTTTGAGCCTTGATGGTAATGCCACGTTCACGTTCTATATCAAGGGAATCAAGCACTTGCTCCTGCATCTCGCGGTCGGCTAATCCACCACATAACTGGATGAATCGGTCTGCGATAGTAGATTTGCCATGATCGATATGAGCGATAATGGAAAAGTTTCGTATGTTATCTAGATTACTCACCAGAAAAGTAAGCTCTTGAGTGGCTGAAAAAAAAGCGCAAGTCTACAGTAAGAACATGCTATTCGCTATGTATTATGCGGCTGAACCCCTACTCCGGCATGTTTGGCATGGCAACGGTCAGAAAGAATTTTCTTTCGTTTCGTTCCACTAGTGCCGGAATGACCTGATCCATGGGTAAGCCCGAAACTACCTCATTGAATTGCTCAACGGAGCCGGTTATCTGGCCATTTAAACTGAGAAGAATATCGCCGGTCTGAAACCCTGCTTCCTTGCCAACATCACCGACCACATTCACTACCAACACCCCTGGCGCAGCGTCAGGCCGGTTTATGTCCGTAATCATCAGGCCAATGGGGTTTGCATCAGCTGAGTTGGCACCTAATTGCTGTGAATTACCTGTCGCCAGTTTTCCTACTTTCATTGAGAGTGTCTGGGCAGAACCATTACGGACAATATCAACTTCAGCAATAGCATCCGGGGCTGTCAGACCAACATGAAATGGGAGGTCGCCGCTACTTGTTATCTCATGGCCATTGAAACGAAGAATGATGTCCCCGCTTTTGAATCCAGCCTCTTCGGCAGGACTGCCTGCAATAACCTGATTAACCAGGGCGCCGGCAGGTTTGGGTAAATTAGCTTCATTGGCAAGCTCCTGACTGACATCATTTATGCCTACCCCCATCCAGCCTCGCTCGACGATTCCCTTTTCCTTGAGCTGGCCTACAACATTTTTGGCAACATCAACGGGAATGGCAAATGACAAGCCCATGGAGCCACCGGTACTGGTAAAAATCTGGGAATTAATGCCAATGACCTCACCAGCAAGATTGAATAAGGGGCCACCGGAATTACCGGGATTTATCGCAACATCCGTCTGAATAAATGAAACATAATTACCTGCGGAGCCATTAGGTATATTCCTTCCCATATAGCTTATGATGCCGGCGGCCACCGAAAACTGCAGGCCCATAGGAGAGCCGATTGCCAAAACCCATTCGCCCACCTTCAAGCGTGAGGAGTTCCCCAGCTTTACAGGCCTCAAACCAGTCGCTTCGATTTTTAGCAAGGCAATGTCGGAGCTGACATCGGAGCCAATCACTTCTGCTTCAAACTCGCGTCGGTCATTCAGCGTTATGGTTATTTCTTCAGCATTCTCTACCACGTGATGGTTGGTAATAATGTAGCCATCTTCAGAAATGATAAATCCGGACCCCAGAGAAGGTCTGCGTTCAAACTCACGCAGCTGTTCCTGCGGAATTTCAGGCGCCCTGTTGCCAAAATACTCTCGCAGGAAATCTTCCAGCCTTTCCCCGCTTTCTGCTCCGGAATTGGCGCGAGACAATGAATTGACATTGACAATAGCTGCCGCGTTGTCATCAACCAGCCTGGTAAAATCAGGAAGACCCTGGGCATTAACCCCAACCGATATGATAAGTACCGTTATCACTGTGAAGAATGCAACTGCTGGTAATTTCATTTTGTTTAATAGCGTCATTATCTGGTCCTGATTTTAACCCGGTATTATTAAGGGCTTGTACGTAACTTTCGCGCATCCAGTTTTAAACATTTTTCCATACGGCTAATCAATGGCACTGACAGATAACCAACCATAAGCATTGTAGCTATAAGTACTATAAATGCTGAGAGAATCACCCATATTTCATTTAGTTGGTAGTGTTTCATAATTACTTCAGCCACTGCGGTTGTCATTACCAATAGCAGGATTGGAAAAAAATACTGTAAAAGTGACATGCTGATAAGCTTGCCATCATCTATTGCTACAGTGATCTCATCACCAGGTTGAATGTTTTTCTCGCTTTGTAATGGCACTTCCAGCGGAATGATGCCTGTCCCCCTGATCATTGCCTTGTTAAGCAAATGTATGCCACACCCGGAGCTGGCTGCACATTGTTTGCAGTGATCGGGGTCGCGGGATCTCAAGTGGAGAAAACCATTGTCGACGCTCACTACTGACATATGCTCAATGGTCATGCTGGTAAATTACCGGGATGCTAATGATTAGAGCCTGCAATCATATCAGGCAGATACAAGGCATAAAATGGCTGTATCGAATTGAATACTTGAAAAAAGAAGGTTTACTCGGGCGCAAATATTGCCGGAGTTTCACGATTTTCCAGAGTTTCATCCAACTCTTCGGAAACCACTCTCTCCAGCCGGCTCATTTCATCCGCATCAAGAGCGGTTTGAACGGCAACACGAGTTTGGGTGGAAGGGTTAAGCTCACCGGTGAGTCCTGGCAATGAATTTGCTTGTATCTCGGACCCAGCCAATTCAGTGCTAATGTCAGAAACACCTGAAGTATCACTGACCATCACCAGATCTGCGGTAAATAGCACTGCCAGCGCTACCGTTGCAGCAATTGCGCCTTGGCCAAGAATTTGAAAAACACCTTTTGTGCGAAGGCTGTTTTTATTCGCAGGCAGTTCAGCAGATGGCACTTCATCATTTTCCAGTTCCGCCTGAATTCTGCCCAGCAGATTGCACGAAGGCGAACTGTGGATTTCCTGTTTACATGCCGAGCTGATCACATGATATCGATGCCATTTTGCTTTTAGATCAGAAAATTCAGCCTTTTCAGGCTCAGCTCCATGCTCTTCCATTGCTTTTAACACGCGACGCAGTTCCAGCTGATCTGTTTCGTCATCCATCAGTGCAGAAAGTGATTCGTATAATTTATCGGTCATTGATTCCTCGGTGCTTTACGATATCTGATTTATCTGTTCTAACTCTTTATAAATTGTAAAAAGTAAAATATCCTTCAAAATCAATAGGTAATGTAGTCGGATTTATCGCTGAAACAGCGTTTGCTACCTGTTTCCCCCATTAATCCTGCAGTTTCTCACTATTGCTACACTGTCTAAAACGCATCCTGAAACTCTGTGAAAGCCCATTCCCGCCAGCTGTTACAGTCCTTGATAACTACTAGACATCACCATCGGGCAATAATTCCCTCTTTTTGCGCTTTTTTTTCATTTTTCCCTGTTTCTTTTCAAGATCTAATACATGACCCTATTCATTATCCAGTATAGGGCGGATTTTTTTGTCTAGCGCCTCCCTGGCTCTGAAAATTCTCGACCTGACGGTTCCTACCGGGCACCCCATTATCTCCGTAATCTCTTCGTAGCTAAGCCCACTGAACTCTCGCAAGGTAAATGCTGTGCGTAGATCCTCAGGGAGATCTTCCAGGGCTTCATTAATAACCCGCTGTAAATCCTCGCGCTCCTGATTGGCTTCGGGACTTTCGATATCAGTTAACGTCCGGTTATTCTCCATAAACTCGGCATCTTCGATATCTACGTCGGTTGCTGGCGGCCTGCGACCTCGGGCAACCATGTAGTTTTTCGCTGTATTGATAGCGATTCGATACAACCAGGTATAAAACGCACTGTCGCCACGAAACTTGGGCAAGGCACGGTAAGCTTTGATAAATGCCTCCTGGGCGACATCTTCCACTTCGGCAGGGTCTCTAATAAAACGCCCAATCAGGCCAAGGATTCGATGCTGATAACGCAATACGAGCAAATCAAAGGCATGTTTATCACCATTGAATACCCGGTCTACCAGTTGTTGATCTGTATTCCTGGCGTCTTCCTTTACTTCTTCTACTTCTTCTGTGGCCAATTGCCTGGCTCCACTCTGTGGTTGATAAAACAGAAGCCTGGACTTTACTGCTAAACAGATAGACAGGCTCACGGGTAAAAAGTTCGCCAGCCAACAGCCGCTAAACTTTCTGCGTTAATATATATTTTTTATTGTATCTCACAAGGTAGAATAGCGTCAGGACGTTCACGCTTTTCTAAATCCATGCCAGATAATTCAAATTCCTCTCCCAGTCGAGATACCGATGTTTTAATAATCGGTGGCGGTGCTGCGGGTTTAAGCCTTGCGCTGAAAGTTGCCGCGCAGTCCAGAGTCACTATTCTATCCAAGAGCTCTCTTGACCAGGGCTCAACGTACTATGCCCAGGGTGGTATTGCCGCCGTTCTCGATCAACACGACTCTCTTGAATCCCATCTGGAAGACACGCTTGTTGCCGGCGACGGTTTATGCGACCCAGCAATTGTTGAATACACCGTTTCACGCGGTCGCGAATGCATTGAGTGGCTGGTTGAACAAGGCGTGAAGTTTACCCGCGAACGCGATGCAGAAAAAGCTGCAACATCGAATTATCATCTCAGCAAGGAAGGCGGCCATAGTCATCGTCGGGTTGTTCATGCTGCAGATGCTACCGGCCGCTCGGTCTTTGAAAGTCTTTCAGTCCAGGTGATGGAACATCCAAATATTACTTTTTGTATCAACACCGTGGCTGTTGATCTCATCACGACTGAGAAACTTGGATTATCGGGTAATCGCTGTGTCGGTGCTTATGTGCTCAATGAAATCAGTGGCAAAGTCACCGTTTACCGCGCCCGTTTCGTCATTCTCGCAACCGGTGGTGCCAGCAAAGCATACCTGTATACCTCCAACCCGGACGGGGCCAGTGGTGACGGTATGGCGATGGCCTGGCGAGCAGGCTGTCGTGTCGCCAATATGGAATTCAACCAGTTTCATCCAACCTGCCTCTACCACCCCAAGGCAAAATCTTTTCTGATTACAGAAGCGCTCAGGGGGGAAGGTGGCCAGCTTAAATTACCCGATGGCTCGCGCTTTATGTTTGACTATGACCCTCGCGGCGAATTGGCACCTCGAGATATCGTGGCCAGGGCAATCGACTCTGAAATGAAGCGTCTTGGCTGCAGCTTTGTTTATCTGGATATAAGCCATAAACCGGACGAATTCATTCTTGACCACTTCCCCACCATTCACAAAAAGTGCCTTGAATTTGGTATCGATATTACCCGGGAAAAAATTCCCGTTGTTCCTGCTGCTCATTACAGTTGCGGTGGCGTTATGGTGGATATTAATGGCAAAACTGATGTCGGGAATGTCTATGCAATAGGTGAAACCAGCTTCACAGGACTGCATGGCGCCAACCGCATGGCTAGTAATTCACTATTGGAATGTTTCGTTTTTGCTTTTGCCGCAGCGGAAGATATCCTGCAAAGACTCGATGATGTCAGCTTGCAGGAAAACATTCCTGCCTGGGACGAAAGTCAGGTAACAGATTCAGATGAAGATGTTGTGATCTCGCATAACTGGGATGAAATCCGACGCTTTATGTGGGATTACGTTGGCATCGTAAGGACCAATAAACGTTTACAGCGGGCCCAGAATCGAATCGAGTTGCTGCAACGTGAAATCCGCTGGTATTACAGTAAATACACTGTCACCAGAAATCTCCTGGAACTGCGCAACCTTGCACTGGTTGCAGAACTCATCATTCAGTCCGCGATGAGCCGCAAAGAAAGCCGCGGCCTGCATTACACGCTGGACTACCCTGACAAGATGCCAACAGCTGAAAACACAATTCTTACTCCGGGCAATTTTATTCCAGAACAGGGTTAGATTGTATCTGAATGGGGGGAGGTTAGCAGTTTATGTATGGGAGAGTATTTTATCTACTATTGGCTGCAAGGAAGAATCCTGCACAGGCACTCTCTTCATTAGCCACATAAATATATCCTGATCTTCTTCCTCCAATAACCTTGCATATTCTTTGCACTCATTTTTCGAAAGCTGTGGCAATACATTTTCAGCAAAAGGCACCAGAATCAGATCAAGTTCAAGCATGCCGCGACGGCTATGCCAGTACATTTTTTTTAGATCAATGGCGTCAGTGACCATATAGTCATCTCCTTAGTCTTTGTGCGGTTTAATCCTCTATTTATTCAATAGATAGCAGGCCTTATACTTGTATGCTCTCCAGTTACTTCACCAGAGACATACATACCTTATGCAATCCATGCAAGATTTCCATGCGCCGCTGGACTCATTTGAACTGCTACAAATTAGTGGCGAGGATAGCGCAAAGTTTCTTCAGGGTCAGCTCACCTGTGACCTTGATGGATTTGCCAGTGGCAGTTGCCAGCTCGGTGCTGCATGTAACAACAAAGGAAGAGTCTATGCAAACTTTCGCCTGATAAAACTTGGCGATGACTTTTTCCTTTCCATGCAACCAGGCGTCCTGGAAATTGCCATGCAAACGTTACAAAAATATATTCCTTTTTACAAAGCACAAATGAATGATGCCAGTCATCGATTCAAAAGGTTTGGGCTGACTGGAAATAAAGCCACCGAATTATTAAAAACCATTTTTCCTGCACTTCCTGAAAAAAACCGCTCTGCCAATGTTGGTGGCAATATTATTATCAATCTCAGCGATAATTTGCCACGCTATGAACTCTGGCTTGAAGACATCAATAATGCCGATATTCAAGCCCGCATTGAAACACTGCCCCGTCGGGAAAAATCAGCCTGGGACATTCTCGATCTTCAGGCTGGCATTTTATTAATTGAGGATGGTGATACTAGTCTTTATACGCCGGAAGAATTGAACCTGGATCTAGCAGGCTTTATCAGCTTTAACAAAGGTTGTTACACCGGCCAGGAAATTGTGGCACGTATGCATTTTCGCGGAAAGGCAAACAAGCGTTTATTTCTGGCCTCATTTGTGGCGGATACACCAGAAGAAAATTATACGCTTTATGACACAGCCGGCAATGCGCTGGGAAGCATATTTAACGTGCGAAGCCTGAATGACAAAAGCCATATAGGGCTCGTTATACTCAAGACCAACACCGTGCTTGGAGAGTCTTTTCGACTAGGAAAAAAAGAAACTGATAGTAGCGTAGTACTAAGCCCCTTTTCTCATGTTGCGTAATCCAGGTTGATAAAAACCCAAGCTCCCACTACAGGAAAAGTAAAAAAAGAACTGTTTTTACTGTTAATGATGCAATTTTTTATCTGAGGTAGCAGACTTTGATCAAATAAGGATTTAGCAGCAGCACCGCCATTCACAATGCTATTGAGTTTATCCACCATTTTTTAATGGCAAAAAGCTGGCAGAGTGAATTACGCACAGTAATTTAAAGGAGAAAAGAATGAGGGTTTTAAGTTATTAAAGAAATTGGTCGGAGTGGCCGGATTTGAACCGACGACCACCACACCCCCAGTGTGGTGCGCTACCAGGCTGCGCTACACTCCGACGTAATCTGTATTTAAAACGGAATAACTACTGCGAAACTGGCTGATTGATATCAGGCCAGATCTTTCAACGCTTCCTCAACATCACTAATCAGGTCCCTGACCAGCTGTTTATTGACTGCAGGTGCCTTGTCCTGAGTATCACTACCTGCCATACGCTGTCTTGCTCCACCAATAGTGAAGCCCTGCTCATAGAGTAGTTCTCTAATCTGTCGGATTAACATCACATCCTGACGCTGGTAATAACGTCGGTTGCCTCTGCGTTTTACAGGTTTGAGCTGAGTGAATTCCTGTTCCCAGTAACGCAATACATGGGGTTTTACATCACAGAGATTGCTAACCTCGCCGATTGTGAAATAGCGTTTAGCAGGAATTTCAGGAAGTTCAGCGTTATGACTTGGTTCCAGCATAATCTTCAACTCTTGATTTTAGTTTTTGTCCTGGTCGGAAGGTTACTACGCGTCGCGCCTGAATTGGGATTTCTTCACCGGTTTTCGGGTTTCTGCCTGGACGCTGGCGCTTGTCGCGCAGATCAAAATTGCCAAAACCTGACAGTTTCACCTGCTCGTTACCTTCCAGCGAGAGCCTAATTTCTTCAAAGAATTGCTCTACAAGCTCTTTGGCTTCCCGTTTGTTGAGACCCATCTCATCAAACAGTTTTTCAGCCATCTCTGCTTTTGTCAGTGCACTACCGGACATAGCTCTCTACCTTTTCTACTTTTCTAGCTTTGCTATTACTTTGCTATTACTTTGCTATTATTTTGCTCTAGATCTAACTATAGACCTGGTCAAATAGCGTTAGCGAGAAAGAGGCTAAGCTCTCATACTAATGATCGATTGATCCCGATATTTTGTCCGCTAACTGACCTGCAAATTACAAAATTTATACTAATGAAAACCCTGTTTACATCCTTAACTCAGCATTAAATTGTGCTTCTAGGACGTTGATACAGTTATTAATTATTGAGTTTATCTCTTCATCCGTAAGAGTGCGGGAAGGATGCTGGAAGGTCAAGCCTATTGCAAGACTTTTTTTAGTTTTTTCAATGTTTTGGCCCTGATAAACGTCAAAAATAACGATTTCAGAGAGCAGTTCCCCCGCCTTTTCCTTGATAGCAAGCTGTATTTCTCCAGTCTGCTGAGCAACATCTACGATTACGGCAAGGTCACGGCGTACTGACGGGAAGCGAGACAGCTCCTGGTAAACGGGTAATCTTGCCTCTGCAACAGCCTCAAGGTCCAGTTCCATAAGGTAAACTTTTCCATTAATATCAATGTGTTGCTGAGCACTTGAAGCTAAGGCGCCGAGCCAGCCAATAGTTTTCTCTCCACGGACCACACGTGCAGTCTGACCTGGCTGCAGTGCTGGATGAGTATCCGCGATAAAAGAAAAGCCCTGTTCTTCCAGTGTCAGACCCAGCAAAGATTCCAGATCTCCCTTCATACTGAAGAAATCGACAGGCGTTCCCTGCTCTCCCCATTGCTCTGGAAACTGACTTCCCCACAATATAGAAGCTACTTTAGATATCTGCTCTATATTATTGTTTCTGTTTGAAAATACAAGCCCTGATTCAAATATTCTTACACGGTTTTGCTGACGGTGATGATTATACTGCAGGGTACCAAGCAAGCCTGGCCAAAGACTTGTGCGCATGACAGACATATCCTGGGATATGGGGTTTGCCAATGGCAGCAGATCCGTCTCCGCTGCACCCAGAAGCAACTCCAGCTTTTTATCGACAAAGCTGTAGGTAATGACTTCCTGGTAACCCAGCGCGGTAAGACGTTCTCGAATTGTCGGTAAACCAACCCTTGCCTCGACCTGGGGTTTCAGCGAAAAACGGCTGAGCGGCTCGGTGACTGGCAGATTATCGTAGCCAAAGATCCTGGCCAGCTCTTCGACCAGATCTTCTTCAATAGCGATGTCAAAGCGCCAGGAAGGTACTGCAAACGTCCAGCTCTCTGCATCTTTGTTTATCAGGGTAAGCCCAAGACCGGTTAGAATTGACTCAACCTGCTCTGCACTCATGGTAATTCCGAGAATACGGGAAATTCGCTCTGCTCTTAGTGCGACAGTTTTGTCTTCAGGCAGGGACTGCACCTCTTCTATGACAGGTCCGGCCTCACCGCCTACTATCTCCAGTAGTAAGGTTGTAGCCCGCTCCATCGCCTGACGCGGCAGGTTAAAATCAACCCCGCGCTCAAAGCGGTGCGCCGCATCTGTCTGCAGGCCATAGGATCGAGCCTTGCCAGCGATGCATTGTGGGGTAAAAAAAGCACTTTCCAGAAATATATGGCTGGTATATGCCTGAACCGAGCTGTCCAGACCTCCCATTACACCGGCAATTGCGAGGGCCTTTTTGCTATCAGCAATAACCAGGGTATCCGGACTTAACTCCACTTCCTTACCATCCAGCAGGGTCAACTTTTCCTTGTTTGCAGCCAGGCGCACATTAATACCGCCTTCGAGTTTTTCGTAATCAAAGGCATGCATGGGCTGGCCAAGCTCCATTATCACCAGATTCGTGACATCGACGACAGGGTCTATACTCTTGATGCCGCTGCGCCGAAGCCTTTCCTGTAACCACTGTGGCGACTGAACGTCTGGATTAATATTTTTCAGAACTCTGCCCAAATAACGCGGGCAATGTTGCGGGCTTTCCAGGCTAATTGGAAAAGTTTCGTCAATTTGTGGGGCGACTGTATCTATAGAGGGGGCTGTGACCTGTAAGTTGTTTAACACCCCTACTTCCCGTGCTATACCGGCAATACTTAAACAATCGCCCCGGTTTGGCGTAAGGTCAACCTCAATAAGAGAATCATCCAGCGCAAGAAATTTGCGGATATCTATCCCGAGTTCTGCCTCTGCGGGAAGCACCATAATGCCATCTGACTGTTCTGCAAGACCCAGTTCCTCTGCGGAACAAATCATGCCGAAGGATTCTACACCGCGCAATTTGGCTTTTTTAATCTTGAATTCTTTGCCTAATAGAGCGCCAAGACTGGCATAGGCTACTTTTTGGCCAGCCGCAACATTAGCGGCACCGCACACCACCTGGAAAAGATCTGTGCCATTAAACACCTGACAGACTCGCAGTTTATCGGCATCAGGGTGGGGTTCTACACTTCGAACTTCTGCAATGATTACGCCACTGAAATACTGGCCTGCAGCTGTAACGCTGTCGACCTCAAGCCCCGCCATAGTGAGCTGAGCAACAAGCGTATCCGTATCTATATCAGGATTGATCCATTCCCTTAACCAGCTTTCACTGAATTGCATGCTTAAACACCCTGACCTTCGCTGAACTGGCGCAAGAAACGCAGATCATTATCAAACAACAAACGCAGATCGTTAATCTGATAGCGCAACATGGCGAGTCGGTCCACGCCCATTCCAAAGGCAAATCCCGTGAACTTTTCCGAATCTATATTGGAAGATCTCAATACATTGGGGTGCACCATGCCGCAACCGCCTACTTCAAGCCAACCGGTATGGCTGCACACACGGCAACCTTCGCCCTTACAGGATACGCATTGCACATCCATTTCTGCCGAGGGTTCTGTGAACGGGAAATAGGAAGGTCTGAAGCGGACCTCCAGGTCAGCCTCAAAAAATACCTGCAAAAACTCAACCAGCAAACCTTTCAGGTCAGCCATTGTGGCGTGCTCATCTACCAGCATGCCTTCAACCTGATGAAACATGGGCGTGTGCGTAAGATCTGAATCACAGCGGTATACCCGTCCCGGACAGATAAATCGAAATGGTGCTTCGCCTTCCTCCATGACCCTGACCTGAACTGTAGAAGTATGAGTTCTCAACAGCAGACCGGAGTCAAAATAGAAGGTATCGTGCATGGCTCTGGCGGGATGATGAGCCGGAATATTCAGGGCTTCAAAGTTATGATAGTCGTCCTCTATTTCAGGACCCTGCACAACATCGAAGCCGGCCGTTGCGAAAATAGATTCAATCCGCTGCAGCGTTCGGGTAACTGGATGCAGTCCCCCGGAGCTCTGGCGTCGACCGGGTAGTGTTACATCAACGGCTTCAGCTTTCTGCTGAGTGACTTCAGCTGCGGCGCTCAGGGTCAGTTTGCGCGCTTCCAGCGCATCCTGAACCTGGACCTTTGCTGCGTTGATAGAGGCGCCTGCCTGGGGTCTTTCAGAAGGATCGAGCTTACCAAGACCTTTTAAAAGATCCGTCAAGCTGCCTTTTTTTCCTAAATACTGAACACGCAGTTGCTCAAGCCCGGGTATATCCTGAGCCTGTTCAATCGCCTGTAGTGCATCGCTGGTAAGCGCGTCTAGATTTTCCATGCTGACAAATTACCCATGACAACCTTGTTAGAAAGCAGGCTGCTTCCAGTGAAGCAGCCAAATCCCGGTTATCAGGCTAAGGCAGCCTTGGCCTGCTCAACAACAGCAGAAAAAGCTTCTTTATCATTGACGGCCAGATCGGCCAGTACCCTGCGGTCCATTTCAATGTTCGCTTTTTTCAAGCCGGCTATCAGGCGGCTGTAAGACATTCCCAGTTCTCTTGCCTGGGCATTGATACGTGTAATCCAGAGTGCGCGAAATACACGCTTCTTCACACGACGGTCACGATAGGCATATTGACCTGCCTTGATGACTGCCTGCTTGGCTACGCGAAATACTCTGCTACGGGCACCGTAATACCCTTTAGCCTGCTTTAATACTTTTTTGTGCTTGCGACGGGCTACAACCCCGCGTTTAACTCGTGCCATTTTTATATCCTCCGAGAATAATTATTAAGACCATTAATCCAGACGCAACATGCGTTTTACATTACCGAGATCGGCAGGATTTACCTGCTGAGTCCCGCGTAACTGACGCTTACGCTTGGTGGTCATCTTGGTTAGGATATGGCTTTTATAAGCGCTTTTACGCTTGATACCCGACCCGGTTTTTTTAAAACGCTTGGCCGCGCCACTGTGAACTTTCTGCTTTGGCATTTTCATAAACTCCGCATTTAAAGGTGGCTTGGCCTTTCCTGAAGGCATACCCCTTTACGATTAATAAAATGAAACAAGTCCCCTGCCCCCGCTATTGACGGGAGTTTTCCGACAATTAAGTGGTAAGGTTACTGCTACTTTTTCTTTAAAGGTGCAAGGACCATGGTTAACTGACGACCTTCCATTTTTGGATCCTGGTCGACCGTGCCATACTCCAAGAGATCTTCCTTGATACGCATCATCATCTCTGCACCCAACTCTTGATGGGCCATTTCACGGCCACGGAATCGTAATGAAACCTTGGCCCTGTCCCCATCTTCTAGGAAACGTATCAGGTTGCGTAGTTTTACCTGATAATCTCCTTCTTCCGTCCCTGGTCTGAACTTCATCTCCTTGATATGAATTACTTTCTGTTTCTTTTTGTTCGCTGCTTTCTGTTTCTTCAGTTCAAACACATGTTTGCCAAAATCCATAATTTTGCAAACAGGTGGTTCTGCATCCGGAGAAATTAATACAAGATCCAGCTTGGATTCATCTGCCAGTCCTCTGGCCTCTTCTAGGCTGACTATTCCCTGCTGTCCACCATCGGAAAGGATTAAACGCACGGGATCACTTAAGATCTCGTCGTTTACCAGTGCTTTCTTGCTCTTGTCACTATCTCGCTTGATAATCAAATTCTCCGCTTTATTTTGCTGATTTTTTTAGGCTTCAACCGGGCCACTTGCACGCCCCAGCTGGTCTATATCCTGTTGTAACAGTACCGAGAATTCATCGATAGTCATTACACCCAGGTCATTTCCGGTTCTGTCACGCACAGCGACTGACCCTGCTTCAACTTCCTTATCGCCGACAACCAGCAAGTAAGGAATCTTCTGCAGCGTGTGCTCGCGGATTTTAAAGCCGATTTTTTCATTTCTCAAGTCAGCTTTTACCCGGAACCCCTTGTTTTGCAATGATTTCACTACTTTTTCACAATAATCGGCCTGTTTGTCGGTAATATTCAGAATTACCGCCTGCTCCGGTGCCAGCCAGCCGGGAAAGGCTCCCTCGTAATGCTCGATCAAAATACCGATGAACCGCTCAAATGAGCCAAAAATTGCCCGGTGTAACATCACTGGCGTTTCTTTGGTGTTGTTCTCAGTCACAAATTCAGCACCCAATCTACCAGGCATGGAAAAGTCGACCTGAATAGTGCCACACTGCATTTGCCGGCCCATACAATCTTTCAGTGTAAATTCAATTTTTGGTCCGTAAAAAGCACCCTCACCCGGTTGCAGGTCCCAGGGCTTGCCGGTTTCATTCAGAGCTATTTCCAGCGCTTTTTCTGCTTCATCCCAGATTTCATCGGACCCAACGCGCTTTTCAGGACGTGTTGATAATTTCAGCAGCACTTCCTCAAAACCGAAATCGTTGTAAACCTTATTAACCAACTGAATAAACTCAGATACTTCAGCCTGAATGTCCTCTTTTGCACAGAATATATGCGCATCATCCTGGGTGAAACTGCGAACGCGCATAAGACCATGCATGGCACCAGAAGGCTCATAGCGATGACAGGCCCCAAATTCAGCCAGACGCAAGGGCAAGTCTCTGTAACTTTTCAGCCCCTGGTTAAAAACCTGAATATGGCAAGGACAATTCATTGGCTTGATGGCATACATCCGGTTGTCAGACTCGACGCTGAACATTTCATCGGCAAATTTGTCCGCATGTCCGGATTTTTCCCACAATGAATAATCAACCAGTTGTGGTGTATTAATTTCCTGGTAGCCATTGTCCTTCCAGATATTCTGCATGTATTCGCGAATTATCTGGTAAACAGTCCAGCCCTTTGGATGCCAGAACACCATGCCAGGTGCCTCTTCCTGAAAATGGAACAGTTCAAAGCGCTTACCCAGTTTTCTGTGGTCACGGCGTTCAGCTTCCTCGATCATATGCAGGTATTGTTTCAGATCTTTCTTGTCGTTCCAGGCAGTGCCATAGATACGCTGCAACATTTCATTACTGGAATCGCCACGCCAGTAGGCGCCGGCCACGGACATTAACTTGAAAGACTTGATAGCGCCGGTAGCAGGAACGTGAGGCCCCCGGCACAGATCGATAAACTCACCCTGCTTGTAAAAGGAAAGTTCTTCGTCACCCGGAATGCTTTCCATTATTTCAACTTTGTACTTTTCACCCATGTCACTAAACAGAGCTTTTGCCTCGGCTCTGCTCATGACCGAACGCGCAACAGGAATATTTTCCCTTGTAAGTCGTGTCATTTCCTTTTCTATAGCTTGCAGGTCTTCTGGCGTAAATGGCCTCTCATAGGCAAAATCATAGAAAAAGCCATTTTCTATTACTGGACCTATGGTGACCTGAGCTTCCGGAAACAGGTTCTGCACAGCATTGGCCATCAGATGAGCACAGGAATGTCTTATGATCTCGAGACCTTCATCATCGCGCCCGGTAATGATGGATAATTCAGTGTCCGCCTCGATCAGATACGAAACATCTACTGCCTCGCCATTTACTTTTCCGGCAAGCGCAGCTTTGGCCAGTCCGGGGCCGATTGATTCTGCAACCTGAAGGACTGTAACCGGACTATCAAATGTTTTCTGACTGCCGTCAGGCAGAGTGATGGCTACCATCTGTTACTCAACTAGATTCAAAAAGTTATTTCTATGTGCATTACAAAAGTCTGACTGAAAAGGGGTTGCCAATATCCTGTTACAACGTCTTTCAGGGGATTGGTAGGCACGACCAGATTCGAACTGGTGACCTCTACCATGTCAAGGTAGCGCTCTAACCAACTGAGCTACGCGCCTATTGCGATCAGTTTACCCTTTGCGGTATGGATCAACCCAGAAACAAAATAACCGTTTCAAGAGCCGTCCGAATGTCATTTCCCAAGTCTTTCCCGGCCATCCAGTCATTAATTTAAACCGGTAATTACTGGGCATTCAGCCCTGCTTCGGGAAAGATGGGCGATTATAGTGACAAGGCTTATAAACTACAAGGATTACAGAGATATACGGGACTTAATTAAGATTAGGAATTGAGTACAAAGAGCTCATTAACTTTGCCCAACTGATCACGTATCTGGGCAGCCTGTTCAAACTCGAGATTCCTGGCATGTTCGTACATGAGTTCCTGCAGCCTTGCCACTTCCTTTTCCAGTTCTGCACTACTCATGGAGGCCAGTTTTACAGCGTAATCGCCGCCTTTTTCCGCCACTTTAGCCAGATCCTTGTAGGACTTTTTTGACACTCCCGGCGCATGTGACGCCCCTTCCATGATATCGGCGACGGCTTTACGTATCCCTTGCGGCGTAATGTTATTGGCTTTATTAAATTCAACCTGGACTTTACGGCGCGCTTCCGTGGTATCGATAGCCCTCTGCATCGACCCGGTTACGCGGTCTGCGTAGAGAATCGCCTTACCGTGGAGGTTCCTGGCAGCCCGGCCAACGGTCTGGATCAGCGAACGTTCAGACCTCAGAAAACCCTCCTTATCTGCATCCAGCACTGCAACCAGAGACACTTCCGGGATATCGAGCCCTTCCCTGAGCAGGTTAATACCTACCAGGACATCAAATACACCAAGGCGTAAGTCGCGAATAATTTCTACACGCTCGACAGTATCAATATCCGAATGCAGATACCTCACCCTGATATTATTCTCGGCAAGGTAATCAGTAAGATCTTCAGCCATGCGCTTGGTCAATACAGTGACCAGCACCCGCTCTTCTTTTTCAACGCGAATCTTGATTTCCGACAACAGGTCATCCACCTGGTGAAGTGCCGGCCTTACCTCCAGTTCGGGATCAAGTAATCCGGTAGGACGTACAACCTGTCTTACCAATTGCCCCTGTTTTTCTTCTTCATAGGGGCCAGGCGTAGCCGAGACAAAAATCAGCTGAGGAACCAGGTTCTCCCATTCCTCAAAACGCAGGGGACGGTTATCCAGAGCGGAGGGTAAGCGAAAGCCGTAATTAACCAGGTTTTCCTTGCGGGAACGATCGCCTTTATACATCGCGCCAATCTGGGGAATAGCCACATGAGACTCATCGACCACCACAAAACCATCCTCTGGCAAGTAATCAAACAGGGTGGGCGGCGGCTGCCCCTCCAGTCTGCCCGACAGATAACGTGAATAATTTTCAATTCCTGTGCAGTATCCAATTTCCCTGATCATTTCCAGATCAAACTGGGTACGCTGACCAAGTCGCTGGGCTTCTACCAGACGATTATTTTTCTCCAGGTAAGCCAGCCTTTCCTGCAACTCAAGTTTGATTTCCTCCACAGCATTCTGCAGTCGATCACGGGAGGTGACATAGTGGGATTTGGGAAATACATTCAGACGCTGGACACGTTGCTGAACCTCACCTGTCAGAGGATCAAACCATGCCAGACTTTCAATTTCTTCATCAAACATTTCAATACGAATGGCATTGGTTTCCGATTCTGCCGGATAAATATCGATCACATCCCCGCGAACTCTGTACGAAGAGCGATGCAACTCCATATCATTACGACTGTATTGCAGCTCGGCAAGACGACGTAATAGAACTCGTTGATCCAGCTTGCCACCAACATTCAGGTGCAACACCATATCCAGATACTGGGTCGGGTCCCCCAAACCATAAATGGCAGATACTGTTGCCACAACAATGACGTCGCGGCGCTCCAGCAATGCCTTGGTAGCGGATAGGCGCATTTGTTCAATATGATCATTGACCGAAGAATCTTTCTCAATATAGGTATCCGAAGCCGGTACATAGGCTTCCGGCTGGTAGTAATCGTAATAGGAAACGAAATACTCTACGGCATTATCAGGAAAGAATTCCTTGTATTCCCCATAGAGTTGGGCTGCTAGAGTCTTGTTGGGCGCCATGATAAGTGTTGGCCTCTGGGATTCAGCGATCACATTGGCAATAGTGAAAGTCTTGCCTGAACCGGTGACGCCAAGCAGAGTTTGGGCCGCCAGCCCATCTTCAAGACCTTCCAGCAGGGCCGCAATTGCTTCTGGCTGATCGCCAGCTGCCTTGAACTTGGCCTGCAAATGAAATTTTTTATCCATAGAGGGAGGTTAAATCGTTGTGGAGTCGGGCGGTAAACCCGCTATTGTATGGGTAAAGCAGTAAGCAGGTAAAACGTCTTTTTAATATCAACTGAAAATTTATCGGGCTTGAGTATTGACCGTCAAGGCATTAGTAATTAGTATTCGCCTTCTCGAAAAATCCACGTTACTGCCCAATAGCTCAATGGTAGAGTAGGTGACTGTTAATCACTTGGTTGTTGGTTCGAGTCCAACTTGGGCAGCCATTTTCCACTCCCCGCTGTATTTAAGCCATATCCTCGATATTGGCAGACGATATAAGGTGATATCGGCAGATAAAGTAAGATCTATCAAGGTATGCCTGATTACAGCAAGAGTTTGTCAGCAGGTGTTCGCGCTAAAATAAGCATTCGCCGCTTTTTTAATTTCTTTCTACTCTCTTTTAAAACTCTTTCAAGCCTCTCTCGAGCCTCTTCCACCCCTCTTGCAAGCCTCTTTCTACTATTTACTACTCCCATTTTATTACCTGTCTGCTCTCTTCCTACTATTTTTTTATCTTTTCCCGCTGCTACTTTTGTATGATTTTTGTCTGATTTTAGTCTGATGCCCACTTCTTTACTGATTTTCCATTATCTCTGTTCTATGACTTTTTAATTCAGGCTTTTATATTGTCGCTACTATCATCCATGCACCTATGCACCCATGTTTTTGCCTATGTTTTTTGTTTCCTTCAGATCATGCAATTGGCTTGCCCTAACCTTCATCGTCAGCAACAACAGCGGTAGCCAGGCAATCATTACGAGGACAAGCCCCCAGTCGGGATATCGGTGACAAATCCAGGCCAGAGGCAATAACCAGAAAATATTAATGGCAGAAGCCAGCATTACAACCTGCAGATGACTGTTTAACCGGCGCGCAGCAATCTGGTATGCATGATTGCGATGAGCGTAATACCAGGTTTCACCGTCAGACATTCTTTTTATCAGCGTATATGTTGAATCTACGATAAATACACCAGCCAAAATGCTCCATACCCATATATTGGTAAGGCCGGAAGTCGTACTGATCAAAGCCGCCACACCCAATATGAAACCAAGAAAATTACTACCGCAATCTCCCATAAATAGTCGTGCTGGCGGGAAGTTGACCAGCAGGAAACCTGACAGACAGGCAACCAGGAGCAGTGACAGGTTTCTCAGCGCCTCACTATCATCAGAAAAGGTAAGCCAGATAACCGATAACAAAATAAACAGGGTCTCCATGGTAGCGATACCATCCAGCCCATCCATAAAATTAAATAGGTTAATAAACCAGAGCATAGCGGCAAAAATTAACAGGTAGCCGATAAATCCAAGGTCCAGACCAAGTCCAAAGAAAGGCAGCACAGGACTGCCAAAGATCGCCAGAACGCCGAACACAGCGACAGCCTGAGTCGATAGCCTGGGACCAATTCCTAGCTGAAAAATATCATCCATAAGCCCCAAAACAGCGATTGAAAACCCGAGTAACAAGACAAGGGAGTAGTTAAAACCTGGATCCTCCACTCTGAATACAAGAAGTGCAGCAATACAGAACACGGTGACAAATGCCATGCCTCCAGCCGTCGGCGTAGGAGTCTCGTGTGAGCTCCTGTCATTGGGAATATCCAGCCAGTGACGCCCCTTCGACAGCCAGATTATCAGGCAGCATGCCAGTAACGAAAAAACAAAAGCTGCCGATAACAGCAAGGTATTATTCATACATCTAAATGATTCTCTGGTTCGAAATTATTAAGAGTTAATAATTATAGCGGCAGATACTGGCTCTGGCTCTTTTAAATAGCCAGAGCCATTTATTAACGCTTTAGATTGTTACATAAAAAAAGGCGCCTATGGGCGCCTTTTTTATCCACGAATCTGTTTACTCAAAACTGATACGGGCTTGATTATTACGCAGTGTTACTTCGCCCACACCATTGACCAGCAACAGTTCTTCCAGGCTGGCGAAGTCACCATATTCATCGCGAAAGTTAACAATTGCTTCCGCTCTGCTTATACCCACACCATCCAGCATTCTTGCAATTGTAGGAGCATCAGCATGGTTAATATTTACCTGCTCTACCTCTACGCTAACAGCATTCAAGGAATCACTTTCATGATCCTGAGCGGTGCTGGCCCAGGATAATGTCAGCAACAAACTGAATAAAATGGATTTTTTGGAATAACGGATAACTGACTGATTTTAGAAAATTGCATATTACTGCCTCCTTGGCACTGGAGAGAAACCTCCCCTTCTTTGATTCCATTCATCGCTTTGATTGGATTAATTCTATTTTCCCATTTTCCTTTTATTCTTTTCTCCATTTGTTTCAATTTTTTCATTTTTAATGAAGCGAATTGGGTAAATATATATTTCCTCCAACCGTGACGCAGCAAAATGCTGCTGAAATCAATGTAGCAGAGAAATCATTTTTTGCCGTGGATTTCTTCCATAATAATGCGCAGTTTTGCTGTGGGATCATCAGCCTGTGTGACCGGCCTGCCAATCACCAGGTAATTGCTGCCGCTTTGTATTGCCTGCGCTGGCGTCATGACCCGTTTCTGGTCGTCCAGACTATCTCCAGCTGGCCGAATACCCGGGGTTACCAGTAGAAAGTCATCTGCCAGCTCACTGCGTAAAACAGGAGTTTCCCGCGCAGAGCAGACGACTCCATCCAACTCGCAGTCACTGCTTAGTTTGGCGAGAATGCTTACCTGTTCATCAGGGGTTACCGTAACACTGATTTCACGCAGATCCTCAGCCCCCATACTGGTTAATACCGTTACCGCTATAAGTAATGTGTCACCATTTTTTGGCAGGGCTGTACGAGCCGCTTCCAGCATGGCTCTGCCGCCACTGGCATGGACATTGACCATCCATACACCCAGATCTGCCGCAGCAGCTACTGCCCCTGCTACGGTATTCGGAATATCATGATATTTGAGATCAAGAAACACATCGAAATGCTGTTTTTGCAGCTCCTTTACCAATTCAGGACCGGCACGGGTAAACAATTCCTTGCCAACTTTTACCCGGCATAGTGAAGGATCAAGTTTTTCTACCAGGGACAAGGCACTTGCTGCATCCGGGAAGTCCAGGGCAACTATGACGGGTCTATCAATAAGCATTTTTTCCTCACTCTGCTGAATCGCAGTACTATTCTCCCAAAATACCGATTACGTGTTTGACGCTGCCCCAGTGTGAACAGCTCGGACACTGCCAATGCAGGCTCTTCAATTCAAAACCACAGTTCACACACTGGTATTGGGCCTTACTATCGATGTATTCTGCAAGGACCTTCCTGTACAAAATGATTGCATTACTATTTTTATCCTGGCCCTCATTCTCACCATTACTTTGGCCTTCACTCAGACTCAGGGTTTTTAACAAAAGTCTCAATGATGGCTTGCCTGCCAATTGTCCAAGCAGAAACTCCCTGGCTTGCTGATCGCTATTTTCTTTTTGTAGGTATTCCGCAAGGCCCAGAAGTACCGATGTATTATTTTCATCGGCAATACATGTATCAATAAATTTCCTAAGACTTTTTTCTTTGCCTTCATTTTTATAGCAGTCGAGCAAGGGATAAAACACCTCGGCCATAAATGCAGGGTCCTGCTTCTTTACACGCAAGTAGCTTTTTATTGCTTCTTGGTAATTCCCACAACTGTTTTCCAGTTGGCCACGCAAAATACTTACTCTGACATTATTTTTATCCATGCCTGCAGCCTGTTGTAAAAACTCTCGGGCTCTGGACATGTGCTCATTATTCAACTCGGATTCTGCAAGTTCACAATAAAAATGAGACGCAAGTTTCTGATAATAAGCGCGCTCCGCGGGGGAACATAGCCGAATCAATTCTATGAGAACATCGACCCCTTCCTGCCAGTCTTTTTCCAGTTGATAAACATTGGCAGAATGGATGAGCGCCTCTATTTTGATAGTTCCTTTTTCACGTCTCAATTCTTCAAGAAGATTCTCAGCACGATCAAGAAGTCCAGCGGCAATATAACTTTGGACCAAATTTATTTTAATCTTATTAAGCTCTGCCTTGGAAAAACCGTTTTGCCCAAGCAGGTCCTGATAAACCGAGATAGATCTATCCACTTTGCCCCTGCGACGCAATAATTTCCCCAGCGCCATGTGGGTTTGCAAGGTGCTGGAATTAACCTCCAGGGCGTCGATGAAAAGGTCGATTGCATCGTCCGGCTCATCATTGAGGAGATAATTAAGACCAATAAAATAGTCTTCTGCAGGAAGGTTTCTAAATGGGCGGGCTATATTTGTACTGCGGTCAAGCCAGGGACATCGCCCTGATAGCCAGCCAAGAGCAATTGCTCCGAGTAACAAAAAATATAGAAAAAAATCAGACAAGTTGAATCCTTCACTCAAATTTAGTTAGCTTTTTCTATTTGACTGATTAACAGAATGCGATGACTGTAGTCTTAATTTATCCAGCTGGGATTGCAACTGACGGATCTGAACCCTGTATTTAAGCTGCCTCAAAATACCCAGCCCAAGAACAAGGCCAGTTAAGCCACCCAGAATATACACAGCTATAATTATGACGCCAATACTGAAAGCTGGTAGCTCAGTGCCAACCCATAAATTTATTTCTGTGGTGTTGTTGACGGCAAAAAGAAATGCCAGCAATACAGTACCAACAAATACAAGAAAAGTTATAAATCTAAAAAAGCCTTTCACGGTTTGAACTTATTGCCTATATAAAAAAACGGCAGCTTCCGATAACAAAAGCTGCCGTTTTAACAAGTCATCCAGATTTATTCCGGAATCTGTGTCTGTTCCTGCATACTAATGTTAACCCGGTCCCTTAATTCCTTTCCTGGTTTGAAATGAGGGACATACTTGCCACTCAATTCAACTGGCTCACCGGTTTTAGGGTTTCTGCCAACACGTGGGGCGCGATAATGCAGGGAAAAGCTTCCAAATCCCCTTATTTCAATACGCCCACCTTCAGCCAAAACTTCAGACATGTAAGAAATGATCGCCTTTACAGCCAGTTCAACGTCTTTTGCAGACAGCTGCGTTTGCTTGGAGACAATCTGGTCTATCAGTTCTGATTTTGTCATGACTCATCCTTCGCTAATGTTAACAGACAGGTTGCACTAAGGCATGCCAGTCACACGCTGAATTATTCCTTCTCCAGCTGTGACTTGAGCAAATCACCAACCGTAGTCGGAGCAGCTGATGTTGTGCTCTGCTTCTTGTGTTCCTCAACAGCACCCTTTTCTTCAGCAATTTCTCTTGCCTTGATTGAGAGGCTAATGACGCGGTTTTTACGATCGACACCAATTACAAGCAACTCTACTTCGTCGCCTACGGCAATCGCATTACGCGCATCCTCAACCCTTTCGCGGCTGATTTCTGAAGCTTTCAGTACGCCTTCAACACCATCAGAAAGCGTGATAATTGCTTCTTTGGCATCAACTTCTTTAACGATACCTTTAACCCGGGCGCCTTTCTCATTCTGGCCGGCAAAATTAGCAAAAGGATCATCGGAAAGTTGTTTAATACCCAGCGATATTCTTTCGCGCTCAGGATCAACCGAAAGAATAACCGTATCCAGCTTGTCGCCTTTCGTATATTCACGAACTGCCTGCTCACCTGGCTCTTCCCAGCTAATGTCAGACAGATGGACAAGACCATCGATTTCACCTTCCAGACCAATGAAGATACCAAAATCAGTTATGGATTTGATATTGCCTGAAATCTTGTCGCCTTTCTTGAACTTTTCAGCAAAGCCATCCCATGGATTCTGCTGGCATTGTTTAAGACCCAGAGAAATACGACGACGTTCCTGGTCAATATCCAGAATCATCACTTCAACTTCGTCACCCAGCTGTACCAGCTTGGACGGATGGATATTCTTGTTGGTCCAATCCATTTCGCTTACATGGATCAGGCCTTCCACGCCTTCTTCCAGCTCAGCAAAACAACCGTAATCGGTAAGATTAGTTACTACGGCCTTAACCCTGGTATTTTCCGGGTAACGGTTCTTGATTTCTACCCATGGATCTTCACCCAGTTGTTTCAGACCAAGGGAAACGCGGTTTCTCTCGCGGTCAAATTTAAGAATCTTGACATCAATTTCTTCACCCACATTCACAATTTCACTTGGATGCTTGATGCGCTTCCAGGACATATCAGTAATGTGCAGCAGTCCATCAACGCCACCCAGATCAACAAAGGCACCATAATCGGTAAGATTTTTAACCACACCTTTAACGGACTGTCCTTCTTCAAGGTTTGCCAGCAGTTCATCACGCTCTGCAGTATTAACTGATTCAAGAACTGCACGTCTTGAAACAACAACATTGTTGCGTTTCTGGTCCAGTTTAATCAGTTTGAATTCGAGATCCTTGTTCATCAAGTGATCCACTTCACGTACCGGACGTACGTCTACCAGTGAACCAGGCAGGAAAGCACGGATAGTGTTCACGTCAACCGTGAATCCGCCTTTAACCTTACCATTGATGACGCCAATAACAGGCTCATCTTTCTCAAATGCTTCTTCAAGTACCATCCATGTTTCAGCACGCTTGGCTTTTTCCCGGGATAACTTGGTAGCACCGAAACCGTCTTCTACTGCATCAAGGGCGACTTTAACTTCGTCCCCTACCTGCAGAGTGAATTCACCATTGTCGTCAATGAATTCCCTGCGTTCAATAACGCCTTCGGATTTGAGTCCTGCATTGACAGTAATCCATTCGGAATCTATATCAATAATGGTCCCGATAATAATTGAACCGGGTTTCATGTCTATGTCTTTTAAACTCTGTTCAAAGAGTTCTGCAAAGCTTTCGCTCATAATTGCTTCCTGATTATTTGCAGAAGCCAGATGAATGTTGCTTTATTAACAACCTGTCATCAGGTCTCTGTAATACCGTAATCCAGCCGATACGGGTCAATTGATAATATTCACCTTACTTCAGCCTGGCTGGTGCATGAAGCGGGTGCTTTACTCTTGCGGGTTATTGGTCTGGCGTTACTGTGTCTTCGACTTTAATCAGTACTTTTTCAAGTACCTGATCAATAGTCAGTGACGTAGTATCAATGACGACAGCATCATCTGCTGGCCTGAGGGGTGAAACCTGCCTGTTGGCATCACGTTCATCTCGGCTGGCTATATCCTGCAAAAGGTCGCGCAGATTAACACCAACCCCCTTATTTATCAACTGCTTATATCGCCTTTGCGCCCTCTCTTCGGCACTGGCAGTGAGGTATATTTTGAGGTCTGCGGAGGGAAAAACTACTGTCCCCATATCCCGGCCATCTGCTACCAGTCCGGGAGGACGACAAAAATCCCGCTGTCTTTGCAGAAGCACAGCTCTCAATTCTCCAATTGCAGCAACTTTTGAGGCCTTTTCTGCTGTTTCCTCGAGTCTGGCCAGATGGGATATTTCATTACCATTTAGCGTTATGGAGCCCTCGAACTCTGTCCCAAAAGCTACTTCCATAGCGCCAGCAAATTCACATACCTTATTGATTTCATTGATTAATATATTGTTTTTTTCGATACCCACTGCAACCACCCGGTAGAGCGCGCCACTGTCCAGTAAATGCCAGCCCAAATGCTGCGCAAGTAATTGAGTAATAGTGCCCTTGCCCGTTCCACTGGGCCCATCAATTGTAATAACCGGGACATGCTTACTCATCTATCCAGAGTCCTATTGCGTCTGCAGGCCTGCACGACGTTTTTTTGATTCCCGTTATTTTTCTGCATACTCGAGGGAAATACCGGTTTTACCTGCAAGATCAGTGAAGCCGGGAAAGGAAGTAGCCACATTATGGCAGTCATGGATGCTTATCTCTTTTGTGGCTTTCAGGCCGGCCATGGTAAACGCCATCGCAATCCTGTGGTCACCATGGCTATTAATTTCCCCGCCACCCAACGGACCGCCTTCAATGATGATGCCATCATCCTTAACCACATGGGTGACACCCAAAGTTGCGAGGCCATCTGCCATCACCTGAATGCGGTCACTTTCCTTTACCCTAAGCTCTTCAGCACCACTCAAAGTGGTAGTGCCTTGTGCGCAGGCTGCCGCGATAAACAGGGCAGGAAACTCATCAATGGCAAGGGGAACCTGATCCAGAGGAATCTCTATTCCTTTAAGTGGCGCATATTTCACACGAATATCGGCAACAGGTTCACCGCCGACTTCTCGGGGATTTTCAATGCTGATATCTGCCCCCATGGCTAACAATATATTGATAACGCCGGTTCGGGTCGGATTAATACCCACATGCCGTAGCAACAGGTCGGAGCCTTCAGCAATGGATGCCCCGACAAGAAAAAATGCCGCTGAACTGATATCAGCAGGAACATCAATATGACATCCTGAGAGGCTACCCCCTCCCGTGATACTGATTCGCGCCCCTTGTGTCCCGATTTCATAGCCAAAACCACGCAGCATGCGCTCGGTGTGGTCTCTACATGGCGCGGGTTCCGTAATCTGTGAACTCCCATCAGCTGGATCAGTATAAAGAGATGCCAGAAGCAAACAGGATTTGATCTGGGCACTGGCTACAGGCAGATCATAAATAATCGGATGTAATTTTCCTGCAGAGATGTGTATTGGCGCTACCCCCCCCTCCTGCAAAACAATATTGGCGCCCATTTCGGTCAATGGATCTGTGACCCGGCGCATCGGTCTGCTGGACAGGGATTTATCCCCGGTCAGTACTGTAGGGAAAGCTTGAGCGGCCAGTAAGCCAGATAATAAGCGCATGGAAGTACCCGAATTACCCAGATAAAGAGGCCCGGCCGGGGGGGTCAAGCCATGCAGTCCAACGCCTTGAATCGTCGTTTTACCCGCGACGACATCATCTATCTGAACTCCCATAGCACGAAAAGCCTCGAGTGTAGCCAGGCTGTCCTCGCCTTCCAGAAAGCCTTCTACAGTGGTGAGTCCATCGGCGATGGACCCGAGAATTATCGACCGATGGGAAATCGATTTATCACCAGGGACTCTGATATCGCCGCTCAGTTTACCGCCCGGTGTTACTTTAAAAACAAGATCTGACATAAGAATTTTTAAATCTACCTTTTGTTAATGGAGCCAGACTGGCTAATAGCATCAACTGCCTTAATGGCAAATTCTATTAGCACTGGCTCCAAGTAAGAAAATCTTCAGGTTTTTGATCGCTTTGCGGAAAACATTGCCAGAAATCTGTCTCTGGACTTTTTTGCACGAATAAATGTGGACATCAATTCAGCTGAGTTCTGGTCTTTAATAGCGGTTCGCATTCTATATAAACCTTCAATGTATTCATCCAGCACAGTAATCGTAGCATCACCATTGGCCATAAAAATATCGTGCCACATTTGCGGGTCGCTCGATGCAATTCGAGTAAAATCACGAAAACCACCGGCGGCATAACGAAAAATCTCTTCACTTTCACCCTGCTGTGACAACGTATCCACCAACGCATAAGCAAGTAAATGAGGCAAATGGCTGGTGGCAGCGAGCACCTCATCATGATGCTTTACTGTCATGGAAATCACTTCTGCACCGAGAAGTTTCCAGAGCTTTTCTACAAGCTCATAAGATGATTCTTTTGTATTTTCCAAAGGGGTCAGGATGACCTTTTTATGTTCAAACAAGTTTGCAGTCGATACCGAATAACCACTGTGCTCTGATCCTGCAATGGGATGGCCAGGGACAAAATTTTCCGGAACACTTCCAAATACCTGAGTCACACTCTCAATGATCTCGCCTTTTACGCTGGCAGCATCTGTAACTACAGTGTCGCTACCAAGGACTGGCTGTAATTCCTTCAGTATATTTTTTACCGAAAGACTGGGGACCGCAATCACAATCAGATCTGCATTCTTGCAGGCCTGGCCAATATCAGTGAAGTAGTCACTGATCATGCCATCAGACAACGCCTGCTGAAGAACTTTTTCATTGCGACCTACAGCAACAACATTGGCATCAGGTAGCTTGGCAGCAAGTCCACGGGCGATGGAACCCCCAATCAGGCCAAGGCCGATAATCACCACTTTCAGATTTTCAATCACGCTTTTTGCCACGTTATCTGCTACGTTATTTGCCATTTTACTTGTAACACAATCTATTTAGATAAGGGCTGGCTACCGGGTAAGAACCAAGCACCCTGAATTCCAGAGAATGTCCAGACAGCTCTTCAAAAGCTGCACGTATATTGGCGTCCTCATGATGGCCTTCAATATCAACAAAGAAAGAATATGACCAGGCTTCTTTGCGGGAGGGCCTCGACTCGAGCTTGATCAGATTGACTGCATGATTCTTGAAAGGCTCAAGTGCATTGAACAGGGCACCTGGTTCATTCCTTGTACTAATAATCAATGAAGATTTGTCCCGCCGGCTAGGTGCCTGCGCATTGTTTTTACTAATGATGGCAAAACGGGTGGTGTTATCGTACACATCCTCGATATTTTCATTGAGAATCGATAAGCCATAAATTTCAGCGGCTGTTTTACCTGCGATGGCCGCTGTATCCTGCATGCGGGATGCCTGAATGGCGGCTTCGGCATTACTCAAGGCTGACACTTTTTCAACCCCGGGATAGTTTTCTTCAAGCCAGTATCGACATTGACCAAGTGATTGCTGGTGTGAAACAACCCGCTTGATATTTTCAGCAAGGGTTCCGGGCCGAGCTAAAAGACAATGCTGAATTCGCAGCATTACTTCACCACAAATAATAGCGTCAGATGCACCAAAACAATCCAGCGTCTGGGTAACCGACCCTTCACTGGAATTTTCAACGGGGACAAGACCAAAGTCAGCCTGATCTGAATCAACGGCATTGAAAACGGAAGGAATATCATCAACTGCCAGGCAAGGTTGCTGGCTACCGAAATATTTTTCCAGAGCAGCATGGGAATAAGTGCCTTCCGGGCCCAGATAAGCTACCCGGGCTGAAGGAAGAATATTACTCATCACCTTCCTTGCTTTCGTCCTCGTCGCTATCCTGGTCCTCATTTGAATCACTTACTTGTGAAACGTCACTTGCAACAACAGGTGCTTCAACAGCTTCTGATGCCTGCTCTTCAGTGCCAGCTTGAGGATCGTCGATTTCTTCCGGTTCTTCCACACGCTCAACCCCAACAAGCAATTCTCCTTCCTTGAGCTTGATTAACCGTACCCCCTGGGTTGCGCGGCCCTGGGATGAGACTTCATCACAACGGGTTCGCACAAGGGTTCCCTTGTCACTGATCAGCATGATTTCATCACCTTCAAAAACCTGCACAGCGCCAACCACGGCTCCGTTACGCTCACTGGTCTGTATTCCAATGACACCTTTACCACCACGGCCTTTGGTTGGAAACTCAGTAACAATTGTTCGTTTTCCATAACCATTTTCACTGACTGCAAGAATCTGCCCATGCTCTTCAGGAATAATCATATCTACCATATAGAATTCATTATCAAGACGAATCCCGCGCACGCCTTTGGCTGTTCTTCCCATTGCCCTCACATCACTTTCCTTGAAGCGCACTACCTTGCCTGAACTTGAGTAGAGCATGACATCCTTGGTGCCATCAGTAACGGCGGTTTTCACCAGCGTATCGCCCTCTTCCAGCTCAAGTGCTTTCAGTCCTACACTGCGTTGTCGCGAAAAGCTGACCAGCGGTGTTTTCTTCACAGTGCCGTTCGCTGTCGCCATGAAAACGAATTTGCCTTCCTCGTATTCACGAATCGGCAACATGCTGGTGATGCTTTCGCCTTCTTCAAGAGGCAGTATGTTTACTATCGGTTTGCCGCGTGATGTTCTGCTAGCCAGAGGTATCTGAAATACCTTCAACCAGAACACTTTGCCGGAACTGGCAAAGCATAAAAGCGTGTCGTGACTGCTGGCCACCAGTAGATGCTCGACAAAATCCTCATCCTTGACAGAAGCTGCTGCTTTTCCGGTTCCACCGCGTCGCTGCGCCTGGTAGTCGGTGAGCGGCTGGCTCTTGGCATAACCACCACTGGAGATAGTCACGACCCTGTCTTCTTCGGTAATCAGATCTTCGACGGTAAGGTCATGGGTAGAACTGGTGATTTCAGTACGACGGTCATCGCCATATTCCTTGTCGACATCCTCCAGTTCCTGTCGGATAACTTCCATGAGACGTTCTGAATTACCGAGTATCTCAAGGTATCCGGCAATCTGCTTGATCAGCTCCTGGTAATCGTTAATCAGTTTTTCATGTTCAAGGCCGGTCAATCGATGCAGTCTTAACTCAAGGATGGCCTGGGCCTGCTCAGGTGAAAGCCAGTACTCCCCGGCATGAAGACCCAGGTTCTCTGGCAAGTCGTCAGGTCGACAGGCATCAGGACCCGCTTCAGCCAGCATGGCTTCCACGCTTTCCGAACGCCAGCTTTTCGCTAAAAGTTTGACCTTCGCTTCCGCCGAAGTGGGCGAGCTCTTGATCAGTTCGATAACCTCATCAATATTTGCCAGGGCAACAGCCAGACCTTCAAGAATATGGCCTTTTTCCCGCGCCTTCCTGAGCAGAAAAACGGTACGCCGCGTCACCACTTCACGACGGTGACGAATAAATGCTTCGAGCATTTCCTTCAGGTTGAGAGTTTTTGGTTCACCATCTACCAGGGCAACCATATTGATGCCAAAGACCATCTGCATCTGGGTCTGGGCAAAGAGATTATTCAGTACAACATCCGCCACCTCGCCCTTGCGTAATTCAATTACAATGCGCATGCCATCCTTGTCAGATTCATCACGCAATTCAGAAATACCCTCGAGCTTTTTCTCTTTAACCAGCTCGGCAATGCGCTCAATCAATCGCGCTTTATTCAACTGATAAGGGATCTCCGTAACAATAATACTTTGGCGTCCGTTGTCTCTTTCTTCAATTTCTGTTTTTGAACGAATGTAGATTTTTCCACGTCCGGTACGGTAGGCCTGAACAATCCCGGCTCTGCCACTGATCAATGCCGCGGTTGGAAAATCAGGCCCCTGAATGTGCTCGAGCAAATCATCTATTTCAAGATTCGGATTAGCCATCAGGGCAGTACAGCCACTGATGACTTCTCTCAAATTGTGGGGCGGAATATTGGTCGCCATACCCACGGCGATACCGGATGAACCATTCACCAGCAGGTTCGGCACCCGTGTTGGCATTACATCCGGAATTAGCTCTGTACCATCGTAGTTCTCGGTAAAATCGACAGTCTCTTTTTCCAGATCTGCCAGCAACTCATGGGCGATCTTGTCCATACGGATTTCGGTGTATCGCATGGCCGCTGCCGAGTCACCGTCCACAGAACCAAAGTTGCCCTGCCCGTCAACCAGCGTATAACGCATGGAAAAATCCTGCGCCATCCTGACTATCGTTTCATAGACAGCGGAATCACCATGAGGATGGTATTTACCAATTACATCACCCACTACACGGGCAGACTTCTTGTAGGGCTTGTTCCAGTCGTTGGAAAGTTCGCTCATGGCGAACAACACCCGCCGATGTACTGGTTTGAGACCGTCACGTACATCTGGCAAGGCCCTGCCCACGATTACGCTCATGGCATAATCCAGGTAAGACTGTCTCATCTCGCTTTCAATCGTGACTGACTGTATCGGTTCCTGTTCGTCTGTCATAAAACTTCTGTCCTGTTACGCTTGCTGCCAGTAGTTAAGGGTTAAGTCGGCCATGGCGCGACTTTAAGTTCAGGGTATTGGATCTTGATAATTCTGTCGTTTACGACCTGCTTTGCTTTGAATGCGTGAAACCAGCGGATTCCTGCAGCGAGATATTCGCTTGATTGCAGTCTTTTGCCTATGTTCATGGGGAAGCTCTCGGGCAAATTCTTGAACAAATCTCTTATTGGTAACACTGGAGTAAATTTAAGGGTGGCGCTGTGCAGGAAATTCAGCAGGAAAACCCGACTCAGGCACTTCCCCGGAACCCTTAACGCCACCTTTGCAGCCCCGTATTTGTAATGTTTTTTCCCCTTTTTTCAGGGCTCTTTTAAAGACGCAAATACTAGCACAAAAAGGTCATTACTGACAGCAAAACTACCCGTTTTCCGCAATAATCTGTATACTGCCCCATCTGCCAATAAATCATGGAAAATCATACAATTATGTCGAATTCAGAAAGCTCTCTGGAGGGCCTTGAAGCCGACTTTCTCATCCATCCTGAATGGCTCGTTCCGATGTCAGAAAAAGGCCTGATCCTGACCGATCACAGCCTTGCCATTCTGGACAATAAAATCGTTGCTATCGGGGACACCAATAGTCTGAAACAGAGTATCTCTACCAGGCGCGAAATCACGCTGCAAAACCATCTGCTGATGCCCGGGCTAATCAATTCTCATGGCCATAGTCCAATGGCTCTGTTACGCGGCTTTGCTGATGACATCCCCTTGCGTCCCTGGCTGGAAGAAAAAATCTGGCCTGCCGAAGGACGCTGGGTCAGCGAGGAGTTCGTCCGTGATGGCGCCGCTCTGGCTATCGCCGAAATGCTACGCAGCGGCACAACAGCTTTCACAGACATGTATTTCTTTCCGGATGAAGTAGCAAAAGTGGCACTTAAAGCCAATATCAGGGCGCTACTTGCCGCACCGGTACTCGACTTTCCTACCGTTTGGGCGCAAGACGCTGATGAATATATTCGCAAGGCCACTGCTTTAAATGACCGCTACAAGAATAACAATCTGATTCAGGTAGCCTTTGGCCCTCATGCACCCTATACGGTTTCTGATGACCCGCTCAGGCACATCTCTACGCTGGCAAATGAGCTGGACATCCCGATTCATATTCATGTCCATGAAAATAGCGCTGAAATAGAGGAAGCAGTTGCCAAAACCGGTATGCGACCGCTGTATCGTCTGAATGAACTGGGGCTATTGTCACAATTAATGCAATGTGTACATGCCACGCAGCTGCAGCAAGAGGAAATTAACATGCTTGCAGCGGCGGGAGTTTCCATCGTCCATTGCCCGGCATCAAATGCCAAACTGGCCAGCGGGCTATGCCAGACACAGGCTATACTTGATGCGGGCATTAATCTTTGTCTGGGCACAGATGGCGCGGCCTCAAACAACGAATTGAACATGATTAATGAAATGCGCATGGCAGCGCTGTTTGGCAAAGGTGCTGCTGATAAAGCTGGCGCCACTTCCGCCTGGGATGTCCTGCAAATGGCCACAGTCAATGGTGCCCGAGCGCTTGGCAAGGAAGAGATGCTGGGCACGCTGGAAACAGGCAAATTGGCTGATTGTATTGCTATCGATCTGGGCCAGATAAATACCCAGCCGGTTTATGATCCGGTCTCCACCCTTGTCTACAGTGCCCAGGGGCACCAGGTCAGCTATGTCTGGGTAGATGGCAAGCTGAATCTTGAAAAGGGAGAGCTGACAATGCTGGATTCCTCCGAGCTTATAGCCAATGCCAGCGCCTGGGCCAAAAAAATCGGTTGAGCTATTAGCTACGTAGAAGTAATAACCTAATTAAAAGAGTATTAATCATGACTACAGGTTCAACCTGCCAAACCCCTAATGTCGATCGCTCGGAAATTGCCAAATTTGAAGCGCTGGCAAACCGCTGGTGGGATCGCAACAGTGAATTCAAACCTCTCCATGATATCAATCCATTGCGCGCAGGATTTATTGATCAGCAACTCAACTTGGCAGGCCAGAAGGTGCTGGATGTTGGCTGCGGTGGCGGCATTTTAACCGAAGCCATGGCGCAACGGGGAGCTCAGGTTACAGGCATCGATCTGGGTGAGGCACCGCTGGCTGTGGCTAAATTACACTTGCTTGAAAGCGGTCTGGAAGTGAACTATCAGATGGCCAGTGCGGAAGATTTTTCCCAGGGCCATAAAGAAGCTTTTTCAGTAATCACCTGTCTGGAAATGCTGGAGCATGTACCAAACCCGGCTTCAGTTCTGGATGCCTGCTATGAAATGCTGTCTCCAGGTGGGCATCTTTTTGTCTCCACCATAAACCGGAATCCAAAGTCCTACCTTTTTGCCATTATAGGTGCAGAATATATTCTGCGTATGCTGCCCAGGGGAACCCATGATTATGCGAAATTTATCAAGCCTTCAGAACTTACCGCCATGGCAAGAAACTCCGGCTTCTGCTTAGAAAAAACCACCGGCATGACCTACAACCCGTTCACACAACAATACTCATTGGGTGAAAATCTTGATGTTAATTACTTGATGTATTTGACTAAAGATTGAATGTGCTACCAAACTGAATAACAAATACAAAACCCACTAAAACGATACTCGGTAGACTCTGGCAACTGTGACTAAAACTGTACTCTTTGATCTTGATGGCACCCTGCTCGATACAGAAAGGGATTTCACCCAGATACTCAATGCCCAACTGAGTCATTACGGCGCACCCACTGTAAATCCTCTGCAGGTGCGTAATAGTGTCAGTAGCGGAGCACATGCATTGATAAAACTCGGCTTCGGCATAGATGAAACCAGTGAGAAATTTATCTCCCACCTTGAAGAATTATTAAACCGCTATGACAAGTGTATTCCGCAAACAGAATGTGTTTTGTTTCCCGGCATCGAGGACCTGCTCAATGCACTGGACAGGGATTTAATACCCTGGGGAATTGTCACCAATAAGCCCAGTCGCTTTACTCTGCCGCTGGTGGAAAAGTTTCCAATATTACAATCCAGCAAGGTAGTAATTTGTGCTGACCAGTTAAGCAATAGCAAGCCCGACCCTGAAGGCATATTGCGGGCGTGTTCGGAAATGGATTGCTCGCCCGCAGACACTTTTTATGTGGGCGACCATCTGAAAGATATCCAGGCTTCTGAAAATGCCGGCACAAAAAGTATGGCCGTGCGCTGGGGCTATATTCCTGAGGACTCACCCATCGACAGCTGGAATGCAGACTTTATTATTAATCATCCTGATGAAATTCTGGATCTGGCTCAACAATAAAATTTTACATTTTCAAAGCAAATGACCATCGAAGGGAGAAAATATAGGTGTTTAAATATGAAGCTCCGGCAAACCTGCTGAAAGATAAAGTTATTCTGGTTACCGGTGCGGGATCGGGACTTGGACGCGCGGCGTCCCTTGCCTATGCAAAAGCCGGGGCCACTGTGGTGTTACTGGGAAGCAATACTGGCAAGCTCGAAACTGTCTACGACGAAATTGAAAATGCCGGTGGTGCAGAACCAGCAATCACTCCCCTGAATCTGGAAACCGCAAGTGAAGAACACTATCAGGAATTAGTTGACGGAATAGCCACTGCCTTTGGCAGGCTTGACGGACTTTTGAATAACGCAGGGTATATGGGATCACTAATGCCTTTTCAGACCATGAGCATGGCTCACTGGCAGAAAATCATGCAAATAAATCTGAACGCCGTTTTTTTTCTTACGCGCTTTACCTTTCCACTATTGCAGCAGGCGGAAAATGCTTCGGTAATTTTTACCAGCTCAAGCGCTGGTAAAAAAGCCCACGCTTACAACAGCGCCTATAGTGTGGCCAAGCATGGCGTGGAAGCCCTCATGCAGGTCCTCTTTCTTGAACTGGAGAACACGTCAACTATTCGTGTAAACACCGTTAACCCAGGTCCCTGCGCAACCGCATTACGCCGCTCAGCCTTTCCTGCAGAGGACCCCGGCACGCTAGCAAAACCTGAAGACCTGATGGCGGCTTATCTTTATCTGATGGGGAAAGACAGCATTGGGGAAAATGGCAAACAGTTTTCAGCGCAGGATTGAAACAAGTCGCAAATCGCAAAAAAGGCGACTAAATTAGTCGCCTTGTCGGATGCGTCCCTGCGGTCCTTATCCGACCTACAGAAAACCATTGAAGCCTGAGAGAGTGGTTGCTTGCCTCTTGCCTCTTGTCTCTTCTCTCTTGTCTCTTGCCTCTTTTATAGAAACCTGCCGCATCCCTGCACCGCCCACCTTTTTCCTTTTTCCTTTATCTTTTTACTTTCCTCTTGAGACTTGTAACTTGTGACTTGTGTCTATTTTTAGAATCGACTGCCAACAGTCAAGTAAAGACTCCTGTCCTGCCCGACAAAATAGCGATCCCCTGAAAAGGCTGAAAAAGCATTTACGTCTGCACGCTCAGCATATTTGGTGTCCAGCAGATTGGTCACCCTGGCGGACATATACCAGTTGTTTCCCGAATCATACTGGTACCGCAGATTCAGCAGATCATGGCCTTCGTATTTGAACAGGTTGGATTCATCCGAATAATAAGGCCCCATGTGCACCCATTCCAGGTTCATGTTGCTGTTGTTGTTCATCTGCCAGTTCAACTTGGCATTACCGGTCAGCTTCGGTGCTGTGTCGATATCCTTGCCATCCAGCAAGACGCTAACACCACGCGGCGCGACATTGGAATCATAAGTATGGCGTGCATAGCTGGTGGTCAGGGTAAAGCTCCATGCCTCATTAATATTGTACTGGGTATTGAGTTCCAGCCCGCGATGCTTGGTGGCACCACCACTGACATTGTTGCGCCCACTGTCCTGGAAAATGACATTGTCCTTTTGCATGTAATAGGCAGCCAGCGTGTAAGACAAATTGCCTCGACTGGCACGGTATCCCACTTCAATGCTTTCCATTTCTTCTGATTCCAGATCGGCGACCAGTTGATTCTGCTGTAATCGATAGAGCTCCGTTGCCTGAGGCGCACGAAATGCCAGCGAAACATTGGTAAAAAACTGTACATTGCTTTCAAGATCGTGGATCCAGCCCAGTTGCAGGGAATAATTATCAAAATCATCAGTGCGATCACCGGGTCGACTATAGCGACAGGTCCCGGCAGGGTTGAAGGCGGATGGCGAACAGGAAGAGCCGTCTTGCGCAGTATTGCCATCAATCATCAGGTTATCGTAATCGTATTCCAGGAATTCATAACGCAATCCAAGGGTCAGTTGATCCTGCTCTGTACTTTGATATTCCAGCAATACATAGGGAGAGATCATGGTGGCGTCTACGGTAAAGTCATATTGTTTACCGGTAGGGAAAGAGCCAAAACCAAAAGCCTGGGTTTGCTTTAAAAACCCTTCGGAAACCTCAAAATCCACACCGGCAGTCCAGCTTAACGGACCATCACCTTCCGAGCTGTACATGCTCTGCAGGCCGAATGACTCATGGCCATTTTCTTCCAGCGGCGTGCCTGGCAGAAAGTGCATGAGAAAGGTCATATCGGTATCACGATAATAGGGAGTCAGCATCCAGCTGCCATTTTCAGTACTCCCCTCGATGCGGCTGTGCAGGCGGAAACTCTGGGCATCACGGAATGCTTCCGGATTTTCATTACTCCTTCTTACCGCATCATTCTTGTAAGCCTCAAAGCCACGATCCAGATAACCGGCAGTTTCCTGATTCAGGTTGGTTGCTGCCAGCACGGTAGTAATGCTTATATCCGAACCATCATACTGATGGGACAGGTTGAGTTTTTGCTGATCAAAACCGGAATCATCGAGATAGCCGCCATCTGTAGCGCCATTGAAATAGGCACCAAAAGCATGCTTTCCCTGTCTGGTGTTAATACCGGCATTCAGGCGCGCATATTCATTGGGCCCCATGTCGATTGAAATATCACCGCCGGGCTCCTGACCCAGAGACGGGGTAATAACATTGATCGCACCATGTAGCGCATTTACACCGTATAAAACGCTGCCCGGGCCACGCACGATTTCGATATTGGCGGCCTGCTCTGTATTGGCTTCAAACAGCTGGTTTACATTACAAAAGCCCGCTCCGCGTAAAGGAATTCCATCCTGTGAAGTTTGAAAGGAACCGCAACTGCCCGCCCCGGTGAGGACTGGAGAGCGAATCCCCAACAGAGACTCCTGACCGTTGCCGCGGTTAAAGACCACGCCGGGAACAGAGTAAAGAACTTCTCCGATATGCACATGACGAATCAAATCAAGCGTTTCACTACCCAGCGAATAGATACTGGCGGGAATATCCTGCAACTGGGTTTCCCGTCGCTCTGAAGTGACAATAATGGTCTCCAGAATATTTTCCTGTGCCATCACCCCTGGTGCACTGCCCGCTGCAAGTAGCATGGCCAGTGGAAGCGATTTGAATCTGAAAGATGTTTTCATGAAGAGTTTTCCCTTAAAAATTATAGTGACTGATAAAACCGTGCATAACGCCTTTAGCAAAGGTCACTGGCAGCATGTTTTTCATTGAGTTATCTGATCTGGCTGGCGTTTACAGCGACTTTTTTCTGATCTTTCTGCCTTTTAAAGTCGTTATCTGACAGAGTGACTCTGCCTGATCCAGGCTGCGGATTCCTGGCCAAACAGGATCCTGAACAGCTTTCGTGTTTTGCTTAACACCGGGTAGCCAAATTTTGCTATATTCTGCATATTTATTGGCGTTAACCAATGTCTTTGTGTTCCAAAAACCTGATTTTTTCCTGATGACGAGCTATTGCAAGGGATCTGACCATTGAGCGACTTTTTCATTAACGAAACCCGAATCGACCCGGACCGCTGCAAGCTTTACCGAGATGGGGAGATACTTTCCCTGGAACCAAGAGTTATCCAGGTATTACAGCATCTTGCCAGACATCAGGGCGAGGTAGTCAGCCAGAAAACCCTGATGGATTCCATCTGGACCAATACGGTCGTCGAAGCCAGCGCCCTGCAACGCTGCATTGCCCAATTGCGAAAGGCCTTCGGCGACGATGCACGCAATCCACAGGTCATTGTAACCTACCCGAAGAAAGGCTACAGCCTGATTGCCCCTGTCAGCTGGCATGCCCCAGAAATAAAGACAGAGGCTGAGGCTTCACACACTCATTTTCCTCGCCCTTCACTGAGCTCGGGATTAATGGCGGTGATGCTGCTACTGGTTGTTGTCGGCGTTGTCAGCATCGCAATTCCGCTGGATAAAGAGCAGCCAAATGAAAGCCTTGGCTCTTTGGCAGAAGAGCTCGCACAGCTAAATCAACAGACTCTTCCGGCAACAGAAACCTCATTGCTAACCAATACCGCTCTTATCACCGCGATTGGGGTGCCTGATGATTTTCCTGTGTATTCACCTGATGGGCGCTTTGTCGTTTATCCGCGTTACCTGGAAGAAAACAAGGCGCACCTTTGGGCAAGAGACCTGGCCTATGGCAAAGATTTCCTGCTTACTGATAAAGTCGGTGACTATGAACATCTGGCCTGGTCACCAGATGGTAGCCAGCTGGTATTTGTCGACTCAAGCTGTGTTGCGGGAATATGTGCCTATGGCCAGTGCAGCTCGCTCAAATCAGTGGCCATGAGCCAGTCTGAAACCAATACCTTGTCAGTAGAGAAACTTATCGACTGCAGTCCTGAACGCCTGTTCGCGCCCGAATGGCTGAACAACCGCGAGATAGCGGTTATTGAGATGAGTGAAAATTCAGCGTCCCTGGAACGCTATGATCTAAAGACACAGAACAAGAGTTTTCTGTATCAGAGTGATGAGGTCATTCCTTACCAGCTGAGCTTTTCCCGTCAAACCAATATTTTGACCATCACTGCAATGAATCTAGCTGGCAAAAAAGAGCTTATATTCCTTGATATCAGTAATGGCGCGATAAACCGCAATGATACCTCAGCCTTTGTGACGGAAGAGACATGGTATCCAAGCTCTGCCCCGCTTTAATGCCGGCTCAGTGACTCACTGCTCAGGACTTACCCTGCAATACTGAAACAATAACGAAAAACTACAGGTTTATTTCATGTCACTTTTTCTTCAACAGATTGAAGGTCTGCAGTTGCACCTGCAAGCCATAGCTGAACTGGATAGCATTATTGCCAGTGAAAAATTTTCCCATGTTGACCGGGAAATGATCAATATGATGCTCGAACAAAGTGCCCGCTTTGCCGAGGAAAAACTGGTGCCACTTGCCCAGTCCGGAGATATTGAAGGGTGTACACTGACAGATGGCAGTGTCAGTTTGCCTGCTGGTACCGCCGGGGTTTACCAGGAATGGTGCGAACTGGGATTTCCGGCATTGGGTTTACCCATGGATTTCGAGGGACTGGATTTTCCCAACATCGTGCAGAGCAGCGTTCAGGAAATACTGGATGGCGCCAATATGGCCTTTGGCATGCTCGGTATTAATCTGCGCTGCGCTGCCCGCGCCTTGATTGCCAATGCCTCAGAGGAGCTTGTTCAGCGCTGGGTTCCCGGACTGGTGAGTGGAGAAATCGCGTCTACTATTATTATCAGTGAACCCCAGGCCGGATCCGATGTTGGCCGTATCAGAACAAGTGCTACTCCCGCTGACAATGGAAAATGGCAGATCAATGGCTCCAAGATCTGGATATCCTATGGTGATCATGATGCCACCAGCCAGATTATTCACCTGGTACTGGCCAGGGTTCCCAGTGACGAAATTGGTACCCGGGCGCTGGGATTATTTGCCGTGCCGAAATTACTGGACGATGAACAAGCTAATAAAGTGGTCACTTCCCGCCTCGAACATAAGATGGGACTGCATGCGTCGCCAACCTGTGTGCTGGACTTTGATAATGCCGAGGGCGTTCTCATCGGTGAAGCCGGAAAAGGATTGCAGGCCCTGTTTATCATGATGAACGGCATGCGTCTGGCAGTCGGCGTTCAGGGTTCCGCCGTGGCCAATATGGCCACTCTGCGTGCGCAGGAATATGCCCGCGAGCGTCCCCAGGGCGGCCGTCCTTATGAAGCCGCGCTGATGATTTCCGAGCATGCCGATGTCAAACGCATGCTGCTGGAAATGACGGCAAAAAGCGAAATGATTCGCGCACTGACACTGCGTACCGCTGCCTATCTCGATCTGGCGGAAGCCTGTGAAGATGACAGCAAAGCCCAACTCTACCTCAGACTTGGCGAACTGCTTTTACCCCTGGCAAAAACCGTAAGCTCGGAAAGTGCTTTTCAGGTGGCCAGCCAGGGCATCCAGGTACTGGGGGGGTATGGCTATACCAATGACTACCCTATTGAACGCATGGCTCGTGATATCCGCGTGTCATCTATCTATGAAGGCACCAGCGGCATCCAGGCGCTGGATTTCATGAAACGCAAAGTACTCGGCGACCAGGGTGGCACCCTGAGGGCATTGCTGGATATTATTCGCGCAGATACGGCAAAGACAGAGGCTACAAACCCCTTGAAACCTGGCGCAACCTTGCTGATCGGGCAAATGGAAGTGCTGCTGGAGGCATTGCTTGTGAAGAGCGCCAGTAATCGAAAATCCATCGAGGCAGGTGCCTACCATTTTCTGAATTTCAGTGGCCTGCTGGTTACTCATTGGCTGGGGATGCTGCTGTTTAACTCAGCCACCGACGGCAGCGATTACCACAAGCGCCTGCAAGCCGCGTTAACATTGGCGGCTACAGGTCTGGAAGAAGAAGGCCGATTGCTGGCGAGATTGTCTCTGCAGCAGGAGCAAGATATCAGCCTGTAGAATTATTTAAATGACGCAAAAGCCATAACCAAATTCCATTTGATCTTAGCAGCACTATTCGATACTTTAACAAGCCTTTCGCCCCTGATCCGGCGTATAAAATTGGATAAATGAAATAAATTTCCATAAACAGCTTCTATTAAAAACAAAAAACAACAAATCAGGTTTAGTAAAAACTATCCACGTACGGAGAAAATAAATGAACGAATATCAACTCTTCATTGATGGCAAATACCAGTCCTCAGCATCAGGCACATTTTCTGATGACATGAATCCTGCTACCAACGAAGTCTATGCCAAAGTACAGAATGCCCAGAAAGAAGATTTGGAAACCGTTATTTCCTCCTCTCAAAAAGCCTTTGAAACATGGAAAGACCTGCCTCCGTCTGCCCGGGAGAAACTATTTCTCGACGTAGCCGACCTGATGGAAGAACGCGCCGCTGAGTTACGTGATGTGCTTATTGATGAAGCCGGTTCCACCATGCTTAAAGCCGGTTATGAAACTCATCATACGCCAGACTTTCTGCGCTCCATGGCCGGTGAATGTCGACGCATCAAGGGTGAGACCTATGTGTCCAACTACCCTGGCGTCAAATCCATGGCGATTCGTCGCCCACTGGGTGTCACCGTAGCGATCGCCCCATTCAACTTTCCACTGTTGCTGGGCGTTCGAAAAATTGGTTTCTCGCTGGCTGCCGGCAACACCATGATCCTGAAGCCTTCAGAAATGACTCCGGTCATTGGCCTGAAACTTGGTGAGTTGTTTACCGATGCCGGTTTCCCGCCGGGCGTCTTGAATGTGATTCCTGCCCAGGGTGCGGAGTTGGGCGATGGCCTGATTACTGATCCACGCGTCAAATTTGTTACCTTTACCGGTTCTACTCGCGTCGGTCGTCAGGTGGGCGCCACGGCTGCCGCTGCAGGCAAACGCTTTGCGCTGGAAATGGGCGGCAAAAACCCGATTCTTGTGCTTAACGATGCCGACGTGGATTACGCTGTTGATACCGCGGCCTTCAGTAACTACATGCATCAGGGTCAGATCTGTATGACTGGCTCACGGGTCATTGTCGAAGCCGGTGTCTATGATGAATTCTGCGAAAAAGTGACCAGGAAGGTGGAAGGTATCTCCTATGGTAACGACCCGCGCACTCCGGGCCTGATTGTTGGCCCACTGATCAGAACAACACAGCCTGGTTTCATCAAGGAGCATCTGGATGCTGCCGTTGCAGCTGGCGCTAAACTGCTGATCGGTGGTGAATCTGAAGGCAATGTCTTCCAGCCAACCGCCATCGCGGATATCACTGATAGCATGAGCATATTCAAAACTGAATTGTTTGGCCCGGTGATGTCAATTGTGAAAGCCAATGACCATGAGCATGCTGTGGCCCTGGCTAATGATGTTGATTACGGTCTTTCGTCCGCTGTAATGTCCAATGATATGCAGAAGATCTGGTACTGCATTGAAAACCTGGAAACCGGTATGGTGCATGTGAATGGCCCCAGTGTTCGCGACGAACCGGTCATTCCTTTTGGCGGTGTGAAAGGTTCCTCACACGGTCGTGAAGGCGGACATTTCTCCATTGATGAATGTACTGAACTGAAATGGATCACCATGCAGGTTGGCAAGAACGGCTATCCGTTCTAACACCCTCTGTGAGTGATCTAGCAAAAAGGGCCTGCGGGCCCTTTTTTTATCATGCTGAGGATTACCTGCTGAAATTATCAGCATTGAAGAATTTATATCATCATGAGCCAATGGTTTGAACAAAGACATGCCCCCCTGCCAGGCACCTACCTGTGCCTGAAGACGGAGATTGGTAATAACAGGGTCAAGGAATTCCGCTTTGGTGGAGAGTCGCCTTTCGCCTTTCGTATGTTCATCTATAACGACAATGGCACCTTCAAGGCATATCGAAATTCCTGTCCCCATTATGATGTCCCCTTGAACCATAACCCCGATGATTTATTCACCTTTGATGCTGGGTATTTTCAATGCATGACGCACTTTGCCAAATTTGAAAAAGATTCCGGCCTTTGCATTTCAGGACCCTGTGAAGGTGAGACACTGGAATCCATTCCTATTCAACAGGATGATGAAGTGTTGTTAATCAAAAGCAATGATTACTAAAAGAGTACTTCCCCGGTAGTTTTAGAAATCAGGAAAAATGCCAAATAAATCCTTCAATACCTTGAGTTCATTCAAATGACAGGATCTTCTGACAACAAAGAGAAACTCAATTCTCCCTCTGCCGCTGAAGATGCCGCCACCGCAATCATGGAAAGCGCGGCCAACAGGACAAAGGAAAGGCAGTCAACAGCATCTGAAAATTTTCATAGAGTGGGAGTTGTTGTACAAGTCCTGGGACTCTCGATTTTTATCATCACAGGTGGGATTTATGCCTTGAACACTCTGTTTATGTCAGAGAACGTCGACCAGGCTGCCAGTGTATTTATTTTATTTGCGTTTCCCGCTTATCTGATCAGTTACCTTATTCGGTTTCTGCTCACTGGTTCCAGAAAACCTTTTCCCTGGCAATGAAGTATGGAAAAGACGCTTGTGAAGAAAAAAACAGACATCAGTCAACGCTGAATCGGTGAAGACAAGCCTTTTTCTAGAATCCTGCCAGTCTTTATTGACTGGATGATTGTCTTCGCTACAGGTCAGTATAAACCAGGCCGGTAAAACGCTCTGGTGTAATCGCCCCCGCGGCCCGCGCTTCATCAAAATCAGCGGTTGGCCGCGCGGCCAGCACTTCCTCAAGACTCATGCCGCGATCAATCATGGCCTGGATGCGCTGACTAACTTCGGCAAACATTTCAAGCTGAGCCAGCATTTCCTCTCTTGGCACCAGCGGACCCAAATGCCCTGCCATAATGCGGGTATCAGCATTGCTCATATCAAGCACCAATCTTGCTGCCCGGGTCATTCCCTCTACACTGCCGCCATCGTCAATGCCAATATTGGGATAACGTAGATGAGACGGCACATTACCCACATGCAGGATATTGGCATTTTTCAGATAGATCATGGTGTCGTGATCGGTATGGGCTGACTGGGGCCAGAAGATCCAGACCTCCTCCCCGTTAAGATGCAGGTTATGCTGTGATTATAGGTGAGCGTTGGAAGGTTTTCCGGTGTCAGGGCTTGCAGGCGCGGATAAATATTTTCCTGCCCGATAACCGTCGCTCCCAGTGCTGCCAGCGCTGCATTACCCGCAGTATGGTTGCGTGTTGACCAGATATTTGAGAGGCGCATCACTGATTTCCCTTATTGCTGCAAGCAACTTGTCATGCATCGGCGCATACATGGAATCAACCATGAAGATACCATCGGGACCTGACAATACCAGTACATTGCCTTGAGCTGGTCCACCCATTAAAACATGCACGTTATCTTCAAGCTGAACTGTATCAATGTCGATAGCATCAAAGTTCAGACTACCCTGGGCTGTCACCAGCGCCGGAAACAGGAAACTTGCATACCATGTCATTTTATAAAGTGCGGCAAGATATCTATTCATGATCCTTCCCCATGGTCTGCAGACCTTATTATTCTGATGTTAAATTAACGTTAAATGTGGCACATACCAGCCAGCCAACATCGGGCAGATTTTTGTGGTTCAGTAGCTCGGGTGCAACTTTGTTCTTAAAACCTGAAGGTGTAATTAAACTTCAGCGACAGGTCCCCGTTAATCGAAGCAAAATCATTATCCTTGTCCAGATCCACCATACCCCAATTAAGCACCAGAAAGCCTTCCTGTCCGGCAGTAGGAATCCAGCGTAAGCGACTGTTAATTCCGATTCCTTCCGACACATTGTCATACTGAATCCGGTTTGACCAGCTTAGCTCCGGCGTGAAGTTGATCAGGGTATTAAAGGAAGTCAGGCGCACGGTAAAGTTGCCCTGGGGTAAATGAATTTCATTTTCCGAGACATTCATACCCAGGTTATAACGATTACTTGGCTGCCAGCGAATACCCACACTTCTTTGTAGATTGTTGCCGCCAAAATAGTCACCCCATGTCACATTGATACTGCCTGACAGGCGGCGCCGGCCGGCAAAACTGATGCCTGCCGAGCCCTGGGTAAATTCATAATCTCCTGTCGGAATAACAACATTACCAATACCGTTGGAAGCCCGGTAAATGGTAAAAGGTCGAGACAATACTTCCCTGGTTCGAACTATGCTGGCTGAAACCGAGTCCCCAATATTGTTATTGGCATTGACCCGGACATCTGACACCTGGGAAATCAGCTGCCCACTGTCCAGATCGCTGTTGCGGTAACTATCAAACCCGGCATACACCGAGCGCACGTAATTGCCTGGCTGCATGAACTGGCGAAAACCAAAATCCAGCGCATGATCTTCAATACCGGTCTGATTCACGAAGCCCATGGCCGGATTAAAATTGTCTTCTATACGTTTGTATCTGTAACCCCCACGCCAGCCATTGGTGTTGGGTGAACTGATGCCCAACCCCCAGGAGGAATTATCACCGCTGATGCCATCAGTCTCTGTTTGTTGATACCAGACTTCACCTTCCACAACTTTATTCCCCGGTAAACGCGAATTACGGTAGCGAAAATCAGCACCTATGAGGGAGTTATCAATATTGGAACGCGGATCACCGCTGGTGGCAATGACGCCCAACAGGGATTCATTCAGGACATTCAATGCCGCCCTGCCGACAAAAACGGTCTGGGCATCCACACCAGTGAGAGCGTCCTCATCCTGGCTGACGACCAGCGTTCCCACATCCCAGTCGCCAGCACGTCCGCTAACTTTGGCGCCAACATTGATGTCTACCGGTTGGCCACCGGGACTGAGTCCAATGCGACGTGAGAAGAACGGACGTCCATTTTGCAGAGCAGAGCGAGGCATGGCGTCATTACCTTCCTCGTTAAAATTCGCACCGACTCCAATACGGCCAAACTGAAAAATATCGGCATCACGAATAAAGAAATCCCGCTGCTCGGGAAAGAAAAGGTTGAAGCGTGTCAGATTGACCTGACGCGTGTCGACTTCTGTGGCGGAAAAGTCGGTATTGATTGTAAGCGCCGCGTTAAGCTGGGGCGTAATCTTGTAAAACATATCTATCTGCGGTTCAAGTGCCTGGTCATCATACCCGGCAGGTCCAAATACCCGCTCCTTGCGCATTACAAGGTATGGCACGACATCCAGTCCCAGGCCCTGGCGCAAATCTTCCAGTCCGGTCGCCGTCCCGGCAATGCTGGGATTGAGCAGACGGTTACGTGAAACCCAGCCAATCTCCTCGGAATTACGCCGAATGGTGCGGCGAAAGTTTATTCCCCATTCAGTATTACCCGGATCAAAGGACAAGGTCTGGAATGGAATACGCATTTCTGTAGTCCAGCCTTCTTCATCAATATTCGAACCCGCCTGCCAGATGCCTTCCCAGTTACGATCGACACCGGAAACATTCTGGTAGATACCTTCGACACGCACGCCGTTGGCATTAATTTCGAAAAGAAATCCACTGCGTCTATCCAGATAGGGATCCAGCATAATATTAAAGGAATCATCATTGGGCAGCCCCTGCCCCTGTAATAAAACATTGGCAGTAATCAGAGAAGGATCCTCTTCAAACATGCGCGCACCAATGTAAATAGCATCACTGGAATAAAATACCCGGACTTCCGTTCGCTGACTTGGGCTGGCATATTCAAATGGAGCCATCTGATGAAAATCATTCACTACGGCAGCTCGCGCCCAGACATCATCATCAAGTTGTCCATCAATGCGGATGTCACTATCAGAAAGGCTGGGAACCGAAAAAGACTTGCCTCCGGTAATACCTCCCAGGGGAATATCATCCTGGGCCTGGACAGGCCCAATCATCAAGATTGTGATGGCAGTGCTGAAAAAAGCTGGAGAGAAGCAAAATAGAAAAATGCGCGGCAAAATACTGCTAAGCAATCGGGCTACGGACACAATATCGCCTTATTCAAATAGGGAAATCGCCTTACTTTACGACGCAAAAATGGAATGAATATGAATACTGCAAAATTCTCAATTACCCCGGCGCTCCTGAAATAGATCATGTGGCATTCCTGCTGCCTGAGTATTGTTATTTCTGTATTCCCGTTGGCTAATACAAACGTCGCTATAGCTTGAATACTTTTGTTGCCACGCCTTCAAAGAATAGTTTTTTATCTGCATCACTTATATCCATCGCGTCCATATCAACAACTTCCTGCTTAAGATACTGATAGGGATAATCCATGGCATACATGACACGATCAACGCCTATTTGCTGCTGGGCAAATTTTACTGCGGGTTCCCATGCCATCCCCGAGCAGGTGATATAAACATTTTCCTTCAGGTAATCGCTGACTTTTTTCTTTAGCGGTTGCAGGGTTTCGTAGCGTTTGGAAGAAACCTGAGCGTTATGCATGAAATCAAGTCGGTACATCCAATAGGGTAATGCCTCTCCCATGTGGCCAATGATGAATTGCAGTTTTGGGAATTGGTCAAACACACCGGCAGTGATGATGCGCAACATGTGCATGCCGGTTTCCACGCCAAAACCAAAAATAGCCCCATCCAGTCCTACCTCAAGCATAGGATCGATCATATTTTTTGGTGGCGTATTCGGGTGTAGATAAATCGGCAATTCCAGGGCCTCAGCTGCTTCAAAAATAGGCCAGAATTTTTTATCACTCAGGTATTCACCATGGGTATGGGAATTATTGATGATGCCTCTGAAGCCAAGCCCCTTGCAGCGTTCAAGTTCCTGCGCAGCCAGTTCAGGGGCTTGCGGGGCAATGGCACAAAGACCGGCATAACGATCGGGATGCCGATCAATGGCCGCTTTAAGAATATCGTTGCTGTCCCTGGAAACTGCAACGGCGGAGTCTCTGTCAAATACCTGAACCCCCGGAGACGTTAGTGCGAGCACCGCGAAATCGATGCCTGCAGCGTCCATATCTGCCAATCGCTCTTCGTCCAGGTCTGCCAGTTTACGCCTGACCGTAGCGGGACGTGGCTCCATGGACGTGCCATAGAAACCCCATAAACTGTTAAAGCCGGGGTCATCAAGCGTTTTGCTGTTAAACAGATCAGCGTACATATCCAGTAATTCTTGTGGAGCCCACGCTTCTTCAGTGGCAATACGTCTGTACTTTTGATTTTTGGCTATGGGTGTATTTTCTGCCATGAATAAATTCCTGCGCCAGGCAATATGTAACCGTTAAAGATCGAGAGTATAGCGAAAAAATTTTACTCAGAGTGCCTTTTAGGTGATCATTACGCCCCTTTTTCCCGTATCAGCACCGAAGAATCACCAAGCAGGAGTTAACCGTGGCACAAGCAGAACCACTAAGCACCAATCCATTGGCACATTATCCCGAATTACAGCTGTTCATTGCAGGTGAATGGGTATCCAAAGGCGACCGTAAAAGCCAGGAAGTATTGAATCCGGCAACCGGTGAAGTGCTGGGCGAATTACCTCATGCCACACAAGCGGATCTGGACCGGGCACTGGCGGCGGCTGAAAAAGGTTTCAGGATTTGGCGTGACAAGCTGCCGGAGGAACGCAGTGCCGTGTTGCGCAAAGCTGCCTCACTGATGCGCGAACGTGGCGAACAAATTAGCACTGCGGCTACCCTGGAATCAGGCAAACCTATAATGCAATCACGTATGGAATTGAAAATGTCTTCCGATGTACTGGAATGGTATGCCGAAGAAGGTCGACGTGCCTATGGCCGGGTATTAACCCAGCGCCAACCCGGTTCACGCATGTATGTGGTTAAAGAGCCCGTTGGACCGGTCGCTGCATTCGCACCCTGGAATTTCCCCCAGGGAAATCCAGCCAGGAAAATGGGTGCTTCGCTGGCAGCCGGTTGCTCCTGTGTGTTCAAGCCGGCTGAGGAAACACCGGCCGCAGCGCTGCTTATGGCCAAGTGTATGCAGGATGCAGGCTTGCCTGACGGTGTCTTGTCCGTGGTTTTTGGTGTGCCCCATGTCATTTCTACTTACTTACTGAGTTCGCCCATTATTCGAAAAATGTCCTTCACAGGCTCCGTGCCAGTAGGCAAGGCTCTAATGAAGCTGGCGGCTGATAATATGATTCGCACAACCATGGAACTTGGTGGCCATGCGCCGGTACTGGTATTTGAAGATGCCGACGTGGAAAAAACACTTGATATGGCGGTTGCAGCGAAGTTTCGTAATGCCGGACAGGTTTGTGTATCCCCCACCCGTTTCTTTGTACATGAATCAATACATGCCGCTTTTGTCGCCGGATTCACCGAGCGCGTAGAAAAAATCACTATAGGCAATGGCCTGGACGAAAACACCCAGATGGGTCCTCTCATTCACGCCCGTCGTCGTGATGCCATCAGTGCACTTGTAGATGATGCAGTGGCTAAAGGAGCCACCCTGAATACCGGTGGATCGGCTATCGATGGCCCGGGTAATTTCTACAAACCCACGCTACTTTCCGATGTGCCCCTGAATACGCGCATTATGAATGAGGAGCCCTTTGGCCCGGTTGCCATGATCAACTCATTCACTGACTTTGAAGAAGTGATGAAAGAAGCCAACCGTCTACCTTTTGGCTTGGCGGCTTATGCCTTCACAGAAAATTCCCGTCGCGTTAACCAGCTCGGAGAGCAACTGGAAGCCGGCATGATAGGGATCAATAGTTTCGGCATCTCGGTACCGGAATCACCATTTGGCGGCATCAAGGAAAGTGGCCATGGCTCGGAAGAGGGTATTGAGGGGCTGGATGCCTGCATGGTGACCAAGTTTATTTCGGAAGTTTAACCTTCAGCCATAAAGAAAAAGATAAAATATTAAACAATTGTATCCATAACATTAACCTGGTGAATTCTCGAAGAGGTCATTATGCAGTTTCTTGTTACAGCCCTTGATTACACGGATGCGGAAGCTATCGATCGTCGCATGAAGCATCGGGAAAAACATCTGGCCAATGTCAGGGAAATGATCGACTCAGGTAAGTTTCTGGTGGGAGGAGCGATCCTTGACGATAATGAAAAAATGATTGGCTCCGCGCTGATGCTGGAATTTCCAGACCGGGAAAGTCTGGACCAGCATCTGGCACAGGACCCCTATATCGACGGTAAAGTCTGGGACAAAATCGATATCAAACCCATCAAGCTGGTTCCCACCAAATAAAGTTTCACTTCCTGAGGCATTGCCACAGAGGATTTTGTTATGACTGCCAGCATGAAAGGGTTTGTGGTCATTACCGTGATGCTGCTATTGAGTCTTGGCAGCGTCAAACTCTTTGCCCAACCTGTAAAAAACGCTTACACACATGCCCAATACCTGGCGCTGATTGCTGAATACGTGGATAGGGCCATCAATATTTATGATGGCAAATTCGCCTACTCATACACCACCCACGATATGCTCGAAAATGAAACCATAACACGGCGTGTAGATCCGTCCAGACCTTTCCTGATGAGCGACCGGATTGTTAGCGTCAATGGTGCCCCACCCTCAACTGAACAAATAAATAAACATGAGCGTCTCATGCAGCGCCGACAACGCCGCCGACTGGAAGCGGATCGCTCTCTGATCAATGAGGAAAGAGAACGGGAGGGTACGGAAAAGGAACGCTTTCTGGCCATGCTGGTACCAGAGAGCCTGAAGCTGATCAACCAAAAAGAAAACCTGCACACCCTCGAATTCAGGGGGATGGAAGATGACAGAAAGAAAATCTATGAAAACCTGATTGGCACACTGGTACTGGATACAAAAGACGGCTACATAAAAGAACTACACGTAAGGGTAAAAGAGCCATTCTCTCCCTTCATCTTTATGCGCATTAATGCCGGTTATTTTGCCCTGCGCTTTGAATTGAATGAGTCAGGTTTAGCCGTTCAGACTAACGCCACCTGGGAGCTGGATGGGCATATCCTGTACATCAGGGATCTGGATAGAGAAGAGACAATTACCTGGTTCGATATCACACCACTATCGGTGCCTGATTAGCCTGCCTGATTGTTTCCCGCAAATTTATGGATTACATCTGCCAGAAAAGCCTGAAAGGGCAATTCGGCTTCCAGGGCCAGTGCTTCGAGGGTATGAATATCTTCGGTACGCAGGCGAATATTGACGCGATTGGGGCGCTGCAAGGGATTGAGCTCAAATCTTGATGGCAGATCCGACACCAGAGTAAAGTCAACTGTACCTGCCGGTACAGGATTTATCGCAGCGTTACTCAGATTCAAAGTACCCATTGTTATTCTCCGTGGTTTTCCTTTGCTTAAAAGATAAATTCAAGACCTTGGAGATATCCTACTCCAGTACCCATTCTGGATGGGTGACTCAGTTCGCATTAAACAGCGCATCCAGGCAGGATAAGTGACTCAGTTCTCACTTTTCATCTGTTTTCCCGAAAACCCTACTTTGACTTGGGAAAGTTTTCTGCAAACTGCCGTTTTTGCTCCTCGGTAGCCTCCTTCTGATAACGGGTTTTCCAGTCGGCATAAGGCATGCTATATACTCTTTCGCGCGCAGCTTCATAGTCCACTTCCTCGCCTTTCTCTTCGGCTGCTGCTACATACCATTTTGACAGGCAGTTTCGGCAAAAGCCGGCCAGATTCATCAGGTCAATATTCTGCGCATCCTTTCTGTAATCCAGATGCTCCAGCAACCTTCTCAATACAGCCGCTTCTATTTCAGTTTCAGTTTGCTTGTCCACATTCAACTCCTGTTTCACTACCAATAATCAGTTATCCGCCCGCCAGTTTTACCTGCTGACCCTCTTCTTTCAATACCTCAACAATCTTGTTCCGCACATCACCCTGTATTTCAATAACTCCATTTTTTACGGTGCCACCGGTGCCACATAGCTGCTTCAGTTTTTTTCCCAGGGTTTTCAGCTCATCCTCGCTACCCTGAAAACCACTGATCAGTGTTACTCCCTTACCTTTTCTGCCCTTGGTCTCTCTGGACACCCTGATAATGCCATCACCCTGTAAATTGACCTTTGCCTGTTTGTTTTTTTTACACTGGCAGGCATTCTCCGCGCGTCCGCACCCGGAACAAAATCTGCCAGTTTCAGTGGAATAAACGGGCCTTGAATTTTTCACGCTTTCTTATCCTGCATTTTTTACTTGTAACTTGAAACTTTTAAACCGGATTATCAACATCAACAAATTCGTGATGAATGGAAAATTCGTCGGCCAGATATTGCCCGACCGCCTGCACACCGTATCGCTCTGTGGCATGGTGGCCGGCAGCAAAAAAATGCATGCCGGTTTCCCTGGCAAAATGAACGGTCTGCTCAGACACCTCTCCGGTTATATAGGCATCAACACCCGCCTCATAGGCCAGCTCGATATAACTCTGCGCAGAACCGGTACACCAGCCAATTTTCTCAATTATTTTTGCTTTACCCGGAATATGAAAGGGCTTCCTGTCAAGCGTACTACTAATTCTGGATGCCAGTGTTTCACCACTACATGGCTGCTCAAGATATCCCCAGACGCCAACACGACTCTTGTGGAAGGGATCGAGATCCGCCTCGGTTCGAAATCCAAGCTTTTCGCCCAGCTGAGCATTATTTCCAAGCTGCGGATGGGCATCCAGGGGCAAATGATAGGCAAAGAGCGAAAGATCATTATCCAGCAGGGTTTTTAGCCGGGTTTTCTTTATGCCACTGATGACCGGGTCTTCTCCTTTCCAAAAGTATCCATGGTGCACAAGAATGGCATCTGCCCCCTTATCAATAGCTGCCTGGAGAAAATCCTGGCTTGCAGTTACCCCGGAGACCAGTGTATTTATATGAGGCCGGCCTTCTACCTGAAGTCCATTGGGGCAGTAATCCCTATAATCACCAGGTCTTAACAGTCTGTTCAGGCATGAATTCAGGTCGGCCAGGCTAACTGACATGTTGTGCATCTCCGTTTAATTTCCCTGAGTTTGAATTAATATTGTGACTACAGGGTTGTGACACTTGCATGTGACACAGCTTGATATGGGTTATACTTCGAACTTTCCAATCATAACAAAGACATCGTTGACTCTCTATCTGCTATAAAGACAGAGCTTGTGAATGTTATTATCCGGAAAGACTGTGATCTGTATCGACGTGCTACCAACAATAGAACACAAAATTCTAAAACCATAAAAGCCCTCGAAGGGCTGAGAAAATAAACAACAAATTGACCGGCTGACAAGGCTGACGATTTACTCGTATAAAGCGATGAACAGGATAATCAATTTTATAATCTGGCCAGCTATCTCCGGACTTGTGTTCGGCATGGTGCTGTTGCAGCTTCCACGTATGGCAGATTACATCCCCGGTCTGGATGCTTACTTACCCAAGGAAACAATCCAGCAAATTACCACCAATTCCTTTTCCTATGCTAACGCCATTGCCAAGGCAGCCCCTGCAGTGGTCAGTATCAACTCAACCGCGGAGGTTGGCAGAAAAATCGGCGAGGAGTTCATCAACCCGTTTCTCAAACGGGAAACCTTTTTAAGCGATCAGAGCAGCAGCCTGGGCTCCGGTGTCATCATTTCACCCGATGGCTATATCATCACCAGTTTTCATATTTTTGAATTGCAGGATCCAGAACTTGTCCGCAATTCAGACTCTCCTCTGCCAGAAATCATTGTCACTCTCTATGATGGCCGCAGCGTTGAGGCGCACATCATTGCCGTTGAAGAACAAAGCGACCTGGCTTTACTGAAGATTGATGAATCTGATCTGGCCTATATTACCGAGGCAGAAGAATACACATTTGACGCCGGCGATATTGTTCTGGCTATTGGTAATCCCCGCAATATTGGCCAGTCCGTCACTCTTGGCATTATCAGCGCCTTGTTAAAAACCGATGAAAGCTATGTCATTCAGACCGACGCTGCCATCAATCCCGGAAATTCGGGTGGCGCTTTGGTGGATGTAAACGGAAAACTGGTGGGTATCAATTCAACCATCGTCAGCGAGTCCGGTGGCTCCGAGGGGATCAGCTTTGCCGTGCCGGCACGAAAAGCCTTTGATTTGATGAACACTTATATTGATCGTGGCCCCGGGGCATACCTGGGTGTAAAAGCACAATTTGTTACGCAGATTTTCAGCAGGATGATGCTGGACATGGATGCCCAGGGGCTTTGGGTAGAACGACTTTCAGCCAAGGGACCGGCAGACACGGCAGGTCTTAAAATCAACGACATCATCCTTTCTCTGGGCGATATTGAAATTAGCGACGAACAAGCCGCTTTTAATGCCATTCAGACTGTTAATAATATGAACCCCGGGGAAACTGTCATTGCCAGGGTGCAACGGGAAAATGAAGTAATCACTTTACCCATCGTGCTGGGCGTTGGTGAGGCGGTGATGTGGTTGACTGAAAATGCGCCAGTTTGGCGCAACAGTCTTTACCAGGAACTGGACCCCGAACCATTCAATAACAGAAACCTGCTGCGCTAATCTTCTTTCCTGATTTCTGCTGCCCGCGCATGGGCAAATAGCCCTTCTGCATTTGCCAGAATCGAGGCAGTCTCTGCCAGCTCTTTGGCCGCCGCTTCTGAACAACTGATAATCGAAGATCGCTTCTGAAAGTCATAGACGCCCAGGGCCGATGAAAAGCGTGCTGTTCCTGATGTCGGCAAGACATGACTTGGACCGGCGCAATAATCGCCCAGAGATTCCGAGGTATAGCGACCAAGAAAAATAGCGCCCGCATGACGGATATCATCCATCAGTGCCCGTGGATTGGCGACAGAAAGCTCAACGTGTTCCGGCGCAATCAGGTTGCATACCTGGGCCGCCTGCTTAAGGTCATCCACTTCAATCATAAGTCCGCGGGACTCAAGGGAAGACACAATAATTTCTGCACGCGGCATGGTCGGTAACAACTTTTCGATACTCTTGTGAACTTCTGCAATAAAACCGGCATCGGTACTGACCAGGATCGATTGGGCATTTTCATCATGTTCCGCCTGAGAAAAAAGATCCATGGCTATCCAGTCAGGATTGGTAAGACCATCGCAGATGACCAGTATTTCTGAAGGGCCGGCCACCATATCAATACCCACCTGGCCAAACACTTCCTTCTTTGCCGTAGCTACATAAATATTGCCGGGGCCCACGATTTTGTCGACGCCGGGAATAGTGTCAGTTCCATAGGCCAGCGCGCCTACTGCCTGTGCGCCACCCACGGTAAATACCCGATCCACCTCGGCCAACGCCAAGGCAGCCAGCACCAGCGGATTTTTTACACCACCAGGCGTAGGAAGCGTTGCAATGATCTCCTGAACACCGGCAACCCGGGCTGGAATCGCGTCCATCAATACAGTGGAAGGGTATGTGGCTTTCCCGCCGGGCACATACATCCCCACCCTGTCGATGGGAGAAACCTTTTGTCCGTAAACTGAACCATCGGAGTCTGTATATTCCCAGGAATCCTGCTTTTGCTTTTCATGATAACGACGAATACGTGCCGCCGCTTTCTCAAGTGCTGCAGACTGATCCCCGGGCAGATTGTTCAGGCTGTGCTGCAATTCATCTCTGGAGATCTCTAGCGCCTGAATCGACTCAGCCTGCAAACCATCGAGTTTATTGGTCCACTCAACAACCGCCGCATCTCCACGCTCCCTGACATCAGCAAGAATTTTGTGCACTGACGCCTGCACTGCCTGGTCAGAAATACTGTTCCAGGCCAGCGCCTTATCCAGTTCGGCGCGGAATGTTGCATCCCGAAAATTCAGCCTTTGTATGGAAACGCTCATGGTTCTACTCTTTCAACTTGTAACTTGTGACTTGATTAATGCTTATCAGCAACAGCTTCTGCCAGCCGCTCGAGGAGAGACTGCACACGATCATGCTTTATTTTCATGGACGCTTTATTAACAATCACCCGGGTACTGACATCCGCAATATGTTCACGAGGTTCCAGTCCATTGGCAACCAGAGTTTTGCCAGTGTCCACAATATCGACGATGCAGTCTGCGAGTCCCATTATCGGGGCCAGCTCAAGCGCCCCGTTCAGCTTGATAATATCAACCTGACGCCCCTGTTCGGAAAAATAATTCTTGGCTATATTGACGAACTTGCTGGCTACTCGCAGTCGCTTGGGCGTGGTCACCTGATTGATCGGGGCAGCTGTCATCAGGCGACAGGTTGCCAGTTTTAAATCAAGCGGTTCATAATATCCTTCCGAACCATTTTCCATGAGGATATCCTTGCCCGTTATACCTATATCAGCACTACCCAACTCAACATAGGTAGGTACATCCGAGCCACGGATTACCATGAGCTGGACATCTTCCAGATTGCTGTCGAAAATAAGTTTGCGACTACTATTCATATCTTCGGCAGGTATAATCCCTGCGCTTTCCAGTAGCGGCAATACTTCTTCGAGAATACGCCCCTTGGTCAGGGCTATTACCAGTTTACTATCACTCATCATATGCTCTTGAGAAATTGCTCTTGAAAACTTTATATCAGGAAGGAAGACGCTTGATCTTGGCACCAAGCAGCTGAAGCTTTTCCTCAATACATTCATAACCACGGTCAATGTGATAAATACGATCCACTGTGGTCTGGCTCTCTGCTACCAGGCCGGCAATAATCAGACTAGCCGAGGCGCGTAAATCCGTTGCCATTACAGGTGCACCCTTCAGGGACTGCTTGCCATTTACCATTACCGTATTACCTTCGACTTTCATGTCTGCACCCATACGAATCATTTCGTGTACATGCATAAAACGGTTTTCAAAAACGGTTTCTGTGATTGTTCCGGAGCCCTCGGCCACGGCATTGAGCGCCGTAAACTGGGCCTGCATGTCCGTGGGAAATGCCGGGTAAGGTGCGGTAGTAAGGGATACCGCTTGCGGACGCTTGCCCTTCATATCCAGAGATATCCAGTCCTCACCAATTTCAATCTGCGCACCAGCCTCTTCCAGCTTGCTTAATACAGCCTCCAGAATTGATGGCCTGGTATCCTTGACCTTGATTTTGCCACGAGTGGCCGCAACGGCAATCAGGTAAGTCCCGGTTTCAATTCTGTCCGGCATCACTGAATACTCGCAGCCATGCAATCTTTTCACACCGTTTATAGTTATGGTGTCGGAGCCTTCACCTTTAATTGCGGCACCCATGGCTCGCAGGCATCTGGCCAGATCCACCACTTCAGGCTCGCGGGCAGCATTTTCAATGATCGTGACACCATCAGCCAGACAGGCTGCCATCATCACATTTTCGGTTCCTGTTACCGTCACCAGATCCATGAAGATATGAGCCCCTTTCAGACGACCATTGATTTTGGCTTCGATATAGCCATTTTCAACGACTATATCTGCACCCATTTTTTTCAGTGCCGTGAGATGAAGATTGACGGGACGGCTACCAATGGCACAACCACCAGGAAGAGCAACCTGCGCCTGACCATAGTGTGCCAGCATCGGACCCAGTACCAGGATCGACGCACGCATGGTTTTAACCAGTTCATAGGGGGCATTAAAGTGCTTGATGGGCTCACTGCAAATCTCTACACCCAGCTTTTCACCGACGATGGACTCCACACCCATACAGCCGAGTAGTTCCAGCATGGTGGTAATGTCATACAGATGAGGAAGATTACTGACTTTAACTGTATCTTTAGTCAGCAGAGTAGATGCCATAATTGGCAGAGCCGAGTTTTTAGCCCCGGCTATCCGAATCTCTCCCGTGAGTGGAATACCACCATGAATTTCCAGTTTATCCAAAATTGTCTCTCTTAAATTAGGTAGTTATGCGCTGGCACATCATCTGGCACCTGACATTTGGCACTTTAGTGCTTTTTTTAGCCTTTTTAGCAGAGCGCCATTCTAACAAGATTCACAATAGGTCGCTGTATTAATTTGCTCATAGCCCGGTGCTAAGAAGCGCGCATAAAAAAAGGCCCCTTCTTTCAACAGGAGCCTTTTTCAGATGCCGGAAAAATCAATTTCCGGCAGCTTGCTCTCCCGTGGTCAGTAGTTGCATGTTAATCGCATGAATGGCACCGCTGGTTATATGTGGGTTCAATACCCGGTATACCGCCTGCTGTCTTTTCACGGCATTCAGCCCTTCAAATACATCCGAGATTATCTGCACCTGATAACTGCCATTATCGCCAGATGCCGCTATGCTGGCATCGCTAAACTGTTGTGCTAGCAGGCTTTCTATCTCACTACTGGTAATGCTCATCTATTTATTCCTGGTTAAAGTATTTCAATGCCACCTAATGTCTTTATATGTCTATTCTTCAATCTGCCACAAATCAATAACGCTATCGATATCGAAACTATTACGATTCATCAGGTTGTCAAAGCGGGAATAATACTGGCGTCTCAGGTTTACCCCTTCCACGTACAGATTTCTGAGTTTCCAGATATCATCTTCATTCATGAACATGGTGTACTGAATTTCTATTCTGTCACCATCATCACCCAGAATCGACATTCGCACATTGCTTGAGCGTTCAGGATTTCTGGACTCCTGAGTGTTTTTTATAAACTCGTATTCAACACCGCCAAATTCAGCCAGCGCACTTCCATAAAACTCTACCAGTGAACTGCGAAAAACAACGGCAAAGCGATCCAGCTGTTCGGCACTGGCGCCATTGGGACCCTGGCCATATTTTGCCATCACACCCCGGGCGACTTCGCGAAAATCAACGAATTCGGCAAGTGCATTTTCAACGCCGCTGAAGTAAGCTTCACGATCCGTTTCGTAGAGGGGCTTGATTTCCTCCATTGTCATAAGTAATGCACTGATATATTGGTCAACAGCTTCTTCGGCCGTAATATTCTGGGCAGCAGTAGACGTTGTGCAAACAAACATCAGCGACAATGAGATCAGCAACAACCTTGTCAGAGCTGCGAGTCTTATAAAAAGAGTGCCTACTGGTAATATCAGCCGGCGTAAGTAATTCATGATGTCATTCCTCTATTTTTTAACCTTAATTAAAAAATACTGATTGCTGATTGTTATCACTTTTTTGAGATAACAATAAAACCAAATTACAGTAAAACCTGGATAAGCATACTACGCTATTATTCAGGACAGGCGGATCTAAAATACGGATCCTGAAAAAATCAAAGCACAAATCAGGCAGGTGCAGTATCAAGAACGGAATTTGGTAAATTTGTTTCAGCCAGTTTACCGCAAAGACTGTATTTTACCGTAAACGCCTGCTGAAAAAAATCATCTTAACCAGAGGCATGCAAACGCATTTAGCCACTTGATTAATCTACCAAGTCTTGCCATATTGCAGGTGGATTTATTGTCGGGTAATTGCCGGTAGATGTCAGTTATCCAGGAATTGAACATGGGAATTTTTGTTTCCGCAATCTATGTACTGTTTGGATTTGCGGGGTTGATCTGGAGCGCAGACAGATTCGTGCTGGGCGCTTCAACCACGGCTCGTAATCTTGGTGTTTCTCCCCTTGTCATCGGCTTGACTATCGTTGCCTTTGGCACCTCGGCACCTGAAATATTTACCTCCGCTACAGCATCCTTGCAGGGCGCACCCAGTATTGCTGTAGGGAATGCTCTCGGATCCAATATTGCCAATCTGGGTATTGTGCTGGCACTGACAGTACTAATTCACCCTATTGAAATACCATTGTCCCTGCTCAAAAAAGAACTGCCAGCCCTGCTCTTCGTTTCAGGCCTTTGTTTCATCATCTTTTTTGACCTCACTCTGAATATGTTTGATGGCCTGTTGCTGCTGGTTGTGCTTCTGGTTTTTATCTGGCGTCTAATGCAAAACATGACCTTTCTGGAAAAAGAGCATGTCAACCAGGAAGGCGACATTATCAATGCCGAGGAAGTGACCGAATATATTGCTGACATGTCCACGCAAAAAGCGCTGGTATTACTGGTTTTTGGCCTCGTTTTGCTCATTATCAGTTCCAACATACTGGTAGAGGGCGCGCGCAGTATTGCAACCACTCTGGGCGTCAGCGAACTGGTGATCGGTCTTACAGTGATGGCAATAGGCACCAGTCTGCCGGAACTGGCCACCTCTATCACCAGCGCATTCAAAGGGCATTACGACCTGGTGCTGGGAAATATCATTGGCTCCAATATTATGAATATCCTGCTGGTACTCCCGGTACCGGCTTTTCTTTCCCCGTTTGTGATGGAATCAGAAGTATTAACCCGGGATTACCCCACCATGATAGTTATCACCCTTGGCTGTACTTACTTTTTGTACATGCGGGCCCGTCAGGGCAAAAAAATCGGCCGTATGGCTGGTACAGTTTTATTGGCTATGTATATCGCTTACACTGCAAGCCTGATTATCGGCTAGTTAGGGCAACCAGATTCTGATATGGATAAATCTGCGCTGAAGAATAGCGCCATTCGGACCATTGAACTTGAAAAGTCTGCAGTAGCAAGACTGACTGAACGCATTGACGAGGATTTCTTCACAGCCTGTGAACTGATCCTGGAATGCCAGGGTCGGGTTATCGTGATGGGCATGGGCAAATCCGGACACATAGCCAACAAGATTGCCGCGACCCTTGCCAGTACCGGAACCCCGGCACACTTTGTTCATCCCGCTGAAGCCAGTCATGGTGATATAGGTATGGTGACCGCAAAAGATATCGTCATTGCCATTTCCAATTCAGGCACTACCGCAGAAATAGAAACTATTCTGCCCCTTCTGAAAAGAAAGGCCGTTCCGCTTATCACCCTGACCGGCAATCCGAACTCCCTGCTGGCCCGGGAAGCCAATGCCAATCTTGATGCCAGCGTCGAACAGGAGGCCTGCCCTCTCGGACTTGCCCCGACCACCAGTACCACGGCAGCATTGGTTATGGGCGATGCTCTGGCCATGGCACTGCTTGAGGCACGCGGATTTACCGCGGAAGACTTTGCTTTTTCACACCCCGGTGGCAACCTCGGCCGACGCCTGTTACTGAAAGTAGCCGATATCATGCACCAGGGCGATGACATTCCACGGGTCAGTGAATCGACTACGGTAAAAGATTCGTTGCTGGAAATGTCCGCCAAAAAACTCGGCATGACAACCATTACCAACGACAAGGGTGAGGTATGTGGCGTCTTTACTGATGGCGATCTTCGCAGATTTCTCGATAGTGGCAGTGATATTAATGAAACCAGGATTGAGGAAGTAATGACGAGCAGCTATAAATCAATCCACAGCAACTCTCTGGCCTCTGAAGCCGCAAAAATAATGCAGGATAACGAAATCTATTCACTCATGGTCATGGATGCCCAAAACCAGTTCCATGGCATTGTAACCATGCACGACTTGCTTAAAGCCAATGTCGTCTAGTGAGCAATAGCAAAATATAACCTCGAGCCATCTGACTATGGAAAACAAGCCACAAATCGATTTACTTGCCGCGAATATCAAATTACTGGTGCTTGATGTTGACGGCATACTCAGCGATGGCAAATTGTACTTTGCCAATAGTGGTGAAGAGATAAAGGCCTTCTACACCATGGACGGACTGGGTTTGAAAATGCTGATGCAAGCCGGCATTGAGGTAGCTCTGATAACGGGCAGAAAGTCTGAAATTGTAGAAATACGAGCCAGTAACCTGGGCATCAGGCATGTGTTTCAGGGCAGCGATGAGAAACTTGATATTCTTGATGCACTTCTGGAAAAACTGGATCTTGATTATGCCAGAGTAGCCTATGCCGGCGATGATTTGCCTGACCTTGCCTGCATAAAAAAGGTACAACTGGGGATTACTGTTCCGAACGGACATTTCCTTTTAAAGGAGTCAGCCGATGCCGTCACTACATGCGAGGGCGGACATGGTGCGGTTCGGGAAATCTGTGACTGGATATTACAGGCACAGGGTAAGTTTGATGATGCTGTCAAACCCTATCTGTAATTTTTCGATTATTGAGCCTGTTGCTCAGGTATGAATTTCACCTTGCCTAAAAAAACATCGACATATAGCCAGCAAGCGGCGCCGGGCAGTAACTTAAGGAAACATTTCCTGGCGATATTAGTGTTGTCCGCTGCTATGTTCTACCTGCTTGATAGCGCCACCGATGATGAGGTTCTCGCTATCAGCCGACTGCTGGAACTGCAGGCACAGGATTACGATTACTTTATGTCGAATGTCGACAGTGTGCACTACCTCGAAAGTGGCTTTGCCGATTATCGCTTCCAGGCTACCCGCCTCACCCACTTTCCCAATCCGGAACTAAGCATACTTGAAACACCCAGGTTCTTACTGTTCAGCGAAGATAATTCAGCATGGGAAATCAAGGCGGTAAACGGTAGCATTGAGTTCGATTCCAGCAGAAACCAGGACCGCCTGGAACTCAGTGAAAATGTTATTATCAACGGGCTTACAGCAGATGGGAGGGCAATCAACATCTATACTGACAGCCTTACCATTTATCCAGTGGATAAACAGTTGAGCACAGAAAGCCCCGTGTTATTTGAAAGCGTTGGCTTTCGCTCTACCAGCCTTGGAATTACTGCAGATCTTGATGCCAGTATTTTCAGACAAATGGCCGATGGAAAATTTCAATATGATAACTAGACAACGCCTTGTTCTTGTAAAACTACTTTGTGCCTTGATGCCGGTGTTGCTGTTTCTGGCAAGCAGGAGTTTTGCGCTGCCCGAGGATGCCGAACAGCCAATCCTGGGTACCTATGACAATAGTCTGCTTCTACTGGACGAAGGCAAGCAGGTTTTTTATGGCACTACTGACTCCCCTGCTGAACTTAACCAGGGAACATTGAAAATCTCCGGTGAAGAAATAAGCATCGAGCGGTCAGATGGCGTGGTCAAAAAAATTACGGTGACCGGCTCTCCTGCCCGTTACCAGCAACAACCCGCTGTCGACCAGGCCATCGTGGTCGCTGAAGGACTGACTATCATCCTGGATTACGATGCCCAGCATTTATCAATAGATGATAAAGCCAGGTTCAGTCAGGCTAATGATCTTTGGAGTGGCTGCCATATAGACTACTATCTGGAAAGCCGACAGCTTTCCACGCCGCGATGTGATAATGGCGAGCAAGCCAGATTCATACTTTCTCCCAGGAATGAACAAGCCAACCCGCAATGAAAACTCTAAAAGCGCTTAACCTTGCAAAATCCTACAAGGGCAGGAAGGTGGTTTCAGACACCTCAATGGAAGTTCGCAGTGGTGAAATCATTGGTCTGCTGGGCCCCAATGGGGCCGGCAAGACGACCTCTTTTTACATGATTATTGGCTTGATTCGCGCAGACCACGGCAAGGTGTATATTGATAATGAAGATATTACCAAGGCTCCCATGCATGTCAGAGCCAGAAAAGGGCTTGGCTATCTGCCCCAGGAAGCTTCAATCTTCAGGAAATTGACCGTTAGAGACAATATCCTGGCCATTCTGGAAACAAGACCCGATTTAAGCAAGGCCCAACAGGAAGAAAAAGCTCTTCAGCTAATGCACGAATTTCATATCGGACACATCGCCGACACCCTTGGCATGAGCCTGTCCGGAGGCGAAAGGCGCCGGGCAGAAATTGCCCGCGCCCTGGCGATTGACCCGGCATTCATCCTGCTTGATGAACCCTTTGCCGGCGTGGATCCCATTTCAGTCAACGATATAAAGCAGATAATACGTAATCTGAGCGAACGAGGAATCGGCGTTTTGGTGACTGATCATAATGTCAGGGAAACCCTGGATATTTGCGAAAAGGCCTATATCGTCAACGAGGGCTCCATCCTTGCGGCAGGCACACCAGATGAAATACTTAATAATCAACAGGTTAGAGAGGTATATCTGGGCCATCAATTCAGACTGTAAAGTTCATCAGCAATGGGCGAGGATTCCATCCGGGCAGCGGAAGCGCCTGCCTTCACCGCACTGAAACTGCCTTAAATTCCCCATTTGTCCTGCAATGCAATAATCATTCCTGATATCTGGAAATTGTGTCACCTTACCTTGAAATTTGCTATTCTTGCGCACCTGATCGGGGTCCTTCACAGCCTGGATTGACTCCAAAGCTGCCAAGTGACAAGTCATATAATCTAAATCAGCATTTATGAAATTATCGCTCCAGTTAAAGCTGGGTCAACAACTTACGATGACCCCTCAATTGCAACAGGCAATCCGCTTGCTGCAACTTTCCACGCTGGATCTGCAACAGGAAATTCAGGAAGCACTGGAATCAAATCCACTGCTGGAAATAGATGAGTCATCAGATACAAGTGATTCATCAGAAACCAGCGCTTCGGGGGATGAGGGTGATTTCACCAGAAATGAGGAATTTACAGCCAACATAAATTCCCAGTCATCTGAATCAAACCAGAAACCCGAGCAGGATCAGAATGACGATTTTGCCAGCGGGGATAATTGGGAAGACAAATCCATTCCGGATGAGTTGTCGACCGACAGCAGCTGGGATGACATTTATACCAACTCCTCTCTTCCATCGTCTTCATCGGCAGGCAGTAGCAGCAATGATGATTTTGACTTTGAATCACGTAATTCAAAAGTTGAAACTCTCCAGGATCATCTTAACTGGCAACTCAATCTGACCCCCATGTCTGATGGTGACAGACTGATTGCCATGGCCATCATCGATGCTATTGACCCCAATGGTCAGTTGACCGTCACGATTGAATCCATTCATGCTTCTTTAATACGCGAACTAGATATCGATGAAGAGGAAGTGCTCGCTGTATTACATCGTATTCAACAATTTGACCCCGTTGGTGTTGGCTACCGCGACCTGAAAGAGTGCCTGAGTCTGCAACTTAAACATATCGACCAGAATTATCCCGGTGTGGACAATGCTGAACGAATAATTGCCAATCACCTACCACAACTGGCCAGTCATGATTACAACCACATCCTCAAAGCCCTGAAACTGAAAGAACCCGAACTGAAAGAAGCACTGGAAATCATTCTGAGTCTGAATCCCAGGCCGGGTTCCGAAATTACAGAGTCTGATACCACCTATGTTATTCCTGATGTGTTCGTCACCAAGAAAAACGGTGTCTGGCAGGCTGAATTGAATCCGGAAACAGCCCCAAAGATTCGTGTCAATCCGGAATATGCCATGCTGGCTAACAGCAAGAGCAGTGAGGCTGACAATACTTTCATCAAGGAAAACCTGCAGGAAGCACGCTGGTTTATCAAGAGCCTGCATAGTCGCAACGATACCCTGATGAAAGTGTCCAACAAGATTATTGAACATCAGAAAGGCTTTCTGGATTATGGTGATGAAGCGATGAAGCCGCTGGTATTACATGATATCGCCGAAGCCGTTGGCATGCATGAATCGACTATCTCAAGGGTAACCACCCAAAAATACATGCACACCCCACGGGGTATCTTTGAATTGAAGTATTTTTTTTCCAGCCATGTTGGGACTGAAGGCGGCGGTGAATGTTCCTCTACCGCAATCAGGGCATTAATTAAAAAACTGGTGTCATCGGAAAACCCACAGAAACCTTTAAGCGACAGCAAGATTACACAATTGCTTTCTGATCAGGGAATTAATATTGCCAGACGAACCATTGCAAAATACCGTGAATCCTTATCTATTGCACCCTCGAATGAGAGAAAAAGGTTGTTGTAGAAGATCGGGATTTATTAACTGAAATAACATTATTAAAAACCAAATAAAGTAAAAAAGAGAAGAAATAGTTATGGAACTGAAATCAATCCTGTCCCCTGATCTTACCTTTTGTAATATTCAGGGTGTCAGTAAAAAAAGATTGCTGGAAACCAGTGCAGAACTTATTGCTGAAAAAGTCAGTACTGTTGATGCCGACCAGATTTACAATGCCCTGATCGCCAGGGAGCAATTGGGCAGTACAGGTCTGGGTAATGGCATTGCCATCCCACATTGCCGTGTGCCGAAATGTGAAAACACCATCGGTTGCCTGGTGAAACTGGAACAGGGTATAGACTTTGACGCAATAGACGGCAAACCTGTGGATTTACTTTTTTATCTGCTGGTCCCTGAAAACACCATAGAAGGTCACCTCGAAGTATTAAGAAACCTGGCCGAACGTTTTAATGACAAAGACTATTGCGCCAATTTAAGGGGCTGTACCAGCAATGCCGATCTGTTTGCTGCAGCAACAGCAGAACTGGTAAAACCGGAAAATACAGCTGGTTAGACAACAAGCTACGGCAATAATTGATGAAACTCATTGTTATCAGTGGAAGGTCCGGATCCGGCAAGAGTACCTGTCTTCATGTGCTCGAAGATATCGGTTACTACTGCGTTGATAACCTGCCCGCAAGCATGCTGGGAACACTTACGGAAAGTGTCAGCAATGATCTGCATCCCGAGTTCCAGGAAGTCGCCGTCAGTATAGATGCCCGGAACATTTCAGAAGACCTGGAAAAGTTTCCACATATTTTTGAGAATCTGGACAGCAATAAAATCGAGCGCCAGATTATTTTTCTGGATGCCGATGACAATACCCTGCTGAAACGTTTCAGTGAAACTCGCCGCAGACATCCTCTGACCAGCGAAAATCTGGGCTTGCTGGAAGCCATTAAGAAAGAAAAATTTTTGCTGGCACCGATTATTTCACTTTCGAATCTGACCATAGATACCAGCTCCCTTTCGCTTCATCAACTGCGTGACATCGTCAAGAATCGCGTAACAAGTAAAGCGGGCACGGGACTGTCGGTACAATTTCAGTCGTTTGGTTTTAAACATGGAGTGCCGGTGGACGCTGATATGGTATTTGATGTCAGATGCCTGCCCAATCCTTACTGGGTAGTACAGTTGCGCAGTCTGAATGGCCTGGACAAAGAGGTCGCAGACTATCTGGATTCCCAGCATGAAGTGCAGGATATGTATACGGATATCAAGGATTTTCTGACGCGCTGGTTACCAAAATTTGAAGCCAATAACCGAAGCTATATTACTATTGCCATTGGCTGTACCGGCGGGCAACACAGGTCGGTTTATCTTTGTGAAAAATTGAAACTGGAATTTAACACGACAAGCTATAACGTTCAGGTCAGGCATAAAGAAATCAGTTGAGCCTGAACGCCATTAATTACCAATTAATAGAAAGCATTTTATGATTGAATCATTAATAACCATCAAGAACAAAACTGGTCTGCACGCTCGCGCAGCTGCCAAGCTCGTAGAAACCATTTCCGGTTATACCAGTAGCGTTGAACTTCGTAATGGTGAAAAAACGGTCGATGGCAAAAGCATCCTTTCGGTAATGATGCTGGCAGCCTCTCCCGGGACTCAGCTGACACTAATTGTTGAAGGCGATGATGAAAATGAAGTAGTGCAGGCCATCATCGCGCTGGTAGAAAATAATTTTGGTGAAGATGATCACGTTTAACTACTTCAACCATCAAACTTAATCTTCCTGGAACAGTCAGGCTGTTATACTAAGACGCACAATACTGGAAGGCTGTATCCATGCAGGACAACACAGACAAAAGCATACAAACACAGGAACAGCTTGAAGAGCTCGGAACAGCTCTTCAGAGCGGTGCCTTTGTGCGCGTCAGGCGCATGCTCAACGCTCTACCCGCAGCTACCATTGCCCATCTACTTGAATCCTCCCCCCATAATGCCCGTGAAGTACTCTGGCAGCTGGTGGAAAAAGACAATGAAGGCGAAGTCCTTAACTACCTTAACGAGGATATCCAGGCTGATATTCTGGGCAAATTAAGCCCCGAGGAAGTCGCCTCTCTCACCGAAGGTCTGGAAACTGACGACATAGCAGACATCCTGCAGCAGCTCCCTGAAAAGGTGATACAGCAGGTTCTGCTGACCATGGACGAACAGGACCGCAATCGACTGGAAGCGGTTTTATCGTACCAGGAAGACACTGCGGGGGGCTTGCTTAATACCGACACCATTACAGTTCGACGTTTTCATACCCTGGATGTTGTACTGCGTTATTTGCGACGCCACAACGAAATCCCTCACATGACTGACAAGATTCTGGTAGTGAGCAGGGATGATCAGCTGGTTGGTACTTTGCCACTGCGCACCCTGCTGGTATCTGATCCCAATGCCATGGTAGATGAAGTGATGAATACAGATTACCAGGCAATACCGGTCAGCATGAGTGCCAAAGAAGTCGCACAACTGTTTGAACGTATGGATCTGGTATCGGCGCCTGTAATAAATGAGGACGGCAAGTTACTCGGGCGTATTACTATTGATGACGTGGTAGATGTGATCCGTGATGATGCCGATCACTCACTGATGGGCATGGCCGGTCTGGACGAGGAAGATGACACATTCGCGCCGGTAATGAAGACCAGTAAACGTCGCGCCCTCTGGCTGGGCATCAATCTCATCACTGCATTTATCGCCGCCACGGTTATTAGCCAGTTTTCAGCCACCATTGATCAGGTTGTTGCACTCGCAGTACTGATGACAATTGTTGCCAGTATGGGTGGGGTCGCAGGCAATCAGACTCTAACGCTGGTTATTCGCAGTATGGCGCTGGGCCAGATAGGTAAAACCAATGCCCGCTGGCTAATGAACCGGGAATTAAAAGTAGCTTTTCTTAATGGCATTCTGTGGGCTGTAGTAGCTGCTGTTGTTGCAGCTATCTGGTTCTCGGATATTACCCTTGGTTATATATTTGCCGGTGCCATGATCATCAACCTGATGACTGCAGCACTGGCCGGGGCATTTCTGCCGATGATGCTGAAATCCCTGAATATTGATCCGGCACTGGCTGGCGGCGTCGCCTTAACCACCATCACCGACGTAGTTGGTTTCATGTCCTTTCTTGGGCTTGCGGCAATTTTTTATTAATCCATAACTATTTAAAAAACTGATGAGCGAAGAACAAGAATATTGGGATGACTCGGATGACGACCTGGTCAGCAAGACCCAGCGTAAAAAAGAAATGCTGGCGCTTCAGGAACTTGGTGAAAAACTGACTGAAGCAGCGCCTTCCCTGCTTGAAAAATGCCAGCTCCCTGATGAACTGTTGCATGCCATCAATGAATTCAAACGCATTCCCAACAGACGGGGTGCTCGTAAAAGACAATTACAATATATCGGCAGGGTAATGCGGGATGTCGATGTTACCAAGATCAGGTTAGTCCTTGATGAAGATGGTCAACAGGCGCTTAAGGAGAATATGCGTTTTCAGCGCCTGGAAAAAATCCGGGAGAGATTACTGGAGGGTGACCAGCTAATGCTGGATGAATTAATTGACAAGATCCCCGATCTGGATATTCAGTATATCCGTCAACTGGTGAGACAGGCTGCAAGGGAAGCCAGCAATTCAAAACCACCCGCCTCCTCAAGAAAACTGTTTTCCTACTTGAAAGAATTACCGAACATCTGAAGATACTTGTCTCTTACTACTCAGTGACTTCCAGATAAGCACTCAGCAGTCGCAACACAGAGGCGCAAAATCCATATTCGCTTTAGTCGTCACTGATCGATATATTAGGTACACTTTTAGTAGCAGCGGTATTTCCCAGCTGTTGTGCCACCCTGGTAGCAATCTGCAGGTAGATTTCAGATACCTTGCTGGCAGGATCACTAGCCACAGCCGGCACTCCCTCGTCACATTGCTGGCGAATATCCCGGTCCAGCGGCAGCTCACCCAACAGCGGCACATCATAATTGTCAGCTATTCTGCTGGCACCGCCATCGCCGAAAATATGCTCACTGTGTCCGCACTCGCTGCATACATGAATACTCATGTTTTCCACGATACCCAGAATCGGAACTTCTACTTTACGAAACATTTCTATACCACGCTTGGCATCCAGCAGCGCTACATCCTGCGGCGTAGTCACAATAACTGCGCCGGTTACCGGTACTGATTGCGCGAGGCTGAGCTGGATGTCGCCCGTTCCCGGTGGCATATCCACGATGAGGAAGTCCAGATCCCCCCAGAGCGTATCATTGAGAATCTGGTTGAAGGCACCTACCACCATTGGTCCTCTCCAGACCATGGCCTGATTTTCATCTACCAGCAATCCCACCGAATTGGCTTTGATGCCATGGGCATCAACTGGTTGCATAAACTTGCCATCGACAATTTCCGGCCGTGTGCCCGGCGCTATACCAAGCATCATGGGCTGACTCGGGCCGTAAATATCCGCATCAAACAAGCCCACTGCATGCCCCTGTTTAGCAAGAGCAAGGGCAAGGTTAACTGCGGTAGTCGACTTGCCAACACCGCCCTTGCCAGAGGCAACAACAACGATATTTTTTACCTGGCTTAAATTGGAGTCCGGTTTGGGATGAATTGACTGACCATTGCTCATAAAGGTTTTCCGACTGGGCTGTTAATTGAATTTAGTGATATTTACTGTTGTTCGTCTATATTGCAAAAAAAGATTAATCAGAAGTTCCTTAAAAAAAAAGGGGGCCAAGCCCCCTTTTTTGATTGGCTGAAATCAATCATTCCTAACCAAGCAGAATGCCACCATAGTTTACAAAGAAAGGCGCAAACACCAGACTGAGAATGGCAGACAATTTAATCAGGATATTCAGTGAAGGACCTGAAGTGTCTTTCAGCGGATCACCGACAGTATCACCTACTACAGCAGCTTTATGTTCTTCCGAACCCTTACCGCCCATATTTCCAGCTTCAATATATTTCTTGGCATTGTCCCAGGCTCCACCGGAGTTGGAAGAGGCAATCGCCAGTACACCACCTGTGACCAGAGAACCCGCCAGGATGCCGGCAACTGCCTGCACACCAAAGAGGAAACCGACCACCAGGGGAGTACCCATGATCAAAACGCCAGGAGCGATCATTTCGCGCAGCGCAGCCTTGGTAGAAATCGCTACACATTGACCATACTGTGGACGTCCCTGGCCTTCCATGATGCCTGGAATCTCTTTGAACTGACGTCGAACTTCTTCAATCATGTCAAAAGCCGCAGCACCCACAGATTTCATGGTCATGGCTGAAAACAGGAAAGGCAGCGTGGCGCCGAGGAACAGGCTGGTGAAGACAATAGGATCGAGCAGTGTAATATCATTAACCAGAATATATTCCATACCGAACTCTGGCAATTCCCGCATCAGGTTCTGTGAGTGAGCCAGGAAGGCACCAAACAGAGCGAGAGAAGTCAGTATCGCTGCACCAATGGCAAAGCCTTTACCGATAGCGGCAGTAGTGTTGCCGGCTGAATCGAGGATATCGGTGCGACGACGCACTTCTTTATCCAGTCCAACCATTTCCGCAATACCACCGGCGTTATCAGCAACCGGACCATAGGCATCGATAGAAAGTGCGATAACCAGAGTTCCGAGCATACCCAGAGAAGCAATGGCAATACCGTACATGTCGGCCAGCTGCCAGGACACGAAGATACTAATGGCAATGGCGATATACGGTAATACTGTGCTCTTGTAACCCAGGGCCAGACCAAAAATGATATTGGTGGCAGCACCGGTTTCACAGGACTTGGCAATGTCTTTCACTGGCTGATACTGATCAGAGGTGTAGTACTCGGTCAGCAGACCAACCGCCAGGCCAGAAATCAGACCAGACAGGAAGCACCAGTAAACGCCCATGGACGTGTATTCATTTTCATTGATAATGAAGGTGTCAGGAATCATCGCAGCAGTAACGAAATACATCGCAACGGCCATCAGTGCACTGGAAATCATCAGCAATCTTTTAAGGGCTGGAGCAACCTGCTCTTCGGTATGCACATTAACCAGTACTTTGGTCAGCAAGCTGATGGGAATGCCTACAGCCGTGATCATGATCGGGTAAAGCATGCCGTTGAGGTCACCGGCAAAGGCCAGAGCACTGATCACCAGGGCAGCACAGGTACTCTCTGCACAGGAACCAAAGAGGTCGGCACCCATACCGGCTACATCACCCACGTTGTCACCCACGTTGTCGGCAATTACCGCCGGATTGCGGGGATCATCTTCAGGAATCCCTTTTTCAACTTTACCTACCAGGTCTGCGCCAACATCAGCAGCCTTGGTGAAAATACCACCGCCAACACGAGCGAACAGCGCAATAGAAGAACCGCCCAAGCCAAAACCGGCAATAATTTCCATCAATACATTGTTGGGCAGGTCTTCAGGCAAAATTGCACTCATCACCAGAAAGATGACGATCAATCCGAGAGAAGCGAGTCCAACCAGAGAGAAGCCCATCACCGCACCGGAGTTCAAGGCAACGCGAAAAGCATCGCCAATACTGTTTCGTGCAGAAACGGTAGTACGTGCATTACCGGCAGTGGCGACTTTCATGCCGATATAGCCGGAAACAATAGAAATCAGTGCACCAAACAGGAATGCGGCAGCTGTATAGATGCCCTCACTGACATTTTCAGTGTGATGATCATCAATCAACAGCGCAATAACTACGGCAAAACCAACCATGAATATTGCCAGCACTTTGTATTCCTGTTTCAGGAATGCCATTGCGCCCTCGGCAATTGCGCCATGAATGGCTTTTAATTTGTCACTTTCTTCTTTTTCCAGTCCCAGATCGATAGGGATATCCATCACTTTTTTCATGTAGAAAAAAGCAACACCAATTCCAAACAAGGACAGCAGGATTATTATAAGTACGGCACCAGACATTCGGGTCTCTCCCTTAACTTTTACTGGTTAAGTTTATTGTTCGTGTTAGTTATTCTAGTTATTTCTTGGGGTATAAAAAACCGCGCACTTTACCACAACGCTGAACACAAACAAAGGGACTTGGGGGGGAATTGAAAGGCTTTTGCCAGCAGCATGATTGAAAAATATAACTAATTGAAAGTAACACTATTTTTTTGGCCTGACAGAAGAAGCTTTAAAGATTTTTTTGAGCCTGGCAGCGGCTGCGGATTTTGTCTCAGCCTTGTTACGCGCAGCACTGAAACGTTTCTGGAGATTTGAGGCTTTCGCTTCGCGTCGGGCTTCCCTGAGCGCATCAGCTTTGGCACCCGCCTGATTCAGTTCGATAACCGTGCCAGCGCTTGTCTTGCTTGCGCCATCAGGCGTTTTAGGGGGTTTCTGGCTCAACAGGCAATATCCCGCTTGCTTTGAATGTCTGGCTGCAGATCAGGGTTGACTCATCAGGGATTCAGCCTGATTACCCAGACTTTCCAGTTCCTGCGCAAGGGCTTCCAGGCGAGCTGTTGCCAATGGTTCCAGAGGCTCACCACTCACCGGATCAGTATTGTTATATTTTTCTTCTTCATTCATGAGGGCTTCAGTGAGGAGTTCTGCTGCGGCTACCGCCTGGCGTAAAACGGCATTGGCTGATTCAAGATTTTCAGTTTCACTCTCATTGGCCGCAATTCGGGCACGTAATTCCTCAATCCGGGCCTGCTGGGCAGCCACAATCCTGGCCTGTTCAGCCGCACGCTGTGCCGCCAGTTCATGCTGTCTTTGCGCTTCGGCACGAGCCGCTTCCTCTCGTGCCACTCTTTCCCGCTCAGCGCGCATTTGCGCTTCTCTTTCAGCTGCCTCAGCCAGACGTTCCGCTTCACGGGCTTCCGCCAGGCGGCGCTCCTGGGCGGCCTGCAGTCTGGCTTCTTCCTGCTGTGCCGGGCTTAGTTCTGGCTCAACTGTCACGCCACCGGAAGACCCGGGGATATAAACGGTCTGCGAGCCAGCACTGCTGCATGAGGCAAGAAACAGGACAGCAACGAAAGCCAGGCCGATGTTTGAGACCATTGGCATACTTTTGACCCTGGAAAACATTGTATTTTTCATTGAAATACCACCATTTGGTCAGCGGTCTAGCCGCTTCCCAGCTATTGTTCCGCTATTTATTGACGTTTGATTAACAATTGATACCCTGCGATCAAGATATATATAAATTGCACACAGTTTATAGTTTTCAAATAATAACTTGTAAATAATTATCGCGCTTTAACTTACTGAAGAATTGAGCATTGTTTACTATCCCAATGCCCTTTTAATGCCAGTTCAGTACCCTGTTAACGCCAGATTGGTACCGTATAATCCCTGTAATTCTGGCTATGGCCCAATGATTACGCCATGATAACGCAAATTGATGAATTTAAGGAATCTCACATTTTTTATAGTGTGAAGCAACACTCGACTTTCCATGAAAATATTCGATAACTTTTTTAGCAGCCTGTTTCTCTGCATTACCAGTCTGCCGATTATCTTGCTCCTGCTGTTGTTTGCCAAAGAGCCAGCTGTAGCCCCAAATCCGGCATTGGACCTTGAGCAGGTTAACCGTATTCAACAGTTGCTGATTGATAACGATCCACGCCAGTTACTGGCCAGTGATTACCAGGAAGTGCGCCTGACCCAGGACGAGCTGAATGCTCTGGTCACCTATTTGAGAAACAGTGATCCGGCGCTATCAGTCTTGAACATCACCACTCTGCTTGCGGAAAATACCGCGACTGTCTCGCTGAGCATACCGGTATCAGTTCTTGGCTTGCAGCCATGGCTGAACCTCTCTTTGCATTTTGTACAGAGAGAGGGCGCCCTGACACTTGAGCAAGTGGATGCCGGTGCCATCAGCCTGCCCTCTCCAATTATGAAAGCATTACGCCAGGGCGTTGCGTCCCGGCTGGCGCAGGATGAAAACTTTCAGCTACTGACATCCTTTATGGCCTCCCTCCATTTCCAGTCCATCACCGAAGAGCGCATGGTGATCATGCTTGACTGGAAGGAAGAAAATCGTCGTCTGCTTGAGGACCAGGCACGTCAGGTTTTTGTCAGCGCCAGGGAAGCTGAACGCCTGTTATTTTTTCAGTCAAAACTGGCCGATGTCACGGCAAACCTGCCAGCTGAAATAAGCTCAGTGGCGCTTAATGAGCTGCTGCGACCGCTATTTATCTTTGCCAGTCTCAATACTGCGGGTGGTGCCAGCGCTATTGCAGAAAATCGTGCGATTTTTATTGTCCTTAGCGCTTACTTGACTGATCTGGAGCTGGCCCAGCTAATCGGTGATGACACCACCATGGCAGCCCCCAGAAAACTGGATGTGGTTATTGAAAAGCGGGAAGATCTGGCAAGACATGTCGTGAGCTCTGCCGCGATAGCTGCTTCAGCCGGCGCCACCATGGCCGAACTACTTTCCGTCTACAAGGAAGTCCATGATTCGCGCTACCGCACCGGGTTCAGTTTTACCGACATTGCCGCCAATCTGTCCGGTGCCATGCTTGGCACTTTGGCCAGCCGCTCTGAAGACGATGCCAGCAGGTTTCAGGAACTGATGACAACCCTGGATACAGAGCTGGATTATCTGCCCGCACTGGGGACCTATGATGGCATGACCGAAGAGGAGTTTCTGAAACGTTATGGTAGCAGGGAATCAGAGGAGTATTTGCAGCGTTTACAGGAAATAACTGACAGTATTAGTGCCCGACCTTTTTATCAGAACTTTGCCAACTAATGGCTGGCTTTAATTAATGACCTTATTAAGTAAAACCCGTTTGGGCAAAATTCATCAACAACTCATTGCTCTACAGGCAGAGTTAAGCGCCCAGTATGAAAGTGGCCTGCCAGCGTCGGATACTGTTGTGCTTGACCAGTCAAAGGTAGGCAGATTGTCCCGAATGGATGCACTGCAACAGCAAAACATGGCACAGTCGACCCTGCGTAATGTTGAAAGCCGGCTGCGCCGGGTCAATCGGGCGCTGGCAAAAATAGACTCCGGGGATTTTGGTTATTGTGATGAATGTGGCGAAAATATTGAGCTCGCAAGGCTTGACGTTCAGCCCGAAGCACCCTGTTGTTTTGCTTGTCAAAGCAAGCAGGAGTATCATCCGCAATCCTGATTTTTCAGGGCTAAAATTCTCAATACTGTCATTCTCAAAGCACAACAAGGCATCATGAAAAAGAAAAACTTTACCAGCACTGCCCTGCATTCGGACAGGGAAGGCAAACCGGAACACGGTGTGTTGCATAAGCCAATCCATACATCGGTTGCTTTTGCCTATGAGGATGCACGTGAACTGGCAGAAGTGTTTCAGAAAAAAAAGTTTGGCTATGCCTATGGACGCCAGAATAATCCAACTATCGAAGCCCTCGCCCAAAAAATAACGAAAATGGAACAGGGGCTCGCCACAGTGCTGTTTGCTACAGGCATGGCCGCCATCGGATCAACTCTGCTGGCGCTACTGCGCCGGGGTGACCACATCGTTTCCAGTACTTACCTTTTTGGCAACACCAATTCCCTGTTCAATACATTCAGGGAGCTTGGCGTGGAAGTCAGTTTTGTAGATGCCACTGACAGTAATAATGTCGCCGCTGCAATCCAGGACAATACCCGACTGGTGTTTGTGGAAACGGTTGCCAACCCGGTTACCCAGGTTGCTGACCTGGAAGGCATTGGTGCACTTTGCGCTGAAAGAAAGCTTATATATTTTGTCGATAACACCATGACATCCCCCTGGCTGTTTTCACCGGTGACGGTACAGGCCAGCCTGGTGATCAATTCCCTGACCAAATATATTGGTGGTCATGGTAATGCGCTGGGGGGCAGTGTTACGGACACGGGGCTGTTTGACTGGTCTGCTTTTGGCAATATTTATGACAACTATAAAAAAGGCGATCCGGCAAACTGGGGTATGAACCAGATTCGCGCAAAGGGACTTCGTGATTTTGGCGCCTCCCTGGGCCCCGAAGCTGCCCATCATCTATCTGCTGGCAGCGATACGCTGGGGCTACGCATGGATAAATCCTGTCATAACGCTCTGGCTATTGCTGAATTTTGTGACGCGCATCCTAAAGTGCGAAAGGTGTCCTATCCCGGCCTGAAGGATCATCCACAGCATGAGCGGGCACAAAAACTTTTCAAACACTTCGGCGCTATTTTGAGTATCGAGCTGGATGACTCATTGGACTGTTTTGATTTTCTTAATGCCCTGGATCTTGTCGTGTCCTCCAGTAATCTGGGCGATAACCGCACTTTGGGTATTCCTGTGGCTCATACGATTTTCTTCGAAATGGGGCCAGAAAGACGCGCGTCCATGGGCGTAGCTGACTCAATGGTGCGTTTTTCGGTTGGCATCGAAGACACAGAGGATCTGCTGGCCGATTTTGAGCAAGCACTTTCGATTTAGCACAGTGCTGACCGGCCACGTTGCCTGCCTGGCCATTAAAGCGCTATTGAATCACCCGCGAAACCGTGTTTTACCATGCCAATAACCCTATGCCATATTGATGAAATTCCTGATGCCGGTGCGAGAGGATTTTCTCTGGCCCAGGGGAAAGTATTCGCAGTAAAAAAACGTCAGGAACTCTTCATTTACCTGAATCGCTGCCCTCACCTTGGCATTCCCCTGGAATGGGAGCCTCATGACTTTCTGGACGCTGAAGGCCGCTATATCAGATGCGCGAACCATGGCGCCTTCTTCCTGCCGGAAAGCGGTGAATGCATCCAGGGCCCCTGTCTTGGAGATTCATTATGGTCCATCGATTACGAACTGGTGAATGGCATGATCACTATTGCCGAGGAAGAATTACCGGCACTTCCCGCACCAGTTTGATCTCCCTGGCGCTGATAGACGCCTGCCACGCCATCAGTTCGACGCCCGCAGTGGCAGCCTCAATCAGCATATTGCCATACGCAGGGTCGATT
>JAURCS010000080.1 GCA_030828385.1 Gammaproteobacteria bacterium
GAGCCGGTTGGTGTTCCTGGCGGCATCCAAATTGGCCGCCTGCAGGATTTTGCTGGTGGCTTTCTCGTTGACATAGGCCAGGCCAACAATAACGATGCCAGCTATCACACCTGAGACCCCGAACCAGGGATGGAACATGAACATCACCAGAATGTATATCGGAAACCAGGGCGCATCAAAAAATGCAAACAGGCCATTGCCGGTCAGGAATTGCCGCAGACCTGAAAGGTCGTTCACTGGTTGGACGCCGTTGGTGCCCCTGCCAGTCATCAGCGATCGCCTGAACATGGAATCCACAACCCTGCTGTGCAGGCTCTTTTCCAGTAGGTTGCTAGCGTTGATAAGTATGCGTGCCCGAATCCATTCAAATCCTCCAAGGGAGGCCAGCAGGAAAATCATTATCAGCGTCAGGGTCAGTAGCGTGGGCAGACTGCGACTGGTCACGACACGATCATAGACCTGCAGCATATAGACAATCGGCACCAGCATGAGGATATTCACGGCGGCGCTGAATAGGGCGGCATATAAGAAGTAGGACTTTATTCCTACAATGGCCTGTCGAAGTTCATAAAGCGGTTTTTTCATCATGAGTCTATTTCGACACAGCTTGAGTTGAGTTGCAGGAATAGTTGCAGGAATTATTAGATATGTCTGCTCAAACCCCCGTCTCTCCTGAGGAAAAACGGAGGCTTTACAGCATATTGGTGCCGAAGGCCGGACTTGAACCGGCACGACCGTAGGTCACTACCCCCTCAAGATAGCGTGTCTACCAATTCCACCACTTCGGCTTATTCTTCTGTTGTTCCTGGTATTGTCTCGGGAGCTGAGGGAATGTCGCCAACAGACTCGGTGTCAGCCACCGGAATATCGCTTTCTGTTGGAACGTCCGCAAGACTTTCTTCTGTAAACGCCTCAGCAAAGGGAATTTCATCTGCTTCACTGACAACTACGGGAGGCGCCTGGGTAATCTCATCCAGATTCTGGATTAAACCACTATCTTCTATACTTAAATCTGCCTGCTGTCTGGCAACGACAGCCAAGCCAAGGCTGGTAATAAAAAATACTACAGCAATGATAGACGTGGACTTACTCAGCACATTGCCGCTGCCCGAGCTACCAAATATCGTCTGCGATGACCCACTACCAAATGAGGCACCCATATCTGCCCCTTTACCCTGCTGAATAAGTACGAGTCCGGTAATGGCAATAGCTGCGATTACATGTACAAAAATAATTATTGATTCCATAATTTTTCTCAAAAACCTGGCTAATTAGATAGACCAGCTATCGTTATATTCACCTATTCGAAACTTGCACAAATCCTGATAAATTCCTCAGCCACCAGAGATGCTCCCCCTACCAGTGCGCCGTCTATATCGGGCTGTGCAAATAATGTGGCCGCATTAGTTCCCTTCACACTGCCACCATAAATAATTCTTATCTGCTGTGCGACACCTTCATCCAACTCATTAATCGTTTTACGTATTAATGCATGGACTTCCTGCGCCTGCTCCGGACTGGCAGTCAATCCTGTACCAATTGCCCATACGGGTTCGTAGGCAACAACAGTCCGCTCAAAGGCCTCAATGCCGACGTGGCCAAGAACCGTATTGAGCTGCCCCAAAACTGTCTCTGCCGTGCTGCCCGCTTCCCTTTGCGCCTGAGTTTCTCCAACACAAAGCACAGGGATTAAATTAGCCGCCTGTGCTGCAGAAAATTTTTCAGCGATAAACTGGTCGCTTTCCCCAAAAATTTCTCTTCTTTCAGAATGCCCAATTATGACATGACTGCATCCTGTATCACTAAGCATTCCCGCTGAAATTTCTCCAGTAAATGCTCCTGATGTGGCCGAGTGGACATTTTGCCCGCCCAAGCGAATCCTGCTGCCTTCGAGCTTGTCCCTGACTTGCTGCAGATAAACAGCAGGCGGACAAATCAATACTTCAGCCTGCTCACCGTCCAACCCGCTCGGATCTTTCAGCCCGGAAAGTATTGCGCCTAACAAAGCATCATTGCTTTGACTCAGCCCATTCATTTTCCAGTTAGCCGCTACCAGCCCTTTACGCATATTCAAGCCTGTTTAGCTGACAGGTTTTAGCCCGCCAAAAAAGGGCGCCAATACTAACCAAGATGGGGTGAACATGCAACAAAGCAAGGCCTGCAGGCCCTAAATACGGTAATGATTCTGGCGCATTCACAGATAGGACGAATCCTCATCCACTAATCCGGTACCTGCTATTAACTCTTAAGCTACATCCTTTTGCATTTCCTGAGCCACAACTTCAGCAATTTGTGCAGCCAGCTTGTCTACCTGGGTCACATCCTCGCCCTCCACCATAACTCTCACGACCGGCTCTGTTCCTGATGGCCTTAACAAAACTCTGCCAGTATTGCCGAGTTCCTGTTCCGCTTCACTCACCGCCAGCTGGATGGTTTTGTTTTCCATGACCCCCTTACTATTACTGAGACGAACATTAATCATGGTCTGTGGGAACTTTGTCATGCCATTCTTTAAATCATGCAGGGTCTGGCTAAACACCTGCATTGCGGTTAGCACCTGTAAAACAGAAATGATACCGTCGCCGGTACTCGTGGAATCCAGGCAAATAATATGGCCTGAAGATTCTCCGCCATACAACCAGCCTCGCGTGATAAGTTCTGCCATAACGTAGCGGTCGCCCACCAGGGTGCGTCGAAAAGGTATGCCCTGGTCTTTCAGGGCAATTTCAAGCCCCAGGTTACTCATCACGGTGCCTATGATGCCTTGATCACTGCCCCCATGACCCAGCTTATAACGGGCGATAATGTAAAGAAGCTCATCGCCATCAACCAGTTCACCCTTGTGATCGACCATGACAACGCGATCGCCATCACCATCGAAAGCAATGCCCAGATCAGCGTTTTCCTCTAATACCTCGTCCACCAGGTTTGCTGGCTGTGTCGAGCCGCATTCATGATTAATATTAAGACCATTTGGCGACGTCCCAATGGTTATAACAGTAGCACCCAACTCCCTGAAGACATTGGGTGCGATGTGATAGGTTGCACCATTGGCACAATCCAGCACGACCTTGAGACCATTGAGTCGCAGATTCCCGGGTACTGTACTTTTACAAAATTCGATATACCTGCCACTGGCATCGACGATTCGGGATGCCTTGCCCAGTTCTTTTGACTCGACACTGGTGAGTTCCTCGTCCAGAACATCTTCAATAGCTTTTTCTATTTCATCGGGCAGCTTGGTCCCCTGTCCGGAAAAGAACTTGATCCCGTTATCTTCAAAACCATTATGGGAGGCGCTAATAACGATGCCAGCCTGCGCCTGAAAAGTTCGAGTGAGGTAGGCGACCGCGGGTGTTGGCATTGGTCCAAGAAGATTAATGTCCATTCCTGCCGAGGTAAGACCCGCTTCCAGCGCAGATTCAAACATGTATCCGGAAATACGCGTATCCTTGCCGATGAGAATTTTACCACCGCCTTTGCGGGCAAAAACCTTACCTGTGGCCCAGCCTAACTTGAGCATAAAGTCAGGAGTTATAGGGTAAGCGCCCACTCTTCCCCTGATGCCATCGGTTCCAAAGTATTTTTTGTCGGTCACGTCTATGTCCACCTTCAACGTCTTGGAGAATTATTGTTTTTGTTATTGCTGGTTACATTACCTTCAGCACTTCATTGCAGACCTTTATCGCATCTACGGTCCCGGCAACATCATGGGTGCGCACCAGTCTTGCCCCATTCATCACGCCGATAACTGCTGCTGCAATACTACCTGGAACCCGGTCTTTTTCACTGCGGCCGGTAATTGTGCCGATCATTCTTTTTCTTGAAACCCCGATCAACACGGGTAATTTTAACGCTTGTAACTCCGCGAGTCTGCCCAGCAACTCAATATTATGCTCCAGCGTTTTACCAAAGCCGAAGCCAGGATCAAGCAGGATCCTGTCATTTTCAATACCTGCATCATTACAGGCCTTAACCCGCTGCCTCAGAAAATCCGCAATATCCGTAACAATTTCCTCATAGCCGGGAGCATCCTGCATATCCTCGGGTGAACCCTGCATATGCATTAGACAAACCGGCAGGCCTGCAACAGCAGCAGCTTCCAATGCCCCTTCCCGCGCAAGCGCCCTGACATCGTTGATCAAGCCTGCACCAGCTGCTCGGCACTGACGGATCAGTTCAGGGTTACTGGTATCCACTGAAATTATGACATCCAGGTTTCTCTTTACCGCTTCAACCACTGGCAGCACACGGTCCATTTCCTGCTGACTGGAAACTTCAATAGCACCCGGTCGAGTAGATTCACCACCAATATCAAGAATAGCGGCACCGGCATTAACCATTTCTTCGGCACGTTCCAGCACTTTTGAGAGAGAGACCAGTCCACTGTCATTCATAAGTTCACCGCCGTCCGAAAAGGAGTCGGGAGTGACATTAAGAATACCCATGACATGAGACTCGGACAGATCGAGCTTTTTTCCGGCAAAATCAAACAATGTTGAAAGTTTACTCATACTCTTGCTTCAAATTTTTAAATTGGGCCAAATAAAAAGGAGCTCAGAAGAGCTCCTTATCAGCATTATTGGGTATTGACGATTGTTGCCTAGTGCTCACCCGCCGGACCACCTATCGGCTTGTTGGAATCCGCTTTAGTCTTGCTGTCCTTGTCGTCTTTTTTGCCGTCTTCCGAATCATCAGCTGAAGCGCGCACACTTGTGCCAGAGCCATAATCATCATCATGCCAGCCTTCCGGTGTACGCGGCTTGCGCCCTGCCATAATGTCGTCAATCTGGCCGGCATCAATGGTTTCCCATTCCATTAAGGCATCTTTCATGGCATCCAGTTTATCCCGATTATCTGTCAGGATCTGCTGCGCACGGGAATAACAGGAATCGATAATGCTACGCACTTCTTCATCGATTGCCTTGGTGGTATCGGAAGAAAGCACTTTACTTTGGCCAGCCGAGGATCGACCCAGGAATACCTCATCTGCCTCATCGTCATACTGCAAAGGACCGAGACGTTCAGAAAGGCCCCACTTTTTCACCATATTGTGAGCCATCTGAGTGGCACGCTGAATATCATTGGATGCACCAGTGGTAACCCCATCTGCGCCCAGGGTCATCTCTTCTGCGATACGACCACCGTAGAGACTGCAAATCTGACTCAGAATACCGCGGCGGGAGTGACTGTAGCGATCTTCCTCGGGTAAAAACATGGTTACACCCAAGGCCCGACCGCGCGGGATAATACTCACTTTGTACACCGGGTCGTGCTCAGGCACCAGCCGCCCGACGATT
>JAURCS010000081.1 GCA_030828385.1 Gammaproteobacteria bacterium
CAAAATTGGCAAAGCGCTGACGTGCATATTCTTTGGAGGTCAGCATGGAAGAAGGCACATCAACATAGTCCGGATCACCGAGATGCTCGGCGCGATCGGCATAGGCCCTGCGCTGGGCTTCAATCATTAAATGTACAGTCTCTGTGCTACCCCAGCCTAAAGCGCCAATATCATAAGGCTCTAGCATGTTGAGCATCTGAACCAGCAGAACGCCTCCTGAAGAGGGTGCTGGCATTGACCACACATCATAGCCACGGTAACTTCCATGAATCGGGTCTCTCCAGACGGGTTGGTAATTGTCCAGATCTTCATGGCTTATCAAGCCATCATTTGCCTGCATATCTGCCACTATTAAATCCGCGACAGTGCCTTTGTAAAATCCGTCACGCCCCTGTTCGGAAATGGCACGCAAGGTAAGCGCCAGGTCTGGCTGGCGCCACAGGGCACCGGCGTTTAACGGAGATCCATTGGCTGAGAATTTTGCCAGTGAGGCAGGGTATTTTCGAAAACTATTGAAGTGGCCTCTAAATTGTCCGGCAATTTCCTGATTGAGAATAAAGCCTTCTTCGGCAAGACGAATGGCCGGGGCCAGTACCTGTTCACGGCTCAGGGTGCCATATTGATCCAGGGCTTCAAGTAATCCAGCCACTGATCCCGGAACACCTGCCGACTGATGGCTGTTCAGTGCAAGTTCTCTATCGACATCGCCCTTGTCATCGAGAAACATATCCCGATAGGCAGCAGCAGGGGCTTTTTCACGATAATCAAGCGCTAGCACTTCCCCGTTTGCCAGAGTAATTACCATAAATCCACCGCCGCCCAGATTGCCGGCAGAGGGGTAGGTGACGGAAAGCGCAAACCCTGTTGCAACGGCTGCGTCTATGGCGTTACCGCCCAGTTCCAGAATTTCTTTACCAACTTCGGAGGCAATATCCGATCGTGAGGACACCATGCCCTGGCCTGCGCGCTGATACTCGGCAAAGCTTAAAGAGATCGGGAAGATGAATAATGAGAGTAGGAATATGAAGCGGTTCACTGGTTTATCCATAGTTGCGAGTGTGAGGTCAGCAAGGACTTAAGAATTGTGGCTGAATTAGCTGGCCAGAAAAGAGTAATAATATTTGGCGGCGCTGCAAAAAGGGAAATTTTATCAAAAAAATGATGGTCTGTGTGAATGGCTTTCGCTTCAGGGCTGCTGATATCAGGCCTTAATAATCCTGCGAAAGGTAAGATTGATTCGAGCGCCTTCGCTGCCTGGCTGTTTCGGTATCTGATGCTGCCAGTTTTGCTGAACGCCTTTTCCCATCACAATAAGACTGCCATGAGAAAGGTCGCAAAATGATTTTATGTTTTTTCTGAATCGATGTTTGAGCTCGAAGCGCCGGGTGGCCCCCAGACTTAGAGATGCAATCACAGGGTCATGGCCAAGCTCTTTTTCATCATCACTATGCCATGCCACACTATCCTGGCCGGTTCGGTAATAATTCAACAGCACAGAGTTAAATTCGCTACCACTGCACTGTTCAATCCGGTGTTTTAATTCCTCAAGCAAGGGCGTCCAGGGCAGAGGGCTCAGAGCCAGACCTGAGTATCCGTAGCGGCTGTCTTTATCTCCATACCAGGCCTGCAGACGAGGAATAGGGACTGCCTTTCCACCAAAATTCAGTTGATCCTGGCGCCACGGTGTTTGTGAAAGCAGGCTATGAAAATAGTGGTCAGCCTCAGTAGTGGGCAGAAATTTCGGTGTCATGAAAATTTCTGCATCCGGCAGGGACAGCTTTTCCATCACATCAGATGAATGTCCGGACTCAAGAGAAAGTTGCAAACTTTGCATAGGAATATGTCGCTAATAAAGATATATATCAAGTGCCGCGATCGGGATACCGGCGATGAAATTACCAGCAAAGATAAAGGGCACATCATATGCCTCAGGAAAAAGCCGTGTCGCTGATATCAAGCTGCTTTATCGATAGCCTGGGTTCAGGTGCTTAACCTTTTAACCTCTTAATCGCTAAACCTCTTAAACTTTTAGCCTATTTTAACCTAAAAGCTCCAGCAAGGCCTGTTTCTTTTCTTCAGGCAGGTTTTCAAGCCTTTTCGTCAACTCGCTTTGCGTGGGCTTCTCCAGTCCCCGGGCTTCTCTTCCAGCATTGTCACCCCTGCCCGAAGCTGCGCTGGTTTCAGCCAGATCAGTATTATCCATCAGGTGTTGCTGGATATGTTGCTCCAGAACCATGATGATTTCAGAATTCATACTGCGACGGTTCTGCTCAGATAGATGCTTTATTTTCTTACGCAGTCCCTTGGGTAAGCGGATAACGAATTTTTCAATTAATGCTGGAAAGGTCTGAAGTCTGATTGCTGCTTGTCATCACCCGAAATCAAATTCTTCAACGCTTCCTGATTGTCATCTTTGTAATCAGACATTATTCAATCCCTTTCTGATATTCCTTAAACGTTTTTCAGTAACTCATGGCTCAAGTATGTAAAAAATCACCACGATTTAATATTAAACGTTTCCCAAACAAATAGGTATATTTTTAGACTCTCAACTATGGGAATTACCCTCAATTAAGGTTAGCCTTACGCGCGGTAAAGTACCCTGTAACGTCCATAGAAAGAGGTTTTTGATGTTTGATTTTGACTTGTTTGTAATTGGCGCCGGTTCCGGTGGTGTCAGAACCGCCCGCATGTCAGCCAGCTATGGTGCCCGGGTGGCGATAGCAGAGGATCGTTACATGGGGGGTACCTGTGTCAATGTTGGCTGCGTACCGAAGAAACTCTATTCCTATGCTTCACATTTTCGTTATGACTGCACCGACAGCAAAGGCTTTGGTTGGCAGGGAAGTGTGCCTGCGTTTGACTGGAATGTGCTCAGGGACAACAAGACCGCGGAAATAAGTCGCCTTAATGGCATTTATGACACACTTCTTGATGGTTCCGGCGTTACTTTATATAACGGACGCGCCAGACTGCTTGATAAGCATACGGTCGAAATTGGCGATCAAAAGGTAAGCAGTGAGAAAATACTCGTTGCCACAGGTGGCTGGCCATTTGTCCCGCAATTCCCTGGTAGCGAGCTGGCCGTCACTTCAAATGAGATTTTCGACCTGCCCAGCTTTCCTGAACGGATTCTGGTGGTCGGCGGAGGTTATATAGCGCTTGAATTTGCCGGCATTTTTGCCGGACTGGGCGCTGATACCACCTTGTCCTACAGAGGTGAGATTCCCCTGAAACATTTTGATAAGGATTTACGGGAAAAGCTGTATCTTGAAAGTGAGCGCCACATGACTATGTTAATGAACAGCAATGTGGAAAAAATAATAAAAAAAGACAATGAGTTACACGTTAAATTTAAAAAAGGAAGCAGTCTTGTTGTGGATTGTGTGTTGTATGCTACGGGAAGAAAGCCCAATACAGAAAACCTCGGCCTGGAAAACACCGGTGTTTCACTTCAGCCCAACGGTGCGATTGCCATAAATGAGCATTTTGAGACTACAGAGCCCGGAATTTATGCCCTTGGCGATGTTGTTGGGCGCATAGCGCTAACACCTGTTGCCATCGCTGAAGGCATGGTTCTGGCTTCAAATTTGTTTAAAAATACCGAAAAAACGATGGATTATAGCAATATTGCAACAGCAGTATTCAGTCATCCAAATGTCGGTACTGTGGGGCTTGGTGAAGAACAGGCTAAAGCTGAATATGGCGATATAGAGGTTTTTGAAAGCGATTTTCGTCACCTCAAGCACACGCTCTCTGGTAACCCTGAGCGCACTTATATGAAATTGATAGTCGATAAGGCAACCGACAGGGTTGTTGGCATGCATATGATGGGTGCAGATGCCGGTGAAATCATTCAGGGCCTGGCCGTTGCCATGCAGTGTGGAGTGACAAAAGCGCAACTGGACAGCACCATCGGTATACATCCAACAGCAGCAGAAGAATTTGTCACCATGCGTCAAGCCAGAACCTGACAACATGAACTGGGGTGAAGGGTATCTGGTTTCGCTGCTGGTATGCAGTAGTGCCAATAATCAATAGAAAGGGTGTTCTAGACCTGCATCACTATTTCCGGTAATCTTTATTACCGGAAATAGTGAGGCAGGCGAAAATAAGAGTTTTTATAGCTATTAAATATTTATATACAGTGAGTTAAGTCAATAATATAAGGCAGTTTCTATATATAGATTTCTTCGATAATACGCCTGCAAGCATCTAAAATTAACAATCAAGGATATTTAACTCTTCATGTCATCTGCAGCGCCACCAGTACCATTTTTCGATACCCTGGAAGAAATGGCGAATCCCTATAAGCATCGTATTGCCACGGTAAAGCACCTGCTTGAGGATGAACCTGAAAATGCGACAGATGATTATCAGCTCGCCAGTGAGTTCCTGTATTCCTATCGTGGCAGCCCGGACACGTTTTCCACGTACCGACGTGAAATTGAGCATTTCCTGCATTGGTGCTGGTTGATTGCCAAAAAATCGCTGAAAAGCATCAGGCGTGAGGATATTGAGAGCTATATAGAGTTTGCCAGTAATCCGCCAAAAACATGGATTGGCGAAAAAAATGTCTCCAGATATGAGCTCAAGGGGGGCGAAAGGCTGCCTAACCCTGACTGGAGGCCCTATGTTGTACACCCCAAAAATCCCGGAGAAGCCCCCTATTTCCTATCCCAAAGCGCCATCCAGAGTATTTTTGGCGTCTTAAGTAGTTTTTGTAACTTCTTGATTCAAGAGGAATATCTTGAATTTAATCCGGTCTCCCAGATTCGTCAGAAAGGAAAATTCCTGAGAAAAACCCAGTCTACCAAGGCTATTCGTCGTCTTTCCCAGTTACAGTGGAGCTATGTGCTGGAAACAGCAGAAAAAATGGCTGCTGAAGAGAAAATCCATGAACGCACATTATTTATCATGAATGCGCTGTTTGGCATGTATCTGCGCATATCTGAACTGGTTGAAACTGACCGCTGGACCCCGAAAATGGGTGATTTTGAGCGCGACCTGGAAGGTAACTGGTGGTTCAGAACCGTCGGTAAGGGGAATAAGGAGCGCCAGATATCAGTCAGCGACTCCATGCTGGAAGCCCTGAAACGATATCGGCAGGCCAGAGG
>JAURCS010000082.1 GCA_030828385.1 Gammaproteobacteria bacterium
CATGAGACTTCGATGTCCCGTGGACACCGTGGTGGCGAGTTTGATAATCGGGAAATCGTTAGCCGCACAGCAAGATTAAGAGCAGAAAAAGCCCGCCTGCTGGGCTTTGATACCCATGCCGACTATATCCTGCAAAACCAGACCGCCCAGACTGTGGCGGCAGTTAACCAGCGCCTTGCCGATCTGATTACCCCTGCCGCTGCCAACGCCAGAGCCGAAGCTGCTGATCTGCAGGCGATGATAGATGCCGAAGGTGGCGATTTTGAACTGGCGTCCTGGGACTGGGATTACTATACCGACAAGGTGCGCCAGCAACGTTACAATTTTGATGGCGCCGAGTTGCGACCGTATTTTGAAGTAGACAATGTCTTGCAAAACGGTGTGTTTTTTGCCGCTAACCAGATCTATGGAATCAGCTTTAGTGAGCGTTTCGATTTGCCGGTATACCATGAGGATGTGCGGGTTTTTGATGTCGCAGATTCCGATGGCTCAGCACTGGCTATTTTCATACTCGATCCCTATGCGCGTTCATCAAAACGCGGCGGTGCCTGGATGAATGCCTATGTCAGTCAGTCGAACATGATGGAGCGTAAGGCTGTGGTGGCCAATCATCTTAATATTCCGGAGCCTCCGGAAGGCGAGCCGACCTTGATGACCTTTGATGAAGTGGTCACCATGTTCCATGAATTCGGTCATGCCCTGCATGGCATGTTTTCCGATGTCACCTATCCATCCTTTGCTGGCACCCGGGTGCCGAGGGACTTTGTAGAATATCCTTCCCAGGTAAATGAAATGTGGTCTGTGTGGCCTGAAGTTCTGGAAAACTATGCGGTGCATTATGAAAGCGGAGAACCGATGCCTGCTGAATTGCTGGACAAGGTGCTGGAAGCCCAGATGTTTAATGAAGGCTTTGCCACTACAGAATACCTGGCGTCTTCTATTGCCGATCAGGCCTTGCATCAGCTTGCGCCAGAGGAAGTCCCTGCGGCAGAAGACCTGATGGATTTTGAGCGCCAGTCGCTGGAAGCTGCCGGGGCCTGGCTTGATGTTGTTCCTCCCCGTTATCACCTGACCTATTTCTCACACATCATGGGAGGCTATTCTGCGGGTTACTATTCCTATATCTGGAGTGAGGTGTTGGATGCCGATACCGTGGAATGGTTTAAGGAGAATGGTGGCATGACCCGCGATAATGGTCAGTACTTCAGGGACACGCTGTTATCAAAAGGCGGTAGTGTTGAAGCCATGGAACTGTTCCGCAATTTCAGAGGGCGTGAACCGGATGTGCAGCCCCTGCTGGAAAGAAGAGGCCTTACCCAATAAGTTGCCATCAAGAAATATTGAAGGTCGGATAAGGTCGCAGGCCGTCATTTGACGGGTAACCCCTGTGCTTAAGTTAACGCCCGCCGTCTACGTGAAGAATCTGTCCCGTCATGTAGGTGGCTTTTTCGATAAGGAACCAAGCCGCATTGGCAATATCGTCAGGACTGCCCATTTTTTTCAATGAGGCTTTATCGATAATTACCTGTTTCTTTTCCTCACTCATTTCTTCGCCGGGTGGCCAGAGGATGGCGCCCGGGGCGATACCATTGACCCGAACATCGGGGGCCAGTTCCCTTGCCAGGGTTTTGGTCATGGCTTCATTGGCGGCTTTCGCCATGGTATAGATTGAGTGATTGCTGAGGCCACGCCGGGCATATAAGTCACTGATATTGATAATGCAGCCATGATTGCTCTGTATCGCATCAGCGCAGATGCTGGCGAGAAACAATGGCGCCCTGGCATTGCTGGCAAAAAGGATGTCCCAGTCGGCGTCAGTGATTTCCTTCAGGGGCGTAGGATAAAACGCCGAGGCGTTATTGATCAGGACATCCATACGTCCCCATGCTGCCAGAGCTTTTTCGCCCAATTGCAATACTGAAGACTGATCCATCAGGTCTGCCAGTATTACCCTGGCCGAATCCTCTCGCAGGCTGTTTAATTCAGTGGCCAGAGCGTTGCCGGCTTGTGTTGAGCGGTTGCAGTGAATAACAATATTGTAGCCATTGCTGTGCAGCAAGCTTGCGGTTGCCGCCCCCAGACGAACGGCGGCGCCGGTAATCAGTGCGACAGGATTTGTTTTTTTCGTCTTCATGACTGGCTTGTACGGCTTTTCGCCTGTTGCAGATTATCCTGAATAAGCTGTAATCGTTTCAGGTGAATCTGTTCACCGATTTCCGCATCACGAAAGCCTTGCTCGAGGATTTGAGTGGCATCGATATTTTTGCTTACTGCAAGAATCGTTTGCAGAAATTCCACCTGGGGGTAGGGTTCATCTTCCAGACCAAGACGACCGCGGGCATCGGCTTCACAGGCAAGCAGAAATTTTTCGAAACGTTCAGGTTTGCGATAGGCGTCGGTCAATTCCAGGGTTTCCAGCAGGTCTTCAGCTTCATGCTGCAAGGCGCGATGGCAGCGGGTGTGATAAAGACTGCACAGCCGGGCAAGGTCCTTGTAATCATTGGGAACGCAAATACGTTTACTGGCGTTGTTAATAAGTTCAACGCCCAGTGCTTCATGTCCCTGCAGGTTAGGCCAGTTTTCTTTGGGGACTGCACCTTTACCGACGTCATGCATCAATGCTGCAAAACGCACCATGGGGTCATCCGACAGAATTGCGGCCTGTTCCAGGACCAGCAGTGTGTGGATGCCGGTATCAATTTCAGGATGATATTTGGCCGGTTGTGGTACGCCAAATAAATTATCAACTTCTGGTAATATGCAGGTCAGGGCATGACAATCTTTCAGCACCTGAAAATATATATGCGGTGAGGGTTCCTTCAGGGCTGAGCCGGTTTCGGTCCAGATACGTTCACTGACCAGATGATGCAGTTCTTCACCACTGCTGATTTCACGCATTAATTGCATGGTTTCATTGGCAACAGTAAAACCAAGATGATGGAAGCGGGCGGCAAATCTTGCGACACGCAAAACCCGTAACGGATCCTCGGTAAAAGCGTCCGAAACATGGCGTAATTTTTTGTTTTCCAGATCTCTGAGGCCGTGAAAAGGATCTATAATTTTTCCGTCCTCGTCTTCAGCCATAGCGTTTATGGTGAGATCCCTGCGCAACAGATCCTCTTCCAGGGTAACGCTTTTATCGGCATGAACGCTGAATCCGGTATAGCCTTTACCGGATTTGCGTTCGGTCCGTGCCAGGGCATATTCCTCTTTGGAGTCCGGATGGAGAAAAACAGGGAAGTCCTTGCCTACCTGCTGAAAATTTTGTGACAGCATTTCTTCTACACTGGCACCCACCACCAGCCAGTCCTTGTCCTTGACCGGTATGCCGAGAAGTTTGTCGCGGACTGCGCCGCCCACCAGATAGGTTTTCATTTGTCTTTTGGCCGTGTTGTTACGTAAAGCCTTATTTTCCTGATAAGCAGCTTATTTGGATGAATTAAATGGCACACTGTAGCGCTGCTTGTCTTCCAGGCGCAAGGCAGTGAGCTCCCGTCCCCAGACACAGCCGGTATCAAGGGCATGGATATTGGGCCAGTTTGTTACTCCTTCCAGAGTGGCCCAGTGGCCAAAGACAATGACCTTGTCAGGGGTAAGCTGCTGATATTCAAACCAGGGACGAAATCCCACAGGCGCTGTTTTCGGGCCGGTCTTGATGGCCAGGTTCAACTGGGTTTCCTCGTTGCAGAAACGAACCCGGGTCAGGTAGTTTGTGATTACCCGCAGACGTTCCATGCCCGTCAAGCCATCGTGCCAGATATCCGGTTCATCGCCATACATGCGGTTGAGAAACTTGTTGCACTTGTCGCTCTTCAGAACTGCTTCGACCTCCGCGCCATACATGCGGGCTTTCTTGAAACTCCACCCGGGAGCAATGCCGGCATGGACCATAAGAAAGGTTTGCCTGCCGCTTTCTGTATCGAGTTTTTCACAATGAATCATCGGCTGCTGTCTGAGCCAGTGGCAATAGTCCAGGCACTCAGGATCATCAAGAATATCCTGCAGGGTATCTTTCTTGCCATGAGTCTGTGCGCCGGTGGCCATGGCAACAAAATGCAGGTCATGGTTGCCCAGCACAGTGGTAAAAGTGTTGCCGAGGGATTTCAGAAAACGCAGGGTTTCGAGAGATTTGGGACCACGGTTGATCAGATCGCCAACAGCCCAGAGTTTATCTGCAGCAGGATCAAAATTTACTTTATCCAGCAGGTGTATGAGCTGGTCATAGCAACCCTGGATATCGCCGATAGCATACGTTGCCATGGAAAATGCTCAATCAAAATAAAATGTGTAACGCTTTCTCGTCAATGAATCATACTGGGAATGGCGAGTACAAAAAGCGGAACAGGCGCTTCAAACTGTTCGCCAGTCATGGTTTCCATTGTATAGGAACCACTCATATCACCTATTTCAGTGGCGATAATAGTACCGCTGGAATATTCAAATGTTGCTTCTGGCTGAATCACTGGCTGTTGGCCAACAACGCCTTTTCCTCTGACTTCTTCGACTTTGTTATTCTGATCGGTAATAATCCAGTGACGATTCAGCAGACGCACAGGCTCGGCGCGATTATTTCGGATCGTGATGGTATAGGAAAAGGCATAGGAATTTGACGCGGGGTCAGATTGCATTTCCAGGTATTTTGTCCTGGTAGTGATTTCTATACCGCTGTCATTTTCTGCGACGTTTTCTGGCAGGCTATTGGATTCAGTGCTCACAGTAGTTGATTATGTCCGATCTTGCGTGAAGTTGATGGTGAGAAAATGCGCAGTAGCAACAGCAGAAAAAATTACTGTTGATTCTGATTCAATGCGTTGCTGATGGTAACATATTCCGACAATGATAGCGTCTCCGCACGTCTCGTTCCGTCGATGCCCAGAGATACCAACAATTCTTTATCCAGTAATGTCTTGAGACTATTCTGCAGTGTTTTTCGGCGCTGGGAGAAAGCCGTGCGTACCACACTTTCAAGCAGTTGCGGATCATCAGCGGGGCTGGGAGGGGTTTTCCAGGGGCGAAGCCGAATAATGGCAGATTCCACTTTGGGCTGGGGCTGAAATGCGCTGGCCG
>JAURCS010000083.1 GCA_030828385.1 Gammaproteobacteria bacterium
GGACAGGAGAGACAAGGTGGAAAGACGACAATTTCTGAAAGGTACAGCACTGGGCACCGGCCTGGTTATCGGTTTTCATATCCCGGTTAAAAATGCCATGGCGCAATTTGGTCCCGCACCGACCAGTTGGCCAACCAATGCCTTTGTGCGTATCGCACCTGACAACAGCGTGACGGTTATTTCCAAGCATACCGAGATGGGGCAGGGTATTTATACCGGCCTGGCGACATTGATCGCTGAAGAGCTTGATGCTTCCTGGGAACAGATGAAGGTTGAATCCGCTCCGGCCAATGTCGGCCTGTATATGCATTTGATGTTGGGTTTACAGGGTACCGGTGGTTCCATGAGTATTCCCAATTGCTGGGTTCAGTACCGTACCGTGGGCGCCGCCTGTCGCGCCATGCTGGTCACTGCTGCGGCTGACAGCTGGAATGTGCCTGAAGCTGAAATCAGCGTGAGCCAGGGCGTTATCAGTCATGCGGCCAGCGGTCGTGAATCAGGCTTTGGCGCCTTTGCTGAAGCCGCCGCTGCCTTGCCGGTACCGGAAGATGTGTCCTTTAAACCTGCCGACCAGTACACACTGATTGGTTCCAGCCTGCCGAAAGTGGATACGCTGGAAAAAGTCACCGGCAAAGCCACCTTTACTATTGATGTTCAGCGTCCGGGCACCATGACTGCCGTGGTCGCGCATGCGCCGCGTTTTGGCGCCAAACTGTCCTCTTTTGATGACACTGAAACCCGAAAAATCCCGGGCATTGTCGATGTGGTTGAGATTCCGCGTGGTGTCGCCGTGCTGGCGAAAAATTTCCATACTGCCAAACGTGGACGAGATGCACTGATTACGCAGTGGGATAACAGTGCAGCAGAAATGCGCAGTGATGAAGATATTTTCCGCGATTATGCGGAAATGGCCATGCAGCCTGGAACGCCGATGGAAGTGGAAGGGGATTCAGCTGCCGCGCTGGCCTCTGCTGCACAGACCATTGAGGCGACCTACGAGTTTCCATTCCTGTCCCATGCTCCCATGGAGCCGCTGAACAGCACTATCGAAAAAATTGGCGACCGTTATGTGATTCGTTCCGGTACCCAGATGCCTTCCGTTGAGCAACAGCGTGTGGCGGAATTTTTGGGCGTACCACTGGAGAAAGTGGAACTGGAAAATCTCTATGCCGGAGGCGGTTTCGGGCGTCGCGGCAATGTATCGCCGGACCTGGATATCGAAGTGGCGTCCATACTCAAGGCTACCGGTGAACGCTATCCGGTGAAGCTGCAATATACCCGTGAAGATGACATGGCGGCCGGTTTCTACCGTCCGATGAATATTCACAAGATGCGTGTTGGTCTGGATGGACTGGGCAATATTACCGCCTGGGAAAATCGTCTGGTAGGGCAGTCCCTGATTCAGGATACTTTTCTTGCCGGCATGATTCAGAACGGTGTCGATGCCTTAAGTTTTGAAGGCGCCGCTGAACTGCCGTATCACATTCCCAATGTCAGTGTGGATATTCACATGGCGAAAACCGGCGTACCGGTTTTGTTCTGGCGTTCAGTGGGCCATACCCACAGCCAGTTTTCCAAGGAAACTATTATTGATGAGGCTCTGGTTGCCGCCGGTAAGGATCCAATCCAGGGTCGTCTCGACCTGATGGATGATGAGCGTTCCAAGTCCGTGATTCGCCAGGTAGCCGAGCGCTCTAACTGGGGAGCCGAGGTTCCTGATGGTACCGGTCGTGGCTTTGCCTTTACCGAGGCCTTTGGTGGCAGAGTGGCGCAGGTGGTTGATATCTCCCGCGACAACGCCGGCCGAATCAAAGTGGACAAGGTTTTCTGCGTGGTCGACTGTGGTATGCCGATCAATCCACATATTATTGAAGCCCAGGTTGAGAGCGCCATCATGTATGGCCTCAGCGCCGCGCTGTACGGCGAAATCAATATGGACAACGGTGTTGTCCAGACCTCTAACTTCCATAACTATCCGGTGATCCGCATGAATCAGGCCCCCGTGTTTGATGTGCATATCGTTGAATCCGAAATAGATCCTTCCGGTATTGGTGAACCTGCCACACCGGGTATAGCACCGGCGGTGGCGAATGCGTGGTATCAGCTTACCGGCGAGCGCGTGCGCAGGTTGCCGTTTGAAAGAATTTCATAAGGCGGATAAAGGATAAAAGAAAAAAGATAAAGGTGGGCAGGTTGGAGAAGGCGTCAGGTGTGGCGCCTTTTTTTTTGGATTCAGGATGCAAGATGCAGGATGCAAGAGGAAACTTTTGTAGGTCGGATAAGCGCAGCGCATCCGACGTTTTGCTCAAGTTACAAGTTACAAGTCTCAAGTTACAAGAGGGCGACTGTGTCGCCTTTAAAATGTTCCGGTCTTCAATGGTCACCTTTATCCTTTTTCTTTTATCCTTTATCCGCTTTACAGATTTTTCAGGACTTCATCAATGCTGGACTTGGCATCGCCAAACAGCATGCGGGTGTTTTCCTTGTAGAACAGGGGATTGTCGACGCCGGCGTAGCCTGATGCCATGGAGCGTTTCAGGACTACTGTGGTTTTGCCAAGCCAGGGTTCCAGCACTGGCATGCCGGCGATGGGGCTGTCGGGAACTTCCTGGGCGGCGGGGTTGACGATGTCGTTGGCGCCGATGACGATCGACACATCGACGTTGGGAAAGTCCTCATTGATTTCTTCCATTTCAAATACGATGTCGTAAGGCACTCTGGCTTCTGCGAGTAACACATTCATATGCCCCGGCATACGTCCCGCTACCGGGTGAATGCCGAAGCGCACATCGACGCCGGCTTCGCGTAATTTACGGCTCATCTCAAACACCGAATGCTGGGCCTGGGCGACGGCCATACCATAGCCCGGCAGGATCATGACTTTCTTGGCGGCCAGCAGCATGTTGGCGACAGATTCTGCATCAATGGCCTGAACATCTGCTTCACTCCCCGCGCTGGCAGAGGAGTCAGCACCCTTACTGCTGGTGGTACCAAAGCCGCCGGCAATGACGGAGAGGAATTTGCGATTCATGGCGCGGCACATGATATAGCTGAGAATGGCACCACTGGAACCTACCAGCGCACCGATGACAATCAGCAGGTCATTGCTAAGCATAAAGCCGGTGGCAGCAGCGGCCCAGCCGGAATAGGAATTGAGCATGGAGACCACTACCGGCATGTCGGCGCCGCCAATGGCCAGTACCATATGGATACCAAAGAGCAGCGAAATAGCGGTCATCACCAGCAGTAAATTCAGTGCCTGGGTATCATCGGCCGCATTGACAAACTGGACCATGCAGGTAATGGCACCCAACAGTAGAATCAGATTGAGAAAATGACGCCCGGGTAACAGCAGGGGTTTACCACCGATTTTGGCGCTGAGTTTGAGATAAGCCACTACTGAGCCAGAAAAGGTCAGGGCACCGATCAGGATGCCGAGATAAATTTCCACGTTATGGATAGTTTTTTCAACACCGCTGAAAACCACGCTGTGATCCAGGAAGGTACCGAAGCCCACTACCACTGCTGCAAGGCCAACCAGGCTGTGGAGGATTGCCACCAGTTCCGGCATCTGGGTCATTTCCACTTTTTTGGCCAGGACCAGACCGATGACACCGCCAATGGCGATACAGGCAAACATGAGAATGTAGTTAGCGGTGACAATGCCAAGGATGGTAGCCAGCAAGGCAATGGCCATACCGCTCATACCAAAATAGTTACCACGGCGCGCTGTTTCCTGGTTGCTCAGACCGCTCAGTGCCAGAATAAACAGAATACTGGCGCCCAGGTAGGCCATGGTGATTATTCCTTCAGACATCTTTTGTTTCCCGTTTTTTTGTAGCTTCTTTTTATTTATTTATTAAAAACTTTTTTTCTAAACCTTTTATTTCCTAAACTTTTTATTTCCTAAACATGGCCAACATGCGCTGGGTCACCGCAAAACCACCGACGATATTGATGCTGGTGATGAGTATGGCAAAGGCAGCAAGGAAACTGGTCAGCCCATCAGGAGAGGATATCTGCAGCAGGGCACCAATAATAATAATGCTGCTGATGGCATTGGTGACGCTCATTAATGGTGTGTGCAGAGAGGGGCTGACATTCCAGATCACCATATAGCCGATGAAACAGGACAATACAAAAACCGTGAAATGGGACATGAATTCTGCCGGGGCTACGGAGCCCAGTCCCAACAGCAGCAGGCCGCAGATGGCCAGCAGCGCCAGTGATTTCAAACCGCCAGGGGCAGAATCCGCGGCAGTGTTTGCAGGCATCGGTGGTGCTGTGTCATCTTTCTTTTGCGGCTCCGCATAGAGTCGTGGCGCTGGTGGCGGCCAGGTAATCTTACCTTGTTTTATGACCGTTGCGCCGCGAATCACTTCATCTTCCATATCGACCTGCGCCTGACCTTCCTTGTCCGGGGTCATATCACTGAGTAGATGGTAAAGATTAGTGGCATAGAGCTGGCTTGATTGTGCAGCGAGACGGGAAGGCAGGTCGGTATAGCCAATCAGGGTGACGCCATGTTTCACCACTACCTTGTCGGCTTCGGTGAGTTTGCAGTTACCGCCCATCTCTGCCGCCAGATCGACTATCACGCTGCCGTCTTTCATGGTTTCCACCATGGCTTCGGTCCAAAGCTCGGGCGCGGGTTTGCCGGGAATCAGCGCGGTGGTAATCACGATATCGACTTCCATCGCCTGTCTGGCAAACAACTCCATTTCCTTCTTGATGAATTCTTCGCTCATGGTTTTGGCATAACCGCCTTCGCCA
>JAURCS010000084.1 GCA_030828385.1 Gammaproteobacteria bacterium
CAGCAACAAAATCGCACTATAGATCAGATCCCTGAGTTGGAACTTTCCAACAATGATCAGCGCTGTGAGCGAAACCATACAACCCATGGTAAACAGGATCGACAGGTTTGCCCTGAGTGCTGGCCCCCTGGCATTTTGATAAACCAGAGCCAACGGCGGTCCCCCAATAGATGAAATTGTACTCATGAAACCGGAGGCTATGGTGGCCAGAAATACATTTCTGGGGCTTGCAATGATATTTGCATGTATCAGGCTGAGCAGGACCGCCAGTAATACCAGAGAGCCAAAAACCAGGTCATAAGTGGCAGCTGAAAGGCTTCCTATTAATAAAGCCGCTGGCGGTGTGCCGATCAATCTACCGAAAAGCGCCGCCTTTAGATTAGACAGATCAAGCGCATGTCGATCAGCATAGGACATCCATATAACCAGAAAAAAAGCCACCACAATAAGAGGGCCAGGCACAAAACTTCTGCTAACCAGGATCAGTAGTGGCGCCGCTATCATGGCAAGACCAAAGCCGATAGCGGACTGAATAGCCGTTCCAATGGCGACAATCGTTATAGCGAGGCCAATATCCAGCAGCGAGAGATCGAGAGAAGATAATAAATCCACAGAATCAGATATCTTTAGCTTTTCGGGCTTTGAATTCCTCAGTGGAATTGCTTTTCGGGAAAGGTTCATCGGGAACCGCGATACCCAGGGCCTGACAAATTGGCTCCCAGCCATCAGCAACCTCCCAAACCAGCAAACGCTGTGCAGATGCCTGTTGCCTGACTTTTGCTATATGCGCATTAAAGGCAGCGATAGCCTCGTCCTGCCGGGAAAAGCCATCAGGGTAGATAGTTTTATAGGAATCCAGCATCATATCCAGCCATGCTCTGCGGGCCGGACTAAGGTCTGCGGGTGGATTTTGTTTTACCGGTAAAATAGTTGTACTGGCACTTTTCCACCAGCTTTCAGCATCGCGGACGGAAAGAATTATCAGCGCATCCGGATAAAAGGCGCTGATGGACTGCCATTGCGTGGAGACCGGCTCATCAACAGCGGCAACATAGCCGTTGAATACCCTGTTCCATTCTACTGGCTCGCCACGCGCTGCCGCGTGCCAAAGCGGCGTATGTTCATCGAGATGATTGAACAACTCTGTCATGTGATAACAGGGGCCACCGAGCAGTTTTTCCAGAGCAATTTTGAGTGACATGGTACCGGTTCTACCAAGACCGGCACCAATGACCTGAAGACTCATTTTAGTAATGCCTAACGCGGGTAAAACGGTGGAATCTTGGCATCATAATTCACCCAAACAGATTTCGGTTCGGTATATTCATGCATGGCAAAATGCCCCATTTCCCTGCCGTAGCCGGAATCCTTGATGCCACCAAATGGCGAGCCCGGGTGGAAACGTTTATAGCAGTTTATCCAGACCATACCGGCTTCCATTGCCTGAGCCATCTTATGTGCCCGGGTCAGGTTATTGGTCCATAAACCACCACCAAGGCCATAAATACTGTCATTTGCCTGGGCTAACACTTCCTTATCATTTTTGAACGTTGACACTACAACAAAGGGGCCGAACACTTCTTCCCGGCTTACTCGATCAGAAGCTTTGGCACGGACAATAGTCGGAAGTACAAAGCAGCCTTTCTGCAAAGCCGGATTATCCGGCTGTTTGCCACCCAGAAGAATCTCCCCTCCCTGCTCTCTGGCAACATCACAGAAACTTAGTACACGTTCCTGGTGCATTTTTGATGTCAGGGGGCCCATTTCTGTGGTCGGATCCAGTGGATCTCCCTGCTTGATTGAGGCCGCCAGTGCGGTGAATTTTTCAAGAAACTCTTCAGCGATGCTTTCATGTAATAACAATCTGGACCCGGCAATACAAGCCTGCCCCTGATTGTGGAAAATAGCGAACGCTGAGCCACCAACGGCAGCATCAATATTGGCATCTTCAAACACTATATTGGCGCCCTTGCCACCAAGTTCCAGTTGAACCCGCTTTAGATTTCCGGCAGAAGCCTCAACAATTTTTCTGCCAGTAACAGTAGAGCCGGTAAAGGATATTTTATTGATCCCCGGATGCTCTGCCATACATTGACCTGCAGTATGACCAAAACCTGGAACCACGTTAATTACACCCGGAGGGAAACCAGCTTCGCGCGCCAGTTCTGCAACTCGCAGAGTTGATAAAGGCGTAAGCTCTGCCTGTTTCATAACTACAGTATTACCAGCAGCCAGCGCAGGCCCCAGTTTCCAGCTGGTAAACATCAGAGGGAAATTCCAGGGCACAATCTGGCCGACAACACCCACCGGTACCCGCTGCACATAATTCAGAAAGCCGGTATCCACGGGGATAACCGTACCTTCGTTTTTATCAGGCATACCTGCGAAGTAACGATAGGTCGCTACCGTACGCATCACATCCAGATTGTGCGTATCACGAATCGGATGACCGGTATCCAGAGATTCAACCAGTGCGATATTGTCACGATCCTTTTCTATGGCATCGGCCAGCTTACCTATCAAAATGCCGCGATCAGAAGGGTTCATTGCAGCCCATGCCGGGAAGGCTTCTCGTGCTGCTTTAACCGCACGATTTATGTCTTCTTCTTTGGCTTCAGCAACATTGGCCAACAGGGAGTTATCATAGGGATTAAATACTTCAAAGGTGCCGCCATCAGCAGCATCGACAAATTCATTATTTATAAAAAGTTGGGTCTTAAATTGAGCTTCTGGCATCGATTATCCCTGCATTTTTCTGTTTACTGGATTAAAAATAAGTCCGGCCTGCATTACCTTATAATTACTCAAGGCATTCGACAGGCCGGCGATCAAGATGGATGGTGCCCATACGGGCACCTTTCCAGCTTGTTATTGTAGTAAGGTTAAAATAGCCAATAGGGGCTATCCATGCTTACCAACGACTGGCGGTAATCGGGAAAGGCTCCAATTCACCAGTAGCATATTTTTCCTCAAGTCCGGGAGTTCCATTCTCAAGTACCATCAGCATGGAACGCTTCGGAGAATACCCCTGATGACGTATATCAGCAGGCATGGCACAGATGTCACCAGACTTCATGACAATACGTCCACGTGGATTTCCGGAATTTTTATCCTGGATATTCCAGTGAATTTCATCAGTTAACTGAATGAACCACTCATTACGATCATTGCCATGGATAACCGGTAACATATGTTCTTCGCTGGTTACACAACAGATACAGGCACGGGTAATTGAGGTAAAAGAAGGATTCCATGTGACATCGGCTCGAGCGATGTGATCAAACAGGTTGATGGCATGAATCTGCTCTTCAAAACCTGGTTCGGCTTCGATATCAGGCAAATCATAATCAAGGTCTGCGAAAGCACGATTAATCGGGTGCCCGGTTTCATCAGAACGCGGTTGTACATCGCCAGCCAGTCCCAGCATTCGTCGTGCTGGTTCAAAGCCTCGAATAAGAGGACCTGATGCTTCCTGCTGCTTGGCGCCAAGTGGCGAACCGGTTTCCAGAGGAGCACTTAGCGGATCATAGCCTTCGTTAATCCAGTTTTTGGAAATTGTTTCAAAAGCGACACGAACGTCATCGGTATTGTAGGTTTCCAGATAATCAACACCGGTGTCTTTGTGGCCCTTGCTATAAGCACCGGCATAAATATCTACGGTACCGTAATGGTTCTGGGTGCCAAACACATCATCGAAGAAAATCCAGCCGTAAAAGAATCCCCAACCGATGTCACGTACCATCGCTCTGAGAAAACGGTCAACTTCCATGGTGTGAACACCTTTAGGCCACTCAATATGGACAAAATAGGCATCTCGGGTAAATTTAAATTCGCCGAACTGAAAACTGCGATAACCCAGAACCGGATCCGGTTCCGAGGCAATGACAGATACTTTCTCTGGTGTAACTTCAGTATTCATGATTTATTTCCTCTCTAGATTATTCGCTTAGTTCAGCACACAAATTTCGGACCATTTCTCAACGCTTTCCGGCCCGGCCATGGTTTGAAAAAGTACCACGCCAGGGTTTGCGGATGTTAAGCGGTAAGCTGAGCCCTGGGGTAACAGAACCTCATGACCACGACGCGCAGTCACTTTTCCCATGCGCTTGCCTTTGGGGTCCGCTGCGAGTCTGACAGCACCAGCTTCATTGGCAGGTTTTTCGTCGTCTTCCAGCTGATAAAATTCAAATTCAATTTCGCCTTCCATAACAATGGCAAACTCATCGTGCGGTGCGGTATACCATGGCGATGCACCTTCTGCCCGGGTTACTTCTGCACAGTATTCAAGGTTGGAGGCAACCATGATCCTTTCATAAGGTGAAGAGCTGTTACAAATTTCAAAAATATTGGAAAAAGCATAGTGCTTGAGATCATCATTTAACTCGATGCTCCCTTTCTCGTAAGAGTCCAGGGACCCCACCATAGTCTTATAACTCATTTAATTCCCCTTCTAGGTAGTAAAACAGTATTAACGTATTATTCAAGCAGTGTTGATGTACAGTTAA
>JAURCS010000085.1 GCA_030828385.1 Gammaproteobacteria bacterium
GAAGCTCAGCTTACCGCCGTCGATAGTGTTTTTAATGGCACTTATGCCTCCAATGGAGAACTGTTATATCCGGGCCATGCCAAGGGCTTTGAGCTGGGCTGGCGCATACCCGCGGCGAATTCAGTACCGTCGGCTTTGCAAATAGAAGCGACACAATATGTCGGTTATGAAGACCCGGACTGGGACTGGCGGGAATTTGAACTGGAACGCGACCTGGCGCTGGTGCGCAGTAAAGCTGGCTTTATTGAGGCGCTGGATACAGACTTAAGTGAATTTAAAGCCCGCGGTGGCAAAATTTTGTTCTATCACGGCTGGAATGACCCTGGCCCTTCTCCCATTAATACCATCAATTACTACAACCAGGTGCTGGCCACCGTAGACGGTGAACACGAGGACTGGCTGCGCCTTTTCATGATGCCCGGCATGGGCCATTGTCGTGGCGGTGTTGGGCCTGATCAGGCAAACTTCCTTGGTGCCCTGGAAGCCTGGGTGGAAAACGGAACAACGCCAGAGCGCATTACCGCTTCACGCATTCGTGAAGGCCGCGTGGATATGACGCGTCCTTTATGCGCCTATCCTGAAGTAGCAAGCTGGGATGGCAAAGGCGATACCAATGATGCCGCCAGTTATAGCTGTCAGGTACAATAGCTGCTCATCTCTGGCGAGCAGCCTTATTAGACTGCCACTGGCAAATGCTGTCAGGCTTGGCGTTGCCACATGAATATTTTCGAACCTTAGCTTTCAGTAGAGCTACCAGCAGCTGATTAACACCTGACCAGGACACTATGGATTCCATTACACAGTTTGCCCTCGGCGCTTCCATAGGCGAGGCTGTACTTGGCCGCAAAATTGGCAATCGTGCTCCTGTGATTGGTGGACTTGTCGCGACCCTGCCAGATCTCGACTCATTCATCCCCTGGGATGATGCCATAGCTTCAATGACCTACCATCGCTCCGCCACGCACTCCCTGTTTGTACTGGCGGCCTTATCTCCGCTTTTATGCTGGCTGATAATTAAAATACAGCCGAAACTTCAGGATCAGCGCAAGGAAATTTTCATACTGGTATTCCTGGCACTTATCACACATCCCTTGCTGGATGCCTTTACCGTTTATGGCACGCAATTATTCTGGCCAATAACCGAATACCCGGTGAGTCTGTCCACTATTTTTATTGTAGATCCTGCCTACACCCTGTGGCTGCTGATCGGTTTTTTATCCGCCATGGTGATAAGTCGTGAGAAGCTAATCGGTCACCGACTAAATGCTGCGGGATTGATTTTAAGCTCTGTTTACCTCGGCTGGACGGTGATGGCAAAGGTGATTGTCGATCATAAGGCAGAAGCAGTACTTGCCGAACAGGGCATTGAATACAAGCGATTAATGTCAACACCCGCGCCGTTTAACACCGTGGTCTGGCGAATTATTGGCAGAAATGATGAGGGCTATTTTGATGGCTTTTTATCGGTATTTGGCCAGGCTGATTCCTTGCAGTTTAATTATTATGGCAGCGACGATTATCTGCTTGATGAGATTTCAGATCACTGGCCAGTGCAACGTATTCTCTGGTTCACTCACGGTTTCTACAAGGTAACACTGCGCGGCGGCGATGTGCTTATTACGGATCTGCGTATGGGGCTGGAAGCCAACTATGTGTTCAATTTTAAAGTCGCAGAATCGACCGGTAGCGAAACTATTCCGGTGACCAGTGTACAGGTTCCATAAATCAGGCCAGAAAAAAGCCTTGGGTTTGATTCATATTAATTACAGCGAAACAACTGGCCTACATAATTCATTACCGCAAAATATTAGGGTTTCGATGGCCAAGTTGGGTGTAATATGCTCTGATACTAACAGGGCTCATGCTTGAGTCCTTACTCATTCCCGCTTCCGGGAAATCCCGTGAAAAACCATGAATACTGATAACCCTGACAAACCTGCCAGACGAAAGTCTGACCTGCCGCTGTTGGGCAAGACTTCTCAGGATTTCGAGAACCGGGTTTATACACTGGATTTCAAGGTCAACCTGACACAGATTACTTTTGAAGGTCTGAGTAATTATGCCGTTACCATTTCCTGCTTTGATAAAAACACCCAACAGACTGAAAGTATCAGCAGCGTTCTGGACATCAGCCTCAAACAGGATAACAACAGTCTCATTATTGAGGGCGGACCAACGGTCTTTTTTTCTGTGAGCGAAGACACATTGGACCTTTCAGACCTGAAACTGGATGAAGGCATTGTCGAAGCAGTGACCAACGGCATTGCCTGGCTGAAAGATGGCAGAACCACAGAAAGGGTTGAAAACAGGCGCCAGGTTCCCAGGGAACTACTTGAGGATAGGATAGCGATGAATCTGTTAATGAGCAGCATCAGCACGATAATTGCCGGCTCCATGGAATGCCATCAAAAAGTGATCAAGGAGAAACAGCGACTGTTTACCCATAAAAATGATTACATTGATGCCATGTATGAGTGTCTGCAGAGAAATCTGGACGACTTGACGGTGGTGGCCATCAATCGCGGCGTCCAATACTATGTGGATCACAGTTAAACCCGGAAAAACCAGGCAGGCGATTTAAATACAAAGCTATTGGCTGCCTTTCTCACATCAACTATTACTGAATCACTCCACACCCGCTGCTATTCCAGACTTTACGCTATTTTACCTCGCTTCTTCACCCTTCCTGTCTCCCCCTGCCCCTAAGCGGTGACCAAAAAATAAGACGTGCATCACTCTTTCATTCGGCAAATAGCCCTAGTCTTGTAAATTGACACATGGATAGCGTAGAAGTACTAGCGCGCTATCAAATTGCCACCATCCAGAGTTACAATATCGTTATCAGGGACTCAAAATGAACATGGAAGCATTTGCACCAGTGACTGAAGAAAAAAAAGCGTCATTAGATACCGCTGGGTTTAATGCAGACAGCCTGATTGAGCTGTGCAGCCTGTCTCATGAAACCGATGATCGGCTTTATACCGTGCGACTGGAAACCAATACAGCCCAGGTCTCACTGGAAGGCATGAATGAGTTTCGTATATCTGTCATTAGCCAACAAAAAGTCAGTAATCGGAAAGAAACGCTTTGGGCCAGTCTGGAAATCAATTTGCGCGAGGAAATGAACAGTGTCTCCATCGCAGATGGTTCTCCCTACTATTTTACAATTACCGGTAAATCACTGGAGCTGGATAACACAGATATCGATTCCAGCATTCATGAAGCTGTAGATCTTGGCCTGCTTGACCACCGTATTCTCACCGGCTTAAAACCCCTCAAGGAAAATAAAGAGGATAAGGAAAGAAAAAATGCATCCATCTTTTTCGATGCCTTTTCCTGCAACCTGATCAAGGCCAGTGTTAGCGCCTTGCTGTCCTATTCTACTTTCTGCCATAAACAGGTCATTCATAATGCAGGGCGATTATTTGCCAGCCGCCAGGATTATGTCAGGGATATGTGCAACTGCATGGCAAATAATGCCGACTCCCTGTCATCCAGCATTACCAGCAAAGCGGTGAACTGTGATCTGCTCATTCTTTAACAGCCAGCTTTTTTATCGCCTTACCGCCAATTTCATTCCTCCACAAATATCACTTCCTGTCATTACCGACATAGGTGAAAATGAATATCTGTATAACCTTCCCTTCGAATTTAGTTAGACTTGCTGAATCTTTTTGCGGTATTGATATGCAGGAGCATGAGCCTGGCGGATTTAGGCTGGCACAACAGATACTAAGAATGTCCAAACACAAACTGCAATTAGCCATTTACCTTTCTGCCATCCTCTTGTCTGGCAGTGTTTTTCTGCCTCTGGCCACTTTTCCTGTCTATGGTGATGCCAGTTATTATCGTATTGCCGAAATAGAAGCATGGCTGGTCATTGTATTCAGCATGACTGCACCGGGTTTGATGCTCTATGGCAAAGAAAAACTCGCCATTCTCTCCCCTCTGGCTGTCTGGGGGGTTTTGCTTTACCCCACCTTGAGAAATACCCTTGAATCCACAAACAACTCGCTACTGAATCAGTTGGGCAATGGCGTGAGCACTACCATGTCTGACTTTGCTG
>JAURCS010000086.1 GCA_030828385.1 Gammaproteobacteria bacterium
ATGGTCTCGCATTAACGGCACTTTTGGCGAAGATGCCACGCTTGCAAAAGCATTGGTGCAGGCTTATGTGGAAGGGTTTCAGAATGGCAGCGATGGCATTCATGCAGACAGTGTTGCCCTGGTGGTAAAACACTGGACCGGTTATGGCGCAGCCGCAGAGGGTTTTGACAGCCACAACTACTATGGCCGCTACGCTGTTTTTCCCGGCAACAATTTTGATTATCACGTAATCCCCTTTGAAGGCGCCTTTGCGGCTAATGTCGCCGGTGTAATGCCTACCTATTCAATACTGAAAGATTTAACAATTCAGGGAGCCGTCACAGAACAGGTGGGCGTTGGCTTTAATCGTTTCATTCTGACCGACCTGCTAAAAAATGAGCATGGCTTCAAGGGTATCGTGCTTTCTGACTGGGGTATCACCAGAGACTGCTCCCGGGCCTGCATAGAGGGCAAGGATGAATCCGGTATCCAGGGCTTTCATAATTTCTCCTCTGCCTGGGGCGTTATCGATTTAACGATGGAAGAACGGTTTGCCAAAGGTATAGCCGCCGGCATAGATCAATTTGGAGGCGTTGAGGATACCCATGAACTGGCCTCGACAATAAGACAAGGGATGGTCAGCCAGGCGCGCATTAATACCTCGGTCAGGCATCTTATGGCGCAAAAGTTTTCCCTGGGCTTATTTGAAAAACCGTTGGTTGATACCGAAGAAGCCTCTCATTTAGCTGGAAACCAGTCGTTTTCGCAACTGTCCGGTGAAGTACAAAGCAAATCGCTGGTACTGCTTGAAAATAAAAACGACCTGCTGCCTCTCACCGATAGTAAAGCCAGACTTTATCTCCATGGCATTGATGCCGCTATTGCAAAAGCCCATGGTTTTACAATCGTGGAGGATCCAGAACAAGCTGATATTGCCATTATCAGAGCCAATACGCCCTACCAGATTCTGCACCCGGATTATGTATTCGGACGTATGCAACATGAAGGGGATTTATCATTCAAAGACGGTAATGATGAATATGAACTGATAAAAAAAACCAGTGCTGTAGTGCCTACCATAGTCACGGTCTATCTTGATCGCCCTGCCATCTTAAGCAATATTATTGATAAGGCCGATGCGATACTGGGTAACTTCGGCATTAGCGATACCGCCTTGATGAATGCCATCGTTGGAAACATCGCTCCTGCAGGGAAATTGCCCTTTCAATTACCTGCCAGTATGCAGGGCGTAAGAGAGCAACAAGCCGACGTGCCCTTCGATTCAGCTGACGAGTTATTTGGTTTTGGTTTTGGACTGGAATACAGGACACAGTAAATTGTCGGGATAATAATCCACTATTTGGTCCTTTTCAGAAATGCTGCGGCACCCAACAAACCGGGATATTCAGCGGTAATAACAAAGGTTGGAATTTTTTCATTATAGGAACGATAACGCCCCTTTGCTTCAAAGCGATCTCGAAATTCACTGTTGTTAAGAAAATCGATAAATCTGGGAACTATACCACCGCCAATATAAACACCTCCAAATGCGGCTGTGGTCAATGCCAGGCTACCGCAAAAAGAACCCAGCATTGCACAAAACAAGTGAAGAGTTTTTTCACAGCTGGCAGACTTGCCTGCCAGCGCCAACCCACTTACCTGATCCCCACTTAATATTTCCGCATCAACACCATCAATTTCACAGACAGCGGCATGTAGTTCTGCAAGGCCGGGGCCGGATAAAATCCTTTCGCATGAGACGTGGCCATATTGGCGATGAAAAATACGCCATATTTCCTGCTCATACGGCGTGTTGGGCGCAAAGTCCATATGACCCCCTTCTCCGGGTAATACCTGCCAGAGATTTCCCCTCCTGCTGAGTATTGCTACCCCCAATCCGGTACCAGGGCCACATATCAAGGCCGGTTTGTCAGGATCAATATTACCTGCCCCAAGCTGAATCTTTTCCGTGTTGCCCAGCAAGGGAATAGCCAGAGCAACGGCATGAAAATCATTAATGATGTTTAGGGTTTTTAATGACAACTGCTGTTTCAATTCCTTACCTGAAAAAGACCAGTTGAGATTGGTCATGGTAACCCGATCTTCTACCAGAGGACTGGCAATCGCCATGCATAAGCTCATGACTTCAAGCTGATGTTTTTCAATATAGGATGAAAACACTTCTGCGGGCCCGGAAAAATCGAGACAGGACCAGGACTCAAGCGCTTTCAAATTATGATTTTCATCGAGAGTCGCTATGCGACAGTTCGTTCCCCCGATATCCATGACTACTTGCATTATATTGTTACGACTTTCGCCCCAAAAATTTGAAGATGCTAAAAATTAACCTGGATTAGTCTAACACTACTTATATGGATCAGACTTAACCCATATAAAACTTGATTCGGGTAAGTTTATTCCCTTACCCTGCCTACTGTCCTTTAGCCGGGTAATAAGAATAAACAATAAACAGGCAAATGCTATGAGCTCAGTTAGGCCCCAACACTCCAGGCGTACCATCCTCTTTATCACGGCGGTAGTGGCTATGGGAGGGCTTTTGTTTGGCTATGACACCGGGGTTATTTCAGGCAGCCAACTCTACTTTACTGAATTTTTTGGGTTGACCACCGGTGAACAGGGCTGGGCTGTCAGCAGTGCCATCTATGGCTGTCTGTTTGGCGCTTTAGCCAGTGGTTATCTTACAAAGCAAATCAGCCGCAAATACACCCTGCTGCTGTCGGCCCTGCTTTTTATTTTATCTGCCTGGGGCTCCGGCATGGCGAACTCACTTCTGGAGCTTTCCGTTTACCGGATTATCGGTGGCCTTGGCGTGGGCATGGCATCCATGGCAGCGCCTATGTATATAGCCGAAATCTCGCCACCAAAAGAACGCGGACAAATGGTTTCCTTCTACCAACTGGCGGTTGTTATCGGTTTTTTTGTGGTGTTTCTGGCCACCTATTTTATTGGCAATGGCAGCGTTAATTTCGTTGCCTCATTTAATGAGAACGATCTGCATATCTGGAATGTTGAACAGGGCTGGCGAATTATGTTCTGGTCTGAACTGATTCCGGCGGGATTATTTTTTGTTTTATTATTTTTTGTTCCCCATACACCACGCTGGTTAGTGTTGAAAAAAAGAACTGAACAGGCGAGAAATGTTTTAAGCCTTATTACATCCAATGCAGAAGAAGCCAGACTCGAGCTGGAAGATATCAAACTGTCATTTTCCGAAACCCCGAAACATCACAAAGTTACCCTGGCTAGCAAAGGCATCGCTTTCATCCTGTTTCTGGGCATCATGCTGTCGATTTTTCAACAAACCACTGGCATTAACGCCATTCTTTATTATGGCGCCGAGATATTCAGCAATGCACTTGGCTATGGCCCGGAAGACGCACTGAAACAGCAGTTATGGACCGCTGGCGTCAATCTGGCATTCACCTTTATCGCAATTTTCAGTATCGACAGATGGGGAAGAAAACCGTTATTGCTCACAGGAATCGCAGGTATGTTTCTGGGCTTGAGCATTCTTGCCTTGACTATTTACAGCAGGCAAATGGGCATAATTTCCTTACTCGCGATTCTCCTGTTTATTGGTTCCTTTGCCATGTCCATGGGACCGGTAGTATGGGTACTGCTGTCTGAAATATTCCCCAACACCATACGCAGTATTGCCATGTCTATTGCGGTTGCAGCCCAGTGGTTATTTAATGCCATCGTTGCCAACAGTTTTCCCGTCGTTAATGGTAGCCAGTTAAACAATGAGATCTTTAATGGCATCCTGCCTTATCTGATTTTTGCCTCATTTTGTTTGATCACATTTGTCTTCGTCTGGCGCCGGGTGCCTGAGACCAAAGGCAAAACACTGGAAGAACTTGAAGCACTATGGACCGGGGAGAATGTTTTTCATGAGGCCGATGAAATCGA
>JAURCS010000087.1 GCA_030828385.1 Gammaproteobacteria bacterium
TTAAGAGACAAGAGATAATAAATAAGAGACAAGAGACAAAAGACAAGAGACAAGAGACAAGCAACCCATTTATCAGGCTTCATTGGTTTTCTGTAGGTCGGATAAGGACCGCAGGGACGCATCCGACAAGGCGACTAATTTAGTCGCCTTTCTTGAGACTTGAGACTTGAGACTTGAGACTTGAGACTTGTAACTAACTTTTCTTTTTTCGAGGAATATTGAAGCGCTGGCGGCGTTCCCACAGGCATTTGCGGCTGATGCCCAGTTTTTTGGCCAGTTGGGTTTCGTTGAGACTGTCCTGATGTTCCAGCACAAAGCGTTGAAAATATTCTTTCAGGGAGAGGTCTTCCGGTGCTATGTCATCAATGCCAGGGGAGATATTGATGTTCTCACTTCCAGGCCCGGATTCAGGTGTGCGTGCCGGCGTCTGGGAATCATGATTTACCAGATCGACATCCAGTCCCAGCAGTTCAATGGGGATTTCATCGCCTTCGCTCATGATCACGGCGCGTTCAATGGCATTCTCAAGTTCACGGACATTACCGGGCCAGGCATAAGTTGTGATTACCTGGATAGCATCGGCACTTAGTACCTTTTGCGGCAGATTCAGGCGTTCGCAGCACAGCTTCAGCTTTTTGTCTGCCAACTCTATGATATCGATACCGCGTTCCCGCAGGGGAGGGATTTGCAGGGGCATCACGTTAATACGATAAAAAAGGTCCTCGCGAAAACGGCTCTCCTTGACCAGTTGATTCAGATCCCCCTGGGTGGCGGCAATCAATCGGATGTCTACCTTAAGTGGCTCTACCGATCCTACTTTGCGTATCTCCTGTTCTTCGAGTACTCGCACCAGTCGGGCCTGGGCATTCAGGGAGAGCTCTCCTATTTCGTCGAGAAATAGTGTGCCGTTATTAGCCATTTCTACCAGCCCTGTGCGAGCCGTTGTGGCGCCGGGAAAGGCATCTTTTTCATGGCCAAATAATTCTGATTCAATCAGGTTTTGTGAAATTGCAGCGCAATTAAGGGTAATCAGGTTTGCTTCCTTGCGTGTGCTGCCTTCGTGCAGGGCTCGTGCTACCAGTTCCTTGCCGGTGCCTGATTCTCCCCGAATCAACACCGGGGAGTTGGTCGGGGCAATTTTTCTTATGCGGCGAAACATTTCTGCCATTGCCGGACATTTGCCAGTCATTCCTGCAACGGGCTTTTCGCTTTCTCTAAGATTAAGGCAGGCACGTTTTTTCTGTTTCAGATTTTCACTGAGAGCACGCTCAATTGACCTCAGAATTTGTTCGTGGTCAAGCGGCAGGGAAAGATAATCAACGGCGCAGACTTGCAGTGAGGCAATCTCGGAACGCTGACTGGCATATCTGGTCAGCACCAGAACCGGGGTAGGGGTCATGCGGATGAGGTTGGTTCCGGGTTGATCAGGCAAACGCAGGTTGCAGATAATGATGTCCAGCGCGTCCAGGTTAAAATTACTGACCGCATCATCCACAGTGCGCGCTTCGCTGACCTTGTAATTATTCCGCTCAAGCAAGCGGCGCAGGGAGTCACGAATTACATTGTCGTCTTCAATAATCAGTATGTGATGCATAGCTGAGTTTGCCGAGTATGAGCCACTGGACAGGCGTCTCTGGAGACTCACCAATTCAAAGGATTTAGTAATAATAACAGGGTAAAGTAACAGAAAACCATGTTTCTTTTCTTCCCAAAATAGAGAAAGTCTGTGTTTCAGGTATGGTTTTTCTGGGTTCTACTGTGAGGATAGGCTGCTACATATAGTGACATTTAGGGTGAGGGGAGAATCAATACTGCCAGCTCAGCGGGTAGAGAACTCAGGCAATGTGCGGGTACTGGAGAGTTTTTCCGGTGTCCAGTGGGCAGTACCCCAGGCCAGTATTTCTTCGCAGCTGGCAGTTTTCAAACCGGTATCAGGCTCCTGTTTCAGGTAGCACAGGCCATCAAACAGCAAAGACGCGCCATTGGCAGGATCTATGGGGCTGGCCATATGTTGTTTGCTTAATTTCTGGCCAAGTTCGTTCACTATAACCGGAATGTGGGCATAGTTGGGCTGAAGGTTGGCATAGGAGTCGGGTTGGGAGCGACCAAGTACCTGTTGCAGGTAAATTTGTCGTGGCGTGGAATCCATAAGGTCGATGCCACGAACTATATGGCTGATATTCTGAAATCTGTCATCTACAACAACGGCCAGTTGATAGGCGAACAAGCCATCCTTGCGTTTGATAACAAAATCTCCCACCTGTTGTTGCAGATGCTGGGTCTGCTCGCCCTGAATGGCGTCAGTAAAACTGATGGTTTCATCAGCAACCCGTAAACGCATGGCTGTCCCGGGACCGTCTGACAAATGGCGCTGACGGCAGGTACCCGGGTAGATGCCACCGGATTCCTGAATTTGCTGACGGGAGCAGTCACAGGCGAAAACCAGATCCTGCTTTATCAGGGTATTGATGGCACTTTGATAGGCTTCGGAGCGCTTGTTCTGATATAACACCTGGTCATCCCAATGCAGGCCGATTTTATCCAGGGCATCAAGAATCTGGTCGGCCGCTTCCCGGGTTTCTCTGGGGGGGTCGAGGTCCTCCATTCTCAAAAGCCATTTTCCCTTGGCTTTACGCGCATCAAACCAGGATGCCATGGCAGCAATCAATGAGCCCATATGCAGAGGGCCGCTGGGCGAGGGCGCAAAGCGGCCTATGTAGGGAGATTCAGAATTCCTGAATGAAGTGGATTGGGGGATGTTCGAGGAATCAGGGTAGTTGGTAGCAGCAGGCATCTGATAAACCCTGGTAAGCGGCTGTATTCAGGATCAGGACAGAGTGGCTAATAGTGGTTAACTGATGAGAGCAGGGGAATATTGCCCCCGCTCTGCAGCCACTCTTCTGCAACCGGGTATCAGGCGCCCAGCTGTCTTTCTTTTATTTCATCCAGCGTTTTACAGTCAATGCATTTATTGGCGGTAGGTCTTGCCTCGAGACGACGAATACCAATTTCCACGCCGCAGGAATCACACCAGCCATATTCATCGTTGGCGATCATTTCAATAGTGCTGTCTATTTTCTTGATCAGCCTGCGTTCCCGGTCACGAGTTCTCAGTTCAATGCTGAACTCTTCTTCCAGCGTTGCACGATCTGCCGGATCAGGCGGATTAGACGCTTCATCCTGCATGTGATGTACCGTGCGATCCACTTCTTCCATCAACTTATTGCGCCAGCCAAACAGTATGTTTTTGAAATGTTCTTTTTGCTGATCACTCATATACTCCTCACCACGTTTCGCATTGTAGGGAGTAAATTCTTTTGACTGCATTGACTGCGCCTGATTATTAGTTGATTGCGGCGCGGCTTTAGCTTTAGGAGCCGCTTTCTTTTTTACAGGAGCTTTAGCTTTAGCCTTCGCTGTAGTTTCGGCTTTAGGTGCAGCCTTGACCTTTGGGGCAGTTTTTTTCTTTGCCGCAGCCTTGGCTTTAGGGGCTGCCTTTTTCTTTGCAGCTACCTTGGTTTTAGGCGCCGCTTTTTTCTTTACAGGAGCCTTGGTTTTAACTGCAGCTTTGGCTTTGCTCGCCACTTTCTTCTTGGGTGTAGCCTTGGCTTTAGCTTTAGCGGGTGATTTTTTTGTTGCCATAGCAGGTCTCAAAAATTAATCTAAATACACTTAAAAATTTAAAAAAAACTTGCTTAAAAAGACTCGCGGTTTTGCGAGGCTCGCTACGCTACCAGATAATTAATTCCAGTTCCATAAAAATAACGTTAATTGTGAGCCATGCGGGGTTATGCACCGGGATGGTTCAAAAGGGCATCAACCATTGTGAA
>JAURCS010000088.1 GCA_030828385.1 Gammaproteobacteria bacterium
TGGCATATCAACACTAAAGGTCGGTTATAACCGCGTCCATGGATACTACATTGAAATCAGCCGCCTGCAATCCGGCGATGTCCCCGCTGACTACATACGGCGCCAGACCTTGAAGAATGCCGAGCGCTTTATTACGCCCCAGCTCAAGGAGTTTGAAGATAAGGCGCTCAGTGCCCGGGCCAAATCCCTGGCACGTGAACGGCTCTTATACGACGAACTGCTTGAAACCATCGCCAAAGATTTACCTTCTCTCCAGCAGTGTGCTTATGCCTTAAGTGAACTCGACGTGCTGACAAATTTTGCCGAACGTGCGCTAGCCCTCAATCTGAATTGTCCGCAATTAAGCGAGGAAGTAGGCATCAGCATCAGCCAGGGACGTCATCCGGTTGTGGAACAGGTGCTGGAAGGCAGTTTTGTTGCCAATGACATCAATCTGGGCAACGACATTACCATGCTGGTTATTACAGGCCCCAATATGGGCGGCAAATCCACTTACATGCGCCAGACGGCCTTGATTGTCTTACTGGCTCATACCGGTTGTTATATTCCAGCTGAGTCGGCGCGAATCGGCCCCATTGATCGAATCTTCACCCGTATTGGCTCATCCGATGATCTGGCCGGTGGACGCTCTACCTTCATGGTGGAAATGACTGAAACAGCAAATATTCTGCACAATGCCTCTGTACAGAGCCTCGTTTTGATGGATGAAATCGGACGCGGCACCAGCACCTTTGACGGCCTCTCTCTGGCCTGGGCCAGTGCCGTGTATATCGCCTCGGAAGTAAAAGCACTGACTCTCTTCGCCACCCATTATTTTGAGCTCACTGCTTTGCCTGACCTATATCCCGGCATCAGCAATGTGCATCTCAATGCCACCGAGCACGACAAGGGTATTGTTTTTCTCCATTCCGTAGAACCCGGGCCTGCCAATCAGAGTTATGGCCTTCAGGTTGCCCAATTGGCGGGCATCCCTACATCGGTTATCGACAGAGCACGCAAGAAATTGTCCCAGCTGGAGCAGGATGATCGTCAGACTTCATCGCTATCAGGTTCTGGCGAAACCAGACAGGCAGAATTATTTATGCCGCAAACCCAGCATCCTGCCGTGAATCTGCTCGAAGAAATTAATGCCGATGAGCTTTCGCCAAAACAGGCACTGGACATGCTCTATCGACTACAGGATCTGATGAAGTCTTGAGCTGCATTTAGCCAGTTCCTTTAATTTACTAATTCCGAGTCTATCAGGTAAAATGTCGCTTTCATGCAAACCAGCACCTCTGTTGTTTGTCAGTCATACAGGCAATATGGGGAGTAAAGGGAATAAGGAGAATAACAATGACCTTTGTCGTGGGTGAAAACTGTATCAAATGCAAGCACACTGATTGTGTGGAAGTCTGTCCTGTTGACTGTTTTTATGAAGGTCCCAACATGCTGGTCATCAATCCTGATGAATGCATTGACTGCGCCCTTTGCGAGCCTGAATGTCCGGTTGACGCTATTTATGCTGATGATGAATTACCGGATGACCAGAGTGAGTTCCTCGAGCTTAATGAAGAACTGGCCGAAAAGTGGGAAGTCATCACCGAAATGAAAGAGGCTCTCCCCGACGCGGAAGAATGGGCCGGAAAACCCAACAAACGTGAGTACCTGGAAAAAGATTGGCCCTGACAGGTCGACAACTTGTCAGTCAGCTAAACAATAACTCCAGATTCAGCCCTTCTCTTTCTATCAAACGCTTTAATTTTTTTAGTGCCTCAATTTGAATCTGCCTGACCCGCTCACGGGTCAGGCCTACTTCCTTCCCCACGTCTTCCAGCTTACTTGAGTCAAAACCAAGCAAACCAAAACGTCTGGCGAGAATCTCACTTTGTTTGTCCGGTAATTGATCAATCCAGTGCTCCAGACTCGAATGGAAATCATTTTCCTGTAGCTGAATGGCTGGGTCACTGGAGTCAGCGTCAGCCAGCACATCCATCATTGTCAGTTCCTGATCACTTGCCAGAGGAATATCTGCAGAACTGGTGTGAATATTGTTGTGCAGCAGCTTTCGCAATTGTTTCAGGGATTTTCCGGAGCGCACAGAAATTTCCTCTTCACTGGGGATACGACCCAGTTCATCAGACAATTCCCGTGCAATTTTCAGGCAGGCATTGAGTTCCTTCATCACATGCACCGGCAAGCGAATGGTTCTGCACTGGTTCATCAGGGCCCGGTCAATATTTTGCTTGATCCACCAGGTGGCATAGGTAGAAAAGCGATAACCCAGTTCCGGGTCAAACTTTTCAACTGCGCGAATCAATCCAAGATTGCCTTCTTCAATAAGGTCCAGCAGGGACAAGCCCCTGTTTAAATAGCGCTTCGCGATTGTGACTACCAGGCGCAGATTGGCTTCAATCATCAGGTTTTTGCTCTTCCTGTCACCGCTTGCAACTTTTCGTGACAACACCAGTTCTTCTTCAGCAGACAACAATTTCCTGCGCCCAATTTCGTTGAGATACAGCGTCGTAAAATCTGGCAGTCTCGATGACTGGGTCAAAGATTGATTGTTATCTGAATATTCGCTTTCAGAGGGCTTTTTTTTGTGCAGATGAAGACTGCCGGGGCCGGGAGCTTTTTTGCCTGGGAAGTAAGGATACGGAAAGGGTACTTGGAAAATTTTTCCCATTATGCATATTTAAATCCTTTTAAATATTGGTTTTGGAACTGTTGTTATTAAAATAATTAATAACCCAGCCATTTAATTTTAATTCTCAACATTTAACCTTTTAACATTCCACTTTTTCAGTATACACCAAGTCGATTTTCTGTCGACAAAAAATATCAGGAACGGGAAGGAAGATAGGCAAGCGGATCTACAGGCTTGCCTTCAAGGCGGATTTCAAAATGCAACATTTCGGTATCCACCCCTGTTGACCCAAGTTCAGCTATCTTCTGACCACGGCTTACTTTGTCACCTTCACTAACCAGCATGGCACTGTTGTGAGCATAGGCACTAAGAAAACGATCATTATGCTTGATGATAATGAGGTCACCATAGCGTAACAGCCCTCTTCCGGCATAGACTACCTCGCCGTCTCCCGCCGCGCTGACCCTGTCCCCTGTCTTTCCGGCAATGTTGATACCTTTAGTTTCCACGCCCGTTTCAGAAAAGCGGCCAATGATATTGCCCTGTGCCGGCCACGCCCAATTAACCGGCCCCTGTCGAACAACGACAGGGTTTACCTTGACTGGGGCTGTCGCTGGTTTGTTACTTGAGCCAGAAGTTGATGTCGTCGCTTGTGTTGAACTTGAACGTGTCACTTCACGGGTTCTAGTCGGTGCCGGGGATGTGCTGCTAGCGCTGATACGGGTTTGTGGTGACGCTACCGCGCGTGGATCAACATTCAATATCTGGCCGGGAAAAATGGTGTAGGGGGATGAAAGATTATTAACCCGCGCGATATGCAAAAAATCCAGGTCATATATCCAGGCAACAGCGTACAGGGTCTCACCTGAATTAACACGATGGATGCGGTCGGAATCGAGAAAGCGTGGCTCATCAATCTCAGCCACCGGTGACTGATAAGGGCTACTGCAACCAGTCACAAGCAATAAAGCAATGAGGCTCAGTAATGTTGAATGAAGCGTTGTTTTACTCATTATCGAATAAACTATTCTCTCTCAAGGCTCGCTATTCGAACTCTCCGTTGTCATATTTCCAGCCACAAACTCCAGCAACAGTACCAGGAAAATCCCCAGCACAAGCAGGCCTGCGCAAATGAGCGGGGAGAATATTGACCCGGTCATCAGCGTATA
>JAURCS010000089.1 GCA_030828385.1 Gammaproteobacteria bacterium
TTTTGCGCAACGTACTGGAGAACCCGGGTTGGTATACCTCCTATACCCCCTATCAGCCGGAAATATCACAGGGCAGACTCGAGTGTCTGCTGAACTTCCAGCAGATGGTGATGGATTTAACCGGTATGGAAATTGCCAATGCCTCATTGCTTGATGAAGCTACTGCTGCAGCTGAAGGCATGGCATTGGCCAAAAGAGTATGCAAGAAAAAACAGTGCAAGCTGTTTTTTGTGGACAAGAATTGCTTCCCGCAAACCATTGACCTGATCAAGACACGAGCCAGCGGTTCTGGATATGAAATCGTTATTGATGACGCGGCTAATATTGAAAACCATGATGTATTTGGCGCCATGTTCCAGTACCCGAATATCGAAGGTAGCCCTGAAGATCTGGGTATCACTATAGACAAGCTGCATAAGCAGCAGGGAATTGCAGTGGTCGCTGCTGACATCATGAGCCTGGTACTGCTTAAAGCGCCGGGTGAAATGGGTGCAGATGTTGTGGTCGGCACGACGCAACGCTTTGGTGTTCCCATGGGATATGGCGGTCCCCATGCCGCATACTTTGCCACCCGGGATGAGTATAAAAGAAGTATTCCCGGCCGCATGATCGGTGTCTCCATTGATGCCCGTGGCAAGCCAGCCTATCGAATGGCATTGCAAACCCGTGAGCAACATATTCGTCGCGAGAAGGCCAATAGTAATATTTGTACTGCCCAGGCTTTGCTGGCTAATATTTCTGCCCTTTATGCCATGTATCACGGACCTGTTGGTCTGAAACGAATTGCTTCCAGAATTCATCGTTTGACTGCCATTCTGGCCACTGCCCTTAACAAGCATGGTATCAAGACTGTTAATGACAGTTTTTTCGATACCCTGACAATCTCCTTGTCTGATAAAGCGCTTGGTGATGTAAAAAACAGGGCAGACACTGCCGGCATTAACCTGTTCATGGGTAATGCTGCCAAGGGTAGTGTGGGAATCAGTCTTGATGAATGCTGCAGCCTTAAGGATGTCAGTACACTGATCCGGGTAATACTGGGTGAGGATGCCTCCAAGCTTGATCTTGATGCACTCGATAGTGAGATTACTGCACTGGGTGGTTCTGCATTTATTCCGGAAAATCTGAAACGCAACAGTGCATTTCTGGAACATCCCATATTCAATATTTTACAAAGTGAAACGGAAATGTTGCGCTACCTGAAGCGTATGGAAAACAAGGATCTATCCTTGACTCATTCCATGATCCCGCTAGGCTCATGCACCATGAAACTCAACGCCACATCGGAAATGATCCCCATATCCTGGCCAGAGTTCAACAGTGTGCATCCTTTCGTGCCTGTCGAGAAAGTGCCGGGCTACCAGAAGATGATCGCCGGACTTGAGTCAATGCTTGAAGAAATACTGGGTTTTGATGGTATAAGCAGTCAGCCAAATTCCGGTGCCCAGGGTGAGTATGCAGGTCTGTTCGCAATTCGTGGTTACCTGGACAGCAAGGGTCAGCAGGCACGAAATGTGTGTCTGATTCCAAGCTCTGCCCATGGTACCAATCCGGCAAGTGCTCAGATGGTTGGTATGAAAGTAGTCATTGTTGCCTGTGATGAACTGGGCAATATTGACCTGGAAGACCTAAAAGCCAAAGCGGCCGAAAACGCCGATGAGCTTGCTGCCCTGATGATTACCTATCCTTCTACTCATGGCGTGTTTGAAGAGGCAGTGAAAGAAATTTGCCAGACCATTCATGACTTCGGTGGGCAGGTTTATATGGATGGCGCCAACCTTAATGCCCAGGTCGGTGTTACCCGGCCTGGAGATATCGGTGCCGATGTATCCCATGTCAACCTGCACAAGACTTTCTGCATACCCCACGGTGGTGGTGGTCCCGGTATGGGCCCTATTGGTGTGAAAGCTCACCTGATTCCCTTTTTGGCGAATCACAGTGTGATAAAGCTTGAAGCGCCCATGGCAGACAATTCAGCGGTGTCAGCGGCTCCCTGGGGCAGTGCAAGTATTCTCCCTATCTCCTGGATGTATATGAAAATGATGGGCTGGCAAGGTCTCAAGAAAGCCACGGAAGTGGCGATGCTCAATGCCAATTACATTGCGCGTAAGCTTGAGCCGCATTATCCCATTCTTTACACAGGTAAAAATGGTCTGGTGGCACATGAGTGCATTATCGATCTGCGTCCATTGAAAGCAGCCAGTGGTATCAGCGAGGAAGATGTCGCCAAGCGTCTGATGGATTTTGGTTTTCATGCGCCCACCATGTCTTTCCCGGTAGCCGGAACCTTGATGATTGAGCCTACTGAAAGTGAATCCAAAATGGAGCTGGATAGGTTTATCGATGCCATGATCCTGATTCGTCAGGAGATTGCCGCGGTAGAATCCGGTGAAATAGACCCGGCAAACAATCCTTTGAAACATGCACCGCATACATTGCGTGATATTGTTTTTGAGGAATGGGATCGTCCTTATAGCAAGGAACAGGGCGCATTTCCGGCCCCCTGGTTGATCGAGGCCAAGTATTGGCCTACGGTTAATCGTGTGGACAATGTATACGGCGACCGTAACCTGATCTGTTCCTGTCCTCCGCTTGAAGACTATATGTAGAAACCGGATGCAGGATGCAGGATTAAAGTAGAATGACAATAACCAATCTGACACTCAGTTCAGTACAATAAGTTTTTTATAAAAGCTCGTACTGTTATAAAAACATAGAGTGATTTACAGAGACTATTTATAACCCCGGAGAAAGCTGTAAAGTGAGTAACCGGGTTTATCAATTTAGCTTGGGAGAAGTGTGTGGACAGTTTTAATAATTTTTTACTTGGCCTGGATAGTCTTCTGGGCTCGTCTCCCTGGTTTCCCTTTGTCCTGCTTGGCGTAGGATTGTTCTTTACTGTCTATTTGGGTTTTCCCCAGATTCGATTTTTCAAACATGCCTGGATTGTGCTGCGTGGGAAAAATGAAAGGGATGATGCGCCGGGTGATACCTCGCACTTTCAGGCCTTAAGTCTGGCGCTGTCCGGCACCATCGGCACCGGAAATATTGGCGGTGTTGGCTTGGCTATTTATATAGGTGGTCCGGCGGCACTGTTCTGGATGTGGATGACCGCCTTTCTGGGTATGGCCACCAAGCTGACCGAAGTTACCCTGTCCCATAAATACCGTGTCGTTGCTGAGAATGGCACCATGGCTGGTGGGCCCATGTTCTATATGGAACGTGGCCTGAAAATGCACTGG
>JAURCS010000008.1 GCA_030828385.1 Gammaproteobacteria bacterium
GCTATATGCGGCGAACTCAAAGTTGTTTCAAGATTTACATAATGTGCCCCGGGAATATGCGCCTCATCATAGGCACGTTGACCTGCCTGGGCATCGGCCAGGGAAAAACGACAATCCACAATGCACCAGTCAGGATTATGCAGATTCGCGGAAAGATCAGCGACACTTACCAGGGTATTTAACATGCTACTTCCTCATTCAAGATCTACTTTATCGAAAATTATTTTTCAAATAATGACCACCTTGTGTCAACGTGATTTCGATTACAGCGTTTAGGTAATAAAGTTAACAGAGTTGGAGAACACCATGAAGAATACAAGGCAAAAGAATTTAGCTAAAAAGCTGTTACTGGTAAGTGGCACCAGTTTATTACTCTCCGGATTCCTCTCCTCCCCGCTCCTCGCTCAGGATGAAGAACGTGATGGTCGCCGGGCTGAACATCGTGAGCAAATGGCTGAACGCCGTGGTGAGTTCAGGGAGAATAACCCGGATATTGCCGCCAGACGAGATGAACACCGGGACCGCAGACAGGAATACCGGGAAAACAATCCTGAGGAGGCCGCCGCCCGCCGTGAGGAGCGCAGGCAAAGATTTGAAAATGGTGAGGGTCCCCGAGGCCCTGGTGGTCCCGGCCCCAGAGGACCAAGACCTGATGGCAGACCTGGCCAGAATGGCAATGAAAGCGGGCCTGAAGTCTAGAGGACTATTGCAACAATCAAAAAAGGGGCGAATCATCGCCCCTTTTTTTTTATCTGATTATAAGCTGCTAATTTTCTTATACTGTATCAGTCACTATCAGAGGACTGACAATAATCCGGGCCATCTTCCTGGCCGAAGGTTAATGACACTTCAAGACATTCAGACTCCTCAACCTGCAACCCTGTCGTAGAGGTCAGGCTCTCAACCTGATGCCCGGTTTGTAACTGTCTGGCCTCCGCAATTCGCATTGGGGTAACGGCTCTTGGATCCATATTGACATAGGAGCAGGTAAAGCCCCTTAGCGTACACTCAGAGGTAGTATGAGCAATTCCTCGGGCTTCCATTTCTCTTGCCATCAATTCCACAGCGGACTCATTTAAAACAATGGCGTTGTTGGGACGAAAAGTACCAACGCCGATTGCATAATCGATCGGCATCAAGGGTTCGATACTCGCGCCAAAATTGCCATCATTTTTCTTACCCAGATCATAATCACCAAGGTCCGCACCCTGCTCAATAAGATATTCAATAATGGCAACATCCCCCAGGTTACCTGCAGCCATTAGCGGGGTAATGCCGTAATCATCATGCCAGTTCACTTCCAGATCATATTCCTCAACCAACAGTTTAATTAACTCCAGCCTTTCACTATAAGGATGCTGGAAATGGTAGCCATGAATGAAGCCGGTCCCGGTCGCCGCCCCCAATGCCGTTTCATTATCTTTAGACTTGATGAGGGGATCTGCGCCGTACTCCAGTAACAAGCGTGTTAATTCCAGATCCCCGGAAAATGCAGAGCGCATTATCGGCGTACCGAAAACAATTCGCGGTGAGCCACCACGCATGCGCGCTCTGGGCGTGTCATTAACCAGTTGGTTGGGATCAGCCCCGGCATCCAGTAATTTTTTAACCAGAGGTAATGGGTCATCGGTGACTACCCAGGGAAAATTCGGTGCAGTTTCCATATTACGGCGATCTACCGCCCAGAACAGGGGGTTAAAGCCACGTGCATCAGCCTGATTAACATCTGATCCACGATCAATTAACAGGGAAGCCAGTTCATAATGACCATTGAATATGGCCAGGCCCAGCGCATTTTTGCCATCAGCGGTAAGGGCATCAATCTCGGCACCTGAATCCAGAAGTAATTCTGCGGTATCCAGATAACCATCTCTGGCAGCAAAATGAATCGCGGTTAATTCACCGCTGGCATGTTGAATAGGACCAATTTCATCCTTCAGCCTGTCCCTGGGGGGAGACCCTTCAAAGCCTCTGGCGGTATCCGGTGGCACAAAAACAGTTCGTGCATTCACATCAGCTCCACTTTCAAGCAGGAGTTTTGCAACCCTGGTATGCCCTTCCGCCACCGCCCACATTAATGGCGTAGTGCGTCCCCATTCTTCACGCACATTCACTTGCGCGCCATTATCCAGTAGTACCTCTACTGCGTCGGGTATGCCTGTTCGAGCAGCAAGCATCAATGGCGTATCAGCAGTAATAGTTACTCTGGCATTAGGATCAGCCCCGGCGTCCAGCAGTAATTCCAGCATCTCAGCACTGCCATTGATAGCGGCAAGCTGCAAGGGCGTGGCCCCTGTCCTGTTAGCGGAATTCACATCCGCACCATTACGAATCAAAAGCCGCGCTGCTTGCAAATCGTTCCATTGCGCAGCCCAAAGTAATGCTGTTGCTCCATCAACCTGGGGCTCATTGACATCAAGGCGCTCTCTAATAAGCGTCTGTAACCGGGAAAAATCCCCTGCTTCCATGGCATCAGCAATTTCCGCACTCTGTACCGCGGGCACCAAGGATATGGATAGCAATAGAGAGAGGATCAGTTTGTTTGTTCTCATAAGAAGTCTCCGGGTACTTTACAGCCCTGGTTTAATCTAAAATTTTCATTATAAAAAGTGATACTAAAAACTTTATTCAAAAAGATTTATGCCTCTGGCTCTGCCCAGCCATTCTGCCAGACGCTCAAGCTCTTCATCGTTTAACTTAGCACCCCGCTCTCGCTCATTGACAAGCAATACACGCCAACCTTCAGGACTGCGTCTGTTACTCATTATGGGATCCAGGGAATGACAGGAAATGCATCGGACTTCCATGAAAATTCTGGCATCAGCATTGTTAAAAAATTCAGTAATCTCCGGCGGCACATAATCTCTCGGAAAGGGAATGGAATCCGATCCGAAATTACTGCTTAAATATTGCAATAGAATCGCTTTTTCTTCATCACTGGTTTCGATGCGACTATCGCCTACATGCTTTTCTGCGAGTAAGCTTTCCCATTCCGCGGAATCGAGTGCAAAGAAAGCATAATCATCAATACCATGGCATGAGGTACAGTTGTCCAAAAGGATGTTTCTGATTGGTCCTTCAGGTAATGGAACATCCGGCCAGGTAGGTGGCCTGATCTGGGCAACCAGCTGATTACAAAAAAGTACCGCAAGCACAGCCAGTAATAATCCGAACTTTTTGAATGGGTTAACCCCCATCACACTTCACTCCTGTCGTTAGGCTCAGAAACCTTTAATGGATTATGCAATTGGTAAAAGATGAGTACTTCCACCAATACTGCTTCTTTCAATACCATAAAGATGTAGTACGCTGAGCAGCATATTGGCATGTTTTTCAGTATTGTCCGGAAACACAATATGGCGATTGCCCTTAAAGGTGCCGTCTATTTTACCGACCAGGGTAACTGGAATTTTTTCATGAGCATGACGGTGTGAGTTACCCATATTGCTCCCCATGTACAACAGCGAGTTGTCCAGTATATTGCCGTCACCCTCAGGAATGTTTTTAAGTTTTTCCAGAAACTCGGCAACAATGCTGTAATGATAACGATTCATCTTGGCATAGTTGGCGATATTATCGGGCTTGTCCCCGTGATGGGAAGAGCCGTGCCAGGCGCCGGTTGAACCTGACTGTGGATAGCTAAAACCACTCAAGTCACGCCCCATCATCATGGTAGCCGAACGCGTTATATCGCCCTCAAAAGCAAGCGCGATAAGTTCATACATCAAACGGAAATGCAGATCCTTGTCCTGAGGGATGCCAAAAGGTACTTCCTCGCTCGGCTCTTCCACAGAGTTGTTAAGTGCAATCTGGATGCGCCGCTCCAATTCCCGGATATTGTCCAGATAATTATCGACGCGTACTTTATCACCGGCGCCAAGCTCATGTTTAAGCTCAGGGATTTTTGCTGCCACGGAATCCAGAATAGAAGCATCCAGCATGCGACCGCGTCGTCTTTCCTCAACGCTACCTCCGGTACCAAATAATCTTTCAAAAGCAACGCGAGGATTTATTTCAGTAGGCAATGGCTGAGTGGGAGAAATCCATGACATGGAATTTGTATAGGCGCAGTTATAACCCCAGTTACAATTGCCATAATTCCCTGCATCTTCAACCCCCAATTGCAAAGAGGACAAAATGGTGTCACGACCATACTTTTCTGCAATAAGCTGATCGATAGAAACACCAAGATAGGGACTAACAGCATTGCGCCGGGGACGGGCACCGGAAAATATCGCTGCTCCCCTGGCATGGTTTCCGCCCGGCTCCTCTTCTGTAGAAAAACATTCCGGTATATCCAGACCACTGATCAAGGTGACATATTCACGCAGGTTTTCCAGTGGTTTAGTGATATAGGAAAAGTCAAAATCTGAACCTGCTGAAGTAGGACTCCAGTATCCCGGAGCTACACCATGGGGATGCCAGACGCCTACAAAACGTCTTGCCGGTGCAGCAGATGCCGCCTTTGCCATTGAGGTCATGGCTGGCAACATCGCGTCAAGAAAGGGAAGTCCCACAGTGACACCAGCCGATTTAAGAAAAGTTCTGCGTGGCAGCGATTTCTTGGTAATAAATTTCATACTGAGCTCCTTGGCGGAATATGGGTAATATGGCTGCTGCTTTTAATTAGCTGCCAGCTCCTCAACATTTTCACTGACTTTCATGCGCATCTGAAACTGGGGACTATTGACTACACCCAAAACCAGCGCTGAAAAACGGTAATCATCTCTTTCTGCATCATTAACTATTTTTCTGACTGCAGGCATATCAGAATATTCAACTCCCCTGCCGACCCCATACGTCATCAGTTTTTCTACAGCAAAACGCGCAAACTGGGGAGAATACTTAAGCAGCACTTCGCGTAAACCAACCGGGCCGTTTACCGGCGTGCCATCCCAAAGTACAACTTCTGAGTCAATCGGGGTCGATGTACCACCAAATTGCCGGGGATGACCTGCATGGGTTCGGTACTTACCATCAGCATTAAAATTTTCCAATGCGAAACCAATACCATCCATAATCGCATGACAGGTTGCACAGGGTTCATTCTGACGGTGCAAAGTGAGTTGGTCGCGCAAGGTTGTTATCTGCTCTTCACCGGTCTCTTCCAGGGCAGGGACATTGGCTGGCGGCGCTGGCGGCGGTGTACCCAGCAGATTTTCCAGCACCCAGACTCCGCGTTTCACCGGAGAAGTACGGAAATTCTCAGCCCACGTCAGCGCCAGAAAGCTGCCCTGGCCCAAGATACCCCGGCGATAATCAAATTCATCACCCAGTTCCACGCGGCGAAAATGTGCCCCGTAAACGTTAGGCATCCCATAATGCTTGGCCAGCCTTTCATTGATAAAAGTGTAATCGGCATCAAGGAGAGTAAGAATACTGCGATCCTCTCGCATAATACTTTCAAACAACAGCTCTGTTTCCTGCTGGAAACTGTGCCGCAATTCGGCATCCCAGTCTGGATAGAAAATACCATCAGGAGCCGTAGTGGGCAGGTTTCTCAGGTAAAACCATTGCTGGCCGAAATTTTCCACCAAAGCATTTGCTCTGGGATCATCCAGCATCCGAAAAACCTGTTCCTCAAGAACTTCCGGCTCACTAAGCCGACCGCTGGCAGCCAGATCAATCAGGGTTTCATCGGGGATACTGCTCCAAAGAAAAAATGAAAGTCGGGATGCAAGTTCAAGATCAGTAATAGGATAGACATCCCCATCATTCAATTCGGCAGGTTCATGCTCTCGTCTGACCAGAAATTCCGGGTCAGCTAACAAACGACGCAGGGCAAGCTCGATGCCATCCTCGAAACTGCCCCCACTTCGACCCTGCGCATAAAAAGTCATCATGGGACTGATATCTTCTGCAGTTACCGGACGTCGAAAAGCCTGCTTGGCCAGTTTTGAAATAATACGGGTAGCACACTCCGGTTCCTCGTCAGCATTGGCAGGGGAACAGATAAAGATTTTTTCCTGGCTTACTGAGTTCTCGGGACGTTGAGCGTTAAAAGGCCCCTGTACTTTCATCATGCCGATGGCCGGGTGGTTATGAACCTGTGGTATGGGATCGTTTTCTACCGACTTTCTGTCGTATTGCTGAATCAGACCGATATCCGGACGGTAGTTGGTCGCCAGGAAGGTTGCCCCCACCAAACGCGTACCCGCTTTGACCGGAACCGTCACATCCAGCGAACCGTCCTGACCGCCGCCCATACCCGAGAACACACCAACTCCCGTATATTCAAACAGATGAACGCGCTCGCCATCTATACTCAGTTCAAGTTTTTCTCCTGGTATAAAGCTCCCCATACCGAAATTCTGCATGGAAAAACTGTATTCCCCATCTGCCGGAAAATTATGTTCAACGGCAATACCGCCACGGGTATTTAATGGCATCCCATCCAACTGCATGTTCTGGGAATTATCCGCTTCCACAATATAGGTCATTTCGTTGGGCGAGCTCCAGAACCCTACTGCCATCCTGGCAATCTGGGCAGCGGCTTTCGTATAAGCCTCTAACAATGTGGGAGATATTGTTAATGAGCCGGCCTGATTGTCAAAGCCGCGGGCGGAAGAGTCAGCAGGTAAATAGAGGGAAGGATCAATTCGTATACCGGTCAATTCCTCAATAACATTGGCATATTCACTTTGGTTTAATCGATGCAATGTTTTGGTGCCGGGATTAATATCGGCGGCGCTGTCTATTTTATTTTCAAGCCACTCTGTTAACGCCAGGTAATTTCTCTCACTGGGGCGATTCTGTCCCGGGGGCGGCATCATGCCGGCTCTCATTTTTCTAATGGCTTTCTCCCAGTGTTCGGGATTGCGGGGAATATCATCAGTCAGGATAGTTTCAAGATCCAGGCTACCGGCATAATCTTCGAAATTGTGGCAGCCCACACAATATTCTTCAATTTGGGTGATTTGTCTTCGATCTGTACGGGATTGAGGAAATACACTGCTGGAATACAGGAATAATAGTGCCCCCGCAGAAAGCAGTAGTGTTTGGGCTTTAATCAATTTCATTATTCCCCCCGGAAAATGTAATCATCCAGCTTGGCGCCTGTCTTTATAAGCCAGATATTATTTTTTATTTCTACAGAGTTTTGGCATTTATTATTAGCTAAATTCAAGCGTTGCGTTTTATCGATGCAAGTAATCAGACTGTTACTGAGTGCTTGCTTGTTATTATGAACGATTGTTTACTAAACAACTGTTTAGTAATCTACATTTACTACCACAACAGGTCAATACAAATTGACCAAAAAAACGGAGCAGAGAGTTGTCTCAAGCCATCACTATTGAGAAAAGTGCCAGGGTAGCCGAGGCTACAAAGGAAACGATTCTGGCTACCGCTTTTTCGCTTTTTGCTGACAAGGGATTTAGCGGAACATCCATGCGCGATATCGCTCTGACTGTCAAAATTACTCCTGCTGCGCTTTACTATCACTTCCCCAATAAAAAAGCGCTGCACAAGGCTGCTCTGGCCTATGCCTACAAAGGGCGCTCAACTCCTGCTGTGTCAATGTTATTGGCAAATACGGCAAACAAAAGCCCGCTTGAAACACTGGAACGCTTTATCTTCAGGCTCTGTGAACGGTTCCATGATGACAAGGAGTTCATGCGAATTGTGCAATGGAACCTGTTGGATGCAGAGCATGATGACAGTATCCGCAATATCCTCATCCATGAGGTTTACCAATCCCACTTTTCCTCACTGGAAACCTTTCTTGAACAAATAGCACCAGAGAAAAATTGCAACCAGCTAGCCACTTTCATTTTTGGCATGGTAATGCAAAATTATTTCACGCTACCTATCAGAAGATGTATTAAAGGTCACAAACCACAAGAAGAAAAACCTGGGGAAGTAACGGAGTTAATCATGGACTTGCTCAAAAACGGCCTGGTATCCGATATATCCTGAACAGATTCGTTGCCACCTGCCTTCATTCATTATGGAATTTATTAGTCAGCCAGACTGTCTGATAGGGCTTGAGTATGAGGCTTTTCTGCCCTACTTCCAACTCCTGCTTGCTCACCAGATCCTGCCAGCTTTCAGTAATCACCAGATTTAACGAGCTTAACAAAACTTCTCTGGGTTGAGCGGTAATATTATTCAAACAGAAAATACTTTGATCGCGCTTGAGGCTTTGACGCCAGAAGGCAAACACTTCGTCGCCGATATGCAGGGTGAACATAATGGCGTTGGGATGAAAAGCTTTTTGCTGTTTACGAATCTTTATCAGGCATTTCAGCTCATTAAAAATCCGGCTGTGATGAGTGTCATCTCGCAAGCGCGATTCCAGCTCATCTATATCCCAGTTATGACGGTTAAGCGCCCGATTATTAGTGGTATGACTAAATTTTTCATAATCATTTTCGGTACCTACAGACTATGAATATAAAATGCCGGGACCCCTTCAACGGCCAGCATAATGGCATGTACACAGATAAACCTGGCCTCCTGCATACCGTCATCAGGATTATCCATCGTGCCCTTCAGGGCATCAAACAAACTTATATTGATCTCATAAGGCTTCGCCTCTCCACTTTCCAGGGTACGCCATGACACCCTGCCACCATTATTTTCCATAAGCCCCATCAAATGTCCCAGCTCTTCTTCCTCGATCAGCCCTTCCAGTGGACGCAGTCCAATGCCGTCATGCGAGGCAATGAAATTAAAAAAAGTTGTGCCTTTTTGCGCCGGCGGCATACTCATCATCCAGCTTTTCAGGGCATGACAGTTTCCGGTCACCAGGGTGTTTAATAACAGTGGTGGAAGGGAAAAGTTATAAACAAGGTGCGCTTCATTGGCATTGCCAAAATAGGAAATATTTTCCACGTTGGGAATATTGGTTTCAGTAATAATAATTGCACCGGGGCTATGGTATTCAACCAGCGTCCTGATCAGGCGAACAATTTCATGCGTCTGGTTAAGATTGAGACAACTGCTGCCTTCTTCTTTCCAAAGAAATGCTACCGCATCCAGGCGGAAAATCTTTACCCCCCTTTCCAGGTAAAGACGGATGATTTTGACCATCTCAAGCAGAACAGCAGGATTTCTGAAATTCAGATCGGGCTGGTCATGACTGAAGGTGCACCAGATATGCTTGCAGCCATCCAGAGTCTGTACTTCCCTGAGGATTGGAGTGGTTCTGGGACGAACCACATTGGACACATCATAGCGCTTATCCACCGCGAGAAAGTAATCCTTACCCGGACGCTTGTTCATTTTCAGTTGCTCAAACCAGCGTCCCATTGCCGAACAATGATTGATTACCAGGTCAGACATTAAACTGAACTTTTTGGAGATTCTGCCTATATGTCCCCAGTCGCCATAACTTTCATTCACCTGGGTGTAATCAATTACAGCAAAACCGTCGTCAGAGCTGAATGGAAAGAATGGCAGGATATGGACCCAGGACACAACTTCCTTTAGATGCTTGTCGAGAAACCGGTTAAGTGTAACAAGCGGCCTCTCGTTTTCCCTGAGTAAGGAGTTGGCATAGGTAATGACTGCCACATCTTTTTCGTCCCAGTTATTCTTGTGCCAGCGGGGTTTTTCACAAGCAGTATCAAGGCCCATTTTTTTCAGTAACTGTTCAGTGAGTTTTTCTGTATCTGCATCAGGATAAATGAGTGACAGATGGCCCAGCACTCTTTGCTGTAGTTCTTGTTGACGCCTCTTTTTCGAGTCAGCCTCCTGTTGTGCTGCTTTGCCGGATTTAGTCATAACCTTTTTGTTACTACCTGTATTACATTAAGTCTTGCCAGTGACGGCACAATTAAACTGCCCGAGATATTAATCGTACTGCTTTAAATCCTGCTCAACCGCAGCGATAAAATTATTACCCAGTTCAGGCAAGGCACTTTTTACCCGCGTCCAGCTTGGAATAAAAGGCGTTTCCTGGGGATTTTCCAGAAAGTAATGCCCTGCTTTCATGATATTTTCAGCAAACAGTTCCACGGCTTTCTCTTCGTTATGTATATCCAGATTCAAACCATTGATCATGGCATCACTGTGATAGGAATCGACCATATCCAGAGCCAGCCGGTAATAGGTGGCTTTCAGAGTACGAAAGGTTTCCAGTGAAAGGACCACGCCCGTGGTGGCCAGTTTGCGAAAGATCGCCTTACTGATATCAATGGACATGCGTGACAGACCACCCGTTTCATCATCATAGGATACATCCTGGTGTTTATGATCATAGATATCAGCAATGTCTACCTGGCACAGGTGGTTGTTTGAATAGTTACGATAGGTTTCGGAAAGCACACCGATTTCCAGGCCCCAGTCACTTGGAATACGAATGCCTTGCAGTACATCTGCACGCATGGAAAACTCGCCGGCAAGCGGATAACGGTAGCTGTCCATATACTCCAGGTAATCATGCGCACCAATAATTTTTTTCAGGGCCCTGAGCAAGGGCGTGACCAGCAGGCGGCAAACCCGACCATTGATCGTGCCATTGGCTACACGGGCGTAGTAGCCCTTGCAGAATTCGTAGTTGAACTGCGGGTTGGCCACCGGGAAATAAGCTTGGCAAGCATGTCTCGACTGTAGGTGACAATGTCGCAGTCATGCAGAGCAATCGCTTCCGCTTTGCCCTGACTCAGTAGATAACCCATGCAATACCAGACATTACGTCCCTTGCCCATCTGCTTGGGTTCAAGTCCCAACTTGGATAATTCACTGTCCAGCGCTTTCAGTCGGGGACCATCATTCCATAACACGACGTGGTCCTGCGGTAGCACCTTGAAAAACTCCAGGGCTTTTTTGTACTGGGACTCATCAGCACGATCAAGACCAATGACTATCTGGGACAAATAGGGAACCTTGGCCAGTTCAGCAACGATATTCTCCATTGCCGGCCCTTCCAGTTCCGAATACAGGCAAGGCAGAATCAACGCCATAGGCCGGGTTTTGGCAAACTCCACAAGCTCAGCCTCCAATGCTTCCACTGGTCTGCTGCCAAGATTATGCAGGGTGGTAATAACACCGCTTTGATGAAAGTCTCCCATTATTGTGTCCCTTGTTTTTTATTTAATAATTCAAGTAAGGCTTCATTCCAGCCAACGGGCCCATAGCCAGTGGTGCGTAAAACATGTTCATGATTGAGTACCGGAAATGCTTTTACCGGCGACTTGATCAGCACAGCAATGTCTGCAAGCTCAAGCATGGAAATATCATTTTCACTGTCACCCAATGCAATCACCTGATAAGACACGCCGGTTTTTTCAAGATAATAATTTTTCAGCCAGTTAACCGCCTTGCCTTTGTCACATCCAGCGGAAACATGAAGGAAGCGCCCTCCCTGTAGAGTATCCAGTCCGAACCTGTTCAGGATTTGCTGAAACTGCGTTAAATGTTCTTCAGTGTCCTGCCATTGCAGTGGTTCGCCATACTCTCTTTGCATGGCTTTTCCTGCACTCTCTTCATCCAGACCAGTTGCCTCCATCAGATCAGACAATGTCATGTCACTGAAACCGGTAAAACTAAACGTATTACCCTCATCAGAACCTTTTATTGTCTGCAGAATAGACAGAATATCAGCACGATTCATACCAAACTCTACCCGCTCATGTTTATTGCCATCTGTATCCGCAGCGGGCACGTACACTGCTGCGCCATTTTCTGCAATGAAAGGATCCTGAATGTCTAATGCCTTCCTTATTGGCAGTATTTCAGCGGCTGTTTTACTGCTGCATAGAATTAAGGGAATGTGCCTTGATTTAAGCAGGTCCAGCGCTTGCTGCGCCGCATTCCAAGCGTAGGTGTGGTGATCCAGCAAGGTACCATCAAGGTCTGAGACAACGATATATTCCAGCTTCATCTTTTATTTTGACCCTGAAAAAACTATATTGGCTGTTGGTATGAGGGGGTTAGAGTTTCAGCGCATTCAATCATTGTTGTTTTCCTTATTCTCATTGCCTTATTCACTGCAAGATTGATTCCGCTCCATAATGGACGCGGTTGGCCTGATTTGGCGCCAGCGCCGTAAACAGTGTTACAAAACGGTGCAAGGTTTGCCAGCATGCCTGAAATTGGTGCTTTATGTGCGCAAAGTTTGCAGAACATTGATCCCCGACATTCTTTTAATAATACAATCACCTAATCAGCATGGAGCAATAAACCTCCCTGCGCCAATAACAGGCAAGACATCATTATGTATATAGACACTTCAACCCTTAGTAACAAGGAAATGTACAAGTTTCTTATCGGTGGCATAGCACCACGGCCTATTGCCTGGGCCGGCACCCGCAGTAAAGATGGCATCAACAATCTGGCGCCCTTCTCCTTTTACAATGCTTTCAGCTCTACTCCACCTATCGTCGGCTTTTCCGCTATTCCCAGGCTGGATGGTAGTAACAAGGATACTTTACAGAACATTATCGACACTGAGTGTTTTACCCTCAGCACTGTGAGCCACAAGCTGGTGCAGCAAGCCAGCAAGTCAGCTGCATTGCTGGAGCCCGATGAAGATGAATTTGATTATGCCGGGCTTGAACCCGCAGAAGCGCAAAATATCAATGCACCCTATGTGAAAGATGCCTTGCTGGTATTCGAATGCACGCTCAACCAGATTGTCAGCTTTGGCCATCACGAAGGAGCAGGAAACCTCATTCTGGGAGAAATCAAATTCATTACTATTGATGACTCCATCTACAACGATGGTTATGTAGATATTGCCAAACTGGATCCTGTTGGCCGCCTGGCTGGCAACTGGTATTCGACTATTCGCGATCGTTTTGAGTTAACAAGAGGCTAACCCATGAGAATCCTTTCATATTTTCTACTCGCCACCTGCTGTTATATTCCACTGGGACAGGCACAGCAGGCTCTGGACGACTCGACATTGAATGATGCCGAAATTACCAGTCGGCTCAACCGGGCGATACAAGGTGATACATTACTGGATAGTGCCGACATACTGGTGGTCAGTGTGAATGGCTATGTCATGCTTGCAGGCCAGGCGCTGAGCCAGGAACAAAAACAGCAGGCATCCCTTACTACGGCCTTTGCCAGCGACAAAATTCGACGCCTGATTAATGAGCTGGAAATTGTGGACAGCCTGGATGATAGTTTTGAGGCAAGTGATCAGGCTATTCTGGATCAGATTATTGAGACCATACCTGGCATGTCTCCTGCCACCATCCCGGTGATTCATAACGGCGTCGTGCACTTACTGGGGCAAGTGACCCGCAGCGAAGGTGATGAAGTTGCCAATACCATCAGCCGCATGAGCGGTGTGAAAAATATTCGTCTGAGTTACGAATATATTCAGTAAATTCAAAATAAAAAAAACAAAAAAAAGGGTCGCTATTGCGACCCTTTTTTTCAAAACAATGCCTCCTAGTAATCCAGAGGTGTATCTCTTATCTGGAACTGAACCATCTTGCCGGTCGTTCCTTTACCACCTTCTGTGTGCCAGATCAGGTGAGTACCGTAGTTGGCCCAGATACTGCGACCTTTCCAGCCCAGATCAGGATCGTCAACACGGGCATCAAGCCCCCTGCTGTAGAAACCAAGTGGGTAAGGTACTCGCATATAAGTCCAGTCGCCACTTTCTGGATCAAGGGCAATCAGGGAGTCTGACCATGAACCATTAATGATCGGGGTATCCTTGCCCAGTCCGGTAATGTCATGCTGATCTACCCAGCCGAAATAATGGAAATCGGCAGGCACATCTGTGTTGCCAATTTTAGGGCCTGGTGTCTCATAAAGGGTCCAGCCAGCCTCACAATGAGTACCCATTTCGGTACCCGCTCCATTTAATACAGGACATGCGTTGCGATCAAAATGGGCCCAATGGGAGCTGCCCGCAAGAGCGACCCAGGGATTACCTTCGCTATCGATATCCATTCCGCGCGGATCAAAGCCGGGATCAGGAATGGCGTAGACTTCAGAGATACAGGTTTCGGGAGGGTTTGAGCCTTTATCCAGCCTGATGATTGAGCCATAAGGGTGCAGTGCACTGTTTTCATTGGCACCCCAAACGACATCAGTATCATTAGGATCAGGTATCACTGTATACATATTGGCCTGAATTTCAGTGTCAAGATTTGGATCTATTTCTTCTCCCCAGGCATTCCATGGGCGGGTAATAACCCCATCACCATTGGTATCAATAATCTGGGGACACCAGCCCTGAGCCGCCTCCTCGTCATGGGTCAGATCAAACACACGGGTGTTTACCCAGCCAAAAACAGGACCCAGCAGTTCATTAAAGTACAGGGTATCGTCAGGGTCTGTTCCGAACTGCAGGTGATGCGTTGCGAAACAGGTATCAATCAGCTCAAACTCACCTGTTGCCGGATCGTAGACAGAAGCCTGGCGATTGCTGAAGCTGCGTGGGTAGTATTCAGAAAACTTGTTTCCGGAATCACGATCACAAAAATCCGGCTGGTTGTTACGTACTTTGGAGGTAATCCATACCCGGCCATCAGGACCCAACATGGCATTATGTGGATCGGACGGATTTTCAGGACCCCACAAGTGTTCATAGCCCCAGAAATTAGATGGTTGTCCCGGTGGTGGGAAACGTGAATTAACTTCACGGGGATCTTCGCGAGTTGGAATCACTACGTCATAGGCGTCATTGGAAATTGGATCAACAATAGACAACAGACCATGACCTGAAGAAACTGCATAGGTCGGCCCATAGGCATTCACTGTAGGATTGTTTTTGTCGGTGGTGATTTCATCGTGCATGAAATCGGTATCACCACCAATGTCGCGCAAGGTAACGACGATATTACGTTCGATGCCTTGAGGACGTGGCGGTGCTGGTGGTAATGCACCAGCTTCAATACGGTCAGTCCAGTCAGCCATCATGGAGGACATCCCTGGCAGGCCAAACTGGGCGAAGTTACCAAACATGGAGCCACCGCGAACACCGGTCTGGGTGCGGTATATCCATGCTTCCTCAGAGGAATCAAAACCCAGAGCATCCATATGACCCAGTGAACGGGTAATCTGGTTGCCTATCTGGTGGCAAAACCCGCAATCGCTTTTAAATTCATGCATCATGCGCTTCTGGCTGTTGATGGCCGGTGCAAAACCCTGTCTGGCTTCACCTTCAGCTGTTAGTACATCATCACCAGGAAACTCCATCAGGGAAACCCAGTAATCCGCAGGATAAACTTCAGCAGCTTCAGCCGGTGTGCTTGCTACCACAGCGGTCAGATCAAGATCTCTGTCACCAGGGCGCCCTTCTACAGACTCAGAATCTGCCAGTCCATATCCCCTGACCCAAACGTTGTATGTTGCTTCAGGCAGCTGAGGCAAAACATAGTTACCATCATCATCAGTGACGACAATTTTAATGTAGGGGGTATTGGTCTCTTTGGTTTCTGCAATGACCCAGACTCCCGCTTCCGGTCCGTCTTCGCTGGTCACCTTGCCTGTAATATATCCATCTGGATATTTTCGCTCACCCGCCATGGGTGCCTGTGCCATCACACTGCTGCTGATAATAAACAGACCAACCGTGATAGCGCCTAGTAACTTCTTCATAGATCCTCCTAAAGATGACCCTGGGATAAGATAATAAATAGATAAGAATGGGTATTGAAAATTATTATAATAATTCTTTTCCCTTCAGGGAATCGCCGAGTATACCTGACTTTTTTTTCTATATTAATGCTTTTCTCCCACCTGCGGGAATACAAACAGCAGTTAAACATACAGGGTTTCGTTTTACCTGTAATCACAATACAATCTGGCGCGTTTCATAGCAGATTTTATCCTGATCAGATTACTCAGCGATGTGACCAGGGCAATGATCAGAAACTCCAAACAGAGGTATTAATGTCTAACAATATTTCAGCCAATAACCTGCAAATATCAAGGGTGCTGTATGATTTCATCGACAAAGAAGCAACGCCCGGTTCAGGCATTACAGCGGATCAGTTCTGGGACTCCCTGGCTGCCCTGATTGCTGAATTTGGTCCGAAAAACAAAGCCTTACTCAATAAAAGAGATAAACTGCAGGCTCAGATTGACGACTGGCATAAAGCGCATGATATGGCTTATTACAAGGCCCATCGTGACGAGTACAAGCAGTTTCTGATGGATATAGGCTATCTGGTGCCAGAGGGTGAAGATTTTCAGATAAATACCTGGAATTCAGATTTTGAAATTTCCATCGTCGCCGGCCCCCAGCTGGTGGTGCCGGTGATGAATGCACGCTATGCCTTGAATGCCGCCAATGCTCGCTGGGGCAGCCTGTTTAATGCCCTCTATGGTACCGATGTGATTCCATTTACTGGCAACGAAGCGAAAGGCTATGACGAGGTCAGGGGACAGGCGGTAATTGACTGGGCCGATGAATTCCTCGATCAGGCAATCCCTCTTGAAAGTGGCCGGCATTCACAGGTGCGTGAATACCGACTCGTCAACCAGGATGGTCACATCGTGCTCCAGGTAGAACTTAATGATGGCAACATTACCCAGCTGACCAACCAGGACAAGCTGGTAGGCTGGCAGGGTTTTTCCGAAGCTCCTGAAGCGCTGCTGTTTGTAAATCATGGACTGCACATTGAAATGCAGATCGACAGCGACAGCCAGATTGGCAAACAGCACCATGCCAATATCAAGGACATCGTTATGGAATCAGCCATGACAACAATCCAGGATTGCGAAGACTCAGTAGCCGCTGTCGATGGTAATGACAAAGTTGCTGTTTACCGCAACTGGCTTGGACTGATGCGCGGCACTTTGCAGGAAACCTTTGATAAAGGCGGCAAACCGCTTACCCGTATGCTGAACCAGGACCGCTTTTACAAAGGCACCAGTGGTGAAACAGTTTCCATGCAGGGCCGCAGCCTGCTGCTGGTTCGCAATGTGGGCCACCTGATGACTACAGATGCGGTGCTGGATCAGGATGGAAACGAAGTGCCTGAAGGCATTCTTGATGCCATGGTTACAACTCTCTGTAGCAAGCATGACCTGCTGCGAAACAGTCCCTATCGAAATAGTCGAAACGGCAATATCTATATCGTCAAACCTAAAATGCATGGTCCGGAAGAAGCTGCCTTTACCAACGAATTGTTTAATGCCGTTGAGGATGCTCTCGACATTAAACGCAATACCATCAAAGTTGGCGTAATGGATGAAGAGCGTCGCACCAGTGTTAATCTTAAGGAAAGTATCAGGGCGGTCAGGGAACGGGTCTTCTTTATTAATACCGGCTTCCTTGATCGAACCGGTGACGAGATTCACACCAGCATGCATGCCGGCCCTTTCCTGCCCAAAGATGCCGTGAAGGGACAGCCCTGGATTGGCGCCTATGAAAACTCCAATGTGGATATTGGTATCAAGTGCGGGTTTATAGGCAGGGCACAAATTGGCAAGGGCATGTGGGCAAAACCTGACATGATGGCAGACATGATGAATCAGAAAGTCGCCCATCCCAATGTTGGTGCGAACTGTGCATGGGTTCCCTCCCCTACAGCGGCAACCCTGCATGCCATTCATTATCATCAGATTAATGTAACCGTAACCCAACGACGCCTTGCTTCCCGAAACCCCGCCAGTGTCGATGACATTCTTACCATTCCATTAATGACAGAAAACAATCTGTCTGCTGAAGCCATTCAAAATGAGGTCGACAACAACGCACAGGGAATACTGGGTTACGTAGTACGCTGGATTGACAGTGGCGTCGGTTGTTCTAAAGTTCCCGACATCAACAATGTTGGCTTGATGGAAGACCGTGCCACGTGTCGCATTTCCAGTCAACATATTGCCAACTGGTTATGTCATGGTATCTGTTCTGAAGAGCAGGTCATGGAATCCATGAAGCGAATGGCCAAAATTGTCGACGAACAAAACGCCAGTGATCCTGCTTATCGAAATATGGCACCGGATTTTGACGGCGTTGCTTTTCAGGCGGCCTGTGATCTTGTTTTTAAAGGTATGGAACAGCCCAATGGTTACACTGAACCAGTGCTGCATGCACGACGAAAAGAACTAAAAAGTAAAAGCTGAAGCTAAATAAGCCACTGCGGAGACCGGTAATGCTCACTATGGAAACAAGAGTACTTTTTCTGACCGGTCTGCTTCTGGTTCTGAACGGCATGGCTGCCAATGCTCAATTGCCTTCGCCAAATACAAGCGGCGTGAGTTCTGGCCATACGCACCTGATCGTCCCCAATGTCGCCAAACATCGGGAAATCTGGAAATTGCTGGGAGGCGTCGAACGTTCTTCAGGACGACTCCAGGCACTGATGTTCCCAGGCATGTTCATCCTGCTGCGGGAAGGTCAGCCCTCAGCTACTTCAGTGAATACCACAGCAAACCATATTGGCTTTACCATCAATGATTACGCGCTCTACAAGGCTAAGCTGGAAGCAGTTTCAGCAAGCTTTTTCGTGGACGATGGCGTAGGACAGATTATTGCCGATCTGCCAGATGGTGTGCGTATTGAACTGGCTCTGGATGCTGAACAGGACTTACCCATCATGTTTCATCATACGCATCTGTCACCTGCGAATACCGGGGAGCTGAGGCAATGGTATGTGAAAGTCTTTGGCGCAGAAATAGGTGAGCGACGCGGCATGCCTTCAGCTGTTATTCCTGGCGGACGTGTTGATTTTCTTGAGAACCCCAACGGCGACCCCCTGCCCACCCAGGGCATGGCTATCGACCATATTGGTTTTGAAGTAGCAGACCTGGATGCCTTTGCACAAAGAATGGATGCCATGGGAGTAGTCTTTAATCGGGCACCTGAGTGCATTGCCGCAATCGAACTTTGCATTGCTTTTATCACTGACCCCAAAGGCACCTACATTGAGCTGACCCAGGGTTTAGCGCGTATACAATAGCGGAAAAAAACCGGCTTGAGTCAGGTGGATCGACCAAAAAATATTTTTTAGTATTTTTTTGATCTGCATTTTTTTTCTCCTGCGTAATGAATTCCGCAATACAACATAGGAGAAAGTAATGAAACGCAATGCATCACTTCTGAAACTTTTTACTGTAAAAACATTCCTGATATTTTCAGTACCTGCTTTTTCACAATCTTTTTATGTATCAGGCTCAGCGGGACAAAACTATCAGGATGACACTTCCAACAATGGCGCTTTCACGTCGGCCTTTACGACGGGCGCAGTCACCGGCGTAAACCCTCCACTAAACATTCCGGCGGGAAGTGCCGTTTCCTGGACGACCGATTATGACAACGGCAATGCTTTCAACCTGGCTGTTGGCATGATTCGAGACAACTATCGTTTTGAACTGGAATATTCACAAACAGAAGCTGACGTCGACAGACACCAGGGCGTTACCGCTGCAGGGATTGATCTATCAGCCATTGATGCCGGCGTTCTCATTTCAGGGAATGTGGGTGATCTTGGTGTATCAACAGCGGCTCTGGTAGCAGCTGGTCAGGGCGAACTGGAAACCTCAACATTGATGCTGAATGCCTACTACGATTACAAAACTGATTCCGCCTTTACGCCTTATGTCGGTGTTGGTATCGGTACAGCCACCACCGATCTTGAATTCAGTCCTTCCGGCGTCGGCGTTATCAGTGATGATGACAATACTTTTGTCTATCAGCTCATCCTTGGTGCCAGTTATAGCTTCACTGACAAGCTGGATGCTTTTGCCAGCTATGTCTATCGTGATGCTGATGAAGCATCACTTAACGCTTCTCTGCTGCCAGCACGCTTTGAAATCAATAATGAATCAAGCCTGCTGAATGTAGGCCTGAAATTTTCTTTCTGATATTGAGCTAAAAAAAAGGCCAGCAAATGCTGGCCTTTTTTGTTCATGATTTTGAAACTTTCTTGCGTATTTTTTCTACTGATCAGGCAAGGCAAACACATAAACACTGTTGCCATTTCCGTTATCCAGGTTCAGTTTTATTGGCCCCATTGAACCGGTATTAAGACCTGGATGAGATAAATTATTTCCTGTAATAACTGCCACATACTGCTTGCCATCCACCGCATAAGTAATATTGCTGGTGGAAACCGGAGCATTGAGAATGGTCTCCCACAGCACTTCACCAGTATCCAGATCCTGGGCACGGAAGCGGCGGTTAATATCCCCCCAGAACAAAAGATCACCGCCGGTGGTCAGCACCGATGATGTGGTAGGAACCGGTCCGGTCACCCAATAGGTAATTTCACCAGTTTCCATATTAACCTTGGCCATGCCATTCAATTCTTCCGGAGGCACCCCTGGCGCAGAAATGCCTATCCTGCTTTGTGGCATGGCAGGCATGGATTCAGAAGCCGGTGTAGCCGAGGTCATATTCAGGCAATTCTTGATATAGGGAACATACATGGCGTTGCGCTGGGGATTATAGGAGCCGGGCCAGTACGAGCGGGTATTGAAATAGCAGATAATGCGATGAGCACCGGGTTCATCCAGAATCAGATCGCGGTTAATCATGGTGGCACCGGTACTGACATCGATGTCCTCGATAAGAAAGTTTTCCGATTCTTCCGGAAACGGCATGGCCCAGAGAAACTCGCCAGTGTGCTTGTCCAGTACCCAGAGTCCACCGCCCTCACCCACATTGACGATCACATCGCGTTGCTGGCCACTGACCTCTGGATTAATCCACTTCACATGGGCCGGATCCGGATTCACCGCAGTACGAAAAATGATTCTTTCCTGATTCATATCTTCATCCCAGTCATCACCCGGCAAATGCTGGTAATACCAGTTCAGGGCACCAGTATCAGGATCAATGGCAAGGGTCGAATTGCTGTAGAGGTTGGCGGGTGCGGAATAGGACACAGCCCCTGGATCACCTGCGTGGCGTTCATAGCGGGTATAGGGTGACGGGTTGGCCACACTCCAGTAGATCAGTCCGGTTTCTGGGTCATATCCGCCGGGCAGACCCCAGGTGGAGGCCGTTCTTTCTTCCAGTGGCAGGCCAGCCCAGGTGTCAAACCCGGGCATTTCTGTGGGCGCCTGTGCGGTGAAAAATTTCCATGCCAGTTCACCGGTCAGGGCATCATGGGCGGAAATAAAACAACTGGAGCGCTCGCGACAGGTTCCCCCTGCCAGCACCTTGCCTTCAATGACAATGGTGCCGGAAGTAATATCACGGCCCGTGGGCTCACTGCGCCAGCGTTCCTCCCCGTTCACCGCATCAATGGCAATCACCGAACCATCAGAGGCGCCGAAATAAATCATGTCCTCGTAAATAGACATGGTCTTGGAACGACCGGCACCTCTGCCTTCCACATCAGGGATATGGCGCCAGATAAGGTCGCCGGTAGTCGCATCCAGTGCGGCCACAGAACCATCGGGCATGGTTAGATACATAACGCCGGCATAAACCGTTGGAATGGTTTCAGTAATACCTTCGGGCAAACCCAGGGACCAGGCCAGACTGAGCTGAGACACATTATCCCGATTGATCTCGTCCAGCGGACTGAAACGCTGGGCATCATAGGTGCGAGAGTACATTAGCCAGTCATCCGGATTCGGGTTCAGCAGCATCTCCTGGGTCACAGGGCGATAGTTTTCAATCGCAGGCGTTGAAGACAGGGCATTAAAGGAGCTTGGATTCAGCCCTTCAGACTGGTTAAAGTTCACTGCCAGAAACCTGAGGTATTCAAGCAGGGCCGGCATTTGCGCATCTGATATTACTACCGGCGGCATACCTTTCTCCGGATTACCCGCTCTCAGAAAAACAGCCAGATCCTGATTACTTTCTTCGGCAACGCGGCCCAGCATGGAGGGCGCTAACGTGCCTCCCTGGCCATTTGAGCCATGGCAATGGGCACAGATGCCATTGTAGATTTCCAAACCCTCGGCAACTTCCTGTGCAGACACAGTGAATGCCGGGAAACAGAAAAAAATAAAGACCAAAGATCGACGAATTAATGAATACATAGTGTTATCCAAAGTGGACGCTGTTTACTGAAACCAGGCAGTAACATCGTGTGAATATTTTTTATTTTTCGAACTGCCAGTCATTAACCAACTTGTACCTGGCTGTTCTTATTGTTTTAAACTTCCCATCTTCAATATCATAAATACCCCAGCTGACAATTCGCAATACCTGCCCTTTTTTCAGTGGCACCCCCCAAAAACTATTATCCCAATCAGCGATGACTTCAAAGGTAGTCGGGATTTCAACGGCAAGTTTGTCGCCATCCCTGATAAAGGTGGTTACTTCTACCTTTTCACTGATGTACTTTTTTACATCCGCATAAAAATCCTTTATCCCCTGCGCACCACGAATTTCAGATCCATTCAAATCAAGCACCACATCAGGATGATAAAACTTGATAAAGGAAGGGTCGTTGGCATTAAACAGCGCCAGATATTCATCGTAATCCGCCCGCGTCATCCCCTCTTCTGCCGCAATAATGCTGACCGAAAATAAAACAAAACCGGCTAAAAATAAATTAACGAAGCTATGGATGAGTTTTTTCATTGAAGCTACCCTTTATGTTCTTATTTTTAGTTTTTCTTATTTTTAGTTTTTCTTATTCTGGTTTTTCGGTTCGCTGGAGAAATCCGATCTGCCTTGCTGCCTGTTCAACAAAATCTGAAGCAACTTAAGCCTGCGGGTTATTAACGAGATGATCAATCAACAGCACTGCTTCATCAAGTCTTTGCACAACCCGAATATTGATGTCCTTGAAGTGCCCTGCGGTTTTAAACATTTTGGAAATTGCCTGACCATAAACATTACCGGTCACAAAAATAGTCCCCAGATAACCCTTATTTAATGCCAGCCTTTGTATTTTCCCAGCAAGCGGTTGCTTTCATAGTAGCCAAAATCTAGCGCTTTGACTTCTGTAAAATCGACTATCTCGTAAAATGGCTCATTGAAATCATCATCAACTTCAAGATTGTGAATATAGTCGAAAACCTCATCCATAGTCCCCTCACCCAGCATGCGGCAGAGAACATAATGCTTTTGCATATTTTTAGTATAGCTAACTGGCATCGGACACCTTTGTATATTGGCAATAAATCTATCAGGTTAACTGGCTATAGTCACTGCACAAGCCATTGTTTTGGTCTGTGCAATTCATTTTCTGGAGTATCACAGGGCCAATGCATATAAAGCAGTAGAGGTGAGCCTTGAAATACAGTTACAATCAGTCCGTATTTGGGAAAAACAGATTCCTGCAATACTGTCGCTCAACGACATGGAAAATCTGTACATAATAAATTATCAGGAAAATGACTATGGCTATTTTTACACACGTAACCCTTGGCACTAATGACTATGATAAAGCGGTAGCTTTTTATGATGCGGCTTTAGGTGCGCTTGGCATCGACAATCTGGGTAACCTGCATCCAACTGCCATGATGTATGGCAAGGGCTCTCCGGAATTTGTCGTTCTTACTCCTTCAGATGGCAACCCAGCCTGTCATGCCAATGGTGGCACTATCGGCTTTGCTGCTGAAAACAGAGCTCAGGTCCACAAATTTCATGAAGCCGGACTGGCTGCTGGTGGAACTGACGCAGGAGAGCCAGGTCCTCGTACCTTTGCGCCGAATGCCTACGCTTCTTACCTGCGTGATCCAGATGGCAACAAAATCTGTGCCTATTCTTTTTCCGAGGAATAAAGAAGCACGAGAAAAGGCCGGTAATCGTACCGGTCTTTTTTCTTTCATGGACGTTGGTTGGTATGGGTAAATTTTCGAGCTTTCTACCAGAGTTACCAATCAATATATTAAAGAGGGGAAGCCTATGTGCGACGAAAGAACAGAACTTGAGAATACTGAATACCTGAAAAAAAAGTCCAAGGTCACGCGCCGAAAATTCAACAAAATGTCTGCCGGTGCCGGACTGGCGATGATGCTGCCACCGGTAGCCAACGCCCAGGACGTGGTTTCATCAAATGTGGAAGTCACCACACCTTATGGCACAGCGGATTGTTTTTACGTGCACCCTGCTTCTGGCTCACATGCGGCAGTTCTGGTGTGGCCAGACATTTTCGGCCTGCGTCCGGCCTTTGAACAAATGGGAACACGTCTGGCCCAATCCGGTTACTCGGTACTGGTAGTGAATCCTTTTTACCGGCTGACCAAAGCGCCAAGCTCCCAGCCAGGCGCCGATTTCAGCGATCCTGATACGCGCAATATGCTGATGTCACAGATGGGCTCATTGACACCTGAAACTCAATTTCAGGATGCAGAAGCTTTTGTTACCTGGCTGGACGCCCAGGATGAAGTGGATACCAGTCGCGGTATCGGTACCACAGGTTATTGCATGGGTGGTTCCATTGTCATGCGCACAGCCGCAGCCATGCCTCATCGTATTATGGCAGGCGCCACCTTCCACGGCGGCAACGGTATGGCATCTGACGCTCCGGACAGTGCTCACCTGCTTATTCCCCAGACCAAAGCCCATATGCTGCATGCATTGGCCGCCAATGATGATGCCCAGGCTCCCGGAATGAAGGACAGGTTACGCCAGGCCTATGAAGATGCCAATATCCCGGCAGAAATCGAAGTCTATAATGCCCAGCATGGCTGGTGTTCGCTGGATTCTGCAGTCTACGATGAAGGTGAGGCTGAAAGAGCCCATAGTCGTTTGCTGGCACTATTTGAAACGGCCCTGGCCTGATTCACTTGAATCAGCGTTGTCAATATAAAACAACGCTGAACAGTTATACATTAGTTTACAGTGGGCAGGCCCTCGGCCTGCCACTGTAATAAACCGCCTTTGATGTTAGCCACTTTATCCCAGCCATTTTGCTTGAGAATATTCGCCGCCAGTGCTGAACGTTTACCGGAACGACAGAGCGTCATCAAAGGCTTGTCCTTTGGTAACTCTTCCAGACGATCGCGTAATTCATTAATTGGTATAAGAATGGCCCCTGCCAGGCGCGTGCTTTCTTCGTCGGTTTCCACCGCAGTGCGCACATCCAGAATATTCACATTATCCATATTGGCCGCCACCCACTGCGGCGTAATCTCAAAACTTCCGCTATAGGTTGTAACAACCGGCGCCCAGTCAGGTTTCTGAGGCAAATGTTCCGCATCAGGTTCGCCCCCTTTGATATTACCCGGTACAGCGACATCAATTTGCTTGGGATGTGGCAACTGCATGTTTTCCATATAACCAATAAAATCACCTTCATTAGCCAATCCGCCAAGTCTGGGATTGAGGGTTTTCTCTTCTCCAATGGAGCTGGCTGTGCGCCCGGCATAATCATGTCCCGGGTATACCAGGCAATGATCTGGCAGCAGGAACAACTTGTCATGGATGGAATGAAAAAGTTTTTGCGCCGATCCCTGCTGAAAGTCGGTACGACCACAACCACGAATCAAGAGGCAATCCCCCGTGAAAACCATACTCTCATTATCAAGCACAAAGCTGATACAACCATCGGTGTGGCCAGGAGTTTCTTTTACGGTCAGGTAACGATTACCAAAATTAATAACATCTTCATCGGAAAGAACTCTATCAAGTTTTTCTATCCCGGAAGCCTTTGATGCCATCAATGCTGATCCCAGGGCATTATTCAACAGCCAGGCGCCGGTGACATGATCTGCATGGCAATGGGTTTCCAGACAGGCCAGAAGCGTTAGTTGCAATTCATTAACCAAAGCAAGATCGCGTTCATGCTGCTCATATACCGTATCAATAAAAACCGCTTCTCGCGTGTTTTCATCTGCCAGTAGATAAGAATAGGTGCCCGAGGTTTGATCAAAAAGTTGTTTGAATATCATGTATCGTTATCCTGTCCTGCTTTTCCATTACGTAGCCAATTAAAACATTCTTCACCCAGTTCACGCATACCAAGCTCAATATATTCCTTGATATCCTGATCGCCGAGTACATCCTTCCAGCGTTTATTGGTACCTTTGTTGATAAAAGTCTGCGCTCCACCTTCAAAAATTTCGCCGCCCATCGGCGTCACATGGGCCGCATTGGCCTTCATCCATTCGAAAGTAGAGTGCTCTATGATGGCGTCCCATTTGTCGGCTTCGGGCTGAATATCCAGAAAAGCAGCGAGCTCCCTGATTTCCCCCGCCAGATCTTTCTTCAGGTCATTAAAATGTACCAGCTTCATGTTTGGCAGATTTCGGTAATCCCACCAGGTTCTGACATTCTCCCAGAAAGACCACATGGGGTATTCATCATGGAGGAAGAGTTTCCAGAATTCATAAGGATCTGCTGGTGGTCTATAAATTTCAGGTCCCACCCTGCCGGGTGTGTCATTGAACATTTCGTAAAAAACATCCATCGCATTAAACAGGTGGTTATGCAGGCTCCAGACAATATCAGGCAGGTCCCTGGCCACATAGATATATTTCGCCGCGGGATAAAACGTCAACGCATCCAGTGGTAAATGCGTTTTGATAAAGCGTCTATTCTGCTGGTCTGCGAGCATGCCAAGTTTTTCTTCTTTGGGAATAACCCTGACATCCAGCCAGGGAGAAAAATCATTGGCAGTAACGGCAGCATCGCCATTAAAAATCAATTGCCCGATGATCTGCTGCATCCATGTGGTCCCCGCCTTGGCATAGGTACCAATAATGATGTCATCATCCCTGAATTCAAGTTCATTCCAGATGCTTGAATCCATATGATGATTATGGAGTTCACGCTGTTTTTGTGGCCATTGTATAGCATCACTCATCTTACTATTTCCCAAACCCTGCTCCGATCACTTTTATGCCCATGCCTGGTCGTGCTTGTTCATCTTTTGCCACAAGGAAGCAAAAATGGATAGCAGACACACAACGATTAAAGATACACCGATTTCATGGAAAGCAAAATGGAAAAACCGGGTCTGTTCAAGTGTAATGCGAGGCATGGACATTCACTAACGTAGCCCCTATGCTTTCCATCATCAGTTTCATCCAAGCTCACAATCAACCTCAAAGATAAAAAGATCTACACCATGAATAAAAGCATCAAGAAAACACTCCTTAAAACCGGTCTTCTTACTGTCTTATTTTCAACAATCACCGCCTGCGCACAGGGAGGCAGTGTTATTTACGTCACTAATGAAGACTCCAACTCCGTCACCATGATCTCCGGTGAAAGCCATGAAGTGATCGCAACTATTCCCGTAGGCAAACGTCCTCGCGGCATCAAAGTCAGCCCCGATGGCAGCCTGTTTTACGTCGCGCTCAGTGGCTCGCCAAAATGTCCGCCAACCATGGATGATGAGGTGTGTGAAGCAATGGAAGCGGACAAGGCCGCTGATGGCATTGCTGAAGTAAACCCACTTACACAGCAAGTGATCCGTATTCTGCCCAGTGGCTCAGACCCTGAGCAATTTGATGTGAACTGGCAAACAGGCAAACTCTATGTCTCCAATGAAGACACCCATACCGCTACCATACTGGATTTAAGTCAGGGTGAAATTCTGATGACCATCCCTACCGGCCTGGAACCCGAAGGAGTCAGGCTGTCACCCGATGGACGCCTGTTTTACGTAACCGGTGAGGTAGCCAGCGACGTCACTGTTATCGACGCCAATACTGGTGCGGAAATCACTCGCATCAATGTTGGATTACGTCCACGTGATTCCGTTTTTACCGCAGACAGCAGCACCGCCTATGTGTCGGCGGAATTTGGCGAACTCATTAATATCATTGATGTGGCTTCAAATACTGCAGTAGGTGAAATCCCACTGGCAGAGGGCTCTTTGCCCATGGGACTGGTACTCTCCCCTGATGAATCAACCCTGTATGTAGCCAATGGCCGCGGACAGACGGTCGTTGCCATTGATCTGGCAAATCGGGAAGTAGTTAATTCGGTAGTCGTTGGCCCGCGACCCTGGGGACTGGCCATGAGCCTTGATGGCACAACACTCTATTCTGCCAACGGTCCATCGGATGATATATCCGTAATTGATATTGCCAGCTTTGAAGTCATCAAAAAAATTCAGGTTGGGGAAACACCCTGGGGAGTAGTCGTAGGACCAGCCCCCTGATTTGATTTCAATTTATAGTATCTATCAATAGTGTCTATTTACAGCTTGCTATAGCTTGAGGGCCATACGGACAAAGCCTTCCGCCTGACCATCAATTCTGTACATATCCTGAATCACACACAGTTTTTCAAAGCCGGCTGTTTCATAGAGGTGGAATGCCGGCTTGTTATCGCACAACACTTCAATATCAATCCACTCCAGTAAATTACTCTGCCGCGCCCATTCGCAGGCAAATTCCAGCAGTGTACGACCAATGCCCAGTTGGCGGCACGATTTAATCACGCCCATACCAAGCAAGGCACGATGAGAGGTATTCACTTCCTGATGCGCGCGCAGATCAACATGACCTAGAATGTTTTTATTGTTCTCATCCATTGCAAGCCAGGCACGACGCCAGCCAGGCTGGCCAATTGTTTTTGATAAACCCGCCACAAAGGCCGCTTCTTTTTCAGCCGGCAGTTTGACAATTTCTCGTGGCACTGGCTGAAAAAGGGGCGCACCTGATTTACCGTTTTCTTCCAACTGGGCATTCAGATAATCAAAAAATGCAGGATAGTCCCCTGCTTCCATTAAACGTATTCTAATTTTCACAATAGCCTTTGCTGAGAAAAGTGGCGATGCCCCTTATTTATTTCAACGTTACTTGAACGTTATGGATTGTATTGGTGACTTGCTGAATAGGACCAATAGTGCCATATTCTGACTCAACTTTTCTAAACAAATAAAAAGAAATACGGAGTAACCATGAAACGACACATCAACCCACTTTTTACTGCACTCCTGCTTATGTTCTCAATGACCAGCACAACGCTCTGGGCTCAGGGTATGGATCATGACATGGGAGAAAACATGGCCTCGCACATGGCTCTTCTTCAAAGAATGGAAGATAGAGAACAGATCGAACATCTGATGTGGCGTTATACCCGGGCACTGGATTCTTTTGATCCGGATGCCTATGTGGCGGTATTTACCGAAGACGGTTCATTCGGCGCAATCAAGGGGAAGGACGCACTACATAAAATGATGACGGACTACCGCGATGGCAGAGCAGAACAGGCAGCCAATGGAAACCCACCAGCGCCCATGTTTCACGCTACCGAAAATTACTGGACAGAATTCGTAAATAAGGATCATGCGCGACACCATGCCTACTGGGTTACCTACTTTGGCGCCAACGGACCCGATACACCAGCGCGCATGGTTTCTGTTGGCCGTAGTGTTGACGATATAGTCCGCGTTAATGGTGAATGGTTAATTCAATCACGCAATGTGAGCCCGGAAGATTAGCCTCTCGGTCAAGTCATAGATACCGATAAACCATTAGCATAGATCGTCATAAGATATCATTTTGATATCCAACAAGGTCATGTGGCAAAGTTTGTAAATTGCTATAAGGCACTGTTATGGTTGTTTTAATGCCAAAAAGCCAGCTACACCTCTGGTTTTTCCATAGGCTTGCAGTAAATAGCTGTTGATTTGAAAATAACTGCTTGTTCATATTTATAAAAATATGCAAACTAATCTAAAGTATTCAATCGCAATATCTTGATTCAAATTATATTTTTTTATTATTCAGCCTTTCTTGAATAATCTGTCAAATTATTTGACTAAATTAAAAGACTTTAAAAATATGTAGACCAGTAATTTTTACAAGGATATGTAATTATGAATCTGGAAGGCATGACCGAAAACGCTCCAGACGAAATTGCTGGTATACCTCCAGAACCAGCCCATCAAGGGCTGGATGAAAATCAAACATCTGCTAATTATCATCAAAAAATTCTTGATGCCGTGCCTGACTGGGTATGGGAAATTGATCAGTATGGATTCATTACCTACTCCAACCCAAGGGTGCAGAATCTTCTGGGTTATGCTCCAGGAAAACTGGAAGATAAATCTTTTCTGCATCTTGTTCCAAAGAGCGATTCAATCAATGCCCGCACTTTACTTTCCGAAGACTGGGAAAGACAAGGCAATGCTGTCTATCTGAAACACTACCTGGTTTCCAAAGACGGAAATAAAGTTCTGTTTGAAACTACCGGATCTGTTTTTTTGGACACACTTAGCAACAAGCAAGGCACGCGCTTTTTCAGTCGACCTGTAGACACAGAGCAATCTTCTGAAGAACGGAAAAACAAGATGGCAATGTTCGCCGCCAACAATATTAGTCAGGGCATTGCCATTGCCAATTCTGAAATGATTATCACCTACGTCAATTCAACGATGACTGAAATATTTGGTTATACAGAGGACGAATTAATTGGTGAACCTCTGACCATACTGGGAACCGATAATGATACGGACCTGGTGAAATCCAAAGCAGTCTCAGCGGCACTAAGAAGCGATGCCTGCTGGGATGGTGAAGCCAGGAGAAAACACAAAAATGGAGAATATATTCCATGCATAATCAGCGCCCGTGCCATTGATAACAAAAACGGCCAGAGAATCTGTTACATCGGCACTTACATGGATAAGCGACCTCTGCACAAGTCCAGCGCCAAGGTCCAGAATTCTCTTAAGAAAGTTATTAATACTATCTGCAATGCCATAGAAGACAGGAATGTCATCAAAAGTCAGCATCAGGAGCGTGTTACTGATCTGGCTGTTGCTATTGCGATAGAGATGGGGGCCAGTGTTCATTTCATTGAAGGGCTTTCTCTTGCTTGCCAGTTACATGATCTTGGCGAAATGTATATCCCTCCTGAAATCGCAAACCGGGTTGGTAGATTAAGTGATGCTGATTTTGAAATGATCAAAACTCACCCCAAAAAAGGCTATGAATTACTTAAGTCCATGAATCTTGAATGGCCTGTTGCCGATATTGTGTTACAGCATCACGAGCGTATGGACGGCAGTGGATATCCGTACCAGTTGCGCGGGGACGAAATTATGCTGGAAGCACGAATTCTGGCCGTCTCGGATGTTATTGAAACCATGCTGACTGATCGCCCCTACCGTAGCGCCTGTAGTCTTGATCAGTGCCTTGCGGAACTGTCGGAGAATAAAGGTAAGCTATATGACTACGATGTCGTCGATACCTGCATCCAGCTGATCAGAGAAAATCATTATTTCCTCAAGCGACTCTAAGAAAAATTTTTCTCCAATCCCTGCCCCATACTCCCTCTATCTGTCTTCTGCCTGTTTCCCAGCTGTTCCCTGCGAGCTCCTGACACTATTTGCCAACACAAACGTTGATATTTCATTTTAATGACACAGCTATCATCCTGTTGGCACTAATTTTCGTATATATTACTGTTTTATATAATGAGCTATCAGCTAAGATGGGGTATATTTGTTCACACATATAAACAAATATATTTGCCAGTGAGGAGTCAGTAATGAGCCAATGGGAAGGATTCGAAGAGCTCGTCAAAGTAGTTGAAGTGGGCAGTTTTTCGGGGGCGGCACGTTCAATGGGCGTGTCAAAAGGACACATTAGCCAGCGTATCAGTCAACTGGAAGACCGACTTGGGACAAGACTTCTGCATCGGACTACACGCAAATTATCCCTGACTGAACTCGGGAATCTGTACTACCAGCGCTGCAAGCAGATTATCGAAGACCTGGAAGAGATTGAAGAAACTGTTTCCGAGTTTCAGCAACGCGCTACCGGCTTGTTAAAAATTAGCTCGCCCAATCTGCTTGGTGAAATGCATATTGTCCCTGCTATCGCGGATTTTCTTAAAGAAAATACCACTCTGGAAATTGAGCTGAATTTTTATAGCCGCAAGGTTGATCTTATCGAGGATGCCTACGATGTTGCTATTCAGGTTGGCCCTCGTACTGACATCAATGTCGTTAACAAGCCGCTGGCCAGTACCACCTTCATTCTGGTGGCAAGTCCACGCTTTTTGAATCAGTACGGTACTCCGGAAGTTCCACAGGATCTCAAACATCTGCGCTGTCTGCGATTTACAGAATATGGCTCCAGCAAGCCATGGAAATTTATTCGTGGCGAAGAAACAGTTTCCGTCAATGGTCTCAGTCATTGGCACAGTAATAATGGCCATTGCCTGTTGGCCGCGGCACGCGACGGTTTAGGTCTGGCTTATCTGCCGGATTATTATCTGGCAGAGGACATGAAGGCGGGCAGACTCGTCAGAGTGCTGGGTGACTGGCGTGGCATCGAAAGAGACATCGTTGCGATTTACCAGCAACGACGACATTTGTCTGCCAAGGTAAAACTCTTCGTCGACTTTTTGCAGGACAGGTTCCACCAGGAAAAACCCTGGTAAGGTTCATCCCCCAATGTCCTGACGGGGATTTCCCCTCAGTGTGAATTACGGTAGGCTTGCGCCATGCCATTACAGCCCATTCTCAGCCTCATAAAAAAATTTCTGTCAAAAGAATACGCCAGTGGTATTTTGCTTTTTTTCGCCGCATCACTGGCCATGATTGCAGAAAACTCTTCCTTGTCCGGTTTTTATGATTCCCTGCTCGCCACCCAAGTGGAAATCAGAATTGACGACTTCCAGATAGCCAAACCGCTTTTACTTTGGGTAAATGATGGCTTGATGGCAATTTTCTTTTTCCATGTGGGACTGGAAATCAAACGTGAAGTCCTGGGGGGCAAACTGTCTGAATTATCAGCAGTGACATTGCCTCTGTTTGGCGCTATGGGGGGCATCCTGGTTCCGGCTGGACTCTATGCTTTTATTAATCTGGACGATCCAGCCGCCCTGCAGGGATGGGCTATTCCGACGGCTACCGATATAGCCTTTGCTTTGGGCGTTCTGGGGTTGTTGGGCAAACGTGTACCAACCGGGTTAAAAGTATTCCTGTTATCGCTCGCTGTCATTGATGACCTATGCGCCATTCTAATTATTGCTTTCTTTTATACTTCCAGTCTCGGCATTTCTTCCTTGATAGTCGCCTCCATTATGATTTGCCTGCTCTACCTGTTAAACCGAATGAAAGTGACTTCTCTAGTGCCCTATTTTTTCGTTGGCCTGATTTTATGGGCTTCTGTATTGAAGTCGGGCATTCATGCCACTCTGGCCGGGGTGGTCATAGCCATGTTTATCCCCTATATCAAGCGACCTGATTCAGATATCAATATGCTGGAAGAAATTGAACATGACCTGAAGGATACTGTTTACCTTTTTATCCTTCCCTTCTTTGCCTTTGTTAATTCCGGGGTTTATCTTAGTGAGCTCTCCGTAGATAGTCTGCTTAGACCGATCCCACTGGGCATCATGGCAGGACTGATTGTCGGCAAGCAACTTGGTATTCTCAGCTTTTGCTGGCTTGCGGTTAAAAGTGGTTTCGCAAGCATGCCTGATGATATTAACTGGAAGCAGCTTTACGGTGTTTCCCTGATTTGCGGTATTGGTTTTACCATGAGCGTATTTATCAGTTCACTGGCTTTTGAAACTGGCGTCATCAGTACCATGGAGGATGATCGCATTGGCATTATTGTCGGTTCGCTGTTATCCGGTATTGCCGGTTATTTTTTTCTGCGCTTTAGTAATAATAAAAAGAATAATTAAAACGCTTATACTACGGCTATGCCCAATTCTCTTGAGGAATATATTTCATGACTATTTCAAGACGACAATTACTTGCGGCAACGACAACAACTGCGCTTGGCGGCCTACTTCCCCATGTAGCAATGGCTGCTGAAAAACGCCGCCTGGGACTGATCTTTCCGGTTATAGATCGCGGGCAACCAGAGGAAGGCCTGACTCTTTATGGCGACTCCATTGACTACCTCATTAATAACCTTGATCTGAAAACCATGACACCGGATGGTTATGATGCCGTTATTGACCAAATTCCCGAGAAAGCCCTTGGACTTGCAGCACAGGGTGTAGAGGCCATTATGATTATGGGAACCTCGCTCACTTTTTATCAGGGGCGTGAGTTTAATGAGCGACTTGCCAGAACAGTCGCAGAAGCTACCGGCTTGCCTACTTCAACCATGAGCAACGGCATCATCAATGGTCTTAAGGAGGTAGGCGGTAAAAATATTGTTTGTGCTACCGCCTACAACGATGAAGTAAACAATCGACTGGTACGCTTTCTGGGCGAACATGATTTTAATGTTCTGAACATCGAAGGCCTGGGTATTGAAGCAGTGGAGGATATTTTTTCTGTAACAGATCCTCAGCTGATCGAGTTTTGTGAAAAAGTGACCAATGACGCTAATGCTGCAGACGCTATACTGATTAGCTGCGGCGGTCTGATCACCCTGAATATCCTTGCTCCGGTTGAAGAACGCGTAAGAATTCCTGCCGTATCAAGCACCCCCCATGCTCTCTTTGAAGGCACCAAATTGCTTGGCATGGATCCCCATGTGCAAGGGTATGGCCAGTTGATTTCGGGATAGCATGCCGCAGTTAGCAGCGAATTACTGGGGCCCTACAATATGCTCAAGGTCTACATTGTTATCCTGACAAAAATATTCTGTCATATGAAATGAAGACCATGGTACATCCCATGAGGCGGTCCAGGGTCTTGTGTAGGCACCCGGGTCATCTATAGTCACTTGGTAATGCAGGGTGTCGTGATCAGGTCTGGAAATCCTTTCAATTAGATGTAATTGATCTGTATGTGGCATACCGGAAGGTCTGCGTGCAAACCAGAATCGTTCGTTAAAGCCAACAGTATCGACGACCAGAGTATCGCCTTCCCAGTGACCGATGGAATGACCAAAAAATGTCGGCGTGTAAACCTTAAGATCGGGATGTTCCCTGCCATCAAGCCAGATTTCTCGCCAGCTCCTGTTAGCGCCTCCAGACATCACCAGGATTCTCTCACTACTTCTGTCATGAACGATTTCCAGCCCCCAGGGGGTATGAAACTGACGCGGACCACCATTGGGCATACAGCGAGGATGAGGGTCATCACGACCCAGTGTCGCCAGGCGTTCCTGAACAATTTTCTTTGCCCATGGACGAAAAGGCGCTACTTTATCTATTTCTTCCGGATGTACCAGATAGGCTCCATCCATTTCTACAAAATTTTCAGAAAGGTTACCCACACCACTATTCCAATGCCCGGTTTCTCCCTTCATGGCTCCCAGGTTCACGCTGCCATCTGCAAAACGTGGTGTTGGTGCCTGGGCCTGTACCGCTGAAAACAGCGGCAAGGAAAACAGTAAAAACAAAGTTTTCACCAAGGCATTAGTCTCGCCCGATCTGCCCAAAGTGCAACTGCTGAGTGAACCTGAAAATTTAATCATCACGGCTGGACCCCACAAACAAGCGTCGGCCACTTTCTACCATTACAACGGAGTTGGCATTGACAAGATTAGTGCCATCACGTGCCAGACTGCCTTCTACTTCCAGGATATCCCCTACATCTATAGAATTTCTGTTCCAGCCATTTCTTTCCATGGCAATTGGGGAGCCCATCTCAAAAGCCCACTCCTCAATACCATTCTCGTCCTCTACCTCCAGATAAAAATACACATGAGGATTACGCCATTCCAGCTTTATTAGATAACCACTCAAGGTAATCGGTTTATCCGCATCGTACTGAGCAGGGAAAGAGTGATGGCTGTTAGCCGGCAAGGCAAGACAAAGAGAAAAGGTGATACCAACAAATAACAGAACAGTTTTCCTAAAAAGGTTATGCATGATCAGCCCCCGAAGATTTACTATGCCAGAGATTAAACTGCCGTCTGGAAAATGTCTATGTCTACGACAGCTGGACTGGTGTTTTTCTGTTTAAGGGATTTAGCTTTAATTACTTCAAAAGAAAGATACCCGGAAATGATGGATAAATTTAAATCAAAAGTGTTTGTATCGAAGATTGGGATATTGATATGCAGAGCTATGGCGGCAGATGTTTTATATAGCACCGTTACGCAATACTTCTTCCAGCATAAGAATATTTTCCTTTACCCCGGGCATGGCCGGATAGACTTCCAGGAGCGTCAGGAAGGCACCACGCGCCATGAAATAGTCCTGCTTCCCCATATACACCAATCCCCTGCCGGAAAGGGCGCCAAAATGAAATGGCTCAAGTTTGAGGACCTCATCAATATCTCTGAGTGATGCATCATATTCACCCATTTGATAGTAAATGGTGGCACGCCTGTTCCAGGCTTCAGCAAAATCCGGTTTCAATGCAATAAGCCTGTCAAAGGTTTGCAGAGCAGCACTAATGGAATAACTCTCCATTTGCTGGACCCCTCTTGTCATCAGGCTATTCGCCATGGGGTCTTCATGCTCAAACCATATTTGCCAGATTGCGTTGGCAATTGAATTGGCCGCAAACATATCTGTTTCAGTTTTTAAGGAAGCAAACAGCTCTTCAAGCCGGGGATCATTCTGATCGGCATACAGGGCGGGGCTGGTAATCATGCACCAGCAAATGGCTATTCCCCGGATTGTTATGAAGAGCTTTTGCCTCATGTCTTACTCAGGTAATGCAAATACAAATAGACCTGCGCCTGCCGAAACGGCAATATACTGGCGCCCATCAATCTGGTAACTCATTGGACCAGAAGCGATCTGCCCACCCAGAGTTTGACGCCATAATTCTTCACCTGTCTCAGCATCCAGACCATAGAAGTGACCTTCCCTGCCACCGGCAAACACCAGATTGCTCGCGGTGCTGAGCACACCACTGTCTGTCACATTATTCATTACGTGACGCCAGACCACTTCTCCGTTTTGCGGATTGATAGCCTGTATAGCACCCAGACCTTCTTCCGGCGTACGCTGGTTCACCGCATTCACGCCCAGCGCTGGCATGGCCATCGTGGGGAATGCCCCGACATACTGCTGTCCCGGGGTGTAATCCACAGGACGCTTGGTATATACCGAGAAAGTATCGAGCCAGGTAGGCACATAAAACAGTTCTGTTACCGGCGAGTAGGAAGGTGGATACCAGTTGGTCGCGCCCTGATTGTTAGGCATGATAAAGGTCCCTTCTTCAGAAGGGTAAAGGGCACGTATCGGACGTCCAGCTTCATCAAATCCGCTCAACCAGTTTACCGAGACAAAGGGTTCGCCCATTAGAAACTCGCCACTTTCGCGGTCAAGCACATAAAACACGCCATTTCGATTTGCCCACAACATGACCTTGCGCTCTTCACCCTGCCAGTTCATATCCACCAGCACGGCAGCCTGGGTAGCGTCGTAGTCCATTTCATCATGGGGAGTAAACTGATAATGCCAGGCCAGCTCACCAGTATCAGGATTCAGGGCGACAACAGATTCGGTATACAGGTTATCTCCAGGTCTTGAATCGCCGTTCCAGTCAGGCCCCGGATTACCCACGCCCCAGTAGGTAAGATTCAATTCAGCATCGTAGGACCCGGTTTGCCAGATTGATCCACCTCCGGTTTTCCAGGCTTCCTGTTCCGGGTCTTCCCAGGACTCAAAACCGGGTTCGCCGGGACCGGGCACGGTATGGAAACGCCAGAGCTCTTCACCTGTATTAACATCATAGGCAGCAATAAAACCCCGTATGCCGTATTCACCACCGGCAGGGCCGACAATGACTTTGTCACCAATAATCAGGGGCGCCAACGTCAGCGCATAACCCAGTTCAGGGGGCGCCACATCAATAATCCATTCAGGCTCCCCTTTACGGGCATCCAGCTTCACCAGTTTGCCATCGATGGTTCCCATAAACAGACTGTTGCCATGCATGGCCAGACCACGATTTACCCGTCCACAACAAAGGCGTGCATCCAGCGAAGGGGTATAGTTATAGATCCAGAACAAACGACCGCTAACAGGATCAATGGCAACTACATTATTGGGCGCTGCCACCGTATACATGACGCCGTCGACAACCAGCGGCGTTGCCTCAAATTTCTGTGAAGCACCATCAGGGGCGCGGTTTTGCCAGACCCATTTCAACTCAAGCTGATCGACATTGTCGCGCGTGATCTGGTCAAGATCAGTATGGCGCTGACTATCATAGTCACCGCCGTAAAGCAGCCAGCTTTCTGGTTCCTGCTCAGCATTCAACAATCTTTCCGGGCTTACCTGCGCACCTACCAACTGACTGGCAGTGGATAAAAGACATGCTAATACGAATGGTTTGATTAAATTTCTCATTCTGCGTCCCCTTTTAAGGAAATCATATAGGCAACAAGGTCAGCGACTTCGTCGGGCGAAAGCACATCAAGATAGGACGGCATCGGTGAAGGAATAAAACCATGGGATTCCAGGTTATCCTTATTGTAAGCCGCCAGACGCTCATTTTCATTGAGCAACTGTACCGAGTGGGTATCCTGATTTAACAGCAGGCCACGGATAGTCGTGCCCTGCCTGTCGGTCACCTGGTAAAAACGCTGGCCAGCGCGCACCTCAGCCATCGGATCAATCATTGATTGCTCCAGTGTGCCAGGGGTACGCGTTGCTCCCACATTACCCAGATCGGGACTCAGCAAGTTGCCGCCGCCATTAACCCCGTGGCAGGTACTGCATTGGGTTTGCTGTGAAAAAAACAGGGCTTCGCCTCTGCTGGCATCACCGATGCGTACTTCCCTTTCATCCGCCACCAACGCTCCACCACCAGGCAAGGCGCGCAGAAAGGCCACAATGGCACGGGTATCACCATAGGAAAGGTTGGTTTTGGGGATCATCAAGGTGTTGGGAATTCCTTCACGAATAAGCCGTATCAGATCTTCGTCTGAACTTGCCCGCCGAAAGCGCCCGGTACTGAGATTGGCACCCTCCACGGCATCGGCATTGTTACCGTGACATCCCAGGCAATTGGCCTGATACAGACCGCGTCCGTTTTCGATATCACTGGGCGCATAACTGTGTTCCTGCGCAGATAAGCCGCAAGGCACAAGAATCAAGGCGCAGGGAATGCACCTGAGTAAAAACGTTGAAAACCTGTTCATGGATCTAACTTCCCCTTTAATAATTCATCCAATGTAGACTAAATGTAAAACCTGATAAGAACAAACCTTAATCCGGATTTTAATCTCCCGGTTTCTTGCTCTGCTTATCTTTTCTCTTTCTCTCTTTTATCTTTTTCTTTTATCTCACATCAGGCAAGTATAACTACTTCCCCTGATCGTACAATTTACGCACTTCCCGCGTAATGATCTCGACCCCTTTTTTAACCATGCTTTTATCCTGTGCATAGGAGATACGAATACATTCATTGGCATGCTGCCATGGCTGCTGCAATCCAGCAAAGGAATCATGACCGGGAATAACCAGTACGCCGGCCTGCTTCAGAATTTCATAAAGCCTGACCGAGGATACCGGTAAATCCTTGAACCATAACCAGAGAAAAATTGCGCCTTCCGGTTTATGAACATACATAGGCAGATCATCCATGGATTCAATAAACCAATCCATGGTTGTAAAAGCGCGCTCACGATAATACGGCATGATGATATTCTTGCTGAGCTCAAGCACCTCCCGATTCTGAAATAGTCTTCCGGCAATAGCCGGGCCAACATTACCGCATGCCAGATTGAGAATGGTATTGGCATTCGCATAGGCCTGAATGATCTCTTCATTCGCCACGATAAATCCGGTACGCACACCTGGCAGCCCAAGCTTGGATAAACTAAGCAGTAATATGGTGCTCTCACTCCAGTGCGGACTGACTTCATCAAAAATAATGTTCGGGAAAGGAGTGCCGTATGCACCATCAATAATTAGTGGAATGTCATTCTCACCGGCAATAGCATCCAGCTGCCTGATTTCATCATCAGTTAATACATTGCCCGTGGGGTTGGTGGGCCTGGAAACACAAAACGCAGCGGTCCTGTCGGTAACTTTCATGTTTTCGAAATCCACCCGATACTTGAAAACATGCTCATCCAGTATTTCGATGGTCGGACGCGTAGCCGTAAAGAAATCAGCTTCCAGTCCGGCATCGGTATAACCGAGGTATTCCGGCACCAGAGGAAACTGTATCTGTTTCATGGAGCCATCGGGGAAACGGCCAGCCAGCAAATTGGAAAGCACATAAAATGCGGATTGGCCGCCGTTACTGATGGCTATATTTTTCTCTGCCAGTGGCCAGCCATATTCATCGCGTAATAATTTAGCGAGCTGTTTAAGCAGCACTTCATCACCCTGGGGCGACTGGTATTTGCCCAGGATATTGTAGGCACCATCCGGTGTTTCCAGCAGCTCGACCAGATGGTTTTTATACAAAGCTTCTACTTCCGGTAGTCGGCCTGGATTTCCCCCGCCCATGGAAATCATGTCGGGCCTGGTGTGCAATGCCTCACCCAGATCCGCCATCAAATCGACAATACCGGACTGTCCGGTGTATTTTTCACCAAATATTGAAAGCTTCATATATTTCTTTGTCTTACTGAAAGAAGGTCGCCTATTCCGGCAGGGCAAACACGTACAGGGCATTTCCGGTATTCGGATAATGTATCTCCGGCGTTAGCCTGGAAGGCACAATACGCGGACTCCCCCCACCCAGTCCAGTGGACATGGCAACGAATTGCCTGCCATTGACGCTGAAGGTAATGGGAAATCCCTGCACAGAGGTACCAAGACGAGTTTCCCATAATATTTCACCGGTCTCCACATCAAAGGCCCGAAAGCGTCGATCCAGGTCCCCGGCAAATGCCAGATTACCCGCGGTACTCAGGACACCGGTCAGAAATGAGGCAGGCTGCTGTACCGACCACAGCTCTTCCATGGTGCGCACATCATAAGCAGCAAGTTTACCGACATTACCATCGGTACCCGGCATCGGAAACCAGTCACGGTTTACCGCGGCGCCACCACCGCCCTGTACGAAATCAATTTCGGTGGCACGCTGACGCAGACAGCTTTGACTAAGCGGAATGATCAATCTGGCTGCGCCCGGGTGATAACTCATGGCATGCCAGTTTTTACCACCGGCGGATGACGGGCAGACTTCCAGCCAGTCACCCAGACCTGATTCAATAACATCAGCACGGTACTGGGGACGCCCGGTTTCCGGATCAAAATAATCAAAGGTAGTTTGTAAAACCGTTTCCTTATGACTGATATAGTCGCCTGTCTCGCGGTTGAGCTTCCACAAAATGCCATGCTTGCCGATCGAAAAGACCACTTTCTCACCATCAATATCCACCAACATGCGTTCAAACACTTCATCCAGGTCAAAAACTTCGCCGGGCACATGCTGGTAATACCAGACCAGTTCACCGGTATCTGCGTCCAGTGCCAGTGTTGAGTTGGAATAAAGCGCATCATCAAATACTGTCATGCCACGACTGACTGGCATCCAGGGTTTTGGCTGGGACACCCCGACATAAACCATGTCCAGTTCAGCATCATAGGTTGGGGTAATCCAGGGATCATTACCGGCACGGAACATGTCATCAATGCCCCCCCAGGTATCTCCGCCGGCAGTCCCGTCCCGGGCAATGGTTTCAAATTTCCATAAAAAGCTGCCGTCATCGACATCCCAGGCACTGATATAACATTTCTCGGCGCGGAATCTCAGGCAGTTACCCATACCGGTAAATACTTTACCGTCGGCAACCAGTGGTCCGCTGGAATTACCAAAGCCTTCTCCTATGAGGGCTTCCCACATCAGTTCACCATCCACTGCCTTCAGCGCGACAATGCGGGCATCAGGTGTATTTACAACCAGCTTGTCTTCATAGATGGCCATACCGCGCATGGTGCCGGTACGACCACCAAGACTATGCTCCCAGATAAGATCGCCTGACGCTGCCTCCAATGCCTGGACCTTATTGCCCGGATTAAAGATATACATAATGCCGTCATGGACAACCGGAGACAGCTGACTCGCGCCCTCATTCCCCAATGCCCAGACCCACTGTAATTGCAGGCCTTGTACTGTTTCCTGGTTAATCTGGTCCAGCTCGCTGTGACTCCAGGCCTGTTGATTACCACGATGAATAAGCCAGTCAGCAGGATCCGGATTGCGCAGCATTGCTTCAGTAACGGGCCGATAATCGGGAACAGTACCGGCAATGGTGACGCCGGTGGGGCCTTCATTCTCTGACCCGGCAAGCGGCATGGAAAAATTCTGTGGCGCCCCCTCAGTGGTGAACTGACTGACCGTGGCGGCGGAATTGAATTGTAAGGGGGCCTCACCAACCTCTCCCCCATTCGCCGAAAGAATGAAGGCAGCCAGATCGACATAGGTTTGTTGCGATAAGCCACCTACGTTGGTCGGCGGCATCGCTGAGCGCATGGTATCGACCAGTTCTGTTACCGTACGATTATTCCAGACACTGGTAAACGCCGGTCCACGCAATGCCGCAATGGGACCATTACCTGCCAGATCATTCTGATGGCAACCTTCTGAACAATTGGCCTGATATGCCGCCAGTCCGGCCGCCATCTGTTCTTCGGTAAAGCTGGCTTCAGAGGCAATAGCTACTTCTGCATCCTGCTGGCCATATACCATTCCAGCCAACAGCAACCCTGCAATCCCCCCAGCAATAGTGTGTTTCCCCATAATTCTACCCACCTGTTTATGCAAATTATTATTGGCAGCTTTAGCCGCTTCGTTATTTATTTTGTTTTTTCTAACTTTTATCTCAATCCTTTATCCATGTATCGATCATGTTTAATTTGGCTTTTTTCATAAATCCCTTAAGCCATCAGGCTAACATCAAAGCATCCCCGGATTAAGCTGCCAGACAGAATAGTTTAGTCCGCTAGCAAAACTGACCCATAACAAATAGGGAATAAGAAGCGCGCCTGCCAGAACATTGCTTCGCCAGAAATAGACAATGGTGGCAACAATGAGCAACCAAAGTATCAGGATATCTACCAATGCCAGAGCCCCGAGACGCCAGGCAAAGAAAAGCCAGCTCCAAAAAGAATTAACAAGCAGTTGAGCGAAAAAAAAGCCAAGCGCCTTTCGATTACCGGGGAAGCCACCGCCGCGCCACACCAACCAGGCGGCAATCGCCATCATCGCATAGAGAACGCTCCATACTGGCCCAAACACCCAGCCCGGTGGAGCCCATAACGGCTGGCTTAGCTGCCCATAGAACGATTGCGCCTGAATGGACGCTATTGCTCCGACAGACGACGCAGCAAAGCACAAGCCGAGCCAACCCAATAGTCCAAGGATCTGTTGCCGTTTTGTTATTGTGCTCATTTCGGATTCCGGTTAATCCCTGATAATGGGAAGTAGGTGCAACAGGCCATAGCAAAATAGTAATGCCGATTTTTAAACAACGCTAATCCGGAGCTTAGGCCGTTATCTCGTCCCATTCCTCCACCAGATGATGGGCTGTACGCCAGGCCAGCGCTTGAATGGTCTGAGTAGGATTTCTCGCTCCTGCCGTGCACATAACCGACCCACCAAGTATGCCAAGATTTTTGGCTTCAAATGAAAACCCCCAGGGATCGCAGACACTGGTGTCAGGGTTCGTTCCCATTCGAGTTCCACCATGGGCATGAGTAGACAGTGCAGGCCCTCTGCCACCGCCTGTGTTTACTATCTCTGAAGCGCCGGCAGCACGAAACCAGGCTTCCATTTTATTGGCCGCATGAGCCGCGGCCATAGGTTCGTTTTGCTTGCTACCATTAGTGACTCTCAATACCGGATCACCATAGGGATCTTTCACATTGGGATCGAGGTCAGCCCAGGTATGGTGATAGGGAAAGGTATTGGTCTGTATATAAGCGGTCTGGGTGCGTCCGGCATTTTTCTTTATAAATTCTTTCCATTGAGAGCCCCAGCGCCTGTTCACCTTGCCGAAGGTACCCATTGCCGCAGCACCAATCGGATGCTTCTCCGTATAAACATGCAGACTGGCCCCACCAATAAAACCCAGACCACTATGATCGAAATTGTCATCGGCCCAGTCATCCACCATCACCCCCTGGGCAATAGCGCCGTACCAGATATTAAGATCAAAGGGGAACAAGGCCGTCACCAGCGTGCCACCCTGAATATCCCAGTGACCAAAATAATGTTTGCCTACCTGACCACGGTTATTACCAAGACCATTGGGATAATAAGCCGAGGTGGATAATAAAAGTGTTCGAATATTTTCATAGGTATAACAGCCCAGCAACACCGCTCTGGCTGGTTGGAAAAACTCCTCCCCATCTCGCAAATAAGTGACACCCGTTACCTTTCCGGCATTGTCTACGTTAATACGACGCACATTGGCATTATCCCGAATCTCAAGATTACCGGTGGCCTGTGCCTTGGGAATGGTTGAAACATCCGTTGAGTTCTTTGCCCGCACATGACAACCGCCACGATCACAGTAGCCATGATACTGACAGCCGGGGCGACCATCATAAGGCCGGGAATTGATCGCTGCCGGACCATGATAAGGATGATAGCCCACTGACTGCCCTGCTTCATACATATGATCAAGAAAGTCACATGAACGTAGTGGTGGCATTGGATAATCACGCTGCCGCGGACCTTCAAAAATATTCCCCTCGGGATTAATCTGCCCCTGAATATTACCGGCTTTCCCGCTCACCCCCACTTCATATTCCACGTTGTCATAAAAGGGCTCCATATCAGCGTAGGATACCGGCCAGTCTTCCAGTGTCGTGTCTTGTGGAATATAGTCAGCGCCGTAACGCTCCAGGGTGGCACTACGCACTTTGAAATCCCATGGATTCAAACGCCAGCTCTGGGCATGATAATGAATTGAAGTGCCACCCACCGCATTCATCATTGGATGCCGCGTTTGCTGTACTGCGGTGGCCGTCGGCGAATTACGCACGGTAGGAATCTCTCCGGCGACCTTGTTGCCGGTCGTTACCAGGGATCTCACATTGTTATGAATTTCATCGGCCTTGTAGTCGCGCCCGGGATTCATCCAGGTACCGGCTTCCAGACCAACCACGTTCAGGCCTGCCCGGGTAAGTGGTAACACGGCTACACCACCGGCTGCACCCAGACCCACCACGACAACATCAATTTCTGCAAGATTAGTGGCCATTTCTATTCTCCATCATAATCACTGCCATAAGCCGATGTGTGCAATGGAGGAAGTCTTCCGCCCATTTGCTGCATCTGCGCAGTACTGGACATAACCGCCCCGGGATAACCAATCAGATCCCAGCCAATATAACCTTGGTTTCCTCCGTAATAGGGATCGCTGAACATGCCTTCCAGCGTAAGGCGGTGCAGACGTGAAAAAATTACTGCAGAATTTTCAAAAGCATCGATCTTGCCATCTTCCATATCCCGCAACAGTGCATCCTTGTTGTTATCGCTGAGTAATTGAAAATCCAGGTCATAGCGATTACGCGCAGCGCTGGTCAAGGCAAACAATCCGGTTGTCAGTACCTCAAGCTCTTCTGCGTTCCAGCTGGCAAGGGAATTTTCAATGTAATAAGGCACGCCGGCGGCCACTGCACCGGGCCCATTGGCATCAGCTGGAATAATACGGTCAGTAAATGCTTCAAGTATCAGCCAGGCCTCACGGGAAAGGAGCTTCTGCGGTGCAGATACTGGCGTAGTACAGGACGTCAATGGAATCAGTGAAACAGACGTTGCAGAAACTGCAGACTGCAGAACCTTACGTCTGCTAATATCGCGACCGGAAGATGATTTCTCGCTCATGGGAACCCCCTTTCAATTCCTATTTGTAAGTTATCACATTCCCGGCGAAAGCGTATATGAAAGGGATGTTCAGAAAGTCAATTTATGACTACAGATAGAGCGTATCAATAAACAGCAAAGTTACATTTAAATTCGCGTAATTAACGCCCGTATCCCAAAGTATTTATTCTTGTCACCCTGCCATCAGTAAAAATAACTTCACGCATAAAATAACGTGGTCCAAAGTTATAGGTCCAGGTTTCTACCGGGACTTCAATCACTGAACGGTTATGGATAAGGAGTTCATCGTTCGAGATACCTGAATAGCCGGAATAGAAATTATGCCCTGGTGATAGGGAACGAAAACGGCTACGAGGAATTCCAGAGCGATAAATAGTCTTTCGCGTCGAGATAACAGGCTCACCACAACTGGCCAGCACTTCGCCCTGATGATCACCCCGGGTAATCAGACTTCGATCACAACGCATGGTGTCAGCTTGAGCGGCCATGGGAAATAGCAGAAAAGCCGAAATAGTCACTACTGTCGCGACAATGGGAAGTTGTTTAAACATGACAATCGCCTCCTGATTTTCATCATATAAACCAGAAGATGAATTTGAACTGAACACCCGTCCGGAAGAGAAACGAGAGGCTGACCGTAGCCGTCATGTAGGATGGCGGCCTTCCAGGCCTTATCCGACTTACTTCCCCAAGCCCTTTAACCAGTGACCTGCATTCCATTAGTCACCTTTTTCCTTTTTCTTTTATCCTTTATCTTGTCTTTTGCGACTTGTAACTTGCGACTTTCTAACCCAGGTAGCTAATCATCACTCCCGCTGCCACAGCTGAGCCGATAACGCCGGCTACGTTTGGCCCCATCGCATGCATCAGGAGGAAGTTTTGTGGGTTGGCTTCAAGACCTACTTTATTAGCCACACGGGCTGCCATTGGTACGGCTGACACGCCTGCGGCTCCAATAAGTGGATTTATCGGCGTATTACCAAACCGGTTCATCAGCTTCGCCATTATTACGCCAGTTGCCGTGCCGATAGCAAAAGCAACAATACCGAGTAAAAGAATGCCCAGGGTTTCCACGTTCAGAAAGGAATCAGAACTCAGTTTGGAACCTACCCCCAAACCCAGAAAAATTGTAGTGATATTAATAAGAGCGTTTTGCGCTGTATCACTCAGGCGCTCAACCACGCCGCTCTCTTTCATCAGGTTGCCGAAACAGAACATTCCCAGCAGCGGCGCTGCGGTAGGCAAAAACAAGGCAACCAGCATTAGCAGGCTCAGGGGGAAAATGATTTTTTCACGCTGGGATACCGGACGCAGCTGTTCCATTCGAATCTCCCGCTCCGCCTGAGTGGTCAGGGCTTTCATGATGGGAGGCTGAATCATTGGTACCAGTGCCATATAGGAATAGGCTGCCACCGCAATGGCTCCCAGCAAGTCCGGTGCCAGGCGACTTGAAACAAAGATGGCGGTTGGACCATCAGCGCCGCCAATTATTCCAATAGCTGCGGCATCTGCCAGACTGAAATCCATCAGCCCCATAGCTGACAGGCCTACTGCGCCAATCACTGTGGTAAATATTCCGAACTGCGCTGCAGCACCAAGAAAGAGGGTACGTGGATTGGCCAACAAGGGACCAAAATCAGTCATCGCACCTACTCCCATGAAAATAATCAAAGGAAAAATACCCGTGGAGATACCCGCTTCATAGATGTAATAAAGAATGCCACCCGGTGACTCAAGATGGCCGACCGCATCATAAACGGGTTCAGCCAGAAAACCGGCTCCCGGAATATTCACCAGAATGGCACCCATACCAATGGGCAACAGCAGCAGCGGTTCAAAACCTTTTCTTATTGCCAGAAACACCAACAGTAAGCCAACCAGCAACATAACAAACTGGCCAGCTTCCAACTGGTAAATTCCGGAGTCCTGAAAAAGCTTAAGCAAGCTATCCATTAAACGGGTTTCCTTGAGCGCAAGAGGCGAATGACTGCTTAACCAATGGTCAGCAACTCATCGCCTACGGATACCGCATTACCTTCCGCCACCTTGATACTCTGAATGGTGCCAGCTTTAGCAGCCTTAACCTCTGTTTCCATTTTCATGGCCTCAAGGATTATCAATACTTCTCCTTCAACCACTTTCTGACCAACAGTGACATTAACCTTGAAAATATTTCCTGCCAGTGGCGCAAACTGTGGCTCACTATTTTTCGCTGGTACCGGGCCTTCTGTCTTTGGAGCTGCCGCAGCAGTGCCAGACACTGGTTTGATATTGCTTACATCACCACCTTCGGAGACCTGTACCACATAGGACTGTCCATTAACGTTAACCGAATAAACACTGGCATCGCCACTTTTAACCGGCGCCGCGGCAGCTTTAGGTGCATCCTGTTCTTCAGTTGGTGGCGGCTCAAAAGCATCCGGGTTACCGCGGTTTTTCAGAAATTTAAGACCAATCTGTGGAAACAATGCATAGGTAAGCACATCATCAATTTCTCTCTCCCCGCTTTCCAGGGTAAACCCTTCCGCCTTGGCTTTCTCACGCAACTCCTGAGTGAGCACATCCAGCTCCGGCTCAAGCAGATCAGCAGGACGACAGGTAATAGCTTCCTTACCATCCAGTGCTTTAGCCTGTAATTCCTTGTTCACCTCAGAAGCCGTGGCGCCGTACTCGCCTTTCAGGATGCCTGCGGTTTCCTTGGTAATATTCTTGTAACGTTCACCCGACAGCACATTGATGACAGCCTGTGTACCGACGATCTGGGATGTCGGTGTTACCAGGGCAATGTTGCCAAGATCTTCACGTACACGGGGAATTTCCTTAAGCACTTCCCCAAGCCGCTCTGAGGCATTTTGTTCACGCAACTGCCCTTCCATATTGGTGAGCATGCCACCAGGCACCTGAGCCAACAGAATTCGGGCATCCACTCCTTTCAGGGCACCTTCAAACTTCGCATATTTTTTACGTACTACGCGAAAATATTCAGCAATCTCGGCTAGCAAGGCCAGATCCAGGCCGGGGTCTCCAGGCTGACCGTCAAAAATGGCATTGATTGTTTCAGTTGGCGTATGTCCATAAGTCATACTCATGGAAGAGATCGCAGTATCGACCCTGTCAATATTGGCTTCTATGGCTTTAACCACAGTGGGTATGGAAAGACCAGTGGTTGCATGGGCATGCAAGTGAATAGGTAATGAGGTTTCCTTTTTCAACCGTTCGACCATCTCAAAGGCATCATAGGGTTTTAGCAAACCGGCCATATCCTTGATACAAATGGAATCAGAGCCCATGGATTCAAGTTGCTTGGCAAGCGTAAGCCAGGTGTCCAGAGTATGAACCGGGCTGACCGTATAAGATAAAGTCCCTTGCGCATGACCCCCTACTTTTTTCACTCCCTTGATTGCCGTTTCCATATTGCGTGGATCATTCATGGCATCAAAAACACGGAACACATCAACGCCATTGACGTGGGCACGTTCACAAAACTTTTCCACCACATCGTCGGCATAATGGCGATAGCCAAGAATATTCTGGGCTCTGAAGAGCATTTGATGACGGGTATTGGGAATGGCTTTCTTGAGTTCCCTGATGCGGAACCAGGGATCTTCACCCAGGTAACGAATACAGGCATCAAAAGTCGCTCCGCCCCAGGTCTCAACTGACCAGAAACCTACCTGGTCAATTTTGTCTGCGATGGGAAGCATGTCGTCCAGACGCAACCGGGTGGCAAACAGGGACTGGTGAGCGTCTCGTAAAACCAGTTCTGTGATACCTACAGCATCTCTATCTTTAATCATTGGAATAACCCATTATAAATTTTCATATTCACATCAGCATTAGTGTTGCATAAGCACTTACGCACTATTTCCGCACCATGGTTATCAAACCTGTTAAAAAAGATTGTGAAGTAAAACGATTCTTTATTATGACTATGGCAGCAATTGCTGCAATTGCGACTAATGCACCTACTGCTTCAGGCGGTGAGCATGAATCGCAGCGGTGATGACAGCGAACAAGGCAGCTTCGTCAAGTTGCTCTGTTGCTCCGGGATTATTCGGGTCTGCGGGTTGAACAGCCCCATATTTCTGCACCAGTGTGGACATGATAGATGTCACAAACACCAGTATGGTGAGGAACACAAATACTGTGCCCATACCAAGTAACATCAGATTAATACCTTCTGATATCAACTCTCCGGAATTCACTTAATATTTCCTCGTTTGATCTTTTTACAGGCATTTCCGGCGGAAATTCCAGTCAGCCCACTTTACATGAAAATAGCCAATTTTTCCAAGTAAACTGCGGGTTCACAGCGGTTATGCGCTATTACTTTGACTTTCCCTACACAATTCGGGGATTCTCAACATGCATGAAGCAAGATGAGGCAATTTACGGTAAATTACTATTCTGAACGTTAATCGACCACTGGGTCCACTAAAACAGGGTATTAACTCTTGCACGGCGAAACTTCAGAATTACTTACATCACTCCTCTTGCTGCTGGGCACATCAACAGCGCTGATTGTGCTGTTGTATCGTTTACATATTGCTTCCCTCCTGGCCTTTCTGATAACCGGGGCCCTTTTTAGTCCAACCGGCCTCGGGGTAATCGATGACCCCGAAGAACTTGCTGCCATCGCTGAGCTTGGTTTAACTTTCCTGCTATTTATTCTGGGTCTCGAATTTTCATTACCAAGACTCATTGCCTTGCGTAATACGGTATTCAGACTGGGCAGTATGCAGATGCTTGTCTGCTCCTTTATATTTTTCCTGGTACTGCAGCTAACAGGGCTGGACTGGCAAATTGCCCTCATTCTCGCAGGGGGCTTTTCCCTGTCCTCCACTGCCATTGTGTCAGGTGAACTTAGCAATCTTGGGCTACTCAAAAAAAGACATGGTGAAATTGCTATCGGCATCCTGCTGTTCCAGGACCTAGCGGCCATTGTGCTTTTGGTAGCCGTTCCACTGGTTAGTTCCCAGTCCGAGGGGTTTTCTCTGGGCGGACTACTTTTCACTATCACTGAAGGCCTGGTTCTCCTGGCAGCCTTCTTCTTTACCAGCCGCTATTTACTGCCACATTTATTGCGCGAAATCGCCACCCAAAAGTCCGACCAGCTACTTGTACTGGCGGCACTGGTGATCGTGCTGTTGTCGGCCATGCTGACATCCAGTATCGGATTGAGCATGGAGCTGGGAGCATTTCTGGCAGGGATGATGCTGGGTGATACCCGGTTTAAACATCAACTTGAAGCAGATATTCGTCCATTCCGCGATTTATTGCTTGGTCTGTTTTTCATCACCATAGGGATGCTGGTTGATCTTGGACAGCTGGTCTCTTTTTGGCCATACCTTCTGCTGGGAGGCCTGTTACTGATGATAACCAAGGCCTTCCTTATAACCGGAGTCGTCAAACTACTGGGCGAATCCTGGCGCTCTGCCATACCGGCAGGACTGACTCTGGCTCAGGGTAGTGAATTTCTCTTTGCCTTGCTGGCACTGTCTGTAAGAAGCCAGCTGGTTAATCAAAATGTTGCTTCTAATTTAATCACCATAGTCATTATCAGCATGGTTATGACGCCTCTTCTCATCAAGCATTCGCCAAACCTTGTTGATAGCTTTATTTCTCGTATCGGTAATAAAACACTGCAAGCCACAAACGAAGAAATATTCGATCGGGAAATAAAGAAAAAGAACCATATCCTAATTCTCGGTTTTGGACGTGTTGGCCAAACCATTGCCCGTTTCCTGCGACCATTAAATATAGATTATCTGGTACTGGAAACAGACGACATTCGAATCAAGGAAGCCAGCGCTGTTGATGAGCCCATTTTTTATGGGGACAGTTCCCGTATTGATATTCTAAAAGCAGCCGGCGCCGCTAATGCATCAATCGTGGTGGTTACCTTTGATGACACCGATCTGGCTACCAAGATTATTGAAAACGTCAAAAATATAAATTCCACCATACCTGTCCTGGTCAGGACGCGGGATGACTCTCATCTTGAAGACCTTCTTTCTGCCGGAGCAGAAGAAGTTATTCCGGAAACCCATGAAGCAAGTCTGACCATGGTTTCTCATTTATTGCTGATGGTGGAATACCCGGACATTATGGTTCACAGCATTATCGATAAGGCACGTCGTGATCGCTACCGTATGCTGAAAGGTTTCTACCACGGTGAAAGACTGGGCTTCCTTGGCAAGAAAAGTCAAAGTTCAGCAATCATTCATGCGGTCAATTTACCGAAGGGGGCATTTGTCTGCGGTAAAACAATAGCAGAACTTTTGCTACCTATGGATATCAATATTCTGGATATTCATCGCGACAACCTCGTGATATCAGCAGAGCAAAATCAGGACCTGGTGCTGCAGCATGGCGATATCGTAGTATTGCGAGGTCTGGTAGATCAGCTGGACGCTGGTGAAAGCTATCTGCTTCAGGGGTAATAATGCTTGAGGCTCTTTTGCTGCATCTGCTTGCCATCCCGGTATTCGCATGGCAATTATTGCGCACAGTGCCTGCCGAAGGGTGGCGTCATGTCTGGAAAAGGATTCCGCTGTTTGGCCTGATATGGATCCTGTTTAGTCTGTTAAACCTGCTGCATATAGTTGGTCATCTGGCCGATGAGGTGCTGTTCCGAAATTACCGGCGTACGGTAATAAGAGAGCCTGTGTTTATTATTGGCATCCCTCGCAGTGGTACTACGTATCTGCAACGATTGCTTGGTTGTGAGCAAAAATTTACAACCTTTTCTACCTGGGAGGCAATTTTCGCACCGTCGATCTCAGAAAAATATTTTTACCGCGCCCTTGGCTGGTTGACGCGCCCTTTCAATTTAATATTTAGATCCATTCGTCAAAATCTCTTACGACAGATGGACACTATCCATAAGCTGGGCTTGCAGGAACCTGAAGAAGATTTTTTGCTACTACTGCCGATACTGGGATGTTTCTTACCGGTGTTCCTGTGTCCCGATTCAACACATTACTGGAAGCTGGGCTATTTCGATAAAAACGTCCCAACGTGGCACAAAAAACTGATACTGAACTTTTATCGGCTTTGCCTGCAAAAACATATATTTTTTCATGGCAAAGAGAAACGGTTGTTGAGCAAAAATCCTTCCTATACTTCCTGGTCAGCATCCCTGCTCAGTTATTTTCCGGATGCAAGGCTTATTGCCTGCACTCGCTCTCCGCAGGAGGCTGTGCCTTCCCAGCTAAGTGCCATGGGCCCGGCTATGAAGCTTCTGGGCTCTGGATTATTATCTGAAAATACCCAGAATAAACTGATTGAGCTTCTGTATAGTTACTACTTTGAGCTTGGCAATATTCAGCAGAACAATCGCGTTTACATACTTCCCATGACAGCTTTACAAATCGATCTGAAAGTTACCCTGTTAGATTTACTGAATTTTCTTCCATTCCAGCCATCGAGTAATTTCATACTAAGCCTGGAGCTGGCAGATGAATATTCACGCTCATACAAAAGCTCGCATCACTATCACCCCGGTTTGTTTTCACTCTCCGACAAGCTGCTTGCTGAAAAATTTCATGACGTCTGGCCACTGAGTAATTCAGCATCAGAAAAAAGACAGCAGGAAAACTGAAACAGTGCCCAGCCTTCCTTTATCTAAAACACGCCTACTGGCAATTTCCGATGCAGCCCCTTCCCGCAATGGCGCTGGTGCCTATTATCTCGACTTGCTTGAGCAGATGGATGGGCGTCTGGAGAAAACGCAGCTTTACTCTCCTGTCATCGATGAGCATGGCCAATGGCGGGCAGGACTCAGCCTTCCCCTGCCGGGTGATCAAACCCAGAAATTATGTTTTCCCAATCCCATTGAATTAAGCCGCGTATTTGACAGTGTGAATCCTGACATCGTCATTATTGCTACGCCAGGGGTCTATGGTATTACCGGCGCGTGGATGGCCCGGCGCAGGAAAATTCCATATCTAACGGGTATGCATACATCCTTTGAACAACTTACCGAACTTTACTGGCCAAACTCTGTTAAGGGAAAAATAGTCCAACAGTATTTCAATTTTTCCAACGGCTTTCTTTTCAAGCATACCGAGGCTGTGCTTGGAAATGCGGAACCGGTACTGAAACAGGCGCAGGACATGGGCGCGCCGAAAACCAGATTAATAGGAACACCGGTAGCTTCGGAATTTATCAATGCCGCTTATAAGCCTCGTCGTGGCTCCCTGAAAAGCTGCCTGTTTGCAGGGCGTTTGGCACGAGAGAAAAATATTGAAGCATTATTAAAAGCAGTGAAAGATTTTCCAGATATGCAATTCAGCATTGCCGGTGACGGGCCATTACGGGAAAGGATAATTGCAGCGGCACAAGAGAGCCATAATCTTGAGTATCTCGGCTGGTTAAGCCGACATGCCCTGAGGAAAAAGATCGATGAGCATGACGCTCTCCTGCTGCCCTCTCATTTTGAAACATTTGGAACCGTGGCACTTGAAGCAATGGCCAGGGAAAAACTGGTTTTTGTTTCTCAAGGTTGCGGCATCACGCACTGGAACAAACTGCTTCCGGGATTGATAGTCATTGACGAAGTCGGGCTTTCACATAGCATCAGGCATGTTTTGCGTAAAAGTCTGGAAGAGCGTAAAGACATTGCCTGCATGGCCAACAGTCTCGCTCTGGAATGGAATACTGATGTACTTAATCGATGGAGCCAGATTATCACTGAAACCATTAGAAATTATATCGAAAATCATCAGCAGAATTAAAAATACCTACAAGCAGGATAGTTTCTGAGCAGCAATGCACGCACTGATTTCAATACATGATGTTATGCCTTCGACCCTGAACAGGGTCTCCCGGCTTACTCAGGACCTGACTCACTTGCAGTCCTGCAATATAACGATGCTGGTAGTGCCTGGGCATCAATGGTCCAGGGAACAGCTTGATGTTTTACGTGAATTTGAGCAACAAGGTTACATTCTTTGTGGCCATGGCTGGCATCATTCCAGCAAAAAAATTCGCGGCATTTATCATCGCCTGCATTCTTTACTGGTCTCGAGAAACGCAGCCGAACATCTTGCGCTTGATGAAAAGGAAATCAGGCAACTGATTGACGATTGCCACCAGTGGTTTGCCAAAAACAATCTTGGTGCACCGGATCTTTACGTCCCCCCTGCCTGGGCCATGGGAAAAATCAGCCCGCGACAACTTGAACAAACGTCATTTCGTTTTTTTGAAAACACCTCCGGCTTCTACGACAGCAGTACGGGGCAACAGTTGTACCTTCCCCTCATCGGCTTTGAGGCTGACAATATGTTTCAAGCCGGAGCACTGAAGCTTTGGAACGCAGTCAATACACTTGCAGGAAGTGAAAAAAAACCGGTACGAATTTCAATTCACCCCTCTGATAGGGAATTGCTCCTTGCTGACTCGTTAACCTCCGCTTTACGGTCCGTGACAAATGCTGTCCATTACCGCTCACTTTTTTGAATGACCGGACAAATTAATCAGCCTATGGGTAATTGCTGTTTCCGACAATTACTCTTCAAGCTCAAAAGCCAGCAACACATTCCCCGGACGCCCAACAAAGCCTGCCGAGCCGGAAAGCATATACATCATGCCATCAACCACAACAGGGCCTGAGCCATCAAAAGAGCCTCCATTGGCTGGCACGCCATTCACTGTGGTAAACCTGTGATTGGCATCAAATGTCCAGATCACTGCTCCAGTGTCAGCATCATAGGCACGTATTCCCCCATCGGCAGAACCGGAGAACACGGCTCCCGGTATGGCGGTAACCGCGGCTGACTGGGTGGCCGAACAACCGGGGCCTTCAGCACACAACAAGTCCTGAGGCCCGGTATACCAGACGCGCTGCCCGGTCTCTATATCAATACCATGAATACCGCCCCCCTGGGTAAATATGTAACCACCTACGGCTACGTAAGCCAAACCATCTCCCACGGCCGCGCCCCAAACCCCACCAACCGGGCTACCCGGACCTGCGCGATACTGCCAAACCAGTTCTCCCTGATTATTTGGATCAAGTCCGTAGGCAAAGCCGGATTTCTGCGGAATAACAAGCATTTCACGACCCGATGGTGTACTGGTCAGAATCGGTGAGGCTGAAAAGTCAAAATCCGGGCCTACATCTTCGGGACAGTTCGGGTTATTTTCCCCATCACAACCAAATATCCAGGCATCACCTGGCGTTAACTGTTTAGCCCAGGCTATTTCTCCATTGCTCATCTTGATAGCGACTACCGCATCCGAGGTTTCAGGAGCAGGATCAGCGTAGGCATTACCGGTGGCTACATAAATCAGGCCCCGATCATCATCAATAGTGGGCGCACTCCAGATGCCGACGCCAGCGGGCCCATACAGTAATACGCCATTGCTGCTGGTACCACGAGGCCGGGGTTCAGGAACCATATATGACTTCCAGATGAGGTCACCACTTTGGGCATCAAAGGCACTGACACTGCCGCGGAAAGTACAACAGGCATAGTCCGGGTTTGATGAGGTACTTTCTTCGCCGACGCCCGACATGGGGACATAAAGAACCCCCTTATGTAATGCCACTGCACCCGTGCCACGAACACTGGGATGATCATCAACCGTGCGTACCCAAAGTACTTCGCCAGTCTGGGCATTCACGGCATAGGCATTAGCTTTAATATCGACAAAATATACCGCATAGCCATCGCTGCCATCTTCAAACTGGTATGGCCCCACGGAGGCTGCGCTACGAATTCCGCTGCGTGGCAAAAAGCTCCAGTAGGTGCATCCGGATTCCGCATCAAGAGAGTAAAGTGCACCGGCACTGTTACCAACAAATACCCGGCCATCTACAACTACGGGCTGCCCCCTGGCCTGCCCTTCTCCTGGCAAACCATAGGCCCATTTCAAACGCAGTTTGGGCAGGTCGGCACGCTCAATTCCGCCCTGTGTGGCAAAACGGGTATTACGCGCATCAGGTCCCCAGCCATTCCATGAGGCATTAAGAGCCGGGTTTCGCATGGGAGGGTTGTTTGCGCAAAGGTTTTCAGTGATTTCAAGCTCAAGATCAGACACTTCAGCACCGGTAAGCCAGGCTGCCAGGCCTCTCATATCAACATCGGACAATCCTGTTGCCTGAATTTGCATAAGGCCATCCGTCAACGCCGCATACACGGAGTTCGGGGTAAAAGCCGCCATATTAGCCCGGGGCGGGGCATGGGTATTGGTTTCCGGGTTCTCATGACAGGCAGCACAACGCGTGTTGTAAAGTGCTTCACTATCCTGAGCCTGACTGTTTACAGACGTCAATACAGTAAAAATAATCAAGACTACGATTTTACCCAGTGAAAACATCGTTCCCTTTCCCCTTTATTTGCTGATATGTTCATACCTGTTCGGCTTCTCAATGGAATAATAGACGTTAAAGACAATTGAAAACAGTGCAATTCAGCGAATCCGGAATGCCAGATATCCTCCTAAAGGAACTTCGCATTATTGAATTGATCAGTCATAATAGTGAAAACTACAATTATTTATAGCGGGGTAATAATCATGCAGCTAATCCAAAAGGGAAAAATTTTTATCGCACTGGCATTATGTCTGCCATTTTTTTCCATTCAGGCACATCACTCCATTGTTGGAGAGTTTGATACTGCCGTTGAGTTTCAGTTACAGGGAAGCATTACTGAAGTGGAATGGTTTAATCCGCACATCTGGTTATACATGGATGTCACCAGCGAAAGTGGTGAGGTGGAAAACTGGCAATGTGAAATGGGCTCCCCCAACCAGTTAATCCGTCTTGGCTGGGCCAAGGAAGATTTGCCGATTGGTACGGTGATTATCGCCAGGGCCAATCCCGCGCGAGATGGCTCGAACACCTGTTCTACTCGTGTTATCACCCTTGAGGATGGCACTCCGGTTTTTTCACGATCCGGTAACCGTTAACACGGAGGCGATAATGAAAATAACCTTTCCCTTATTTTTTTCGCTGATCCCGTTACTGTTTTCCCAGACACTCCTGGCCCAGGATGATATCCCGCGTTTACCCTGGGGCAAGCCTGATTTCAATGGCGTCTGGGCGCGGCCTTATGTGCCTAATATGCTTGCAGCAGGCAATGGCAGCAGTCAGATAGGTCCCGGGGAGGAACCTTTCACTGCCGCCGGACGCGAGAATTTCGACAATTACAATCCCAGCGAGGGCGATTACACCGGGTCATGTCTCCCTTTTGGCCTATTACGTGCAATGAACTCTCCAGATCCTATTCAGTTTATGCAAACTGAAAATCATTTCGCCTATCTTTACGAGCAGAACACCTGGTTCAAGACGGTAAATCTGGATGGACAGGATCATTCCGGTCGTTTGCCGCCCGCCTGGTATGGACATTCCATAGCAAACTGGGACGGTGATACGCTTATCATTACTACCAGCAAACTGAATGGTAAAACCAGACTCGATACCATCGGGCATCCCCACAGTGACCAACTGAAAGTCACTGAATCATTTACTTTATCTGACCCGAACACACTGGCTTACGAAGTGATCATTGATGACCCGATTTACTACACCAAACCCTGGAGCAACAAACGCATCTTTACCAGACAGACGGATTTTGAATTGATTGAATATTCCTGCATGGAAAACAACAAGTCCCTATGGGAAGGACGAGTTGTGCCGCCAGATTATGACAACTGGCACACTTATGAGGATGACGATTAGCTTTTATGTAGGCACTGCTTTTATGTAGGCACAGCTTTTTTTGCAGAAACTGCTGGTTACTGCCGATCCATAAAATCAAAAATCTCACTGGCAAAAGTCAGATAAGCCGTGAGGTGTTCCCCGTCGGGCACATCATAGTAATGTGCCTCAACCCCATGATTTGCCAGTTCCCTTGTTACGCGCAGGGATGCCTCCCTCGTATTTGCGGTATCTGCAGTGCCATGGATCATCAGCACCGCTACCTTATCCACCAGGTTTTCAAAGGGATAGTCAGCAGTGACTATTGGGCCTGCACTGACAATGATACCAGCGATGGCATCCGGGTATTTGGCGGCAAAATGAAAAGCTGACGAACCGGAAGGGTTTTGCCCATGGATAAATACCCGTGATGTATCGGCGTTATATTCCTGCGCCACAAGGTGCAATACGTTAATAACATCCTGTTCTGACCGGGTATTCTCCTCATCAGTCCAGCCAGCACCCGGCACCGAAGGTCCGCTGGGGCGATCTACCGGATAAGGGCTGCCATAATAGGGCTGCGCATAACCCCGGTAGCCAAGGGGAGAAATAACGATATACCCCCGCTCCCTTGCCTGAACCACCAGGTCATTATTGTTGCGATGATTATTGTTAATACTCGGCCCGGCACGCAGAGTTATTAATACCGGCAGAGACTGCTCTGGACTCCAGTTTTCAGGCACATACAGCCGGTATGGAATGGGTTCCCCGGTGCCGGGAAACTCATACGCCCGGTATTGTTCGCCGCTGTGCTGATACATCGGCGCGTTCGGGTTTGGAACAAGCGAGTCACTTACCGGCATACCAGGTATTGATATTGGCTGGCCAAAAGCTAATGGCATCCATAAACAGGCCATAAAAACAGATAAGGGGTTTCTCATAATCATCGTCCTGAATCCTGGTTAAAATCTGATAAAAGCTTTTGGATTTATCATCCAGTAATCTTCAATCGGCATCAAGATGAATATTCCATATGCGATGAAAAGTGGGAAGCCAGTTCTATTTAATTGTCACGTCATAGAGACTTCTGCTAGTCTCTTTGGTCCGAATTGTTTCGGATAATGGGGGATCAAAAATGCATGCAATCAAAATTTTAAGCCTGGTTACACTAACCAGCATGTTATGGGCCTGCTCTGGCGATAATAACAGTGAGCAAAGCCAGTCCATGGCCACCATGGCGCCAGCCGCAGAAGCCATGCCGGCTAATATTATTGAAGGGGTAGTGACCAGTGCTAACGGCGCAGAAGCCGGCGTTTGGGTAATTGCCGAAACCCATGACTTTGACACACGCTTTGCGCGCATCGTTGTTACCAATGACGAGGGTCGTTATCTGATTCCTGATTTACCGGAAGCGACCTATGATATCTGGGTGCGTGGATATGGCCTGGTAGACTCAGAAAAAATATCAGCGACACCAGGCTCCAGTCATGACCTTGACGCGCTACTTGCTCCCGATGCAGCTTCAGCGGCCGAATATTATCCCGCAGGTTACTGGCTTTCACTGCTCGAGGTTCCAGATGCCAGCATGTTCCCTGGCACCGGTCCTACAGGCAATGGCATCAGTCCCCGAATTGAACATCAGGCTGACTATATCCGCATGATAACGTCTGGTGGCTGTGTGGTATGTCACCAATTGGGGAACAAGGCTACCCGTGAATTACCTTCCTTGTTTAATGGCTATGACAGCAGTGCTGCAGCCTGGAACAGACGTATTCAATCCGGTCAGGCAGGCCCGTTCATGACCCGTACCTGGACCGGAATGGGCCTTGATTACAGCTCTAAAATGTTTGGTGACTGGACTGATCGTATTGCGGCCGGCGAATTACCGCCAGTACCAGAACGGCCACAAGGCGTGGAACGCAATGTGGTCATTACCCAGTGGGACTGGGCAGATCCAACAGCCTATCTGCATGATGTGGTCTCAACGGATCGCCGTGACCCGACTATCAATGGCTATGGCAAGCTTTATGGGGCGCTGGAGGAAAGCGCTGATTATCTGCCGGTTCTTGATCCCGTCAACAACACTATCGACCAGATCCCCTTGACTATGATGGATCCAGAGGCCGGTCCTGTTTCAGGTCCAAATCTGGCAACTTCTCCCAATTGGGGAGACGAGGCAATCTGGGATTCCAAAGCCAATGTGCATAACCCGATGATAGATCAGGATGGCCGGGTCTGGATTACTGCCAGAGTACGCAACAGGGAAAACCCGGACTTTTGTCAGGAAGGTTCCTCCCACCCCTCGGCCCAGGTCTATCCAACACAGGCCAATGGTCGTCAATTGGGTATGTATGATCCGCAGAGCGGTGAGTATCATCATATCGATACCTGCTTCGGGACTCATCACCTGATGTTTGCCGAAGATGAGGACAATACACTGTGGACCAGCGGCGGCGGCCAGGTGATTGGCTGGCTCAATACCCGCGAATATCTGGAAACCGGTAATTATGAAGCAGCACAGGGCTGGACCCCGTTTATTCTTGATACCAACGGTAATGGTGTACGCGATGACTTCGTCGCCCCGAATGAAGCCCCCGATCCCACCAAAGACTCACAGATATATCCCGGTTTTGGCGTGTACTCTGTCAACCCTGCCCCGGACGGTTCCGTGTGGGGAACCATCCTTGGTTATCCGGGGGCCGTGGCCAGGATAATACCGGGTAACAATCCCAGTGAAACCGCCATTACTGAATATTATGAGCTACCGGTAGACGAAAATGGTGATGCCATTGAAGGCTTCTCACCGCGCGGTGGAGATATTGATCGCAACGGGGTGATGTGGGTAGCGCTGGCCAGTGGTCATATGGCCAGTTTTGACAGGCGTTTGTGTAGCGGCCCGTTAAATGGACCCGAAGCGACAGGACAACATTGCCCGGAAGGCTGGACCTTTTATACGGAACCGTTGCCGCAGTTTAAGAATCTGGATAAGCCGGGTAGCTCTGAAGGTTCCTACTTTACCTGGGTCGACCAGCACAATACGCTGGGATTGGGAGAAAATACCCCCATCAATACCGGCAATCAGAGTGGCGCATTACTGGTACTGGACGATGGCCAATGGGTCAAAATGCGTGTGCCCTACCCGCTGGGTTTCTATACCAAGTGGATGGATGGTCGAATAGACGATCCGGATGCAGGCTGGAAAGGCCGCGGAGTATGGTCAACATTCAGTGGTCGAGCTCCCTTCCATATGGAAACCGGAAAAGGCACCAGCAGCATTGTTTATCATTTCCAGGTCAGACCTGATCCACTTTCCAGATAACAGGGAAAGGGGTTATTGCTTTATTGCGGAGCCTGCAACCAGCGCTGCTCTATCTCGAGTGGCGCTTGCAGGGTTTTCAAAAACGCCTCCAGCTGACGCAACTCAAATGATAGTAAGCCCAGCGGTTCTTCTGTTTCGTTATGCCCAATCATGGCAAACGGAGCTTCGTTGTAATGCGCCAGAGTTTCCTCAAGCGTTTTGATTTGCCCTTTGTGCATGTAAGGGGCAGTGCCTGAAAGATTACGCAGGGAAGGCGTTTTCAATGCACCGATCAATTCAACCCCCTCTCTGGCATGGATCAGTTCGAGGCATTTTTCAGGGTCCCTGTCGCTATATATACTCTGGCAGTTAAACGGATTACTGCGTACCTCACGCAAGCCGTCCACGCGACCACGATCAGGCAGATCACCGGGATAAGAGATTATGCCCGTATTATGAAATTCAAAATTGGTGAATAAAGGGCCATTATGGCATTCCATGCAGCGCCCTTCTCCAATAAACAAACGCAGCCCCTTGATCTCATCATTTGAAAATATGTTACCTGGCGTCTTTTGATCATCAAGAAGCGCCGCTGCATAGTCATCAAACTTCGCAGGGGCCGGCACTAACAAGCGCTCATACGCTGCTATGGCCTTGCCCACATTGGCAAATGTAGTGTTTACCAGTTGCTGGTCTTCCCTGCTCATCGCCTCCCAGGCTTCATACCACGCCGTTTTAAGTCCCGGCCCGGCATGTTCAGGAAAGCGGGAGTGATCAGAAAAATCAGGCACCTCACCAAATATTGACTGGTACATTCCTCTGTATTCAGGATCTTGTATAACAAATCGCGCTATATACATACGGTTGCTGGCCTGCTCCTGAGGATCTTCCAGCGGAGATAAAGCCTGTGCCCAGAGCGAGTCTCGCCGCCCGTCCCAGTACAGCCAGGGACTGTAAGCCAGCCCTACAATACTCGGTGTATTTCTGCGTGACTGACCAATGGCCTTTGCCTTGTCCAGACCGTCAGTAAAACGAAGTTCGGGCTTATGACAACTTGCACAGGAAACCTGATTATTGGCACTAAGGCGGACATCAAAAAACAAGGCGTGCCCCAGCTCCTGGGCAACAGGGTCAGCGGAGGCTCTATTACTGGGATCCAGAGGCAGTGGCTGCAGGGTCGAGAGTGATAGGGAAGCGATCAGGCGTAATTCATTTTCCGCCCAGGCCGCAGGCGGTTTGTAGGCAAGAAAAAGCCAGCTCAACAGGCCGACGAGCAACAACAGGCCAATGGCCGGGAAAGTTCTGGAATAGCTGAACAAAAAAGACAGTTTCATAAATCCAGAATAACAACTACCTTGTCTTCAACACCGCCACTGGCAATATTGAGCTCGAGTTCCCAGTGTCCCATCATATGAAAACGCAATCCCTGCAAGTGATAATTCCCGTTACCGATAGCCATAATGGAAGGCGCCGTCGCCAGCCCATGATTATGCTGAGGCATGCCGCCACCAACACTTATTTCAGCATCTGTAACGTCCATACCATTGGCATTGTCGATATGCAAAGTCCAGCTATGCATCTGGTTAATCACAATGGGATCAAGCTGACTTTCATAACTTAATCGAAAAAAACCTTTCTCGGATTCCAGCACAGTAGCGTTATCTTGCTGGGCGGAAGCATGCCATGCCAGCATTGGCAAAAGCAGCACTATTTTCAAAAGCATCAATTTCTTAAACACACTATTTTTCCTGTTCTATTTTTTACTTGTAACTTGTAACTTGCGACTTGCGACTTGTAACTTGTAACCTGTTTATTTACGTTTATTTTATATTTTCAGTTTTACTTTTTTTTATCTCGGTTCATCCACCAGTATCCCCCTTGCAAAGCCACAATTAACAAAACAAACAACGGGATGTAACCGTAACCCACATAGCCCACCTCAAAGGGAAACACTGCGGTATACAGTTCATTGGTTTCCGGATGACGCGCAGTCACGATACCAAGGTAATTACCTGATTCCTGAAAGTAATGATTAATGGTGTAGATATCTGGCTGCCTTACCGGTGCCCGATAAACTTCTGTGGCAGCATCTATTTCATCCTGACTTAGAGCGACCACATCTTCTATCTTGGCAAAGCGCCCCATACCCGTGATATCACGAATAATACGAAAATCCACTGGGACCTGACCAAGATCACCATAGGTATATTCCATAACAAAGACTGTTTCACCACTATCTGGAATATCCTCACAGTAATCCTCGTGCTGCCTGGTACGCGGCAAGTAAATTTTAAAGTGAGCGCTGTAGTAACCAATCTTGATAATGCAAAGGTCTGCATCGGCAGTCACACTGCCATGAGCCTGCACAGCGGAATTGAACCCGAGCACGGACAGGCAAAGAAAAAATAACAAGATGAGCTGAGAGGATTTCATGGAAGGCGCAAACTTACAGAAACAAGAAACTCTAGGCAAGTATAGCAGCATTGGCAGAGCAACTATTCAGGCGCAAAAATCTAAATTTACCTCGCCACTGACAGGTTGGAATGAGCTGCCAGTACTGCGCTTACTGTAATGGAAGATAGATATCGGTAATCATATCCGGATCACGCAAATCAGGCCCTACATTGACGTAATGGAAAAATACCGGGTAATCCCTGAGTTGTTCGCCGCTCTGCGGTAACCAGTCATAGACAAGGTATCCCACTTCCGGCATCCATTCCCGTGAACCAATATGGCGAATCACGGCACAGCGCCCTGCCGGAATGATTTTTGTCACAACGCCGAAATCATTAGCAGCGACCGGCTTGTCCACAGACACGCAAATATCCATACGATAATCTTCCGGAAAGGTGTTGCGCGGATCAGTGTAATGAATGCCATAGGTCTGCCCCATATCAAACCTGATACCGTTCGCCTTGCGCCATTCAATAAACTTCATCGAGGTATTGTAGGTTTGACTCTCCGGCCCATGGTGCTCAAGCGCGGCTACCATTGTTTCTGGAAATTCCATCAGTGCAACATCCATTTTCTCGACCTCTTCTATAGATTTATTGGTGACTTTGGGCGCGCCATGTACCTGGTACCACTTTAACCATTGTGGACAGCGACGGAATTGAAGTGGTGACTGATCATGAGCGCGTTTAAAGGCTCTGGAAAACGATTCAATATTTTCAAATCCCGCTTCCAGGGCAATATCTGTTATACGACAGGCCGGGTTAAAGACTAATTGAAATGACGCCCTTTTCAACCGGGTCTGCTGGGCAAGACGGTTAGGTGTGATGCCAATTCTCGCATTAAAAAGCCGTAGAAAGTGAAACTTTGAACAATTCGCCAGTCGACTTAATGCATTCAGGGACAAATCATTCTGGGGGTGGCGCCTGATATATTCCGCCACCCTGTCAATTCGTTCAGCGACAGCTTGGGGCTGAGTACTTTCATTGGCTGATAACACGCTGGGCATAACACCTTATTCGTTAAGCTTTGCCACTTACCCTGGCATCTCAAATTATCTTGATGCCCGACAGTATTTTACTTTACAAGCAGAATAACTTGACTCAAATTGCTTTCCCGGTAAAAAAATGCAAAATTTTCTCCAGAGGTTTACAATCCCGGCCTCATAAACGGCCCGACAAGCTTGGCCGAGTGAATTAACCCTTAAATTCTGGCTTTTCTTCCTGATGAACAAACTTACCGGTTATTTTTTGACAGGTTTTGCTTACCTGCTGTATTTGATCAGTGCTGCGACCTTTCTCGACTACATGTACTCTCTTACAATTCGTGACACTGTTACCGCAGTGGAGAATGCCTTTGGCACCCTGGTCATTTTGGTTTTCATGCTGGTATTGGCAAAATTCTCACTGAAGGATGGAAAAAAACGCCTGCAACAAAATGGCGATGAAAACGAAAACAAGGACTCGGATTCTTCATAAGAAGTTCCACACCGGGGCCTATGAAAAGCGGGATTTATCTGAGTCAAAGCTCGGCCAGTAAAGTGACTGTTTTTTCTCGAAAACAGACTGGTTTCAGGGCAAAACATCTTGCCCTCAAAGGGGTGATGCTTTACCATCTCGGGCTTGTAATTTAGCCAGTTAAAAATTGCTGGGTTTGGCTTTCAGTACTTGACGTGACGCTCTCTTATCTCCACTCGTCGACACTCTTGCCGCCATCGTTGATATGCAATTTTTTTCAATTTAAATAACTAGTTAGTTTAATTCTGGTGCTTAAAGCTGTCGATCTGGCTGAAGTACGTCCATTAGCTTTGTTGTAGTTTTTTACGATGTTCAAAAACCGAAAGAACACAATAGTCATTCCAGCCCACCACTCTATGACAGCGGACGAATCTGCTACCCCCGGAATAAACTCCCTGGCGCTGGACATCCAAAGCCTGTCAGACTTCGTATCTGGCTGTAATTCAATGAGTATTCAGATCATTTGGAAAAATTTCACTGACCAATTTACCAACGCCGCACGAACTAGAAATTTTTTGTGCGGGCAATCTAGTTAAGAAGGACTGAAAAGTTATGGCATTTGTAGTTGCGATCATATTTCTTGTAATCATCAGTATAGCCCTGCAGTTGTTTACCCCTTGGTATTTTCAACCAATTGCCTCCAACTGGACCGGTATTGATTCCACTATAAGTATCACCATGTGGGTAACCGGCTTTGTATTCATTGCAGTGAACTTGTTTTTGGCGTACTGCGTCTATAAATACCGCTATAACAAGGACCGTCGCGCCAATTACGAGCCCGAAAACAAAAAACTGGAAATCTGGCTCACCAGCTTTACGGCCATTGGTGTTGCTGCACTTCTGACCCCGGGCCTATTCGTATGGGCAAGCTTTGTAAACGTGCCCGAAGATGCAGTGCAGGTAGAAGTCGTTGGCCAACAGTGGCAGTGGAGCTTCCGTTATCCGGGTGCCGATGGTGTTCTTGGCACTGCTGATAATGCCTACGTAACTCCTGAAAACCCCATGGGTATTAATCCGGCAGACCCTTTCGGACAGGATGATCTGGTTATAGAAGACAAGGAAATGTACCTGCCACTGAATCAGAATGTTGAGCTGTTGATGCGTTCTAAGGACGTATTACATGACTACACAGTTGCTCCTTTCCGCGTAAAAATGGACATGGTACCGGGTTCCATATCTTATATGTGGCTTGAGCCCACCAAAGCCGGTCGCTACGACATCCTTTGTGAAGAACATTGCGGACTTGGCCACTTTATTATGCGCGGCTCAGTAGTGGTTGCAGAGCAGGCAGAGTATGAAGCCTGGCTGGCAGAACAGACTACTTTTGCCGAAACACAGGCAGTTGCCGTTGGCAATGCCCAGGCTGGAGCGGCTAATTACGCTGTTTGCTCTGCCTGTCATGGTGCCAATGGTGAAGGTAATCAGGCGCTGAATGCGCCGAAACTGGCCGGCCAGCAAGACTGGTATCTGCGTCAGCAACTCAGATATTACAAATCAGGTGTTCGAGGCACAAATCCTGATGATGTCTATGGCGCACAGATGGCACCTATGGCCGCCACACTGGTCAACGACACTGTTACCAGCAATGTTATTGCCTACATCGAAAGCCTCCCCAATGATCCTGCGCCTGAGACGGTTACTGGCGACCTAGCCAATGGTGAAGCGCTTTATAGCTCCACCTGCAGCACCTGTCATGGTGATGACGGTACTGGCCGCTGGAAGGTTCATGCCCCTGCTCTGGCAGGCATGACTGACTGGTATATGGTCAGACAATTACAGAATTTTAAGTCCGGTGTGCGCGGTGCTCATCCTGAAGATCAGCTAGGTTACCAGATGACTGCCATGGTATCTGCACTGGCCGATGACGATGCTATCAACGACGTTGTTGCCTACATAAACACACTCAAGTAATCAATCTGCATAAAACAGAATTAAATTTATGTAACTAACCCAGTATTTGGGGTTGGTTAGAGCGAGGAGAAAGTAATGTCATATATTCCAATAGCGGACCAGAAAGATGAAATGCATGATCCGCATAGTTTTGTTGCTAAATATGTCTGGAGCATGGACCACAAAGTCATTGCCATCCAATACGGCACGATTGCTGTAGGTGTTGGCCTTGTGGCACTGGTCTTGTCTGCCCTGATGCGTCTCCAACTAGGTTACCCTGATACTTTTGCTTTCATTGATCCGGCCGAGTATTACCAGTATGTCACCATGCATGGCATGATCATGGTGGTTTATTTGCTGACAGCCCTTTTCCTCGGGGGCTTTGGTAACTACTTGATTCCCTTGCAAATTGGCGCAAGAGATATGGTTTTCCCCTTCCTCAATATGTTGAGCGTCTGGGTTTACCTGTTATCAGTAATTATTCTGATGGCCAGTTTCTTCGTTTCAGGCGGCCCCACTGGTGCCGGCTGGACACTATATCCACCCCAGGCAATCACGGAAGGAACGCCGGGGGCTGATATGGGTATTGTTCTGATGCTTGCTTCTTTGGCAGTCTTTATTGTTGCCTTCACTATGGGGGGGCTGAACTACGTTACTACTGTACTTCAGGCAAGGACACATGGCATGACCCTCATGCGTATGCCTCTGTCTGTGTGGGGCATATTCGTAGCGACTATTCTCGGGTTGTTTGCATTCCCTGCCCTGTTTGTAAGCGCCATCATGATGGCTTTTGACAAACTACTGGGTACCAGCTTTTTTATGCCGGCAATGGTCTCAATTGGCGAAACTCTTGAGCATACGGGTGGTAGCCCGGTTCTGTTCCAGCACCTGTTCTGGTTCTTCGGTCATCCTGAAGTATATATCGTTGCCTTGCCTGCCTTTGGCCTAGTCTCCGACGTACTCAGCTGTCATGCACGTAAAAACATTTTCGGCTACCGCATGATGGTATGGGCAATTGTTGCCATTGGCGGTCTTAGCTTCATAGTATGGGCTCACCATATGTATGTCAGCGGCATGAACCCCTACTTCGGTTTCTTTTTTGCCTTTACTACCCTGATTATCGCTGTACCGACAGCTATCAAGGTCTATAACTGGGTGCTGACGCTATGGGAAGGTAATATTCGCCTGACCGTGCCAATGCTATTCGCTTGCGGCTTTATCTTTACTTTTCTGCATGGCGGCTTGACCGGCATCTTCCTGGGTAATGTAACCGTTGACCTGCCCCTGTCCGATACGTATTTCGTAATAGCCCACTTCCATATGGTTATGGGTGTATCACCAGTAATGGTTCTGTTTGCATCGATCTACCACTGGTTTCCTAAAATGAGTGGCAAGATGTTTAACGTCACCCTCGGTAAGATCCATTTCTGGGCTACCTTCTTCGGTACTTATGCCATTTATCTGCCAATGCATTATCTGGGCTTCCTTGGTGTTCCACGTCGTTATTACTCTATGGGTACTACCGAGTTTCTGCCTGAGTCTGCAAATACTCTGAATGCCAATATCACCTTGGCAGCAATCTGGGTAGCGCTATTCCAGCTGGTGTTCATTTTCAACATGATCTGGAGTCTGTGGAGAGGCAAGAAATGTGATGGCAACCCATGGGAAGCCACCAGTCTGGAATGGCAAACTCCTGAGAACCCTCCTGCCCACGGCAATTGGGGGCCGGAACTGCCTACTGTATACCGCTGGGCTTATGAATATAGTGTTCCGGGCGTCAAGGCTGACTTTGTGCCACAGAATATAGCACCGGAAGACGTCGAAACCACTGATGGCAAAGCATATATAGGACATGAAGATTGAGCTTTTTCAAAAGCATATTTGAGAAGCCCTGGAACTATCAAGGTGATGATCCGAACTTCGGCGGATCAGAAATAGGCCAAGGCCTGCATCCCAAAAGGATTGCCTTGCGCATGTTTCTGGGAGTCGTATTCGTCATCTTCATGTTGTTCATCGTGGCTTATTTCATTCGCATGGAGCTGGATGACTGGAGTCCGATGCCAGAATCCAATCTGTTGTGGCTAAATACTCTGCTTCTGTTTATTTGCAGTGTGATCATGCAATTAACACGTGGGGCTGCCCAAAAAGGCGTGGCACAATCAGTTAAGTACGGCATGGTTGCGGCCGGAGTATTTACCCTTGCTTTTGTTTATGGCCAGGTATCAGCCTGGGAAGAAATGAACAACGCAGGCTATTACCTGGCCAGCAACCCGGCAAATTCTTTTTTTATGTACTTACAGGACTTCATGGATTACATATCCTTGGCGGCCTGTGGGTATGGACCCGGTCGACTTTTAAAGTTCTGTCTGGGGCTGAAGTTAAGGCAGTCAAATTGAGTGTAGAACTGTGTTCAGTTTACTGGCACTTCCTGCTCCTGGTCTGGCTGGTAATCTTTGCATTACTTTCATATACCTAATATCAAAATCTAGGATGTATTTATGAGTGGAGAATCACTTAGCCTTTCAGGGCACGCAAAAACCGTAGTTGAAGATTGGTCAAGCGACAAGCAAGCATTTAATGTCCCCTGGGGCAAGTTTATGATGTGGATGTTCCTCGTCAGTGACACATTCATCTTTAGCTGCTTTCTTGTTGGCTATATGAACGTTCGGCGAACCACCACAGACCCATGGCCTTATCCTAGTGAAGTATTCGCACTTGAAATGTTTGGGACCAGTGTTCCACTAATTCTGATTGCGATAATGACCTTCATCCTGATTACGAGTTCAGGAACCATGGCGCTTGCGGTCCGATTTGCTCACTTCAAAGATAAAAAGAAAATCTTCTTGCTGATGGCAGTGACTGCGGCTCTTGGCGCATCATTTGTGGGCTTGCAGGCATTTGAGTGGTCCAAGCTAATTGCTGAAGGTGTACGTCCATGGACAAACCCCTTTGGTGCTCCTCAGTTTGGCTCCATTTTCTTTATGGTGACAGGTTTTCATGGCTTACACGTAAGTTGTGGTGTTATTTACCTGTTAGTAATTGCCAGGAAAATACTTCGAGGCGATTATGACAAAAAAGGCGATTACTCTATTGTTGAGATTACAGGTCTTTACTGGCATTTTGTTGACCTGGTCTGGGTTTTCATTTTTGCATTTTTCTATCTCTGGTGAGAATATTATTTAGCGCGGTAAGAGGTTTATAAAACTATGGAAAACGTTGCAACACAAGAAACTGAGAGCCACGAAGACGAAGCTCAACATCCCATTGGTGTATATTTAAAAGTATGGATTCTACTGTTTGTTATCAGTGGATTATCTTACGCCGTTGATTACTTCGACTTACAGGGTATGGTGAGATGGTCTTTGATCATTATTTTCATGCTACTGAAAGCTGGGTTGATCATCGCTGTCTTTATGCATGTCATGTGGGAGCGCATGGCGCTTATTACCGCGATCCTGGGGCCACCCCTGCTGTTGATTACTCTTATCGCTTTTATGGTTTCAGAAGGTCTGTATGTATTCGGCAATCGGGTTGATTACATGGGTCGCCCTGCTGCTGCCGAAAGGATCCATGTAGCAGATGTTATTCATCATGATGAAGAGCATGGCGAGGAAGCAATGGAAGAAGGACACTAGGTCCTTCTTCTGGATTTCAAGCCAATATTGACGACTTTATTAACTAACAATACAGATTCAAAATTATGAGCCTTAACGAAGAAGACAAGCTGGTCCATTACGAAGAAGGCAGTGACAGTGATGCAGATGCTTTCGCATTTATTATGCTGGTGGTAATACTTGGCCTCACACTGGTACATTATCTGCAGGGCTAGCAGTCAATATCTGCGACTGGCACTTTGCCAGTCGCATTATTTACACCTCCCGTCTTTGGCCCGCACTAGCCCCAGTGCCCTATCATCCCGGCCTTAACACCTTTATCCTTAATCTTTTATCCCTCTTCTAACCGCGAACTACGCGTCATTTACATATTCCCCACTAATAATTGGATTCAATCGATTGATCCAGATCAATGCTGGAAAGCAACGCTGTTTGTATAGTTTGAACAGTCAAACAAACAACAGTAAAAGGATAATGCTTTTCATACTTTGTGGCGCATTAGCAATAGTTGCAGTCGGTGGAATTATTTTAACCCTGAATAGAATCGCTTCGCATAAAATTGCAGTCTTATTTATATGCCGTATAAAAAGTTTTAACCCTCTGCCGACCTTAGTTCTTTATTTGTGTAAAGAACTACGATCGGTTTTTATGTCTCGTATTGAATAATTATTCTCCCCCCCCCGCGTTAATCCCAAAACATATTTATGGCATAATAGAATTACCATCTGTACCTGAGGCCAAGCACATTGTCTGTCATGAAAACTAAAGTATTTACCTTTGGAGAGCTGGAAATCCGTTTTAACTGGGCGGTGTCATTCTTCATCCTGCTAGTTCTATTTGGCTTGATAAGACTCGGTATATGGCAACTTGACCGGGCCCAGGAGAAAATGTCACTTCAAGACACCTACCTGGAAATGGGAACTGATCAGCCGGTACCTGTCGACGATGTGCCCATGTCTGGCCTGGAAAATGATGCGCTAAACATTCAGAACCTTCACGTCTCTGCCAGTGGCGAGTACATGAACGACAAAACTATTTTTCTTATTTATCAGACCCATGAAGACAATATCGGTTATGAAGTAATCACACCATTCAAGCTGGATGAAGCGGATAAAATTGTTTTTGTCAGTCGTGGCTGGATACTGGCTAATACCTATGAAGAAACAAAAGACAAAGTGCAGCCAATTTTGGGCAAGCAAACAATTCAAGGACAGGTTTTTGTGCCTACACTAAAGCAGGCTGACCGCACCAATGATATCGATTTAAGCGATGTTCAATGGCCGCTTGAACTGCGTTACCTCAATATGCTGGAAATCTCTCACCTGTTTGAAGAAACCTACTTTCCCTATGAAGTCAGACTGGATGAAGGCCAGGCCGGGGTGTTAATCAGGCACTGGCCCACGGTAATGGTAGATACCAGTCGAAATTTTTCTTATTCATTGCAGTGGTTTGCCATGTCTATTGCTCTGCTCATTGTCACTTTTATCCTCAGCAGCAATATTCTGCAGTTAATTCAAAAGCGCTCAAAGCCCATTTAGCGCCAATATATCCATTTTTAATACGCACTCGTAACAAGTCTATTAGCTGCCTGTATTTTCAGGCAATTAACTCGCTGTTATCATTGCTAGAGCTCATAGCCAGTAACTCTTTTAAGGAATATCCAATGCGATTTACATTTGCCTTAATTTTGCTTTCTTCCCTTTGCGGCAGTATTTTTGCTCAGCAAGAATCCTCTATTCAGCAACAGGTCAGCATGGCCATGGCCAGTGAAATCAGGACGGATGGAGAAAGAGCACGGGATATATACAGGAAACCTGCCCAGGTACTTGATTTTTTTGGCCTCGAAAATGATATGCGGGTAATTGAAATACTCCCTTTTGGGGGTTGGTACAGTAAAATTCTCGGCCCTGTGTTGCGTGATAATGGCCAGTTCTATACGACACAACCTGAACTTGGTTCTTATAGCGACCCACTGGATACCACCCTGGTTCTGCCAAGAATGGATAAAGTCATTAAACTGGATTACCAGCCACGGGAAAAGAACTCCCCCAGAGATCTGTTCATAGGCACCGGTGGTGACTGGGATGTTGAGCCAGTAGACATGGTTCTGACTTTCCAAAATTATCATAACCTGGGTTTTGACGACCGCATGGCCCTTAACAAAACCGTCTACAATGCTTTAAAACCTGGTGGAGCCTACGGCATCGTAGATCACACACGTCGTCATAACGAAGCTAATAGTAGTGTTAATGGCAGACGCGTTGATCCTTTACTGGTAGTGAAAGAAGTACAGCAATCCGGTTTTATGCTGGAGGACTATAGTGACCTGCTGGCCATGCCCGATGATGAGCTGGTACTGGAAGTTGGCCACCCACAGGTAAGTGGTAAATCAGATCGCTTTATCCTGCTGTTTCGCAAACCTGAATAAGCACTCAAAAGGAAAAAATGCCCATAAAAAAAGCCCGCTTCATTGAAGCGGGCTTTTTGCATATGGCGCACCCGGCACGATTCGAACGTGCGACCCCCTAGTTCGTAGCCAGGTACTCTATCCAGCTGAGCTACGGGTGCGAAACTTTTCAAACTCTCATTTCGGATGCGGTCTGCGACCTTATCCGACCTACGCCAGAATTCTTTTTTGCTGCGTAATGTTTCAAAAATGCTGTGTTTTTTGAAGGGTGTGAATTGTCGATTATTTGGCCTCTCAAGTCAATTTCATTGATGTAATTACCCGCAAATTCAAACACTTTCCCTTTCCTCTGGGTATAATGACTAGCTTCTCATTACAGCGGGGTTGAGCCTGCCCTCAATTCATCTGATATGCACCTAAATAACATCCATACTGAACAACTCTCAATCAAAGACTGGCACATCCAGCCTGGTCAATGCTGGGCTGTAATTGGCCGTAACGGCTCTGGCAAGCAATTGTTGGCTAACCTGATCGCCGGAAAAACCGAACTGCAACAAGGTAATTTAAGCCATGATTTCACCAATATAGAAATCCTGTCTTTTGAAGCACAACAAAGCCTGTATGAAAATGAGCTCAAACTGGATGACACGGACTTTATGGACTGCCTGGATCAGGGCACAAGCGTGCATGAACTACTCGATCTAAAAGCCGGGATACCGGAGAACTTGGCTTTTCTCGGCCTGGATAGAATACTTGAGCGCGGCTACAGGCTGTTAAGCAGTGGTGAAGGGCGCAAAACATTATTGGCACATGCAGTCCTTCAACAGCCTGACTTTCTTATTCTTGATGAGCCTTATGACAGCTTGGACCTTCAGTCCCGCGATGAAATGCAGGCATTTTTCCAGCACCTGTCTGCAGAAAATCAGACCCAACTGCTATTCCTGCTTAATAATCTTGATGAAATCAGCGACTGGCATACTCATGTAGCCATTATGGAGAAGGGAGAGCTTATTTCTCAGGGCACACGTGAAGCTGTACTGGCCGATTCAGCAATTCACGCTCTCCTCTCTTTTGATCCTGATTGCCTACCAGAGTGGCCAGAAGACCTTCCCCGCACCCCCCCTGATAACCCTCTGATAAAACTGACTGAAGGCAAAGTGCAATATGGTGACACGCTTATCTTTGACGCGATTGATTTGACGGTAACACGTGGCGCTCATACCCTCTTAACCGGCCCCAATGGCTCAGGTAAATCCACTCTGCTCAGCCTGATTACCGGCGACCATCCTCAATGCTATGGCAACGACCTGCATATACTTGGCTTCAGGCGTGGCACCGGGGAAAGTATCTGGGAAGTAAAAAAGCAAATAGGCATTGTTACTCCCGACCTGCACCGTAATCATCGGGTAACTGGCGCCGCGCTGCATATCACCCTGAGCGGTTTTTTCGACACCATAGGCTTATATGATAATCCCGATAGCACTCAGTTAGCCCATGCCAGGCAATGGCTGGCATTGGTGGGCCTGGAACAGCATTCATCAACCCCATACAAGCAACTCAGCTATGGCGAACAACGCCTGGTTCTTATTGCCCGCGCGCTAGTAAAACAGCCAGCCCTGCTGATTCTGGACGAGCCCACCCAGGGACTTGATGAAGTCAATCGGCACCGGGTAATGTTTTTTCTGGAACACCTGAGCAGCCAACACAGAACAACTATTATTATGGCCAGTCATCGCCTGGATGAACGTCTGCCATTTTTCAGCCAACACCTGGCGCTCTGAACCAGGCTATTCTTTTTCTTCTTCTATATTGTCGGGCACCTGATTATTGGAAGCATGTAACAAATCAGACTGAAAAATAATCCCATGATGGGGTTCTCCAATCTCGGCAAGCGCATAAATATAGGCAAAGATTTCATCGGCCTTTTCTTCTGGCACTACCACTGACAGCATTTCCTTTTCTGCCTGCTCATCAATGCCTCTTCTTGCCATGGGGTTATACATCCCTGCCGCTCTCGCGCCGTTTATATTTTCCATATTAACGCCTAGATACTTGCGTAAACCCAGAAGCACCTTGCGCCCTACACTCTTTGGCATAACGCTGATAATCAGTTTCTGGTGGTTATATTTCATTACAAGATCTGCTGCTTTAACAATGCCTTTATCTCACCGCCAACATGACCATGATAGTTTTTTTGCGTTATTTTATTTTTTATTTATTGAAGTCTGTGTATAACGAAAGAAAGCCTATATTGCCGCATAGGCTGAATTTTTAGAGGCAATAATCCATGAAAAAACCATGACTTTGCCATCCTCACTAGATAAAGAACTCAAATCCAGCGCCTGCTTGTGTGCCACGCGCATGCCAAAATCAGGGGCAAGCGTTTCAAGCACAAACAGGGCATCTTGCCCGGTAACCCCTGCAAGGGTCATAGGTGCACGCTTCCACTGACGAGAATAGTTATTAGCCCAAAGGTCGGTAAGATCTCCGCTAATCTCTACCACCGGCACTCCCTGATTACCCAGTTTGGAGGCAACAACCATTGATTCAGCATAACGTCTGTCCGCTACGAAATTATCCACTGAGATATCAGGACCTTCAGGAGAGGCCACCGCCATTTTCATGACGGCTAATTCGGCGAGCTGTAAAGTGGAAAAGACAAGGCCGCACTGCATAAATTGTCTGCGATTTGTCAATTGTTACCTCTTATCAGTAAATCTTGATGAAAATATAGTAACACCTTGAATAATTCTGTTCACCTGTACTTCAATGACAATCTTTCTGAGTTTTCTTACTCAAAAAAAACCGGCTACCTGAGGTAGCCGGCTTTATGAGTCATCTCATTTTTGAGCGAAATATTTCATTACTTCAGATTCCTTTGATCTGAGTATTCGAATTAGAATGAATAATTGAAATCAACACCAATCATTCGAGGCGCACCAATATTCACCAGCGTAATCCCTGGAGGAGCATTGTTTCGAGGATTCT
>JAURCS010000090.1 GCA_030828385.1 Gammaproteobacteria bacterium
AAAACACTATCGGGTTCTGAAAGCGACGACGCCGGAAAAGGCATTAGCCCAGTCACAGCATTATATTCCTGATTTTGCTGTTATTGATCTCAAGATGGGGAGGGAGTCCGGGCTGGACTGTCTGCAACCCTTAAAAAACATTAATCCCGATATTCGTATGCTGATCCTGACCGGCTATTCCAGTATTGCTACGGCAGTCAATGCAATCAAGCAGGGCGCTCTGCACTATGCCTGCAAACCATTGGGTGTAGATGAAATTCTGGCTATTCTGGTGGCAGGAGATATTCCTCAGGCGCTACCCGAAGAAGATCCACTATCAGTAGATCGTCTCGAATGGGAGCATATCCAGCGGGTGCTGGATGCCAACAAAGGGAATATTTCCGCTACGGCCAGAAGTCTCGGCATGCATCGCAGGACCCTGCAGCGGAAATTATTGAAGCGTCCGGTTCGGCGCTAAGCTTTACGAAAGACATGCCGTCGGCAAAAGCCCTGGATTTATTCGAAACGCAGGGCTTCTATCGGTTCCAGGTTTGCGGCTTTGGCTGCCGGCATAATGCCGAATACTATCCCTACAAAAGCTGAAAAGCCAAATGCCAATGCTACGGCCCACACCGGCACATAGGCTTCAGGAAGATTAATAGCGGCGGCAACAGCAAGGCCAATCCCATAGACCAATAAAAGGCCAATAAATCCGCCAATCATACAAAGCACCAGCGATTCAAACAGAAACTGCAGTAATATCTGGTGGCGTTTGGCGCCGATGGCCTTGCAGATGCCGATCTCGCGGGTACGTTCGGTAACGGAAACCAGCATGATGTTCATGATGCCAAATCCTCCCACCAAGAGTGAGATACTGACGATGCCGCCCATCACTAGCGTCACCGAACCGAGGATGGAGGTTACGGTAGAGGCGAGTTGTTCCGAGGTCTGAACTTGGAAATCGTCATCATCCTCGGCATCTAGATCATGGGCCTCGCGGAGCAGGACAGTAATGCGATTCCTGATATTTTCAGTCTGACTGATATCACGCAGGGATAATTGAATAAATATATCTGGCTCCACCTGGTTGCCGCTAAGTGTTCGCATGGTGCTGAAAGGGACCACCATATAATTGTCTTGGCTCTGGCCAAGTATTTGCCCCCGTGGTTCTGCCAGTCCGACAATGCGTACCCACTCATCACCAATCTTGACGAATTCTCCAACCTGATCATCAGGTAGAGACAGATTATTTCTGACTTCCTCTCCGATGACGGCAACACGACGCCGGGTATTGTTGTCACTGTCAGAGAGAAAGCGACCGTTTTGCATGAAAATTCCGCCCACGTCCTGATAGGCATAGGTCGTTCCTGATAACTGGGTTGCGGTTATCTGTGAGCCATACTGAATCTGGTTGTTGGCGCCGTTGGAAAAGATAATCGGGGTGATGGACGTGATGCCATCAATTCTGGCCTTGATCAGCTCGAGATCATCTTCGGTGATTCGTGCACGGCGTCCCTGCAAGGCATCTGCTCATGGAGTATAGGACTGAATCGTCAAGCTATTGATACCCAGCCCTTCAAACTACTGATTAACAAAATAGCTTAATCCCTGAATGATAGAAACCATACCGATTACGGCAGCAACACCAATAACAATACCCAGAGTGGTCAGAAAACTGCGGAAGCCATGGGCGCGAATTGATGCGAACGCGGAACTAAGACATTCAACAAATATAAACCACATGCTCAGGCCGCCTTTTTGATATCGGTTGCCACCCGGCCGTCTTCCGGAGCATTTACGAATGCCTGTGTTTGTTCTATTAATTGCTCAATAAGGAATACACGATCGACAACCTGAAAATAGCGGTATTGAACAGAGGCTGTGAGAATTGCGATTAATAACAAAGGTACCAATATCGTTGGCTTATCCCGAATCGCGGCAAAGGCATCATTTGGTGCTGTCAGGATATTTATCAGGTTTTTAAACACGGCTTCCCCCAATGTTTTGCAGTTCCCTGTTTTCATGGAAGCTGTCTTTTGTTCTGGTTTTATTTATTATTATATTTTTTTACTATACCTTGTTATGGCAAATATTTTTATGTGATCTCTTAATTTATTATTCCTTTAGTGAAAGTTTAAGACCTTTTTCATCTCACATCCGGGTAAATGGAAATTCTTATTTATTACTTAGTTGTGAAGGTAAATTCCAGGTTTTATTGGTTAGAATTACAGCATGTTCCAATTATCAGGTTTTAATTCTTCAACATGCATCTATTAAAATTATATTCAGTGGGGGATTTCGAGCACCTCGAGCGACCCGATAAATTCCGAGGCTCAACCCTGCAATCATCCGCGCTGGAAGTGTTGACGGATTTTAATGCCAGCAAGGCTTATGTTGTTGAGTCCAATACGAAGATTCATGAAATAGAAACCATGATGAGTAAGGCGCATGTGCGTTTGAAATTTGTCATTGATAAAGATGAACGTTTTTTGGGCCTGGTAACGGTCTCGGATCTGGCAAGAGAGAACCTGAAGAAATTCCTGGATGCGGGATTTGATATCTCCAATATCACAGCG
>JAURCS010000091.1 GCA_030828385.1 Gammaproteobacteria bacterium
TCACAATTTCCACCCCGGCCGGACTTTCAATCAGGGCCACAATCATGATGTTGTCGTTGGCGACTTCCCGGTAATTACTTCCCCACAGCGCGCCATACTGACCATTGCCCTGACTGCGCTTACCGATGGGCGGATACTTGGCAAATGTGATGGCGTTACTGATTTTTTCCACCGTGTCGACCATGGGCACGATGATCCCGAGCGCGCCAATGTCCAACGCTTTCTGGATGTCACCTTCGCTGTCAGTGGGCACACGGATAAACGGAATGGCAGGACCGGGACAGGCGCGAATCATGGTGGCGACTTCGGAATAGGTCAGCGGGCTGTGCTGCATTTCTATCCAGAGAAAGTCGAAACCGGAGTCGGCCATGGCGCAGTAGATATTGATATCGGCGCTGGTGACCGTGCCGCCGACAACCTGACGCCCTGCGGCCAGTTTTTGTTTTACGGTGTTGAAGACTTCGATGTCGGCTGGCTGGGCTAGCGTAATATGTGGCTGGGCGAACAGGATGAGAATGCCTAGTGCCAGGGTGGTTTGGCGTAGCGTCTGATTAAACTGTCTTAGCCTGGTCATGGGGTTGTCCTGTTGAGTTGCGGTTTATTTATGAATGTCTTTTCTTATCGCTGTCTGTTTTCTTGTCGGATGCGCTGCGCTTATCCGACCGGAATTCTAGCTATCTTCTGACGATAGCGGACGCAGTCGGCACCAGCCAATAAAAGTAAAAACGGATACATACATCATCAGCAGATACATGACCGGGAAGATGGCATAGTCCGGATTCTTTAATACGGTCAGGGCAATCACCATTGCCAGCAGAAAATTCTGGATTCCTACCTCGACACACAATGTCCTGCGCTGCTTGAGCGGCAGCTTCATTAATACCCCTGAACCATAACCCGCGGCCATGGTGATTACATTGGTGAGAAATGCCAGAAGACCACAACTGATAATCAACTCACCAAAGTGGCCCCATAGTCCGGCAAAGGATAACACCACGACTATCATCATCAGCGCAAATGACAAGCTGGATGACAGGCGCTGCAAAGGGTCGGCGATGGTCTCGGGAAGTTTGTAGCGCAGCAGCATACCAATGGCTACCGGAAGAATGAGCAGCTGCAGAATCTGCAGCATGGTTTCAAGCACGGGTAGGCGAATATCACTGCTCGAGTCAGTGAAGACCATGAACCCCAGGTTAACCAGCAAGGGCAGCGTGATGACGACCAGCATGCCGCTGATCGCTGTCAGTGTTACCGACAAGGCCACATCGCCCCTTACCAGGTAACTGAAATAATTGGAGGTGGCGGCTCCGGGACAACAGGCCAGTACGATGGCACCCACGGCAATATGCAGTTCAGGCTTTAGCAACCAGATCAAACTAAAGGCCACCAGCGGCAGGAACAGCATCTGACCTGCCAGACCGGTGATAACGGAGACAGGTCGATTGAACAGCAGTTTGAAATCCGTGAGTCGAAGGTGCATGCCCATGGTCAGCATGATGACCACGAGACCATAACGTCCCAATTGCCCCATGGAGATGCCGAAAAGGGTTTGTTCCAGAACAAGCTCGGCAATGGTGGCTGTTTCCTGATTCATAATGTCACCTTGATTGTGGCTTGCCCGGTGTAATGGTCAGACATTTTCTTTGCGGGTGAATGCTGGTTAGCGCTGAAGACATATCGGTAATGTGGCATCTACTGCGCCAATGCCAGAAGTATCTCTAACGTCTGCTCCGGCTGATCATCCATCACCATGTGGGTGGCATCAGCTTCATGATAATCCCAGGCCGGGTCGGCCTTGGTTCTTGCGGCAAACGGCTTGAACGGTGTTTCCGGAAAGTTGGTGGCGAAGACATAGCTGCGGCGGGGAATTTTTTCTTCCTCACCGCTCAGCTGCACGCCTTCCAGCAGGGTCAGCAGTGGATGGCGGCCGATGTGGCCGGGGATTTCCTCGAAATCAATACCGCCGATGGGAGCCACCAGGCCGGGGGTGTGTTTTTGCGTATCGATATACCAGTTGTGTTCGTACTCGCCGGTAATGTCCCACAGGGATTCACCATGTTCGGGCAGGAAGGCATCGATATAGCAAATGGCATCGATGCGGGAGCCGAGCCTGGCGGCCAGTTGGGTGATAACCATGCCGCCATAGGAATGACCCACCAGAATGAAGCGCTCCATGCCGGCTTCTTCGATTTGTTGCTCCACATCATTTACATGATCGGTAAGGGTAATGCCGCCATGGAGTTCCGGTTGACGAACGCCGATACCGGTCTGGGTTGAGACGAGCACATTGTGACCTGCGGCTTTCAGATCAGCCGCGGTTTTAGTGTAGCTTTGACCGCCGCCCCAGGCGCCGTGGACCAGTACGTAATTTGCCATTGTTTTCCCCCAGTTTAAAAACAAAAAAGATCTGCGTTACTTTAATCGCGTGTCACCTGGATCACAAGTGACTCGTATTAATTGTGCGCTGTCTGCAACTCCGCTTGCTCCCCC
>JAURCS010000092.1 GCA_030828385.1 Gammaproteobacteria bacterium
ACCTTAGCAGCCATTATTGCCAACGAGATGGGCGTGTCCTTGAAAACAACCTCCGGACCTGTATTGGATAAAGCCGGTGATATCGCCGCTTTGATGACCAATTTAGAACCCGGTGACGTGCTTTTTATTGATGAAATTCATCGTTTGAGCCCTTTCGTCGAAGAAGTGCTTTACCCCGCGATGGAGGATTATCAGCTCGATATCATGATTGGTGAGGGGCCCGCCGCACGTTCGATCAAATTGGATTTGCCTCCTTTTACACTGGTTGGTGCCACCACGCGGGCGGGCCTGCTGACATCGCCGCTGCGCGACCGTTTTGGCATAGTGCAGCGACTTGAGTTTTATTCTGTGCAGGAACTCAGCCTTATCGTTAAACGTTCGGCCTTGATAATGAATATAGAATGTGACGATGAGGGTGCTTTAGAAATAGCCAGGCGCTCACGGGGAACACCACGAATTGCGAACCGGTTGCTGCGACGTGTGCGCGATTATTCCCAGGTTAAAGCCGATGGAAAAATAGCTGGAGACATTGCTGAAACAGCTCTTGATATGTTGAGTATCGATAAAAATGGTTTTGATCACATGGATCGTCGACTGTTAATGACGATGATTGAAAAATTTGATGGAGGGCCGGTAGGTGTGGATAGTATTGCTGCCGCCATTAGCGAGGAAAGGGGGACGGTTGAGGATATTCTGGAACCCTACCTGATTCAGCAGGGGTTTATTCAGCGAACACCACGAGGACGTGTTGTTACCCAGTTTGCCTATCGCCATTTTGGCCTTGATATCAGTGGGGCTGCGGAAGATTTTCTGTCTAATTCTGATGGCGAAGTCGATAACGAGTAGATTTCCAATGTCGATACATACTGTATGACTGGATATGGTTTCAGGCCACTCAGATATGTTTCGATAAGAAAACATTAGCAACAATACATATGATAGTTGGTAGCAGGTGGTAGTAAGGGTTGTTAGTAATAATGATATATAAAAGCGAAATAGAGGTACTAGATGAGTGATTCGCTGAGTTTATGGAACTTGATTTTAAACGCGAGCTGGCTGGCACAACTTGTGATGCTCAGTCTTTTTCTGATTTCCGTGATGTCATGGGTCATCATAGTGCAGAAATGGATCATTATTTCTGATGCAGAAAAAGAAGTGTTCACTTTCGAAAAGCGTTTCTGGTCTGGAATGGACTTAAGCCAGTTATACCGTGATGGTTCTACTAAACAGAAAAATAATACCAGCATGATAGGCATGGAAAACCTGTTTCGATCGGGCTTTAAAGAGTTCACACGGTTACGACAGCAGCCGGGCATTGAGTCTGATGCTGTTATGGAAGGTGCCGGCCGTGCCATGCGTGTTGCCCTGGCCAGGGAAGAGAAAGTGCTGGAAAGACACTTACCTATTTTGGCCACGGTTGCTTCTGTATCAGTTTATCTGGGATTGTTCGGAACCGTGTGGGGAATCATGAATACCTTTGTCAGTCTGGCAAATCAGAGCCAGGCCAGCCTTGCTGTGGTAGCACCCGGTATAGCGGATGCCTTACTGGCCACTGAAATGGGGTTGTTTGCCGCAATTCCCGCAGCTATTGCCTATAATCGTTATGCTGCAAAAGTTGATTCAATTATTCACAGCTACATGACCTTTACCGACGAATTTTCGAGTATTTTGCATCGTCAGGCACATACCAGGCGAATAGAGGAATAAGCAGGGTGGATAGACCGCGCCGAAGAAAACAAATGGCAGAAATCAATGTCGTCCCACTCATTGATGTGATGCTGGTGTTATTGATTGTATTTATGATAACTGCACCGCTTATTACCCAGGGTATCAAGGTGGATCTGCCCCGTGCTGATGCAGAACCGGTAGAGAATGCTGATGAAATCACCCTGGTGGTTTCCATCAACGCAGAAGGAAGCTATTTCATAAGTCTTGGTGCTGAAGAAGATCCGCAGCCGGTTGCCCTGGAACGGATCCAGGAAGATGTCGAAAAGATTCTTGCACAGAACCCGACGGTACCCGTTTTTGTGGAAGCTGACGAATCGGTAAACTATGGCGTGGTGACTCGTTTAATGTCCACACTGGCCACTGCGGGAGCTGAAAATCTCAGATTGATTACCCAGCCCCCTGCAGCTGAATTGTAGTCGGCAACAGCGAGCTGGATCTGTAACCGGAATCACCATGAAAAAATTCCACCCAATGGCATTGTTACTGAAGTTTGAAGGTTACCCGCCAGCAGTAATTGCCTCGGTTGCAATGCATGCCTGTTTGTTTCTCTTCATATTGAGCAAAAGTGTGGATAGTTCTGATTACGTTACTATTGAGGATCCCGTCATCATTACGGCAAGTGCTATTGATATAAATCCGCAACGCCTCAGGCGGCTTGAACGACTGGAGCAAGAAAGAGT
>JAURCS010000093.1 GCA_030828385.1 Gammaproteobacteria bacterium
AAATGGCGGCGGCTGCCAACGTGCAAGAACTGGTGATTACCCATTTTGTGCCGAGTATCACTTCACAGGAAGATGAGCGTAAATACCGCAATATGATTCGCGAATTTTTCAGCGGTGAAATTATTTTTGCCAGTGACCTGGATCGTTTTTGATAGTGCGATGGATTAAATGATGAATAGTGCAATCAAGAAATACCTGATCAGGGAAACGCTGGTCAGTACCATAATAAATTCAGTGTTGAGTTTTGCGATTACCTTTTTGGTACTTGGCGGGAATGAGCTTGTGCTCAGACAGGCGCTGGTGATTGATGCGCTGCCACAAACTTTCGCGGTGACTTTCTTTAGTGTTTTTGTACCGACGTTTTTAACCAGAAAGAAAATAAAATCCGGCCAGCTGGAGACTTTACTATTCAGGAAAACCTGGTTGCCCAATCACGCATTTTTTCGTGCTGTATTATGCGGGCTGTTGGCAGCAATAGTTGGCGGGCTTGCGCATTTTGCTGTCCTGACTGGCCTGCAGATAGAAGAATTAATGATCAGCACAGTCTTTATCTATAAAACGCTTTACGGCGCAGCGATTTCAATCCTCATTACGCCGATTGCCTTGCGCATTGTTCTTCATGAAAGCGGGAAGTCCATATGACTGCTATTACGCTTTATATGGCGCCAGGTACCTGTGCACGGGTGCCGGCCATCGCGCTGGAAGAAGCCGGTGTGGACTTTGAAACGCAGCTCATTCGTTTCATGAAAGGCCAGCATAAATCACCGGATTACAAAAAAATAAACCCGAAGGGCAAGATCCCCGCGCTGGTAATTGAGGGCGAAGCGCTGACTGAAAATGTGGCCATAATTACGTATTTAAATCAGCATTTTCCAGACGCCAAGCTGATGCCCAAAACAGAGGATGCAATGGAAAAGGCGCGCCAGCTCGCTGACCTGTGTTTTTGTTCGGCGACGCTGCATCCGATTGTGACACGCATCAGGATGCCACATTTTTTTGCCAGTGAAGAGGCGGCTAAAAGCGTTTGGGAAAAAGGCTGTGATTCAATGCATGAATACTTCAGCATGATAGATGAGCGTCTCGGCAAGCAACCCTGGTGGTATGGTGAAAGCTGGAGTGCAATGGATGCTTATTTGTTCTGGATATACTGGCGCGTTGAAGGCGCAGAGTATCCCGTGAACAACTTCCCGAATTTTTCAGCCCATAAATCCCGCATGGAACAAAGGCCGGCTGTTCAGAGAGCTCTTGCCCGCGAGGCTGATGCCATGGCTCAACTGGAAGCGGAAGGTCTGGTTTTTACCCCCAAACCGGTTTGAAAAGTTAAGTAGAATATTGATCCTGAAAGTTTAAAAGCATTGTAATAGAAAAAAATAGTAGCGAAAAATAACCGAGAAGAATAGAAAGGAAAAATGATGAACATAATTGGTCCAGATGCACTGGTTTTCGGTGTAGAAAATGTAAAAGATTGTGAGCAATACCTGATTGATTATGGTTTGGATTCAGTGGGTGATGGTCGCTTTGAGGCCCTGGATGGAACCTCTATTGTTGTTCTGCCTGTAGACGATGCTTCACTACCGCCTGCGCTGCCGACGGGAAATATGCTGCGCAAAACTATCTATGGCGTAGCTGACCAGAATACACTGGATGCCATTGCTGAGGAACTTGGCACAGACCGGGAGGTAAATGTGCTTGATGATGGCTCTCTTGAGGCCAATGATGACCTTGGCTTTACCCTTGGCTTCCAGATCACAGTGCGTAAAGCCATCGACTTGCCGGCTGAAACAGTCAATGCTCCCGGTGCAGCGCCGCAGCGCCCTGTCAATGTTGCAGCGGCAGATCCTGACGCTGCGCCAAAACCCAGAAGCCTGTCTCATGTCGTTTATTTCGTGCCTGATGTGGCCAAAGGAGAGGCTTTTTATACGCAGCGTCTTGGCTTTCGCTGCACCGATCGCTTTACCAATGCGGGACCATTTCTGCGCCCGGCTGGTACCCAGGACCACCATACCCTGTTCATGATTCAGACCCCGCCATTCCTGCAGGGCTGCGAACATTTTACTTTCCATATGGGTGGTCCCAGTGAGGTGATGCAGGCGGGGACGCGTTTTGTAGAGAAGGGTTACGAGTCTTT
>JAURCS010000094.1 GCA_030828385.1 Gammaproteobacteria bacterium
TTACCGCGATACCGATGACATTGATAAAGCCTGCGCCCAGCTCCTTAATCATGACCCGAAACCAGTGTCTCATGGTAATTTCCCGGACCGTCAGCCCTCTCATTGTCACCGCAAGTGATTGTGCCCCGGTATTTCCGGATTGTCCGGCAGCAATTGGCAGCAACACAGCCAGAGCGGTAAATTGTGCAATAGTATCTTCAAACAAGCCAACCACAGCAGATGCTGCAAAGGCGGTGAGCAGATTTATCTGTAACCATGGCTGACGTTTTTTTACCGCAAAGAAACTGGAAGACAGGGCCTTTTCATCTCTACTTGCACCCACCATTGTTGCCATGTCTGTGGCAATATCGTCACGCAGTGCTTCCAGTAATCCCTGACTGCGAATGATCCCTACCAGCTTGTGATTGACATCGACTACCGGCATAACGGCAACCTTGAATTTGTCCAGTTTTTCAATAACCTCTTCCATGGCATTGACGAAGGCCACAACGGGGCGTGACAGGTTGGAAAGTTTTTCATCACCATTGGCCAGTACCAATTGATGGATATCAAGAATGCTGTCCAGTTGCATGCTGTCGTCCAATAAAAACAGGTGCTTGATATTGCCGGTGTCCTGCCGACGCAGCAGGTCCATGGCTTCGTCAACTGTGAGGTGGCGACTGCAGGCGGAAAATTCAGGGCTCATCTGCCTGCCTACAGAATTTTCCGGATAATCAAGAAGTGCCTTGAACTCCTGGGCAGTGATTTTTTCCCTATGTGAGAAGTAGTCTTCACGCTCTTCTTTAGTCATGCCATTTAGCTGGGTGATTGAAATCCCTGTATCCATTGTAGAAATAGCTTGAGCGGCCAGGTCCCTAGGTATCTTTTTCAGAATTGAAGCTACAGTACCGGGCGACATTTTATTCATCACGCCGGAAATAATATTTGGCTGCTGCGAGGCAAAAATTTCAGCGGCATCTTCCGCATCAATTTTTTCAAGTTTTCGCGCTGCGCTTTCCGGAAAATCCAGCAAGAGGGTTTTATTGAGTTTGTGAATTGGTTCTTCTGCGTTTATTAATTGATTTTGCATGCCTGTGACCTTGGATCGCCCGATTATTTATGTTCAACATCTACGGCATCACTTACCGTATTAAATAAAGCCAGTAGTGATTGCCCATAGACTTCAAAAATACTGCTTAGCGGGTCTTTGCCGGATTTAATTTTCGGTCTGACGTTGTTGATTTGAGCCAACCCCTGACGCAGAGCATGATGCGGTAATATTCCCAGTAACTGGTTATCCCTGTTGGTTACTGGTAAAACATCTGAAAATTCCCAGACTATATGTTCGCTGGTCTGCTCCAGAAATATTTGCGCCGGCAGTGAAGGGCAGTTGTCTTGCATAAATGAGGTAACCGGAAGGTTTTCGCCCCCTTTTACCAGATCAAGAAACCTCGTTCTGCCAAGAAATCTGCTGTCCCTGTCAGTGATATAAATGTATTCACTATCATCCTGGACACCGCCACTTTTTAAATATTTCATCACGTTTTTGTTTTTTACATCATGTGGCACAACGAGCATATGTGGTGACATCCAGGCACCTACTGTATTGATGGGAAACTCCAGCAGTAATTCAGTATTTTTCCTGATGTTGGCTGGCAATTCCTCAAGTATTTTCTTTCTTGATTCCTCAGTGCTACGCCGAAGCACAATAGCAATGGCATTGGCATCCAGATTTGAAAGAACCGCTGCAGCTTTTTCAGCTCCCATAGAGTTACAAACTCTGACGAAAAAGTCTGGCAGCATATATTTAAGGACGGGGGAGATATAACTTGAGGGTGCGTTGGATAAAAGACTGGCAACAGCATCGACGTCACTTTGTTCCAGTATTTTTACCGCTGCTTTTGGATGCTCACTCATAAAGCTTAGAGCAAAATCCAGTTCTTCTTTATTGTTCATAAGCTGGTTTCCGAAATAATCTGACAGTTTACTTATTTTAGGTATTAATCAGACTTACCTGTTCATGGAAAAACTTTGCCGGAA
>JAURCS010000095.1 GCA_030828385.1 Gammaproteobacteria bacterium
TCCAGCTGGTAGTCTTCCATGGCTGGATACAAAATTTCCTCAATCGCCGGGCTCAAACGATGAATTTCATCAATAAAGAGTACATCGCCCTCTTCCAGATTGGTCAGCATGGCAGCAAGATCTCCTGCTTTTTCCAGAACCGGACCTGCGGTACTTTTCAGTGAAACACCCATTTCATTAGCAATAATATGTGACAAGGTTGTCTTGCCTAGCCCCGGAGGACCAAACACCAGGGTATGATCAAGTGCCTCTGACCTTTTGCGGGCGGCACTGATAAAAATCTCCATCTGCTCTTTGACAACTTCCTGCCCAATATAATCCACCAGTTTGGCAGGACGTATGGCATTTTCCTGAACATCCTCGGTTTTGGTGTCAGTGGCAGCAACTATTCTGTCTTCTTCACGCATTCGTTATACCAGCCAGATTGGCTCTCATTAAGACATATTCTTAAGGGCTGTTCTAATCAGATTTTCACTGTCTGCTTCCAGCTCTGACTCTTCCAGTATCTTCACCGCAGTAATAACTGCACGACTTGCTTCCTGTGGCTTATAGCCAAGGGAAATTAGAGCCGTTTCGGCTTCTTCAATACTGCCATTACCCTGACGCGGCGCAACACCACCGTCAGGAGCGGACAATTGCTCATTGCCTTGCCAGTCTTTTAACTTGTCCTTGATTTCAATAATCAGCCTCTCGGCAGTTTTTTTACCAACCCCGGGTAATTTAACCAGGCTTTTCACATCATCATGTTGAACACAGCGTACAAATTCCGAAACTTCCATGCCGGACAACATCGCCAACGCCAGTTTTGGGCCGACGCCATTAATTTTAATAAGGAGCCGGAAAAAGCCTCGTTCCCGCTCTTCAAGAAAGCCAAACAATAGCTGAGCATCTTCACGCACGACGAAGTGAGTATGCAGGGTAACTGCAGCACCAGGATTAGGCAGGTTAAAAAATGTATTCAGCGGCACTTCTACTTCGTATGCCACACCCTGGATATCAATCAAGGCCTGCTGATTACATTTTTCCAGTAAGATTCCGCTAATTCTGCCTATCATCAGGTTTTATCGTTTCCTTTCAGTTTCACAGCCATGGGGATAATTGAAAAATCTCTTCCTGGTCAGTCAGACGCTTGTAAGCGACCGCGTCTGCCGGCCTTTACTCCCGCCATCCGAATCAGGGTGCTTTCAGTAGTGGCGTGACAAATTGCAATGGCCAAGGCGTCTGCAGCATCCTCTGCCGGCACACTGGCAAGTCCGAGCAATGATTTTACCATTTGCTGTACCTGGCTTTTTTCTGCCTGCCCTTTGCCAACCAGCGCCTGTTTCACTCTTCTTGGGGAATATTCCGCAACAGGCAAATCGTATCGGGTACAGGCTACAATAGCCGCGCCTCTTGCCTGTCCAAGCTTGAGTGCCGAAGACGCATTTTTACCCATAAAAACATCTTCTATAGCCGCTGCAGCAGGGGCAAACTCTTCAATGATATCGGATATGTCGGTGAAAATAGTGTGGAGTCTTTCAGGAAATGGACTGGCTCCCATTTTTATGACGCCGCTGGCAAGGTAGTCGAGTTTGTTGCCTCTGGCGCTGATGAGCCCGTAACCACAGAGGCGCGACCCCGGGTCAATTCCTAGAATGATAGTCATTTATGATCCTGCAACACCCGGCCGTTTTCGTTGAACTGACAAAGTGAGGAAATGGTATCAGGATTCAGGGTTTAATTGTTCCATTACCGCATCAGAAATATTGGCATTGGCGCAAATTTTCAGCAAATCACCGAGAACTTCCATTCGCGCCGTCCGACTCTGCAGCATCCCCCTCCATCTTCCAGGCCAGGATCAACTTCATTCAGACCGACTTTCCTGGCCTTCAGCCGCTTTCGGCTGTTCACGTAAACGGATGTTCAGTTCCCGTAATTGCCTGTTATTGACTTCACCTGGAGCGTTGGTCAGCAGGCAGGCAGCTGACTGTGTCTTGGGAAAGGCAATCACGTCTCTTATGGACTGTGTGCCAGTCATC
>JAURCS010000096.1 GCA_030828385.1 Gammaproteobacteria bacterium
CAAAATTTTCGGGAAACAGATCACAAACCCGCCGGATCAAATCATTACAAAGCTCGGTCCAGGCTTGCGACGTGCTGGCATTACCAAGATCATGCCCCATCCAGCTTGCCCGCGGTGAAAAGATCGTCACGTCAGTGCCGCGATCCTGCTGCATTTTAAGCTGGTTATTGGCAATCGTGTCACGAATCTCGTCATCCGAAATATTGATATTACCCTTTTCAAAAAGATGATTTGGGTCATTTGCCAGTAATGCGCGCTGTTCGTTACGATAGGTTTCGACCTGCGGCGGCGTTGTTGTGTAATGGCCATGACAATCAATAATCATAATGCAATCTTTCTTTTAAAAACCGGTAATGCCACACAATGCCATGCCGCATCATGGCGTGCCTTTTTGCCCGAAAACATTACGCCAACGCCCCAGCAAAACCAAGGCCGAAAACGGTATTGGCTAGCCCCCGCCAGCGGCAAAAAATGGCTGGTTGCGATATCCGGTCTTGCCATAGGCAAAGGGCTTGCCATCTTCGGCCGTGACCCGCCCGCCGGCGGCACGCAACACTGCATCACCCGCGGCGGTGTCCCATTCCATCGTTGGGCCATAACGCGGATATAGATCGGCCTCACCAGCGGCAATCAGGCAAAATTTTAGCGACGAGCCAATGGCGATGCTATTGGTAATGCCGCGCGTTTCCAGCCATTGATTGGTTTGCGCGTCACGATGCGATGCGCTGGCGACAGCGACCGGCCCGTCGGCGGGCGGCATGCGAACATGAATTTGGCGGCAGATACCGCCCGAAATTTCAAACGCGCCATTGCCAAGACTGCCAAAAAATAGCCGGTCAAGCGCTGGCGCAAAGACAATGCCCATGACCGGCTCGCCATTTCGGATAAGCCCGATATTGACGGTGAAGGCGCCATCACCGCGCGCCTTGATAAATTCCTTGGTGCCATCAAGCGGATCAACAAGAAAAAATTCTTGGCTTGCCGCAAATTTATGGCTGGCGGCATTTTCTTCGGAAATAATCTGGATTGTCGGTGCCAAAGCGGCAATTTCGGCAAGCAAGATCGCTTCGGCAGCTTGATCGGCCTTGGTGACGGGGCTGCCATCGGCCTTGGTCTCGGCAGATGGGTAGGTTTGATAGAAATCCATAATCACGCGGCCAGCATGCTGCACCGGCGCAATCAGCGCTTTGACAAGCGCGCTGTCATCAATCTGGCTTTGTTCTTGCTCAATCATTGCCGCGAACGCGTTGCCTCCATTTTGCCGAAATCCGGCCTTGCCATGGATGGCGCGCAGCCCAAAAGCCCCACGCCGTCGCATCATAG
>JAURCS010000097.1 GCA_030828385.1 Gammaproteobacteria bacterium
CAAGAGACAAGAGGCAAGAGATAAGAGACAAGAGGCAAGAGATAAGAGACAAGAGACAAGCGACAGAACTTCACCGGGGTCAGACCAACTTGATTTAACCTAATGCCCAATGTTTCACTGAACTTCAAAAATCAAGTTGCTCTGACCCCTATTTAAAAATCCAAAAAAACAAAGCAAATAAATTAAATGAATAAAGAATGCCTAGCCTGCGGAATGATAAATCCCATCCCGGTCTTCGACATAACTGACTGGAACGAGATTGACAGATGTCTTAAATGTGACGCGGTATTAATTCGGCAAAGTGATGGCTCAACCCATACCTGCGATATTGCCCATAACCATGAAACCGTTGATCAGGCACTGGCCAAATTACATCAGCAACTGAACTTTGCCATTAATAATTACACGCAGCGTTTACGCTTGATCGTGGGCGGTGGTCGTATCAACGAAGAAGTGCAGGGCCTGTTATATTTTTATCAACAGCAGGGCTATATTGTGTCCTATGCCGTGGACAGCAGGAATGCCGGCACCATTAATATCATTATTCGCCCCTGATAGCCTTCAGGGCTTCTTTCTAGGCAGCAATCTCTTCAAGAATGTCCGGGTGTTTTTCAGCCACTTTAAGCAGTGTGATGGCAGCGCTGCCAGGCTGCTTTCTGCCTTGTTCCCAATCCCTGATGGTACCCACAGGCACGCCAAGCAATTTGGCAAACTCTGGTTGTGACAATTTGAGGTCAAGTCTAATAGAAAGAGCCAGCATCTGTTCGGGGCTCCATCTTCTATGGGGTGCGCCAGCCTTGATGGCAAGAATATCATCCAGCAACTCCTGCCCGGCGGGGCTCATTTTCTTAGTCATAAGTAGCCTTCCTCATTTTTATCAATTCATTTGCTGGAATGTTTTCAGTATCACTTTTCACATACAGGGTTAATAGCCAGATTTCAGACATGGTTTTATTGTAATAAATAACCCTGGTACCGCCACGCTTGCCAACCCCTTTAGCTTCCCAGCGAATCTTTCTAACACCACCAGTGCCAGGGATGAGCTTGCCAGCATTCGGATACCTGGAGATGTATGTCAGAAATTTCTCATATTCAGTTGTAGTCCATATAC
>JAURCS010000098.1 GCA_030828385.1 Gammaproteobacteria bacterium
CATATTCTTTTTGTTCATATCCTGGAAGGCTTTCATGGCATTGTTCTGCATCATGTTGCTATAGGTATCACGCAACTGATCCTGCTGGCTCTGGAAAAACGACAGGCTCTGGTTCATAAAATCCGCAAAGCCCTGGTGCGGTACCTGGCCGTAATAACGAATAAAGGATTTCAGATTTTCCGTGGTGAAGAGGGGATTGTTTTCAGATTCCTGCTCGATGATTAACTGCAACAGCACACTGCGTGTCACATCCTCACCGGTCTTGCTGTCCAGCACCATAAACGGAATACCTGCCACGATCATGTCGCGGATATCATCCACCTTGATGTACTTGCTGGTCTGCGTGTCATAGATGCGACGGTTGGGGTATTTCTTGATAACCCGAACATCCTCATCGCCACCAACAGGATTTTCATCCTCGTCATTAATGTCGTCTTTGATATCGTCACTCATAATTCTTCCCCTAACTTTATTTTCTTATCCAATCCGTCGGATGCGCTACGCTTATCCGACCTACAAAACTCTTGTGACTTGAAACTTAAGACTTGTAACTGGCAAGCCCCGTAGGTCGGATAAGGCCGCAGGCCGTCATCCGACAGAAAAATTCCTGTAATCAGACCTTCTGGAGACGCCGTAAAAAGCAGCCAAACCAGCCCACCTTTTTCCTTTATCCTTTATCTTTTATCCCGAATCCCGTCGGATGCGCTTCGCTTATCCGACCTACAAAACTCTTGAAACTTGAGACTTGTCCAACCCACCCATACAAAGATACTTAATCTCCAGATATTCCCCAATCCCGTACTTCGACCCTTCACGCCCAAGCCCCGACTGCTTCACGCCGCCAAAGGGCGCCATCGGATTTGAAATAAGCCCTTCATTGATACCGACCATACCAAATTCCAGGGCTTCTGCTACACGCCAGATACGGCCGATGTCGCGGGTATAAAAATACGCCGCCAGACCGAAGACGGTGT
>JAURCS010000099.1:0-366 GCA_030828385.1 Gammaproteobacteria bacterium
TTCTATTAGGTGCTGGAGGTAGGGACGGAAGCGCTCTACAGGTTGCAATTTTGGATATTTTCATTTAATATTTTGTTTATGGGGAGATATGTACATGGATCAGAACCCTATTGATTTTGAAGGATGTCAGATAATTATTTCTTGGTGATCCGGATGCCTCAACATGGCCTTTTTTGCACTTATACAGTTCTATTAGTGGCTGGAGGTAGGGACGGAAGCGCTCTACAGGTTGCAATTTTGATTTTCTGAGTTTCATATTTTGGTTATGGGGAGATATGTACATGGATCAGAACCCTATTGATTTTGAAGGATGTCAGATAATTATTTCTTGGTGATCCGGATGCCTCAACATGGCCTTTTTTGCAC
>JAURCS010000099.1:463-842 GCA_030828385.1 Gammaproteobacteria bacterium
AACTTATACAGTTCTATTAGGGGCTGGAGGTAGGGACGGAAGCGCTCTACAGGTTGCAATTTTTGAAATTTTCATTTCATATTTTGTTTATAGGGAGATATATACATGGTTCGGAACCCTATTGATTTTGAAGGATGTCAGATAATTATTTCTTGGTGATCCGGATGCCTCAACATGGCCTTTTTTGCACTTATACAGTTCTATTAGGGGCTGGAGGTAGGGACGGAAGCGCTCTACAGGTTGTAATTTTGATTTTCTGAGTTTCATATTTTGGTTATGGGGAGATATGTACATGGATCAGAACCCTATTGATTTTGAAGGATGTCAGATAATTATTTCTTGGTGATCCGGATGCCTCAACATGGCCTTTTTTGCACTT
>JAURCS010000009.1 GCA_030828385.1 Gammaproteobacteria bacterium
ATGCTGGCCCTGCCCTATATTGCGCTTGACACCCTTTCCCTGGAGTTAAGCCGCATTGCAACCATGTGTGTGGAGTTATTACGGAAAAATCTGCGCCAGCAAAACTTCGCTTTCAAAAGTCGCAGTGCCATCATTCGTAATCTGGCTGGCGAAGTCGGCAAGTTCTCGGCAGAGCTGAATAAAAACGAATTGACACCATTTATTTCTGAAGCCTTGATGAGCCTGATGCATTCCTTGCAGGAATATATTATTACTATCGAGATTTCAGAAGATATCGCGCGACTGGGCAAGATCAGCATGGAGCATCAGGAAAGTGACTTCAGTAGCGCTTTTCATGACTTTTTTGCAACCGCTGACAGACATCTGGACTCACTCACACCAGACAATACCCCGGAAACCATAAAGAGCTCGGTCACCTATGATGAGGTTGAGAAGAAATACGATACCCTGAAAGAAGCTATTCTGCTAAATGCCTTGTTTGGCAATCTGGATATCTCCCAGATGGATATCTTGCTGCAGTACGCCAATCAGGTAAAACGTGGATGCCGTCATACGTGGAAAGCCGCAAGACGACTGAATTCAGTCAGGGAATCACTCCAGCGTAATGCAGAAGGTGAAGTCATTGAATCGAAAGTCAGTGATCAGACCAATATTGAGCTGTTGCAGGATGCACAGCAAACGCTGGCAGATAACGAAGAAAGTCCAGTTACTGAAAGTGAAAGCTGAACTTTGCCAGCAAAGAAACATGATTATGCTTTTATGCATCATTGGCCTTCGCTAGAATGATGGCACATGATCGTCAAACCTGAACATCTCACTTCCCAACTGGCAAAACAATTGCCTGCTCTTGTCTGGATCTCCGGTGATGAGACCCTGCTGGTGCAGGAAACTCTCGATAGCGTGCGGCACATTGCCAAAGAGCAAGGGTTTAGCGAACGCGAAGTACATGATGTCAGCGCCCAGTTTAACTGGGATATCCTGCTGGAATCTGCCAACAGCCTGTCCCTGTTTGCGGATCGCAAACTCATTGATCTGCGACTACATTCACCAAAACTGGATAACGAGGCAAAAAAGGCCTTACAGACCTATGCCGATAACCCCGGGGAGGATAATTTACTGCTGATTAGCAGCGGTAAAATCGAAAAACCGGCCCTTTCCACAAAATGGTTCAAGGCTATCGAGTCCCAGGGTATCGTGGTTCAGGTATGGCCGGTTAATGCCCAACAACTACCCGCTTGGGTAGCGCAACGCATAAAACGCGTCGGGCTCTCTGCCGATCAGGACAGTATTGATCTTATCTGTCAGCGGGTGGAGGGTAATTTACTGGCTGCTGCCCAGGAAATTGACAAGCTGGCACTGCTTGCAGGTGACAGAATGCTGACCCGGGATTTTGTCGCCAGAGCTGTCGCTGACAGTTCACGCTTCAACGTTTTTGCCCTGGCTGATGCCAGCCTCGCCGGTCATGGCGGCAAGGCATTGAATATACTTAATCATTTACGGGCCGAAGGTGATGATCCCCTGAAAATACTGTTTTTTCTGATCCGTGAAATCAGGACCCTTTTACGTATGCAGGAAAAAATTAGCCAGGGACAGAATATTAATGGCGTTATGCAATCAGAAAGAGTTTGGCAAAACAGAATGCCCATTGTCGGCCATGCGCTTCGTAGTCACAGCATAAGCAGCCTGGAAAATATGTTGATCAAGGCCCGCAATGTCGATCAGTCGATAAAAGGTTTGATGAATCTCAAACCCTGGGATGAATTGACCAGCATGATTCTCGATCTGACCGGTACTCACACGGCCATCGAGGCCGTCACGAATTAGCGCAGGCAAAATACCGCTGTTCGCGGGGGCGTTGCAGTCTGGGCAAGAAATTATTGGGGAAATCTAGAAGGTTGGCAAGGCGGCTAAAATACCACCATCAGCAAGGAAGCTGCTACCCGTTGAATAACTGGATTCATCACTGGCCAGAAACAACATCAGCCGGGCAATTTCATCCGCTTTGGCATAGCGCCCCATAGGTACCGAAGAGGCAATACTAGCCTGGAATTTTTCCGGAGCATCCGGCACCACGGCGTGATGAATAGCCTCCATCATTGGTGTTTCAACATACCCGGGATGAATGGCATTGACCCTTATGCCAAATTCAGCCAACTCCAGTGCCGCCCCTTTCATCATACCGACTAAAGCATGTTTACTGGTGGTATACGCTGTTGTACCTGGCAATGCCGACAAGCCCTGAATGGAAGACGTCATTATGATGCTGCCGCCTTGCTGCTGCTTCATTAGCGGTATAACCGCACGCATTCCCAGCCAGACACCACGCATATTCACCGCCATCACCTGGTCAAACAACTCTACCGGATAGTCCTCCAACGGCATGTTGGCCCCGGGTATGCCGGCATTAAGAACGGCTATATCAATACGATTAAACTTTCTTTGAATATGAGAGACGGTTTGCTCAATTTCTTGCTGACTGGTGACATCTGTTTTTACTATGTTAAAACTGCCTTCTGCATTGGTCAGCTCCTCCATGCTTGCCCTGGCATCTTCCAACAGGTCTGCATCCCGATCGGCCATAATGACCGAGGCACCTTCCTGTAAAAAAAGTTTTGCCGCAGCCAAACCAATACCGCCAGCGGCACCGGTAATGAAAGCAACCTTGTTCAGTAATCTGCTCACTCGGGTTAGTCTGACAGTTTTGCCTGTTTATCAGCGTGGTAGCTGGAGCGCACCATGGGACCACTGGCAACATGATGGAACCCCATCTTCTCACCAATTTGAGCATATTCCTCAAATTCATCCGGGTGAACGAAGCGATCAACAGGCAAATGATCCCGTGATGGCTGCAGATACTGCCCGATAGTAACCATATCAATGTTGTGAGCGTACATATCTTCCATTACCTGCAACACTTCTTCTCTGGTTTCACCCACACCAACCATTATTCCTGATTTGGTCAGCACATCAGGCGCCATGTCTTTATATTTTTTCAGCAGATCAAGGGACCACTGATAATCTGAACCGGGTCGGACCTGTTTATACAGCCTGGGCACAGTTTCCAGATTGTGATTAAACACATCCGGGGTGGTGCGCGACAGAATGTCGATTGCAATATCGCCCCTGCCACGAAAATCAGGCACTAATACCTCAACCTTGATACCCGGATTAAGACGACGGGTTTCAGCGATACAGCGAGCAAAATGATCAGCTCCACCATCACGCAAGTCATCTCTGTCCACTGAGGTCACCACCACATAAGTGAGCCCCATTTCTGCGATTGCCTCAGCAAGTTCCAGGGGTTCGTTTTCCATCAGGGCATTCGGCCGGCCATGGGCAACATCGCAAAACGGACAGCGGCGCGTGCAAATATCGCCCATAATCATGAAAGTAGCCGTACCACTGCTGAAACATTCCCCCAGGTTAGGACAGGAGGCTTCCTCGCATACCGAGCTGAGCTTATGCTTGCGCAGGGTCTGGCGGATCTTGTCCACTTTTTCATTATTGCCGAGAGTGACACGAATCCATTCCGGTTTGCGAGGCATTTCAACGGTCGGAATAATCTTTATCGGAATTCGCGCTACCTTATCTGCTCCACGGAGTTTTTCACCCTGTACAACAGATTTGATATTTTCTGTATTTGGCATAATTGAGCTACTGAAAAGTTAAAAAAAATGAATTATAGCAGATTGTCTGACAGCACCTTAGTTAACCTGGCACTGGTTTCTACCATGAGATCGGTCGGGTAATCCGTAACAAACTGGCGAATCTGGGTAACCCCGAGTCCGGGATAACCACAGGGGTTAATATAACTAAATGGCTCAAGATCCATGTCAACATTCAGACTCAAGCCGTGATAGGAACAGCCATTCTTGATTCTCAAGCCAAGCGCGGCAATCTTGTCATCATTAACATAGACACCGGGTGCACCCTTGCGGGTTGAGGCAGAAATGGAAAAGTCAGCAAGCACTTCGATAATACTTTGCTCAATGATATCTACCAGTTGTCGAATGCCTTTCTTTCGTCGCTTTATATCAAGCAGAAGATAGGCAACCAGTTGTCCTGGCCCATGATAGGTCACCTGCCCGCCCCTGTCGCTTTCAACCACAGGAATACCATGAGGATCGATAATATGTTCTTTCAGTCCAGCCTGCCCTAGGGTGAAAACGGGACTATGCTGGAGTAACCAGCACTCATCCTGTTGTCCGGGATTGCGATCAATCGTGAATGATTTCATGGCATTCCAGGTTTCTGAATAGTCAGCCAGCCCAAGATCCCTGAATATCAGTTCTTCAACATGACTTGGTGCAAGAATGCTGGTCACATTACCTCTTAAAGAATGATGCTGCCCAACTTTGGTGGTTGAGGGTCAGTTTGACAATCTACATATAGGAATCTATATGACCATGGCAACGCGGCCACTGGCCTTTAGATCGTCAAAGATGGCCTTAATCTGCTCCAGTGAGCGGGCCGTGATAATGACATTCACAGCCAGATATTTACCATGCCGACTGGGTCGAAAATTGATATCCTCTTCTGCAAGTTCCGGTGCATGTTGACGAATAATATCAATAATAGCGCTACTGAATTCATCAACATCAACTCCCATGACCTTGATAGGATAACGGCAAGGATATTCTATTTTTGGAGATTCTTCCTGTTGCATGCTACGTATCTTAATTGCTCCTGAACGTTCAGTGTCCCGATATTTCTCTTCCTTAGCCAAACAGACTGAGGAAAAACAAATGCAGAAAGTCCATGATACGCTTGATAAAACTACCTCTTTCGATGACTTCCATGGCCACTACAGGGCCGTCATAAAAAACCTGATCATTAAGACTGATTTTAATATTACCCAGTACCTGCCCCGCGCTGATCGGCGCTTTCAGTGTTTCATCTATCACCAGCTCTCTGACCAGGTTGTCTTCCTGACCGCGGGGAATCGTTACATAAACCTCGTCGGTGATACCAATATCCACGGCATTGTTTTTACCGGACCAGACGCGCTCGGTAGAGAGTACTTCACTGTTCTCGAATAACTGCAGGGTCTGGTAGAAACGGAAGCCATAGGTCAACAGTTTCTGCGATTCAATGGCACGGGCATCAGTGCTGTCTGTTCCCATCACTACGGCAATCAGACGCATATCCTCTCTTGTCGCGGATGCCACCAGACAGTAACCCGCCTCATCGGTATGCCCGGTTTTGATACCGTCTACGTTACGATCTCGAAACAGCAGGCTGTTTCTGTTGGGCTGGCGTATTTCGTTAAAGGTAAATTCCCTCTCGGAATACATGGCGTAGTGAGACGGAAAATTTTCTATCAGTGCCTTCGACAACAGCGCCAGGTCTCTCGCTGACATGGTGTGTTGGGGCATGGGCAAGCCCGATGCATTCAAAAAATAACTGTTATTCAATCCCAGCAATTCCGCATGTTGATTCATCATGTCGGCAAATGCGGCTTCGCTGCCAGCAATATGTTCGGCGATGGCGACACTGGCGTCATTTCCGGACTGAATGATCATGCCGCGTAAAAGGTCCTCCAGACGTACCTGGGTTCCTTCCTGGATAAACATTTTCGAGCCTTCCATTTGCCAGGCTTTGACACTGACATGAACCTGGTCATTGAGAGAAACATTACTTTGAGCAACTTCATTGGCAGCGACATAGGAGGTCATGATTTTAGTGAGGCTTGCCGGTGGCAGTGGAATATCAGCATTTTCCTCAACCAGAATTTCACCGGTTTTGGCATCCATAAGAATATAGCTTGTTGCAGCTATCTGGGGAGCACGAGGAATGATTGACTGCTGGGCATCAACCTGCCCAACAAAAACACTCGCTAACAGTAATACCCCAAAGAACCTCCTGGAATTTACCGAAGTAATAGGTGTGAAAAATGTTCGCAAACTCACCATTTCTGTCCTCATGAAAATTGTTGTCAGTTTCTGATTAAAGGATTAAATCTCTGTTCTGGTTCAGTCTATTACATTGCAATCTGTGGTCTGTGATCTTATCTGGTAATTGTCTAATAATTGTCTGTCTAAAAAATGGCAACATTATCTTTATTGCCTGACCCTGAACGGCGTGCCCAGACCGGCATCAACAATTAATGTGATCAGTGCGCGCAGATCTATTGTCTCATTTAAGGGGCCAAGACGCACTCGATGCAACAGGTTTTCTGTCCCGCCATCACTATCGCTACGAATAAATACCGGCAGCGAGGTGAGTAGTTTTACCCTGTTCATCAGTTCTATGGCACTATTTTCGTTACTAAATGCCGCTACCTGAAGAAAATCCAGTCCAGCCCCCTGCTCAATCCGGTTTCGTTCCTGCAGCACCAGTTCCTGGGTTGCCTGCGCATCAGGATCGCTTTCTGACGAGGCACTCTGTTGTGTAAACCGGGAAGATTCAGTAGACGAATCAGGTAACAATGCCTTTACCCTGACTCGGGCAGTACCGTTAGCTGCATAATCCAGACTGGCAGCCGCGGCATAGGATAGGTCGACGATTCTGTCATCATGAAAGGGGCCCCTGTCATTAACCCTGACCACCACACTTTTGCCATTGTCCAGATTGGTAACCTCGAGAAAACTGGGGATGGGTAGCGATTTATGGGCCGCGGTCAGAGTGAACATGTCATAGATCTCACCATTGGAAGTCAGGTGACCATGAAATTTTCGGCCATACCAGGAAGCCATTCCGGTTTCCTCATAGCCTTCCTCTGAATCCATTACATAATAAGTCATCCCGTTAACTGTATAGGGGCTTTTGTTTCCAGCAATGGTTCGGGTCACAGGTTCAGGAATAACGGGTGGCACTGCCGAGAGGTCAATAGGCTCAAGAACCGGGCTGTCATCAGCCATTTCATAACGGCCTGAACCAGTTTTTTGAGGGGTAGTTGGACTTACACAAGCTGCCAGAGTGGCAGCCAGGGCGATAATCAGGAATCTGGTCAAGCTAGACCAAAAAGACACTTGAATATTCACTCCTCAGCAGAGTCTTGGTTTCATCAAAACAGCGCAAATTATACCTTATTCAGGGAATAAGGGTCTTGTTATGTGTATGAATAGACATCAGAATGCCAAAGCCTACCATCAGGGTCAGGATTGAAGTGCCCCCCAGACTAACCATGGGCAAAGGCACACCTACAACAGGCAAAATTCCACTCACCATACCAATATTAACGAATACATAAACAAAAAAAGTAAGAATGATACTGCCTGCCAATAAACGGCTATAGGTATCCTGGGCCGTGGCTGCGATATAAAGTCCACGTCCGATAATGGCGATGTACAGAACAAGCAGGAACAGCATTCCCAGCAGACCAAATTCCTCGGCCAGTACCGCTACTATAAAGTCAGTTTGCCCTTCTGGAAGAAAGTCCAGACGCGATTGCACACCGTTTAGCCAGCCCTTGCCAAAGACACCGCCAGATCCAATTGCTGTTTGTGACTGGATAATATTCCATCCGGTACCCAGCGGGTCACTTTGCGGATCAAACAGGGTTTTCACTCGCTGCTTCTGATAATCGGACATATAAAATATCCATAGTGCAGGACTGGAGAGGATGGCCACGCCCAGAAAAGAAAAAACCAGTTTCCAGTTAATACCTGCCAACAAAATAACAAAAAGTCCGGATACGGCTATCAGCAAGGCAGTACCTAGATCGGGCTGGATAGCAATGAGAGCGGTAGGCAGCATGATGATTACCAAGGCCCAAACAATATGTTTAAAACGCGGGGGTAGAGCTCGCTTGGAAAAGTAACCGGCAACACAAAGCGGCAGCACTACTTTCATGATTTCAGAGGGCTGAAAGCGGGGCAGTAATGGCAAATCAATCCAGCGTCTGGCACCGCCACCGATACTGCCATAGAAAATGACAGCCACAAGCAACGCCATTCCCCCCAGATACATCCAGGGCGCCCAACGCCTGAGAATTCTGACCTCCAGCTGGGCCATAAACAACATTGCGCCCAACGAGACAATAATAAAGGTTATCTGGCGCCGCATCATCGACATGTTGCCATCTGCCGCGCTGTACAGCACCATCAAACCAAAACCGAGTAATATCAGAAGAGCAACCAATAAAGGAAAATCGATATGCAGATATTCCCAGACACTCTTGCGGCGCCCAAGGTCTTTACCTATATAGCCCATATGCCTGATAAAATCCTGACTACTCAAACTTTCTCCATCACGTTTTGATAGCTACTGATTGACGCTGACAAGATTCACATTTTCTTCCGCAAGCGAGTCCGTTGTGTCGCTTGCGGAACCAACGACAGACTCTTTAAACGGCATTCCTGATTCAGCCCCTTCATCCTCTTCTGAAATTTGCGGATAAATAAATTCCGCTTTCAATTCACCCTGCTCATCAAGAAGGTAGGCATCAAGAACATTTCTGGCAATAGGGCCAGCAACAGAGCTACCAGCCTCGCCATGTTCGACAAAAACCGCCAGGGCAATTTTGGGATTATCAACCGGTGCAAAAGAAATAAACCATGCATGTTCCCGGTATTTTTCCGGTACTTCATCGGCTCTGTCGTAATTTTCCGGAATAGCAATAACCTGGGCTGTACCGGATTTACCGGCCATGCGGTAGTTCAAAGGTTTTGTGGCAGCTATATAGGGATAGGCAGAACCATAGGTTCTGTATTCACCGCCATATCCCCTGCTAACAACCATCTCCATGGATTCGGCTATAAAGTCCCAGTAATCCGGATTATTAATTTCTATATCCGGAAGAAAAGTGGACTCTATGACCGGTGAGGAGTCCGTGCCGATTTGCCTCATCACTGCAGGGCGATGCCATTTTCCTTTATTGGACATAAGCATGGTTGCCGTCGCCAGTTGTAACGGGGTTGCTTCTGTATAACCCTGTCCGACATAGGAGTTAATTGTTTCTCCGGGATACCATGGCTCACCCATGGCATTCAATTTCCATTCCCGTGAAGGCAAGGTGCCGGTACTGGCCTGTGGCAAATCCAGGCTGACATTTCGCCCAAAACCAAAACGGAAAAGGAAGTCATGCATCTGGTCAATACCCATGTCCATGGCAAGATCCCAGAAATACACATTACATGACTGATAGATTGCTCTTTGCATATCAACTGTGCCATGACCGGTCTTATCCGACCACCAGGTCCAGTCGTAGTGTTTATGATTACCCAATTGATAGTAGCCGGGGTCATGTACAGTATCCTCCGGAGTACGATAGCCTTCATTCAGCGCTGCAAGACTGATAAAAGGTTTTACTGTAGAGCCCGGCGCATATTTGGCCAATGCGCGGTTAAATAAGGGCGAATTTACCGGATCATTAAGAGAGGCATAATCTTTTCGACTGATTCCCTGTACAAAAATATTCGGGTCATACGCAGGTTTACTCACCAGAGCTAAAATACCACCGGTCTCAGGATCAATTGCCACTACTGCGCCACGATAGTCACCCAACGCCTCTACTGCGGCTTTTTGTATCTTGCTGTCAAGGTTCAATACAATATCCTGACCAGGAACTGGATCAGTTCTGTCCAGAACGCTCATGATCTGACCGCGGGCATTTTTTTCGACGGTTTGGTAACCTACCTGGCCATGGAGAATATCTTCATAAAACTTCTCAATTCCCTGCTTGCCTATCTGATGGGTACCACTGTAATTGACAGGATCAACTGCTTTTAATTCGTCTTCTGTAATGTTGCCCAGATAGCCAACTGAGTGAGCAAAAATTTCGCCTTCCGGATAATGCCGTACAAGTTGAGCCTCTACGCTGACACCTGGCAAGCGAAACTGATTTACAGAAATTCTGGCAATTTCTTCTTCACTTAGATTAAAACGAACAGGAACAGAGGAGTAAGGAATACTTCGACTTCGCAAGCGACTACGTAACTTTTCCCTGTCTTCTTCTGTCAGAGAGATAAGAGATTCAATTACATCAACCACCTTATCAACATCACCAGCATGTTCCCGAATCAGGGTAAGCGTAAAACTGGGCACGTTTTCTGCCAGCAACGTACCATTTCTATCGTAAATTAACCCCCTTGTAGGAACGATGGGCTGAACATGAATTCGATAATTATCAGACTTGGTTGAATAATAATCGTGCTGATTGACCTGAAGGAAGAATAGTCGGGCAATCAAGGCAAGGATTAACAAGAATGCGATTACGCCGCCGACGATGATTCTCGACAAAACTATTTGCCGTTCGAGTTGGTGATCCTGTATTGTGATTTTTTCAGTCATTACTGATATCACGTAAGTCCACTATGGTGTACTGCCTGTATTTAACTACCTGAGTTCATACTATCTGGATTTATAGTATTCGTAGTTCTTCTTTATTTACCGATACTGATCGGTGAATCCAGCAAACTTTGTTTTTAGCCTGTTTCAGCTATTCCCGATGGTAAGGATGCCCTGCCAAAACACTCCAGACCCTGTAAATCTGCTCTGCTACCACGATTCTAACAATAGTATGAGGCATTGTTAAAGCAGAGAGTGACCATGCTTCCTGAGCTGACTCAAGGCATTTCTCTGAAAGTCCATCCGGACCACCCACAAGTAATGCCAGATCCTGACCAATATCCTTTAATGTACCAATTTTATTGGCCATCACCTCGGTTGCCAGAGACTTCCCTTTTACATCCAGCGCTACCAGATAATCACCCGGTGCAACGGCATTTAATAGTGCTTTTCCCTCGGCTTCACAAAGTTTTGCTATATCTGAGTTGGCTTTGGATCTTTTCGCCAGGGCAACCTCGGTGATGATTAACTGAAAGTTTCCTGGCAGACGTTTTTGGTACTCATTGACTGCCGTTTCAACCCAGGCTGGCATTTTGGTTCCAACTGCAATGAGCTTTATTTTCATATTCAGAGCGTATAGGGAAAAGTGACGTTTCTGGTGTCACAAAACTTTATTTTTTATCGGAAGGCTTCATGTCCCAGAGCGATTCAAGGTCATACATTTTTCGAACATCTTCTGTCATTACATGAACCAGCACATCACCCAGGTCCAGTAAAACCCATTCACCCTGATTCTGGCCTTCCATACCATAGACCGGACTGCCACTGTCTTTGACTTTTTTTGCAACATCTTCAGCAAGAGATCTGACATGCCTTGATGATGTCCCGGCAACTACAACCATATAATCGGTAATGGTCGTAATATCGGAAACATGTAAACAGGTCACTTCCCTGCCTTTCATATCATCAAGAGTATTGATAACAATATCTTTGAGATTTTCAGCGTTCAAATGTCAGCCTCCCGGGCATATAACTTGTGAGTATCTATATAATGAGCAACTTTTTCTGGCACCAATTCTGGTACCAACCCTGCCAAACTTTTATGGCCAAGAACGGTCTCTCTTACCATTGACGAGGAAATATCCAACAAGTCATATTCTGTAATAAATATTTTTCCATATTCTGTCTGTTTCAATTTTTCTACTGATGGCACCATTCGTTTTTTTAATTCTGTCTCTAATTCTTTAACAGGATTAAGCTGATAGCCAGGTCTTGCAGCAACAATTATGTGAGTTAACAAAAATATGTCGTGCCATCGATGCCAGGTATGAAAATTATTGAAAGCATCCTGACCCATAATAAAGAAAAGCCTTGCATCGGGCTGCTCCTGTTTTATCTTTTGCAAACTTGTCAGGGTAAAGGAAGGTTCATCGCTGTTAAGTTCACGATCATCTATTCCAATATCCGAATAACTTTCAACCGCCAATCTCAGCATAGCCAGGCGATGTTGCGCAGAAGCAAAAACCTCGCCCCGATGGACCGGGTTGCCACAGGGTATCAGTCGGATCGCATCCAGTTGTAAATTCTCAAGGGAGGTTAGCGCTATTTTAAGGTGCCCCTGATGGACAGGATCAAACATTCCTCCCATCAAGCCTAGATGCAGCACTGACGCAGTACTTTCATTCACTGCAAGTTCTATTTCTCAAGGACATGACCATCACCCAGCACAACATATTTTTGTGAGGTGAGACCTTCGAGCCCGACTGGTCCACGCGCATGAATTTTGTCTGTAGAAATACCTATTTCTGCGCCCAACCCATACTGGAAACCATCAGCGAAACGCGTTGATGCATTAATCATCACTGAACTGGAATCTACTTCCCTGAGGAAACGCCGACCGCGGCTATAATCTTCCGTAACGATCGTATCCGTATGCTGGGAACTATAGGTATTGATATGGTCAATGGCTTCATCAATACCGGAAACGACACGAATTGAAAGCACCGGAGCAAGGTATTCTGTGCTCCAGTCTTCTTCACTGGCTGCCTTCGCGCTTACCATTAATACACAGGTCTTTTTACAACCGCGTATCTCCACATCGAAATCACTGTAGACCTGCTCAAGTTGCGGCAGCACCTGCGCAGCCATGGATTCCGCAACCAGAAGTGTTTCCATTGCATTACAGACACCATAGCGGTTGGTTTTTGAATTAAGTGCGATATTTACCGCCTTCGTGATATCTGCCCCATCATCGATATAAACATGACAGATTCCATCCAGATGCTTGATCACTGGTACCTTGGCCTCATTACTGATTCTTTCAATCAGACCTTTACCACCCCGGGGAACAATGACATCCACGTATTCAGGCATGGTAATCAGCTCGCCGACAGCAGAGCGATCCGTTGTCCCGACCACCTGCACAGCAGCTGCCGGCAATCCGGCTGTCTCCAGCCCCTGACGTATACAGTCTGCGATGGCCTGGTTGGAATAAAATGCTTCCGAGCCGCCACGCAAAATGGTGGCATTGCCGGATTTCAAACATAAACTGGCGGCTTCGGCAGTCACATTGGGCCTGGATTCATAAATAATCCCGATCACTCCCAACGGAACTCGCATCCTGCCTACCTGAATGCCGCTGGGCATATAGCGCATCTCGCCTATTTCCCCAATAGGATCTGACAGGGCTGCAACCTGACGCAAACCTTCCAGCATATTCTCAATTCTGGGAGGCGTGAGCTCCAGGCGATCCAGCATTGCAGGATCCAGCCCTTTTTTAGTGCCGGCTTCCAGATCCCTGGCATTGGCACTGGCAAGCTTGTCACGGGTTGAGTCAATGGCGTCCATAGCTGCAAGCAGGGCTGCATTTTTAACAGCCGTGTCTGCTGTTGCCATAACACGGGAAGCCGCTCGAGCATTCTTTCCGAGTTCCTGCATTTGCAATGGGACGATGTTTTTCGCCTCAGTCATACTTAACCTGATCATGTTTTAAAAAAAAGGAATTATACCCCAGAATGAACATTGAGGCATTCAGGGAAACATATTCTCAAGTACTTCCTGATCGCCACTTATCAGCTGTTCCTTGGAGTTTCGCGACAATTTCTTAATCCGCGCTTCAAGTACAGACGCTTCACTGCGATTTTTGACAGGGGTATGCCAGACAAGCTCCAGAGGGCCTTTACCACGCAGACTTTTTGCCCCTTTTTTACTTTTAACACCCTTCGCCCCTTTTGCCCCGGCACCGATTCCGGCATGCTCATCCAGGCGCCGCGCTACATCAGTCGTAATCCCGGTGTACAGGGCGCCGCCAGCCGTACGCAATATGTAGACAAACCAGTCAGAATTCATGGCCAAACCAGTGTTGGTATTTCCTTCCATTATCTCATAGACAAAGGTTTTAACTGGAAATTTTGACGATTTCACTGTATAAATGCGCCCCTGAATTTTCCGGGAACAAGCCCGGTATTCAAGTCAACAACACCTCAAGGGAAGACCATCAGATGCTCAAGATTCAGACATTCAATCAGATTTCTGACAAGGGACTCGTACGTTTTCCCAAACAGGATTACCTTATATCTCCCGATGTAGAAAATGCTGATGCTTTACTTGTACGCAGTCAAAAACTGTCTGCTGAAAATATAAACCCCAACCTGAAAGCCGTTGCACGGGCCGGTGCCGGTGTCAACAATATCCCTGTCGATAGTTATACCAGGGAAGGCATCGTAGTTTTTAATACTCCGGGTGCCAACGCCAATGCAGTCAAAGAACTGGTACTTTGTGGCCTGCTTTTGTCTTCTCGAGGAATTATTGAAGGCATTAACTGGGTAAACAGTCTTTCTCATGAACTGGATGCGGCAGAAATGTCGAAGCTGGTAGAAGCAGAGAAGAAGAAATACAAAGGCATGGAACTGAAAGGAAAAACCCTTGGAATTGTTGGACTGGGTGCTATTGGCGCAATGGTGGCAGATACAGCAATCCAGATGGGTATGAAAGTCCTGGGATATGATCCGGCAATTTCAGTAGATGCTGCATGGCGACTGGCTAACCAGATCGAAAAACAGGAGAATCTGACCTCCCTGATCTCCCGCTCGGACTATGTGACTTTGCATTTGCCTGTTCTGGAATCCACAAGAAATCTGATAGACAGAAAACTAATCAACTACTTCAAATCTGGCGCAGTACTATTGAACTTCTCCAGAGATGCGCTTGTTGACGAAGAAGCCCTGATTGAAGCATTAAATAACGGCGCCCTGTCCGGCTACGTTACCGACTTCCCTACTCCCGGATTATTAAAAAGTAAAAAAGCATTCCTGTTGCCTCATATTGGCGCCAGCACGGATGAAGCTGAAGAAAACTGCGCGATAATGGCTGTTGATCAACTACGTAATTTTCTTGAAAACGGCACCATCAAAAATTCCGTAAATTTTCCTTCGCTTACGCTGGAAAAATCCGAAGGGCATCGTATTGCCATAATCAATGAAAATGTTCCTCGTATGCTGGGGCAGATTTTATCCATCCTTGCCGACAAGGATATCAACGTAATTGATATGCTGAACAAGAGCCGCGATGAAATTGCCTATAATCTGATTGATGTCGAATCAGAGCCTTCAGAAGAAACCCTTAACGACATCCGGGCTATACCGCATGTCATCAAGGTTTGGGCAATCTAAAGTTTATTTAGTAACGTAAATCACAAAAACAAAAAGATATTCATATTATGAGCAAGCAGGTTTATAACTTTGGTGCCGGTCCGGCAATGTTGCCTATTCCGGTCATGAAACAAATTCAGGAAGAGTTTCTGGACTACAAGGGCATGGGTGTTTCTGTGATTGAAATCTCTCATCGTTCCAGGGAATTTGAGGCAGTCCTCGATCGCTGTGATGAATTGATCAGAGAGATATCCAACCTGCCTGACGATTACAGCATTCTTTATACCCATGGCGGCGCCCGGATGCAGTTTTCAGCAATCCCCATGAATCTGTTGCCATTAAAACCGGCTCGTAAAGCGGTATACAGTGAAACCGGTAATTTTTCCAAGCAGGCCAATGTTGAAGCAGCCCGTTATGGCAACATCGAGGTGGCTAGCAGTGGAGAGGATTGTAATTACAGCAAGCTACCTCCACTGAATCGCGATATGGTCTCTGACGATGCGTCCTATGCCTATATCACCAGCAATAACACCATTTATGGAACCCAATACAAAAGCTATCCACAGCTGGGCGATATACCTCTGGTAGTTGATGCCACATCAGATATTTTTTCCCGTCCGGTGGACTTTACTGGCCTGGGCATCATGTTTGCCAGCTTGCAAAAGAACCTGGGACCGGCAGGGACGGCGCTTGTGCTAATACGCAAAGACCTGATCGGCCATGCCATGGAGCTTACGCCTTCCTTGCTGGATTACGCTGTCTATGACAAGTCCCACTCCCTGGCGAACACCAATAATACCTTTGCTATCTATACCACTTGTCTTGTCATGGAGTGGCTGAAAAATGAAGGTGGCCTGGAAGCTATGGCGCGGATGAATCAAAACAAGGCTGATACCCTGTATCAGGTAATCGATAGCACTGATTTTTATACCGGCATCGCTGCCAGGGAAGATCGCTCCCTGATGAATGTGTCCTGGACTTTACCCAATGAAGATCTGACACAACGCTTTCTTGCAGAAGCACTTGAAAATGGACTGTATGCACTGAAGGGACACAGGGCAGCAGGAGGTATTCGGGCGTCAATTTATAACGCCATGCCGATAGCCGGATGTAAACTACTGGCTGACTTTATGCAGGAATTCGAGCGCACTAACGGATAACCGGGGCTTCAGGCGTGCTATTCGAAGCCACGGTTTTTTCCTAACGCTGCCTCGCCAGTGAAATATTATGTTCAATAGTGGCGCGCACTCTCGCGTTCGATTCATCCACCATTAACAGGGCTGCCTGGTAGTCTGACAGTGCTTCCTGTGTTCGACCACCGACAAATTTTGCCGTACCCCGGTTATTCAAGGCAGACCACTTGCTTGGCTCAAATCCCATGGCAGAAGAACAGGCCGCAATAGCCTCTTCTACCCGTTGCAAGCTGGTCAACACCGTACAGTAGGCATTCCAGGCATAATATCTCGGCAATGTTTCATGACGCAGGCTTAAACGCTCCACTTTCTCGATATAGGATTCAGCTGCTTGAAGGGCTTCGTTTTTTCGACCACTCAGCAGCATCTGCCGAATATTTTCCACCTCATCCGGAACCTCGAGCATCAGCACTTCGGAAGGCTGTGCTTTGGAGTTTAAATGGGTGCCGGTTCGTGTTTGCTGGGCCTGAGAGGAATTAACAAACAGCAGGCAGGTAGCCAGTGACAGGAAAATATCAGTTATAAAACGAGTTTTCATATGCTTAAAATGCCCCCTTGTGCTTGGGTTTCTTTGCCTCAGTGAAGAGCAGCCCATCACCATACTTGTTCATTTTGTCTTGCTTGCCCAATTCCTTACTACCTTAAAAGCCAATTCATCCATGAGTAACAACAAATGCTCTGCCAATTATATGAATCTATTTAAGGCGCACTCGTATTCTAATAACAGGGAAAAATAATTTGCATTAATTCAAGTCAAAAGGCCAGGCTAAAAACTGAGAACATCCTAAAGGAATAAAGAAAGGATTTTTAAAGAAACCTTACAGTTAGAAACGGAAAGTTTTGGTGTATTTCAAAACAATTTCCGCATTATTGGAATTCAGGTCGGCAAAAACTCCTTCCGCGTCGAAATTGTAATTAATTACCAGAAAAAGGTCTTCTCCGGCCTGCGGATTCCAGCGCAGACGACTATTGATCCCTACCACATCGGAAAAATTGTCATACTGAATCAGGTTAATCCAGGACCATTTTGAATTAAAGGCGTAGTTCGCATTCGCCGATACCAGACGCACGTCAAAGGAACCCTGGGGAAGGGTAATATCCTGATAATTATAATTAAAACCAATGTTGATATGCTCATTCGGAGCCCAGTCTATATTGGCATTGACCTGCATGCGTTCACCGTCGTAGTAATCGCCAATGTTAAAGCTTATTCCTGGAGAGAATTCCAGCTGATTGGATAGCCTTGCTTCCATATTGAAGCCGCTAAAGGTGTAGTTGCCTGCAGGAATAACGATGCCGGGCCTGATGTTAAAATCTCTGCGTAGCCCTTCCCTGTTACGAAAAACCCCAAAACCCGCTTGATCCCCTCTGTGGGTATTGAAATTAAGCATGCGCCAGAAAAAGTTTTCACTTTGCATTTCCTTGGTATCAAGAAAACGGGTATGACCAAAGCGCATAAAAGTAAAAACATTGCGCAGCCATTTGTGGCCTTTAAAGAAATAGCGCCCGGAACCCCGGAAATCAAAACTGTCGACACCTGTGCGGTTGGCAAACCCCAGCGCCGGGTTGAAATCATCACCAAAGTATTCGTAGCCAACAGAGCCACCAAAACCATTGTTCTGGGTATCATAATTTGCCCCGATACCAAAAGCCTTCTCATCACCGTCAAGGCCTTGAGTATCTGATTGCTGATACCAGACATTACCTCTCAAACTATGAGACTCGGAAAAACGGGTATTCTGATAACGAAAATCTACCCCGCCCAGCATGTTGTCAGTATCACTGGTGGGGTCACCATGGGTAAATATAGCGCCGACACTGGATTCAGACAGCACGTTTGCCGCTGCTCGACCGACAAAGACATTCTGGCTATCCAGGCCATCGAAATCCCCCAGCCTGGCACCCAGCCCACCGACATTCCAGCGACCCACCCGACCAGTCAATTTAACACCCGCATTGATATCTACCGGTGTGCCCCTTCTGCTCAGGCCAATACGCCTGGAATAAAAAGGAATACCATTCTGGTTCAGACCGCCGAAACTGAAAATATCAAGATCCTGCAGAAAGAAGTCGCGCTTTTCCGGAAAAAATAGAGAAAAGCGGCTAAGGTTGACCTGACGATTATCAACTTCTGTGGCGGAGAAATCAGTATTAAACGTCATCGCCCCCGTCAGGTTCGGAGTGATTTTATAAAACACATTCAACGACGGGTCATAACGCTGACCAGTAACATTAGTCGTGTAATCTTCGTTGGTCGCTGCGGTAATGGAAGGAATAATATCCAGGCCCTTGCCCTGTCGAATATCACGAATTCCTGATATCAAACCCGTCGTTGTCGGGTTAATACGACGATTAAATGACGACCACGCCATATCTTCGCGCTTGCGTGAGACAGTACGCGCAATGGTGAACCCCCACTCCTCTGTTTCAGGATCAAAATTCAGCGTGTTAAAGGGGATGGCGACTTCGGCTGTCCAGCCATCTTCATCAATTTTTGACTCTACCCGCCAGATTCCTGTCCAGTCCCGGTTCAGGTCATTGGGGTTCTCGTAAATGCCTTCGCGTCGAATACCGTTGGGGTTTACCTGGAAATGGTAACCGGTTCTGCCGTTGTTGAAGGTATCGAGAATGAACTCAAAAGAATCATCACTACCCAGACCACCACCCTGAATCAGTTGGCGCGCAATGATTTCATCCGCATCACTGTCATTAAGCCGGGCAGCTACATAAAAGAATCGATCACTATAGGTAATATAAAAAACAGAACTTTCGGAGGGCTCACCATGATCTACAGGCTGGAACTGGTGTAAATCACTGATTACTGTTGCAGATTGCCAAATTGCGTCATCCAGCACACCGTCAATAACCGGCGCATCTGTGGTACGTGCGATTGAAATCCTCTTGCGCCCCTGGTTGGCATCAAGAGTCCCGGAAAACTCATTGCGGATGTCTGTACCAAATTCACTTTCCGGCAGTTGCGCAGATGCAAATGGCACAAAAAAAAGTGCCGTTACGAATAAAACATTTTTCGTATTCAAGTAATGCAGCATGAGAAAGATAAGTGGCAGATACCGGGATTTGTGCGCGAGTATAGCGATGACTGCTGTTATGTAAAGCTATGAATGGGTATTCGGATAAAAATCCCCGGAATATTCACAATTTTAATTAATCAGAAATACTTACGCGCCTAAACAAGGCATCCTGCACTATGATGAAACATCCATGAAATCAGTATGTTAGTGTTACGCAATATTAATACTTTCAGATCTTTTTATAAGAGAAAATTGAAATTAGAGTGCCTTAAAACCGTCAATCACAGCCGCTATAAGGTCCGGGGGCAGTACCAATGAGTGATTGCTAAAAAGCAGACCCTGGTTGTTTCAGAAACTCTTCCTCTTCGGCACTGGACTGCCTGCCAAGAATCTCATTGCGATGGGGATAACGCCCGAAGCGGTCAATGATGACCTTGTGGCGCTTTTCGAAATCAAGATTGAATTCCAGGCCAGGACGAGAGAATAATTTAATAGCCTGCTCGTGAATTATTTTAGACTCGCTATGCATGTAGGGCATGATAAGAAAAGCCTGCTGACTGAATTCAAGTTGTTCTAGTACCCCTGCGGCAACGGCTTCCTGAGCCAGTACCAGTGCCTGCGCATCCCATGCAAAAGCTAAAGACTGGTCACGAAAAATATTTCTTGAGAACTGGTCCAGCACAATTATTTCGGCAAGTCTGCCAAGAGCGGTTGAGCGCCAGCCATACAATTCGCCAGCAGTAGCGGCGTGATGGACCTGAAGAAACCTTTGCCGTATCAGTTCATCAAAGTCAGCATCTTTTTTGAACCAGGATTCGCTGGGGATTTCCTCAAACCAGAAAGAGATTACTTCGGCAGCTTGCATAATCAGCTACCAGTATCAGGAATCATGATGCTCATAGAGCCACTCAAGAAGATCATTCCACATTTTCGTAATCTGATCATTATTTGGCATGATGCCAGCCGAAGGTAATTCCATAGTGATCACCGGTATGCCGAGGTTTATACCTGCATAATTCCCCAGTGACCCCGGATAAACACCGAGTAAATGCAATTCACCAATTCTTTCTGGAGGCTCAGGGGGGCCGTCATAATCAAGCAAATGGTAAGGGGCGTGAACCGAAACAATGACATCAGGTTTGAACGTATTAATCTGCTCTACAACCCATTGCACTTCCGGTTCGCTGGCAGGAAAATCACCTGGAAAACGCCCTTGGATTTCTGCTGGTGGTATTCTTCCAGTAATCCTGCGCCAGATCCTGCCAGTCATCGGATGGAAAGTTGCGATTCAGGTCAACACCATTGGCATTTTGTCGAATAGCCTGACCATCCAATAATCCATCAGGGTTTACTGTCGGCGCAAAACGCCAGTGAAAATCCTTGTTATCACTCTCACTCAGCAAGGCCATCCACTTGAACATAATGGAAATGGAGGAATATTCATCACCATGAATTCCGCCCATAATAAGGATGCGCGGTTTCTCTGAAGCATCTACCTCAGGTAGAAAGTCTCTTACCACTATTGGCCGACTCTGGACGGTAAAGGCACCACCAAAAACCAGGTTCTGGGCTAAACAATCAGCAACGGAAACGCTACCCAGTTTGTTACCAATCTCTCGGCATAATGCCAGTACACTGCGTTGCTGGGTCTCATTTGCAATGACAGACTGAACAGAAGGCTCCTGGGCAATCGAACTTTCCATGGCTGGACTTTCCTCGGCCGGGAGGTATTCAGGCACCTCTTCTCGCAAAATAGTAGCAAGCTCCGAGCCTTCTTCTTTAGTAATGCTAACGCTAATGTCCGTGGATCTGTTTTCGCCCTGAGACACTGCATCAGATGAGCGTGGCATGGGTGAGACCATGTCCTGATTTTCTGATGAGTCTGTTGTACTACTGAGATCTGGAGAATCGGCAGGGATAATGCTTAATTGAGTACAGCCCGAAATCATGAAAAGCAGAGCAATTGTTAGGAGGATGTTTTTATTAAATGTTTTCTTTCACTCCTATTGCCCTTTAATCACGATATCTAATCTGCGAACTTATATATTTCATTTCGGGGAAGGGTGCTAGCCATTACCTTCGTAGATAATTTGCCATCCCGTTTCGGATTCACGCCACAATTGCTCTTTCCAACCACGCCACTGGTAATTACTACTTTTATAGTCCTGATAATAACGCACCGTTACCAGCTCCGGGTTGCTCAGGTCCGCATAGAAGCTTACTTTAGAGGCCTCAACCTGAATCCATTTCTTGCCGTTATTGACCCGGCTCTTATAGGCATCCCACTGAGATTTGTCGCGCTTAAAATCGTTAAAGTCATTGGCATAATAGGAGAGAAAAGCGTTGTTATCCCGGGCTTCCCAGGCTTGTCGCCAGCTTCGAAAAGCCTGTTCCAGGGCAGAGCTGCGTTCGTTCACATTTTCCGATTCTTCCCAGGCCAGGGGGCGATCAGAGAGCACCATATGTGTGATCCCGGTAGAAATATAGCTGCGCAATTCAGTAAAACTTTCATTATCGATCACGACACAGCCATCACTATCCAGCAGGGGACGGGTACTGACATCTTTCGGTAATCCGTGGAGCCAGATTCCTGATCCTGTACGACTGGCTTAGCGATCAATGACATTGGGATAATTAAGAGGGAAAGCCCCAAAGCCATAAAAATCTACTAGTTGTTCGTCAGTTAAAAAAGAGGTTAGCCGATAAACGCCTACCGGTGTTTTACGATCCCCCTCCTCTTCCTTACCAAAGCCATTTTACCAATAGAAACAGGAATCACCTGGCGCAATTCCATACCACCGGCATCACTTCTTTCAAGCACGTTGAGTTTACCCTGCTTCAGATCAACCCAGAGCAGATAACGCTCCTCGGGAGCAACTTTCAGCACACCTTTTGGCATCATTGGATTGTCAATGATACTGGCTGATCCGGAACTCATAGAATCAGGAGAATTGAAGCCAAGCGTTGGGCCCGACCCTGCCTGCGCTAAAAGCGTCAGGGGAAGCAGCATTAACAACACACCAGCCAGTGACTTTCGAGCACAATCACTACACTGTGTGATCTTTGCCGGTATGGTCTTATTTGCTGCAGGTCCTGTTTTCACTGGAGTTTTCCTCTGCCTGACTCAGGCAGAACGACATAAAGGGCAGAAAGCATACCTAGCGAAATCGGCTGAATCAACTATTGCAGCAGGCAAACCCGGGATAATGGGTAGTTCTATCTACCGGTTGCGGGTCGTGTCGCACGATTTTGCTGTTGTGGACGGGTGGGAACCGGCGGCGTACCGGGATTATTACGTTGAATCCCGGGACGCTGCTGAGCAGGGTTTTGTGTACGGGACTGCCCACGACTCCGGTTTTCTTCAAAACGTCGGCGCAATTCCTGTTGACCTTCAGCGGGAAGATTCCGGAATTGTTCAAATCGATTGCGCACTGCTCGCTGGCGTTCAGGTGGCAAATCCTGGAAACGGTTGAACCGGTTCCTGATGCTTTCACGTTGTTCCGGAGAACGCTGTACCCAACCTCTGAATTGCTGTTGCACATTGCCCCGTTGTTCCGGGCTAAGAGACTGCCAGCGGCGGGCTCCATTTCGTAAACGTTCCTGTCGCGAAGGAGGCAAGGCATCCCATTGAGGCTGCATTGGCCCAAGTATTCCCTGTAAGTCAGCTGGCAGTTCATCCCAGGCAACACCATCCTGGGCCTGTGCCGCTAACGGCAAAAACCAGATCAAAAAACATAATGTCCAGAATGGTGATTTCATAATGTTTGGTCGTTTATCACTATCATTTACCCACCTTAGAGACCTTCTCATTATTCAGTCCCCACTTGCGTACTCAACCGGCTTTGCTCACGGTCATTGCTACTCGATAAATCGGAGGTAGCAACATCAAGATCTATAAAAACGTCATCTGCAAGGATATCCGGGCTAATCCATTCTCCTTCTTCAGTTTCAAATTCGGCGAGAAATTCCAGCATATTAATAAATAGAAACTGAGACTCAGCATCTGCCATTGCACCGCCCTCCTGCTCAGTGGAAGGTTGACTGAAAGCCTGCACCGAAGATACCGCCAACAAGCAGAAGATAATCCTAGACTGAAGATTCATTCTCCTCCAGCCACTGGTAAAACTCGAGATTCTCAAAAAATTCCAGACTTTCTGTCGAGGTAAAAATATCAAGGTCTTCAATCGCCATACCGTTGTCAGGCGAGACTGGTACAGGAACATCCGGTTGACCAGGATAAAATACGGAAACTACAAGCACCAGAACACAGGCAGTAATCAGCCCTCCAAAAGGTGAAAGAAAGGTTCGGCCCTGTGACTGCTGTCCATGTTCTATCGCGGCATGTCGAATACGGTTTAACCGGGACAGTGTTTGCCCATCCATACTGTCACAGCTTTTATCAAGCGCATCTGTGGCCCTGTCCAGAAATGCCTGTTCCTGCATTGCCTGGATTTTTTCGGACTGCTTGTTTTGACTGTCGTTATTCATGCCAATGCTCACCGAGGCTTTCACGCAAACTGTGTATTGCCCTTGAATAATGTGTTTTTACACTTCCTTCCGCACAAGCCATAGCTGACGCCGTCTGCCTGACATCCATCCCTTCCCATGCTCTAAGCATAAAAGCCTGTTGCTGGCGTAAAGGTAAACTCTGCAAAGCCTGTTCCAAAGCCTCCATGCTCAATCCGGTTTGAAGTTCCTGTTCCGGACTTCTGCCGGCTTCATCCATCACACTCTGGAATGGATCCTCATCCTCATCTGTATTACTGCCAAGCCACGACCTGAAGCGGTTTCTTACCGTATTACGACGATACCAGTCCCGGATTCTGCTCTGTAAAATTCGATGAAACAGGGCATGCCACTCATCTTCTCGCTTACGCGGATACTTCTCCACCAGTTTGAACATGGCATCCTGAACAATATCAAAGGCATCATCGGAATTACTTGTTGCTATCTGTGCAATACGCAAGGCGCGCTTTTCCACTGAAGAAAGAAATCTTTCCAATGCGTGGTTACTATCCAGCGCCTCTCTCCCGGTATGACCATTGTCTTGATCATTATCATAGCCCAGCACTATATAGGTGTCACTTCCGCCTGCCAGTGTAGTCATGGATATCATTCGCCTGTGTGAATCTTTTCTGCTTCATCCTATAAAACGCAATAGGGGGCTTCGGGTTGACACGAAATCCGGTTTTTTTTCGCCATCGCAGAAAAAATCACAAGCAACTGAATTAATTGATAATTTAAGGATATATTTCAATTATTAGGGTTTGCAGGCTGCAATTCGGCGGAAAACCATGGGATTTGCTGTAACCGGCAAATATTTCTGGGGAAATGAGAGGTAGCAAGGCGCAAAAAAGAACTGCCCGGTTTGCCGGCAAATTTATTAGCCCGGGATTAGGCCTTTTTCAGGACAAGGCTTTATGGCGTGAAAGAGGGTTTACCCGATTGGCAGACGTGGCACAAGTAATGCCTGTAATTGATCCCGTTTGCCGGCTACTTCAGCTTCCCGGGAATTCAACACGCCTTCCACCCTGCCGCTAAAGCGTGCCATTGATTGCTCCGGGCTCAATTCCCACAGTACCCGATCGCAGCCGGGATAGTGAAAAGCAAGTCGATTGGCTTTTTGGCGCACTTCATAAACTATCGGCTGTCCCCAGTCGGGATAGAGATAGAAGCCATCACCATGGAAGTCATTGATGCTGGTGTCGACCAGTACAATAGCTCCTTTTATGACGCCTGTTGCAGATTCCTGATTCTTGACCAGATGGTAAGCAATATTGCTGTCACGAGAAGCGGAGGCGGTAAATACAGGCAAACTGACCACAAGCGTCGTGCTCAACTTTAACAGCCTGCGTCGCACAAACGATGTTTGCTTTGGCGTTTTGGAAAGCTCTGGAAAATTCAGTGTTGGCATTACAACACCCTGTAATAGGTAAATTGCGACCTGTCAGGATTGGTAAGACGCTCTCCAGTTCCTACGATCATGGTGCGAGACATCCATTCATAAGGACCGTTAGGCGCTTCAAAAAAAGGCGTAAAACGAAAATACAGTTTAGTCTGACCCGGATTATCGGGGTCCGGAGAGCGGTGCAGGTAACCGCGATTATTTATATAAATCCAGTGCCCATCATCGGTTTCCAGCATATAGTGGGTGTTTACCTTAATACCCTCGCTGAGGTCCTTGAAGATGGCATAGTCAGCACCACTGTAGGGAACTACTCGCCCACTGAGCATTGGTCCGTAAATAACACCGGTAGCCGGAGGCACATAACCTTTTCCACCTCGCGGCCCAACGAAGTCAATTCGCTCGGCGAAATTCATGGTTACTGAAAAGGCGTATTCCAGTTCCAGTCCGGGGATTTGCAGATCAGCCATTAACTTGTCCTCTGATATTTCCTAAGTCCGTAAAATTACTGTTTCAAGTTGTTATGAGGTGAACACCAAATTAGCCGTCAGATAATTTCATGAAAATGAATAATGCTATGGTCGGGATTATGATGTCGTTCTCCAATCCCGATAAAGACAGTTTTTGCCAACCATTCATGGGGACCAGATGGAGTATCAAAGTAAGGCGCTACCCGAAAATAGGCTTCACCACCTTCAGTTACATTGTGCTCATATCCCAACAGGTTCATGTAGATCCAGGTGCCATCACTGGCCTGCAACATCATATGAGCATCCATTTGCCCGTTACTGGCAAAGTCAGCACCACTCTGGGGTACTACCCTGCCCTGTAATTTAGGTCCCCAGATTTCGCCCCCCGCGGCAGGTTCAAAGGTTCTGCTACGCATGGGACCCTGGAATTCGATATGCCCGGCGCTGTCGATTCGCATGGTGAAGGCATATTCATGGTTTATCGCCGGAATGGCCTGTTCTGCCATGTCTTGTGCTATATCTTGAGCCATTCTCTTCCCTCCGGGTCGAGTGTTAATATTCTTTAGACAATTTCATTAATCAAGCAGACACAGTCACATGCAATACAGCTACGCTGTTCTGCAACAACACCTTTCCGGAACCAGCCCGCAATCAGAATCACCCCCCCGGTGATTTCAAATAAACTGGTAGCGAGCGACACTGGAAAGATGAATGTCCGCTATTCCCCCGGCCGCCTTCAGGGCTGCCCAAGGCGCTTAAAGTTTATCGGGCGGATCTTCACCATTAAAAAAGGCATTCAGATTACCCAGCACCCGCATTCCCATTGCCTCTCTGGTTTCTTCAGTGGCACTACCCAGATGAGGGAGTAACACAACGTTATCCAGATCAATCAGCTCCTTGGGAACTGTCGGTTCATTTTCATAAACATCCAGTCCTGCGCCGGCGATTAACTTTTTCTTAAGAAACTTGATCAGTGCTTTCTCCTCCACAACATCGCCACGCGAGGTGTTGATGAGAAAGGATTCGGGCCGCATATACGCCAACGTTTTTTCATTGATCATATTCCTGCTTAACGGACTACTGGGACAATGCACGGCGACAAAGTCTGACTTGCTCATCAAGCAGGTCAGTTCAGCACAGTATTCAGCCTGCAGGCGTCTGGACTCATTCTCTGGTAAGGGCTTACGGTTGTGGTAAAGAATTTTCATGCCAAAACCAAAATGGGCTTTCTCAGCCATCGCCTGTCCAATACGTCCCATGCCGACAATACCCAGGGTCTTGCCTGTTACCATTGATCCCATCAGATGTGTAGGATACCAGCCAGTCCATTCTCCTGCCCGTAATTGCCTTTCACCTTCTCCGGCCCTTCTGGCCAGCATCAACATCAGGGTCATGGCCAGATCTGCGGTTGCATCGGTTAGCACATCAGGCGTATTGGTCACAACCAGTCCCTTTTCTTTGGCGGCGTCCACAGCAATATGGTTATAACCAACACCATAGTTACCAATTATGCTGGCTTTAAAATCACCGGCTGCAAACAGACTCTCCGGCATACTATCGGTAACACAGGGACAAACTGCATCATATTCCTGTAGTGACTGTGCCAGCTGTTCCATGGACAGCGCCGTGTCATCGGTGTTCAGGGTGACATCGAAGTTTGATGCCATCGCCTTTTCCACCTTTTCGGGCCAGCGTCTTGTAATTAATACCCTTGGCTTACTCAAAATCATACTCCAGTTGGGGGGTCAATCCGGAAACTGTCCACTCCGGTAGAGAACGCAAGCATAGAAGAAATGAATGCACAGGGAAACCCATCCGGGCTTCCCCCTGGGTAAAACCCGTCAAACCAGTGAATACGATGGTTCCAGAGATGTTAATTTTTTTCTGTTAATGGTAATCTCAGCACTATCTTGTAGTTAAAACAATAAATAACCACTTAACATTTCAGGGGAAAATTATGAACATCAGAAAGTTGCTGACAATTATTGGTATGTCAGTTCTTGTCACTGCTTGTGATTCAGGTGCTGTCAGCACGGAATCCAGTTTTGCCACAGACAGTGCCGCTCAGGCAGCTGCCGCGGGAATTTCCCACGGAGAATATGTAGCACGCCTGGGTAACTGCGTTGCCTGTCACAGTATTCCTGAAGGGGAACCACTGGCTGGCGGTTTGAAAATGGCAGTGCCCATGCTGGGTAATCTGTACACCACCAATATCACCCCTGATCCTGAAACAGGTATCGGCGATTACAGTTTCGAGGAATTTGACCGTGCCATGCGCTTCGGTGTGAAAAAAGATGGCCAACGTATGTATCCAGCCATGCCTTATCCTTCCTATGCCAAGATGTCAGAACAGGACATGCGTGCCCTGTATGACTTTTTCATGACAGAAATTGAACCTGTGAATCAGCCAAACCAGCCTGCTGAAATTCCGGGCTGGAAAGATAACGCACGACTGGCAATGGGCATATGGAACCTTCTCACTATGGATGATGAGCCCTACGTAGCTGATAGCAACCAGAGTGATGAATGGAATCGTGGCGCCTATCTGGTTCAGGGTCTTGGACACTGTGGCGCTTGCCATACACCACGTGGCCTGTTGCAGCAGGAAAAAGGACTTGATGAAGCTGACTCTTCCTATCTCGCAGGTGCTCCGCTTGACCACTGGTCAGCTTCCAGCCTGAATGGCGATATTAATAGCGGCCTTGGCCGCTGGACAGAAGAGGACGTGGCTGAATTTCTTGGTACTGGCCATAACCGTTTCGGTACCGCTTTTGGCACCATGGTGGAAGTTGTAAACAACAGTACCCAGCACATGAGTGATGTGGATCTCAATGCCATGGCTGTTTACCTTAAATCCATACCGCCGGTGGCTGAAGTCAATGCTACGCCATGGAATTATGAAGGTGGCATCACAGAAAATTTACTCGCTCTGGAATTCAATGCTCCTGGTTCACAGGATTACTATGAATATTGCTCCAACTGTCATGGTACCGACGGCATGGGTTACTACCCATATCAGCCGCCGCTGGCAGGCAATCCGGTCATAATGGACCCTGATCCCAGCTCACTCATCAACATCACGCTAAATGGTTCGCTGCGCGTTATTGCCGAGCAGGGCCCGGACGTGAACGACATGCCTTATTTCAGACAATTACTGAGTGATGCGGAAATTGCGGACGTGCTAACCTATATTCGTTCCGCCTGGGGACATAAAGCCTCAGCAGTAAGCACTGCCCAGGTTACTGAAGTGCGAGAAGCTTCTGACCCGAGTCGTAATGATGATATCTTCACCTTACGCATGAAATAATTCTTCTCATTGAGAAAGGTATTGAAAAAGAGTCGGCTTGCCGGCTCTTTTTTTTCACAATAAATTATTCACCGGGTTCAGTTATTATTCATCCGGGTTGAACCACTATAGGCTCAAATAGCATCAGTTAAAAATAGTGCTGTAATGTTTGCTAAAAATTTTTCTAAGGGAAACAGAAATGAAAAACCTTTGCCTGAACAGATACTCTCATAACTATTTATTATCCCTGCTAGTGGTGATGACCTGCTCATCTCCCCTGCTTGCACAAAACCAGTTCAACCTGAACGAACTGCAGGCAGGTCAATTAGTGTTAAATCTCAGCGCTACTGAACAACTCAGTGTTGACCAGGATACGCTGAATGTTTACATCCAATATTCTGCCCAGGGCAGAAATACCTCAGCGCTGCAGAACGAAGTTAATGAAGCCATGCGGGAGGCACTTGAAATTCTGGACGCTACAAATAACATCGAGTACTTCACCCAGCAGTACCATGTTTACAATATGCAGGGCAGAAACAATCAAACCCCAACCTGGCGTGCCCAGCAAAGTATTCAGATGAGTAGCATAAATACCGAAGCACTGCTTGTGGTGACGGCAAGACTGCAGCAACAGGGTTTGACTGTGAACTCGATGAATTACAGTTTATCCAGTGAAAAATACGAAGAAGTATCAGACTCGCTGATGAATGCCGCATTACAAAAACTTCAGGCGCGCGCCAACGAAGCTGCCAGCACTCTTAACAAGTCAAATGCAGCCCTGGTGGAAGTGAGTTTGAATGGCGGTAATAACCAGCTTTTCAGAGGAGCAAGGGCAAGTATAGCGATGGATTCCATGGAAAGCATGGCGATACCGGTGGCCGAGCCAGGAACCACACAGGTTAGCCTGACCGTCAGCGCAAGAGCATTACTTTCACCCTGATCATGGCTGTGAACTCTGCTAATGACCTTTATCTGGCCGCCAGTGTCAGAGAGCTTGATCGGCTTGCCATCGAGGAACATCATATTCCCGGATTTACCCTGATGAAACGCGCCGGCCATGCAGTTTTTTCCGCCTTGCTTGGAAAATGGCCTGCAACAAAACACATTATCTGTTTCTGTGGCAGCGGAAATAATGCCGGCGATGGCTATGTAGTTGCTGCGCTGGCTGCAGAAAAAGGAATTAACACGACAGTTGTAGCGCTAGGTAATCCGGACAGCTTATCCGGTGATGCGCGCCTGGCCTACGACATGGCCGCGGAAAAAAAGGTCGATATTGTCTTATATGACAAGCTGGATTCCAGAACATTATTTTCTGATTCAAAAAATCAGGGCGTTATTGTTGATGCCTTGCTGGGAACTGGCTTGACCGGGAATGTCAGAGGGGATTACCGGGATGCCATCGCACTGATAAACACCTTACCTTTGCCAGTGGTGGCGGCAGACATTCCTTCCGGGCTATGCAGTGATAGCGGCAGGATTCTCGGAATTGCAGTGAAGGCAGAAATGACCGTGACGTTTATTGGCAGGAAACTGGGGCAAACTATTGAGCAGGGTCCTGCCATTTGCGGTGAACTGGTTTTTGATGATCTTGGTGTGCCCGGGGAGATATACTCCCATGTCGCCCCGGCCACGCCCTGATCAGATCGTTACAGTCCGTTGGTTTTCTGAAAGAATGGATTACCTTCATCGTCAACCATATCCAGCAGGAATTTGTTATTTTCCTGGCAAACATAGTCCTGAAGTTCCTGGTCATCATTCCAGTTGATATCCCACTGCACTGTCCATGGTTCGGTGTAGGCACCTGGATCATCAATTACAGCAACATAATGCAGGACTTCCTTGAAGGGCCGGGTTATGTATTCAATTGTGTGTAACTGCTCTGTGTGCATATGCCCGTTGTAATCTATCCAGGTTTTCTCGTTATAACCGATAGTATCAACCACCAGCGTATCACCCTCCCAATGGCCAACAGAATGGCCGAAATAGGTTGGGTTCAATTCTTCCAGTGGCGGATGTTCGCGACCATCCATATGAATTTCTCGCCACACATGCCCGCCACCTTCAAAGATAATCAGAATACGATCACGGTTCTGGATTATTTCTGCAGGATAAGGTGTGCCCATGGAACGTGGGCCGCCGGGAGGCAGGCAGAAACCTTCCGGGTCATATTTCACCAGGTTGGAGCGATTATAGGCCCACATGGCCTGTGCCCAGGGACGAAAAGGCGGACGTTTGCCTTCATCAAAGCCTTCCATGCGGGCAGCAATATTAGTGACGTAGGGTAAATTCCAGACTCCGTTACCACCCAGATCGACAGTGCCATCAGGCAGTCGTGGTGTTGGTGTTCTGGGACTATCCTCGGCCGGACGCTGCGCAAAAACAGCGCCAGTGCACAATAGCATGCCTGCCATGGTAAAAATTGTTATAAGCTTTTTCATTACTTCCCCTCTCTATATTTCCTTGACTCTTATTGTACTTACTAAATTTCGTAATCTTGTAAAATGTTTATTTTCTACTATTTTTCAGCTAGTTAGAAGCTAATAGTAGTTACTCCCAGCGGCCGACTGTCTTACCGTCGCTAAACTGAGCGCCAATGAAAAGCCCTCCGGGAGAGCCATCTTTCATGGGGTAGGTTTTGATTGTGACATCGGCCCCGGCAGGAAATGTCGATGGCCTGACACCCTGTCGACCCAGATTATTTGGACTTCCCCATTCCAGACTCCACTCCACCTCTTTTCCGCTTTCATCTTTTACCATCAGTTGTATCCAGGTATGCGGATTAGTGAACTGAAACTCCTTGATAGTCCCTGAGAGTGCAAGCACTTCATCCTGGTTAAACATGGCATTGGAATGGTGGGAAAACGCAGGACTTATACCCATATTTGCCATTAACAAGACAAGCAAAAACATATTCTTTGATAATCTGGAACTCTTCATCATCCTCACCCCTGTTACCAATAGCCGTTATTTTACTGGCCCGGATTAATGTCTATTATCTTCCCATCCGTACCAATGGTATATGTCCAGCCGGTATTGGGATCAATAGGATTTCTGTTATTTTCATTACAGGCATAATCATATACGCGCGCGCCCTCTTCCAGTTTTCGATAGCGCTTGGTGACTACCCAGGGTGCAGTCAGAGCCTTGGCATCATTGATAGTCATTTGTGCTTCCATCATACCATCATCATTTATATGCATGCGGGTGACTATGTGAGCTGCATCACTGAGTACCAGGCCGGTTCGATCAATGATGGTATTGCCACTTTCAGAGCTGTGCAAACTCAGGGTATCAAACACGAGTGTGTCACCTTCCCAATAACCAACAGAATCACCTGTATGGGTTGGCCACATATCATTTGCCGCGGGATGCTCCCTGCCGTCGGTATAAATACGCATTACGTTGGGTCCGTTTTCAGTAATGATCCAGACTTGTTTCGGCGTAACGGCAAATTCATACACATCCGGCAAATTCATTAATCGGGGAAAGCCGGTGGGAATACCACAGAATGAATTGGGATCGGGAAAGACGCCAGCATCACGAAGCGCCAGATTAGCCAGATACTTCGCTTCATATGCATCGTTATATGGAGGGTGTTCGCGAACCCCTACTGCGGTTGATCCGCCGTCGCCAATTTTGGTGTCCTGGTCAAAAATGGTGCCTCCCATCATGGCCCACACGCCACTCCAGTCAGGCAGTTCCTGGGCATTTACAGAACCAATAAAGGCAAAATGGCTGAACAACAAAAAAATTATGGCACGCTGCATGATGACTTTGGCGATTGAAAATCGCCTCTCCCCTCTTTATTGCTTGGTATGACTTGATGTGACAATTCAATTACGATTAATCAATAGTCACTTTCTTATTTTTTCTTTATACAACACTTCAGCTAAAAAAGCGGTGCTATGCTATATGGACATACATAGGTTTTTATATCACTGCCATTTGCATGGAGTAAAGGCCTGGCAGCCGAATCCTTTATCCTTGCAAATTCTGTTTAGCTAGATCCCAGGCAGATAAAACTCAGTCTTGCAGGTAGCGAGCGGCTGCTTCAAGGTCACATTCCTGACTGCTCACACTCACATCTGGTCGGTAATCCCACTGGTAACTGCCTGTTACCGGTTGTGCCAGATAATCTCGATCCATAAGAGTAAATGAATAGGTAGCTGTGCTGCCATCAGCATCCAGTGAAATTCTTTCTATCAGTTTTTTGCCAGCCCCTGATCCAATACTGAAAATATTGCCTATAGGATTGTCAGTAAAATTTGTCGTTTCAATCACCAGTGTTTCATCTTCCCAATGTCCCACTGAGTGCCCCTGGTAAAAACGGCTCTCCAAACCAGGGTGTTCACGTCCATCCATATACACCGTGCGTGTAGCACCCATCCAGTCCGCATTGATTTCAATGTGCCCGCCTACCTCTGTCAGTCTGTTCGCCGTGGGATACATCATCAGTGTTGGGCTGGTTGCAGCAATGCATTGCGCCTGGGCGAAGGCTTTGCTGGTGTCATAGGCCTCAAATGAGGCCTGTCCCGCTGGTGTCAGCAGCCAATCGGAACTGCTGTCCACAAATACGAAAAGATTGGTTCTAACCGGCACCCAGGTGCCCAGAACCGTTTCTGCTTTTTCCACATTATCGCGTTCCTGCTGACGTGCATAGGCAACAGAGACCAGAACAATGGAACCATCTTCACGGATTACTTCCCTGCCCAGAACTTCATTTTCCCGGCCTATATTATTGGGGCTAACATAGACAACTATCCTGTCTCCGGGCTGCAGGGCATTTCTGTCAGTCCCCATGGGAGCGATTAACGAGGGACCATCAACTTCAATATCAACCTCACGACCAGTCTCTGTCCTGAGAATTATTGAGCCGTGGGGATTGGTGAAGTTGAATTTGATTACTTCACCTTGCAAGGTGATGACAGTGTTTCCGTCATAGGTGAAATTGCCATGATGGGAGAACGATGGTGAAGCCCATGCCGCGGCGAAAAACAGGGTATAGGTAATAAATTTTTTCAAACCTGAAATCACGTCATTGTCCAAAATAGATTAAGTACAGAATCTGCTCTGGTGACATTAGCATAAATTTTATATGAAGGTGCTGCAGAGCCAGATTTACAGCAATAAGATCGAAGAGAAGAACAAAAATGGATGGGTCTGGGTGGGTAAACCGGCATGTCTTTCATGAAGCGGCAGCTTCATATGCCGGGAACGACCGCAATCTGTGATTGCGGGCTGGAGATGAATAGCAGGACTTATAGGAAACTTTTTGAAGTAAGGAACAAAAATTGGTGGGTCTGGGTGGATTTGAACCACCGACCTCACCCTTATCAGGGGTGCGCTCTAACCAACTGAGCTACAGACCCAATTTTTGTTCAGTCGGATTCAGGTATACCCTGCACCGACCTCACCCTACTTTCTACAAGTGCCTGGGGTGCGCTCTAACCAACTGAGCTACAGACCCAAATTTCCTTCAGGGCTCTCTCGGAAAATGAGAAGGGCGCATTATACTTATTACGCTTAGCCAGACAAGTGCTTTGATTTAAAAAGCGTAGATCACTTTAACAGACTGAACTGCTGGACGGCCTTGCTGTACTTCCGCAACAGGCGATATCCGAGCAAAAGGGCAACCACCCCCCCGTATAAGACGGCATCAAAATAGCTCGATCTGACAATCCAGATCACATGTAAAGCACCCAGAATTGATGCTGCGTAAGTAAGCCTGTGCAAACGCTTCCAATTCCTGCCCAGTTTACGCTGGGCGATATTGAGTGAGGTTGCCGCCAGTGGTGTGAGAATTATGAAGGCAGCAAAACCAATGGTAATAAAAGGTCTTTCAGCGATTTCAGTGCCGATATCGCCCCATTGCCACTGCAGTAGAAACATCAGAAACACCAGCAGATGCATGCACACATAGAAGTAGGCAAATAAACCGATCATGCGCCGAAAGCGAAATAAAACAGGCCAATTAAACAGGTATCTTAGCGGTGTAATTGCCAGGGATAATATGAGCAAGCGGATGGCCCACTCACCGGTCTCCAAAGACAGAAACTGCGCCGGGTCAGGGCCGAGCAGATTCTCGCCACCGGTAAATGCCAGATAAACGGCATACGCCAGATAAGCACCCGGTGCCAGACAAAGCAGGAAAATGGCAGGTTTGGCCAGAAAGCTCATCAGTTCGACGCTGCCGCTATCAGGAATTTAATAAAATCTGCGTAAATCCATACCGTCATAAAGGCTCGCTACTTCATCGGCATAGCCATTGAACATCATGGTATCAATGCGGCGTGGCATGAACAGGCTGGTGGGCAGACGCCTTTCACTGGCCTGACTCCAGCGCGGGTGGCTGACCTGGGGGTTCACATTGGCATAAAAACCATACTCGCTGGCCTGAAGATCTCTCCAGGTATTGTTCGGCATGGTTTTGGTGAAGCGAATCGCAACAATGGATTTGATACTTTTGAAACCGTATTTCCAGGGCACCACCAGGCGCAGTGGCGCACCATTCTGAGCTGGCAGAATATCGTTGTATAGACCCGTTGCTATGGTTGCCAGAGGGTGCATTGCTTCATCCATGCGCAGGCCTTCCTGATAGGGCCAGTCAATCGTGGCAAATCGTGAGCGCTGGGCAGGCATCTGTTCAGAGTCCACCAGGGTATCGAACTGAACATAGTTAGCATCACCCGTGGGCTCAAAACGTTTCAATAAATCACCCAGCGAAAAACCCACCCAGGGAATCACCATTGACCACGCTTCTACACAGCGCAGTCGAAACACTCTTTCTTCAAAGGTATGTGGTTTGAGTATATCTTCCAGACTATAGGAGCCGGGTTTGGCGCATTCGCCTTCTACCTTCACGGTCCAGGGCTCAATACTGAAATCACGGGCATTACGAGCCGGATCGTCCTTTCCGGTGCCAAATTCATAGAAGTTGTTATAGGTCGACACATCATCGAACGGCGTCAGCTCTTCATCGGTATTAAAGGGGCCACTTGCCGGTGCCTCGGTGCGTGCAGCAGCCTTTTCTACCAGCCAGTCCGGTTTGGACGCCAGGTTGATGTCCGCGGGCGCCCTGGCAAACAGGGCATCTCCGGTCTGGGCATTGAGAGCTGAAGTCAGCAGTCCAGTACCTCCCGCCCCTACGGCAAGGCTACTTTTCAGGAATTTGCGGCGATCCCGGTATACGGCTTCAGGGGTAATCTCTGAAGAGGGAATCTCTTTCCTGGTTTTGATGATCATCTGGCCACTACTCCTGTCATTTTCTTGTATTCTGAATATTTCTTGTGCTTGCTTGTGTTGTTAATTCTGTCTGATACCTATTGTGACCGGTATATTATAAAAACTTTCCCAAACAACTTATTTTTCGACATCTGAGTCCGTTTCTCTTTGCGCAGCCGAATCACTGTTGGCAGCTAAATCTTCCTCGACGGGCGCCCCCTTTTGCTTTTCACTTTCATCACCCCTATCACTTTCACCATCTGGGGCGACAGTGGCAGGCTGTAATTTACCCAGCCACTTTTCACGCTGTGAATATATTGCCATTCCGGGCCCGGACAAGGCATAAATGATAGCCATGGAAAATAGCACAATGGGCGGATCCCATGACACGATGACGAAAACCAGCACAATCAGGATCATCACAATAAAAGGCACCCGGTTTTTCATATCCAGATCCTTGAAACTATAGTAACGAATATTCAGCACCATTAAGGCTCCCGCGATGAACGTAACCAGTGCCGCCAGCATGGCCACAAAGCGCGTTACTTCAACGTTATATTCAAAGCATGCCCAGACCATGAAAACCACCAGTCCGGCAGCAGCGGGACTGGCAAGGCCGACAAAGAAGCGTTTGTCCGTAGTGCCCAACTGAACATTGAAACGGGCCAGTCGCAAGGCGGCACAGGCCACATAAATAAAACAGATGGTCCAACCGGCCTTGCCCAGGCCGGACAGGGCCCAACTGAAACAGATCAATGCCGGTGCCATACCAAAGGCAATAAGATCAGACAGTGAATCATATTCAGCACCGAAGGCACTTTGTGTATTGGTGAGTCTTGCCACACGACCATCCAGACCATCCAGAAACATAGCGACGATAATGGCAACACAGGCATGACGAAAATCGTTCTGCATGCCGGCTATAACGGCATAAAATCCGGCAAACATGGCTCCGGTCGTCAGCAGATTGGGAAGCAGATAAATTCCTCTGCGACGAACCTTGCGACCCCCCTCTGAGACAACTTCTTCATGATCATCAATCAGAAGGATCGATTCACTATTTTCTGCGTCATTTTCCTCGAAAGAAGCCGATTCTTTTTCGTCACTCATGGGGTCTTGATAATCCTGTAATATTAGTGAGATTTGCAATTATACGCGGTAAATCTGTCGAATTGGGCAAATACACGGCGACAATCTGGAAAAGAAAGGGAAATCAGGGGAGTTTTAATTTACCAAGAGGGCATTTTTGCTTAATATTGCCGCCCTGATTTATACAACTACTAAAAAACCACCGGAGTTATCAATGAATTATTTCAACACCCTTCCCCTGCGACTGCAGCTTGAAGAACTCGGGAAGTGTCGCTTCATGGATTCACAGGAATTCGCAAGCGGTGTGGAAAAGCTAAAAGGCAAGAAAGTCGTTATCCTGGGTTGCGGCGCACAGGGCTTGAATCAGGGTCTGAACATGCGAGACAGTGGCCTGGATATTTCCTATGCCCTGCGCGAGGCCGCCATCAAGGAAAAAAGACAGTCCTGGGTCAATGCCTCTGAAAACAGTTTTAATGTGGGCACCATCGAAGAGCTGGTCCCTACTGCCGATCTGGTACTTAACCTGACACCAGACAAACAGCATACTCCGGTCATCAAGGGTGTGATGCCACTGATGAAGCAAGGGGCCTGCCTGGCTTACTCACATGGCTTTAATATTGTTGAGGAAGGAATGCAGATTCGTGATGACCTGACCGTCATTATGGTAGCGCCCAAATGCCCGGGCACAGAAGTACGCGAAGAATACAAACGCGGCTTTGGTGTCCCTACCCTGATTGCCGTTCATCGCGAAAATGATCCTAATGGCGATGGCCTTGAAATTGCCAAAGCCTACGCTGCTGCTACAGGTGGTCATAGAGCTGGCGTTCTGGAATCCTCATTCATCGCTGAAGTTAAATCAGACCTGATGGGCGAACAAACCATTCTTTGCGGCATGCTGCAGGCCGGCTCTATTCTGGCCTATGAAAAAATGCTGGAAAAAGGCATCGACTCTGCCTATGCCTCCAAGCTCATCCAGTTTGGTTGGGAAACCGTGTCCGAGGGTCTGAAGCAGGGTGGCATCACTAACATGATGGATCGTCTGTCCAACCCTGCCAAGCTGAAAGCCTTTGAAGTAAGCGAATCACTCAAGTCAATTCTACGCCCATTATTCGAAAAACATATGGACGATATTATGGAAGGTAATTTCTCTTCCGGCATGATGGAAGACTGGGCGAATAACGACGCGAAATTACTTGGCTGGCGTGAAGATACCGGCAAAACTGCTTTCGAGTTGTCATCAACTGAGGGCGCTCCGGAAATCAGTGAACAGGAATATTATGACAACGGCATCCTGATGGTTGCCATGATCAAGGCCGGTGTTGAATTATGTTTTGAAACACTGACAGCCGCTGGCGTTATTGCCGAATCTGCCTATTATGAATCTCTGCACGAAGTACCACTGATTGCCAACCTGATTGGCCGTAAAAAACTGTATGAAATGAATGCGGTAATTTCTGATACTGCGGAATACGGCTGTTATCTGTTTGCCCATGCCGCTGTACCCATGCTGGAAGATTTCATGAAAGCTGTGGATACAGACATTATTGGCAAGGGAATTCAGGCCAGGGATAACGGTGTTGATGACCGCGCATTGATTGAAGCCAATGATGCGATCAGAAACCATCCGATTGAAGCAGTAGGCCAGAAACTGCGTGGCTACATGACTGCAATGAAGAAAGTTGTCTGATAATCAGTCGCAAGTTACAAGTCTCAAGTCACAATAAAAAACCGGGTTATACCCGGTTTTTTTTACTTTTCAGCTTTGTGTTGGTGGTTTTCCCTGAAAGTTATTTCTGCTGCGCTGTGTAGTCATCATTGTCGCCTTCAGGATGAGAAGAAAGCTGTGAGCCAAGCAGAAATATGCAAAGCTTGACGATAAACCATATCGATGTGGCAAGTACCAACAATGCCAGTAATAGCAAAACCTCAACTCCATACTTCGAACAACTGCCACTCCAGCCACAGCCCATTGCTGGAATAAATCCCATAACAGTTAAAGTGCTCAACAATACTATGGCAAATAGCAACGACAGCAGTTCCAGGAGCCAGCGTCCAGCAGTTTTCTTCTGTGTTTTCATAGGTGGCTGGATACCAAGGAGATCAGAGTAACCTGCTCCAAAATGTAACAGAATTCAGAGCGCCTTGCCTGAATAAATGGAACTGAAAAAAAACCAGGCTATCGCCTGGTTTTTTTAGAGTGAAAGTCTCATCAACTTGCTGTATGAAATCAAAGCTGCAATCCTTCCCTGTAACTTGTAACTTGTGACTTGTTTCAAAGGCTGAGTATCTTTTCACCTCTGGCAACACCCGACACCCCGGTGCGAGCCACTTCCAGAATAGTGGTTCCCGCCAAAGCCTGGATAAAGCCGTCCAGTTTTTCTTCCGTACCGGTGAGCTGAATCGTATACATGGTCGGTGTTATATCGACTACATCGCCTCGAAAGATATCCGCTACCCGTTTTACTTCAGCACGCTGGGCACCGGTTGCCTTGACCTTGACCAGCATCAGCTCGCGCTCAATATGACTGCCCTCAGTCAGGTCAACCAGTTTGGCCACATCTACCACCTTGTTCAGATGTTTAATAATTTGTTCTATCTTGCGGTCATCACCAATAGTAGTGACGGTCAGCCGCGATAGCGTAGGATCATCTGTGGGTGCAACTGTCAGGGAATTAATGTTATAGCTGCGTTGCGAGAAAAGACCTACCACCCGTGACAAGGCACCGGGCTGGTTTTCCATAAGAATAGATATAATGCGTCTCATCTTAAGTCCTCTCTGTCTTGCTTAAAAACATTTCACTCATTGCACCGTTCCTGATAGCCATGGGGTAAACATGCTCATTTGGATCCACAGCCACATCAATGAAGACCAACCTGTCTTTCATGGCGAAGGCTTCCTTCATTTTGCTTTCCAGCTCACTCATTTTTTCGATACGCACACCAACATGCCCATAAGCCTCGGCCAGGGCAACAAAATCAGGCAGTGAATCGGCATAGGTGCTTTGCGAATAACGACCACTGTATTGCATATCCTGCCACTGTTTTACCATGCCCAGTGCTTCGTTATTGAGATTAACGATTTTTATTGGCAAGGCACATTGTTTACAGGTAGCCAGTTCCTGGATATTCATTTGAATACTGCCTTCACCGGTAACGCAGGCGACAATGGCATCCGGAAAAGCCAGCTGCACACCCATGGCAGCGGGTAGTCCGAATCCCATGGTGCCCAGACCGCCGGAGTTGATCCAGCGCCTTGGCAGGTCAAAGTGATAATACTGGGCAGCAAACATCTGATGCTGTCCCACATCAGAAGTAACATAAGCCTCACCATTGGTCACTTTATACAGCGCCTGGATAACCTGCTGGGGCTTGATCATTTCTCCCTCTGCAGGGGTCACGCCAAGAGAGTCACGCTCTCGCCAGTGATCAATTTTCTTCCACCATGCCGCCAGGGCTTCTGCATCAATCTTGATTTTTGACGCCTTCACCTGCTCCAGCATCTCTTCAAGAACAGGAACCACCGGGCCCACAATGGGGACATGGGCTGTCACTGTTTTGGAAATGGAAGCCGGGTCAATGTCGACATGGAGAATCGTCGCATTCGGACAGAACTTGGAGACATCGGAGTTTGTCACACGGTCATCAAAGCGTGCGCCAACTGCAAGAATTACATCTGCCTCACTCATGGCCATATTGGCCTCATAGGTACCATGCATTCCCAGCATGCCAAGAAACTGTGGGTCCGTTGCGGGGTAAGCACCCAGTCCCATCAGGGTATTGGTAATCGGAAAACCAAGGGCTCTTGCCAGTTGCTTCAGTAATTCGGAACCATCACCCAGAACAACGCCGCCACCGGTATAAAGAACCGGCCTTCTGGCGCTCATCAGTATTTCTACAGCCTTTTTTATTTGTCCGGAATGACCCTTGGTAGGTGGCGCATAGGAGCGGATCTTGATGCTTTCCGGGTATGCATAGGGAAAGGTCTCACCAGGGTCTGTGACATCCTTGGGAATATCAATAACAACAGGACCCGGCCTGCCAGTGGTGGCAATATGAAAAGCCTGTTTCACGATTGCAGGAATATCTTCAGCATTCTGCACCATAAAGCTGTGTTTCACGATGGGACGGGATACACCAATCATGTCAGTTTCCTGAAACGCATCCGAGCCGATGGAGTCTCGCGTAACCTGACCGGAAATAACTACCATGGGAATGGAATCCATATAGGCCGTCGCAATACCGGTAATAGCATTGGTAGCTCCCGGACCGGAAGTGACGAGCACGACACCGGGTTTGCCAGTTGACCTGGCATAACCATCGGCAGCATGAGTGGCTGCCTGTTCATGTCGCACCAGGATGTGCTCCACCTTGTCCTGATTAAAAATCGCATCATAGATGTGCAAGGCGGCACCACCTGGGTACCCGAAAATCAAATCAACACCTTCATCGTGCAAGGCACGAATCAGCATGTCTCCACCGGAGAGCATTTCCACAGTTAAGTCCTCTAAATAGTTAATTGCTGGCAATTTCCAGGCAACTTCAGTTCAAAAATGTCTAATCGTTTACATGCCACAGAAAACGCAAAGCACGAAACAACTGCTTAACAGCTTGTCTCTTGCATCTTGTATCCTGCATCTGCTTTTCAAGCCAGGCTCTGGTTGAACCTTTAGAGGCCCAGCACAAGATAGGTGCCGGGGAGCTTAACCTTTTCTAAACCCGTTCCAAGTTTAGTTGCTCAGTTAAAGCTGATCTCTGGGGGTCAACCAACATCCATTTAGGATCGATTGGTCCTGGCGACTGAACAAGGGATCTCCTGTCAGCCCGTCCACCAAGTGCCGCACTTTATGGGATTGAGGGGTGCTATGTCAAGCCAGGGCGTAAAAAAACCACTATCAGAATCAATGAGTTGTAGCGATAAACAAGCCAACACAAGTTTAAGCCACACTTTTTCTCTGCGAGTGTTGCAGGAATTCCCGCTATGGAGAGGTCAAACAGTGCTTTTCTGTATCAGTAGCTGTCAGCCACGCGTTCAGCCTCTTCCAGAATACGCAGGACATTTGCGCCCCAGATCTTGCGAATACTGTCTTCTGAATAGCCTCGTCTGACCAGTTCCAAAGTGACATTGAAGGTTTCGCTGGCATTGCTCCAACCGGAAATACCTCCACCGCCGCCAAAGTCAGATGAAATTCCCACATGGTCTATGCCGATCAAATCGACTGCATAATCAATATGATCAACAAATAATTCCAGCGTGGCATCTCCACCCTCCCTGATATAGGGGTTAAAAGCGACTATCTGCATTACACCGCCATTGTCTTTCAAGGCCAGCATCTGCTCATCATTCATGTTACGCGGATGATCAGTCAGCGCAGTAACGCTTGAATGGGAGGCAATAACCGGGGCTTTCGACGCACGCGTTGCATCGAGCATGGTCTGTCTGCTGACATGGCTAATATCTACCAATATACCCAGGCGATTCAATTCATCGACCACTTCATAGCCAAATTCGCTCAGCCCACCATGCTCCGTATCCATGTCACCAAACTGCGGTCGCGGTTGGGCTGAGTCACCAATGTCATTATGTCCGTTGTGTACCAGGGTCATATAACGGGCACCGCGCTCGCGGTAATCCTCCAGCAGGGACAAATCCTTGCCCATGGCAAAACCATTTTCTATTCCGATCAGGGCAACCAGCTTACCTTGTGCAGATAAAGCTCTGACTTCTGCTGCAGTATCAGCCAGTCCTATCTGATCAGGGTACATATATTCTGTCATGCGATGGATGGCATCAAATTTTGCCACGGCATCCGCTCTGGCTTTACGATAGTTTTCTTCTGTTCTTTCCTGCTGCCCCACATAAACAATAAAAAAGGCAGCATCCAGACCACCGCCATGCATGGCGTCCAGTGTCACCTGGGCTTCGGCGTTTGCCGGGTCATGTTCACTGGTAGCAAAATTCAGAGGGATATCGACATGGGTATCCAGGGCCATTACATTGTCATGAATAGCTCGGGCACGGGCTATCAAATCCGCCTCACTTGCCCCTGTAACGCTTAATGACATAAGTGAAGAAAAAATAATTAAGGAAAAAGAAAATAATCTTGTCATAGTAAAAACCATATTGGTTGGAAGTTTCTGGCGTATTGGAAATATTGCTTATAATTCAATCATCAGGAGTTAGAATCTACAGTCTGAAAAATAGCTTGAAGATAGTTTGAAGATAGTTTGAAGATAGAGAGGGATAAGTACAAAAAACTTTCTCTTTAGTGGGTCATGGAATAAATAACGTAGTTAACGGCAAAGCGATAAGCCAATGCTGTCATGGGTTCCGGATAGCCGGGTGTATCGGCATGCTCCCAGGCATCACCCAGGTCCATATTATGGTTAATGGCAACTACCAGCCTGCCATGATCATCATAGATCCCCCGCCAGTGCGGATCGTAACCATCCTGTTCATAGGTCACACCACGGTAAAAAGCGCCCAGACCGGGAATCTGAATTTTAGAATCCAGATCATACAAAACATGAAACACTTCATCATTATCAGGAATATCCCTGATTGGACGGTTCGGGAAAACCTGTTTCATGCCTATTTCAAACTGGCTCCATTCATAGCTTCCATGAAAATCATCAACCATCAGAAACCCACCACGTAAAAGGTATTCGCGCAATTTGTCCGCTTCCAGGGCATTAAAAGCCCAGCGCCCAACTTCCACAGCATAAAGCCAGGGATAGTCAAAAATGGAATCATCGGCGAGATTAATGCGTTCACCGCCTTCTCCGTTGTAAAGGGCCACCTGGGTAACATCTACATTGGTTAATCTGGAAATACCTTCTGTCAGGAAGTGTTCCGCCTCAGGCCAGTCAGTAGTCCAGGATCCACGTCCCCAACCTCCCCGACCTCCAAGATTATTTCCGTTGTACTGAAGTCTGGCAAACTGGAACTCCGAACCATCACGGTCTGCCTGTGTATTGCCGGAAAGACCCGGATTCACTGTCATGGAGCCCTGAGCTAAAGCGAATTGACCAGCCAAAAGGCTAAAGACAATCAATAGCGCTATCATGGAATATGCTCGCGCGCCCCGCCTGTGGGGAGAGCGAAAATTGAAAATTTTGGTGAATATAAGGTTGGTGTGCATATAAATTTCATGCCTGTTTGCAAGGAAGATCAGACAATAATAGTACGGTCTGAATGCAGTAGCTGGTTCAAATATAAACCACTCCCACGCTAATTAAAATAAGAGACATTCCAGACGCAAAAAATTAATGCCTGGTTGATCGCTGGACAATGGGTTTCAGGACAAAAAAGAAGCCTTAGCCGCTAGAAATTTAACCAGCAAGACTGCTTGCAGCTTTTTCTGCTTTTAAAACCTGAAGGTGTAATTAAATTTAAGTGACAAATCTGACCCCGTAGACTGAAAGGTATTATCCTTGTCCAGATCAGCAAGACCGTAATTAAAAACAAGAAATGCCTGACGTCCAGCTTCAGGAATCCAGTTCAGGCGTGAATTAAACCCCATCACTTCCGATACATTGTCATACTGGATTAAATTGCTCCAGGATAATCTGGAGCTGAACGCAATCTTGGTATCCAGTGTAAACAAGCGCACCGTAAAATCACCCTCAGGTAAGTTGATTTCAGTCTCGGTGTAATTCACGCCGATATCGTAATTGCGCGTAGGACGCCAGTTCAGACCAGCACCGCGCTGCCAGCGCGTACCGCTATAATAATCGCCAAAACGTGTACTTATGCGCCCGGATACAGCACGTTGGTTTCCTATCTGCAGACCCAGCAGATATTCATCAAAGGAATAATCCCCTGCAGGAATGACAATCACGCGACTACCGTCGGATGCTCGATTAATAGTGAAATTGGTCCGCAACACTTCCCGACTTTTCATGATGCGGGCAAAGGCGCTTTCACCTGAATTATTATTTGTCGTAAGGCGTAACCCCATATTCGAGGAAATCACCTCACCATCAGTAAGATCCCGTGATTCGTATGCATCCCATCCGGCATAAAAAGAACGCATATAGCCGCCGGGCCGAAAGAAATGCCGATAACCAAAATTCAAAGCATGGTCTTCCATGTCAGTCAGGGCTACAAACCCTACTGCCGGGTCAAAATTTTTCTCGACCCGCTTGTAATCATAACCACCACGCCAGCCCTGGTTATTCGGATAACTGATACCAAAACCATAGGAAGCATCATCTCCGGTCTTACCTTCGGTGTCAGATTTCTGGTAAAAAGCTACCCCCTGGAGCACCCTGCCACCAGGAAGGCGGGAATTACGATAACGGAAATCCACACCAATAAGATTATTATCAAGATTGGACTGGGGGTCACCGCTGGTAGCCAGGACACCAAGCTGGGATTCCTGCAATACGTTCAGGGCGGCCCGACCCACAAAAATTTCGGATGCCTCAACACCACTGTTTTCATCCTTGCCCTGGCTGATGATAAGAGTTCCAACATTCCAGTCTCCTACCCGCCCGCTAAGTTTCGCCCCCGCATTGATGTCCACAGGGGCTCCGGATGTACTCAGGCCTATGCGTCGTGAGAAAAAAGGCCGTGCATTTTGCGCAGCGGCATTGGGTACCGCAGGGTTACCACTACCGGCACCCTGGTTAAAACCGCCGGTGCCGATTTGGCCAAATTCAAAAATATCGGAATCACGGATAAAAAAGTCACGCCTCTCCGGAAAGAAAAGACTGAAGCGTGTCAGATTGACCTGTCTGGAATCAACTTCAGCGGCAGAGAAGTCGGTATTCAAAGTCAATGCGGCATTCAATTGCGGGGTAACTTTGTAAAACACATCAAGCTGAGGCTCAAAATTTTCTTCAGTGAACCCGGCTGGCCCGATCACCCGATCCTGCCTGAGCACCATGGAGGGCACAATATCAAGCCCCTTCCCCTGCTCGAGCCCTTCGAGGCCGGTAATGGTGCCGGCAATACTGGGGTTGATAGTTCGGTTACGCGAGACCCAACCTATACTTTCGTTACTACGGCGAATCGCGCGACGAAAATTTATTCCCCAGGAGTCAGAATCTGGATTAAAAGAAATGGTCTGGAACGGAATGCGCATTTCACTGTACCAGCCAGTTTCATCTCGTGTGGCATTGGTTTGCCAGATGCCGTCCCAACTACTTTCTATATTCGTAATGTTCTGAAATAACCCTTCCCAACGCACGCCATTGGCATTGACCTCAAAGCGATATCCGTTGCGACGATCCAGGTAGGGATCAAGAATTACCGCAAGCAGATCATCGGCCTGAAGGCTCTGGCCCTGACGCAGAATATTGGCACTGATCAGATCAGGATCGGTTTCCCAAAAACGGCTGGCTATATAAAGCGCATCACTGGTGTAAAAAATCCACACTTCGGTTTTCTGGGAAGGCTCTGCATATTCAACAGGTTCATACTGATGAAAGTCATCAATTAACAGTGCTTGTGACCAGGCATCATCATCGAGCACGCCATCAATTCGGACCTCGGCATCCAGCTTGGGAATCACGATGGTTTTTCCACCATCACTTCCGGCTGTTAGCTGTGCAGTGACGGATAAAGGAAATAAGGTGATCAGCGCAAATAATGAAAGGAGGACTGGTCGGATCTGGCTGCGCCTGAAAAAACCGGCAAGAAAGTGGCGAAAAGAAAACAACTGCATTAGTAGATCCAGAAACACGATTTAATAAGAGCAGAATTATAAGGTAGTCGAGGACATTACCGTCATTTGAGAGTGTTCATAGGGAAAAATACTGTAAAAAATACCTATATTCCACAGTATTTGCACAATCAGAAGGCGGGGGAAATTTTATAAAAACCCGGTGCAGAACTTCCTGATCCGGGTTTTCATTGTTACAGCAGTTCGTCGAGCCGACTTTCCAGCGAACCATCCTCGAGAATATCCGAGTAATAACTGGAAGGATCACAACTGTCATGCTCAACAATTAACAGGTTGTCATCCCGGGCTGACCAGCGTCTGCGAACCAAAGGCTCAGTATAGTAATCATCATATATCGTCATGACTCTTGCCATGGAAAGCTGGTCATCAGCCATGGTGTAACGCTCAACAATACGAGTACCATCACCACCAGACATCGGCAGACCGGACCCATCAAGCCAGAAGCCCTCGGCCAGATTGGTAGTTTCAATCACCAGCTCTTCACCTTCCCAGTGTCCCACTGAATATCCCATGGGACGGTCCGGGTAATTTTCCGGAACCTGGCGGCCATCCATGTAAATTCTGCGTGGTGTATTGTGTTCTATATAAACGAACTGGTAATGGGAACCCGCATCAACAATATCCATGTCGTAAGGAGCACCAAAAATTCTTGGTAAAGCCGGAGCTACACAGCGCAGGGAATAATCATCATAATGAACCGTACTGGCATAAATTTCTGCTGCTTCAGGTGTGAAGGGTGTTGGTTTTGGCTCCAGGTCATTAACCGTTACCTGAAAACGATAGGAGTTGCGCCATGGTCCGCTAATATCAAACGGAGCATCCGGATTTAGCTTGGCATAGCCGTAATTTTTCCCATAGGTGGCATTAACACTATTGCGATCAGTTGTAGCAGTTGAACGCTGAGGATAAGTATCACCATTAGCCTTGGTAAGTCCGCGGATAAAAAGTTTTTTCGAGCCATTTCTCCCCAAGGAACCCTGCACTGTAACTACATCACCTACCTGGACAAAATCCCTATCCCAGCCCGCATTGCGCAAGCCGGTGACTGCTGCTGCCTGTAATTCCCAGGTTTCTTTCGAGCCATCGGCATTAGTGACTTCCACCTGGTAGCGTGGATGTGGATTCCTGTAACTGGCACGTGTTACCACGCCCGAGATTTCTCCCGGCTCTTCTGTAAACTCGGCACCAAAACTGTGATGGCCGGAAGCCGGCCAGGATGTAACCAAGGCTGCCATTAAAAGACTGGCAAAAAAAGTGATTTTAATTTTCATGATTCCCCCCCCCCGCACAATCTATATATAGACCATGTAAAAATTAACAAGCTAAAGCATTATATGACCTTTAAACGCCAATACCAGCCTGGAATTTGCAAAGAAAATGACTTTTATAGTCTCCGCTTTGATCCTGCTGACGAGATTTGACAGCTCTTCAGGTATACTCATTTGCCGCTCAAAACAGATTATTCCAAAGAACCAAGCCAGCATGCAATTTTCAAAATCCCTGCAAGACAGAGTTAAAAATGGAGAGATCACCAGTTCTGTGAGGTTCTGGAAAACGCCGCAGGTAATGAGTGGTGGTCATTATCGGCTCGATCCGGGGGAAGTCATCGTGACGTCCATTCGCGAAATCGGCTTTAATGATATTTCCGAAACCATGGCAAACGAATCCGGTTTCTCCGCCGTGGAAGATTTGTTAAAAACAGCACAGCATGGCACCGGTCTGCATATTTACTTCATTCGCTTTTACTACAGCGATAATAACTGACAAAAAAATGCCTGAGTTACTGGAACAGTCCATCCTTTGTCCATACTGTAATGAATCCATAACAGTACTTGTCGATGACTCCGAGCAGGAGCAGGAATACATAGAAGATTGCCAGGTATGTTGCCGGCCAATTGATATGTCGGTGAGTTTCGATATGCAGGGCTTTCTGTCACTAGAGGTGAAAACGGAGAATGATTGACTGCAGTTGCAAGTCACAAGTTGCAAGTCAAAAGTCAAAAAAAGGCGACCTGTTGGTCGCCTTGTCGGATGCGTCCCTGCGGTCCTTATCCGACCTACAGAAAACCATCGAAGCCTGAAAGAATGGTTGCTTGTCTCTTGCCTCTTGTCTCTTATTTTTCAGCCGCCTACCAGCACCGCCCACCTTTATCCTTTTTCCTTTATCTATTTTTCTTGTAACTTGAAACCTGCAACTTGTTTCAACTAAATTCGAGCCCAACCCCAATGCGATCATACTGCTCGCGTTCGACTTCCAGACTGGCCAGTGTGAGCGGATGCTTATGGAGCCAGCCTCGGGAAAATTTCAGAATATAGGTATTCCCGGAAACACTTAGCTCGGGTAATTCTTGTTGCGCAATCTCTTCACGGCGTCTGTGCAGGACTGTCGCCAGGCGTAAGCAAACCAGTAAGGGGATAAACGCGGCTATAGCGGTCTCATCCATATCGCCAAATTTATCCATGTATAGACCTTTACGATGGGAGCGAACCAGGTTTGCCAGAATATATTGTTCGTAACGGCCAAAACCCGCAATATCTCCGTGACGCAGCAGATAATAGCCATGATGATGATGACTGGAATGGGAAATACTGAGTCCGATTTCATGAAGTTGTGCCGCCCAGCGCAGGATCTTGGAGCGCGACACACCGGGTAACAATGGCCCCTCTATATGCTTCCACAGTGCCAGGGCTGTCTCAGAAACCCGGGTAGCCTGATCTATATCGACCTTATACTGTTCCTGCAGTTTCTTGACGGTTCGGGTACGGGAATCCTGATCACTCAAGCGGCCAATAGTGTCGTAAAGCAAACCTTCTTTAAGCGCATAATCCCCCACATGCATGACATCAATTTTTAGTTGATCAAATATGGCTCTCAGGATCGCAATACCGGCAGGTAGTACTGAAGAGCGTGGTGATGGCACACTCGCCAAAATACTTTTATTCGTCAGTATCTCTTCTGCCAGCCAGTTCAGTGAGGCTTTGCTGATGACCGCGCCTCCATCTTTTTCCGCGGTGAGATCAGCAATCGCCCTGGCAGTGCCGGATGTTCCATAAACAATACGCCAGCCCATACGCAGATACACCTGCCTGATTCCTTCGATCTCCGTACAGGCCGCCAGATACACTTTTTCCAGCTCCTTTTTGCCGGGTTTTGTAGGTTTCTTTACCCAGCGTCCTGTCGATGTGACGCAACCCAGGCTCAGGCTTTCCATGATTATTGGTTCAAAATCCTTGCCAATAATGAATTCCGTGCTGCCACCCCCGATATCCACCACCAGGCGATGATTCTGGTCGTTCAGTATGGAGTGAGACAAGCCCACATAGACCAGACGTGCTTCTTCATAACCTGAAATAATCTGAATGGAGGTACCAAGAATTTTTTCTGCCTTGCGAATAAAAACAGAAGACTGTGTGGCACTACGCAATGATTTGGTCCCCACTGCGCGGATTTGGTCAGCGGGAATATCACGCAACCTTTCTGCAAAACGTTTCAGGCAATCAAGAGCACGGGCCTGGGCATCTACAGACAAATGTCCATCCGACTTGATCCCTCTGGCAAGCTGGACCATTTCTTTTTCCCTGTCGACAATCTCTATCTTGCCATCCTGAAGTCTGGCAATAAGCATATGAAAACTGTTTGAGCCCAGGTCTATAGCGGCAAAATAAGGTGAATCCAGGTTCATAAGATAATGAAACTCAGTAGCTAATAATTAATCGCTAAAAAATAAACAGGATAATTCACTGCAAACTCCTGTCAGCGGCAGGCATCCAACACATTGGGTAACGGTTACCAGTATAAAGGCTTGGCACTGTTTTCTTAATATAAATATCAGCCAATGCTAACTATAATGCCCGTAATAAAATTTAGTAGGAATATGCCAGTGCTCAAACCACTTTCACTCTTGTCTGTTCGATTTATTCTCACTTTTTTCTGCAGTCTGACCATACTTCCTGCCAGTCTTTATGCGCAAATCTTCAGCAATGGCAATAACTGGTACGATAATGGCCAAAGCAGTGTTGAGCAGGCCAGTCGCCGGGCCTATGTGAATACCCCCGGAGCGGCAAAAAACATCATTCTTTTTCTCGGCGACGGCATGGGTCCTTCAACGGTGACTGCTGCCCGTATCTATGCCGGCCAGCAACAGGGCCTTAGCGGCGAGGAATATGCCCTGAGTTTCGAACACTTTCCATGGGTTGGCCTGGTTAAAACCTATAATATAGATGCCCAGGTGCCTGATTCCGCTGGCACTATGACCGCTATCATGAGTGGCGTAAAAACCCGTTCCGGCGTCATTGGCATTGATGGCCGCCCCTTGAGAGGCTCCTGCCAAAGCTACCTCGAGACGCAGGGGGCAACACTAATATCAGCGCTGGAAATGGCAGAAATTGCCGGCAAGGCAACCGGCATCGTCTCAACAGCACGCCTCACTCACGCGACTCCGGCAGCCACCTATGCCAATTCCCCTGACCGTAACTGGGAAAGCAGCCGCAATCTGCCTGATGAGGCTAAAGCCCTGGGTTGTGCGGATATCGCCAGTCAGTTAGTGGACTTTAAAATACGCCTGCAAAACAAGGTTAATAGTGGCAACCCTGTTCCCGTTATAGATGGTATTGATGTCGCCTTTGGCGGTGGCCGCAGCGGCTTTTACAGCGCAGATCCGGTTTCCCTGTCCGGTTTTGCTGAAACTGCCAACAAAGGCAATCGGGATGACCACCGCAACCTGATTCAGGAATGGGTTCAGCAAGGGGGGCACTATGTCATGGATCAGGCTGGCTTTAACAGCCTCGACAGCAATTCCGGGACCAACGTGCTGGGCCTGTTTGAGGATTCCCATATGCGCTATGAAGCCAATCGTCATGAAGACATTGGCGGCGAACCTTCCCTGACGGAAATGACGCTAAAAGCCATTGAGTTGCTGGCCGGGGATGAGGACGGCTTTTTTCTGATGGTAGAAGCCGGGCGTATCGATCATGCCCATCATGCCAATAACGCCTTCAATGCCCTCAACGAAACAGCTGAGCTTTCCCGCGCAGTAGAAGCCGCCATCAATGCCGTTGATACCAATGAAAGCCTGGTCATCGTGACAGCTGACCACAGCCATGTCATGACCATGGCTGGCTATCCGGATCGCGGCAATCCCATCCTCGGTATTGCCGGTGAGGACCGGGAAGGACTCCCCTATTCCACGCTTAGTTATGCCAATGGTGCCGGCTTTGATGACAATGGTACACAAACCAATGCAGATGCGCGCAGTGGTCAGCCAGCTCCGGGCAGACATGACCTGAGCAATATAAATACCCAGGCTCCCGGTTATCACCAGGAAAGTCTTGCCGGCACAGCCGCAGAAACTCATGGCGGGGAAGACGTTGGTATTTATGCTGTTGGTCCGGGGGCGCATCTGGTCAGCGGCTCAATTGAACAAAATGTGATATTTCATATCATGAACTTTGCTGGTGATCTCGTTAACAAAGCCAGTGCTGCCCTTGAATAGACGTTTGCCTGTCAAAATATGTAACAGTTCTGGATGTAGCGAAATACCACGAAAAAAGGCGCCATCTCTGGCGCCTTTTTTATCTGAACCTGACACTATGCGAGATTAAGTAAATACTATCTCGCCATCTTCCAGATCCACGTTAATTGCCGCACCAGGCGGATAGTTACCACCCAGCACCTTCTGCGCCAGCGGATTTTCCAGCTTTTGCTGGATTGCCCGTTTCAGCGGGCGTGCCCCGTACACCGGATCAAAGCCAAGATCGGCTATCTTGTCCAGCACGCCATCGCCCAGGTGCAGATGCAGATCAAGATCATCCAGGCGTTTCTGCAGCATCTGAATTTGAATATCGGCTATACCACGAACCTGATCTGCCGCAAGAGGATGGAAAACCACCACTTCGTCTATGCGGTTAAGAAATTCTGGTCGGAAATGTTTGCCTACCACATCCATTACCGCATTTTTCACAGAGCCGTAAGAGGAATCATAAGCTGTATCCGCATTCATCATTTTCTGAATCTTGTCAGAGCCAAGGTTGGAGGTCATCACTACAACAGTATTCCGAAAATCGACTGTTCTGCCGTGACCATCGGTCAGGCGACCATCATCAAGTACCTGCAACAGGATATTGAAAACATCCGGATGAGCTTTTTCAATTTCATCCAGCAGCAGCACAGAGTAAGGTCGGCGACGCACGGCTTCTGTCAGATAGCCGCCCTCTTCATATCCAACATACCCCGGCGGTGCCCCTATGAGCCGGGCAACAGAATGCTGCTCCATAAATTCCGACATATCGATTCGCACCATTGATTCTTCTGTATCGAACAGAAACTGGGCCAGGGATTTACATAATTCAGTTTTACCCACACCGGTAGGACCGAGGAACAAAAATGAACCATTGGGCCGGTTAGGGTCCGATAGGCCAGAGCGAGAGCGGCGTACCGCATTGGCAACAGCATCGACGGCTTCAGCCTGTCCAATAACACGTTTATGAAGCTCTTCTTCCATGCGCAGGAGTTTTTGTTTTTCCCCTTCAAGCATTTTTGATACCGGGATGCCGGTAGCACGAGCTACAACTTCGGCAATTTCTTCTTCTGTGACCTTGTCCCGCAGGAGCTTCATTTCGGTAGCATCGGCATCCTCTGCCTGCTCCATTTTCTTTTCCAGTTCCGGAATTACGCCATACTGCAACTCAGACATACGCGTCAGGTCGGATGCTCTTCGAGCTGCTTCAAGATCAATTCGCGCCTGCTCCAGATCACTTTTTATTTTTGCAGAACCATACAGGGAAGCTTTTTCTGATTTAAGAATTTCATCAAGATCTGAAAACTCCCGTTCCAGCTCATTAATTTCATCTTCCAGTTTCTGAAGGCGTTTTTTGGAGGCATCATCAGTTTCTTTTTTAACCGCTTCACGCTCCATTTTGAGCTGAATCATACGACGCTCGAGACGATCCATTTCTTCAGGCTTGGAATCTATTTCCATACGAATCAGACTGGCTGCCTCGTCAATCAAGTCAATAGCCTTATCCGGCAACTGACGATCGGTGATATAGCGTTGAGACAATTTGGCAGCAGAAATAATGGCCGCATCTGTAATGGTCACACCGTGATGAACTTCATACCGTTCCTTCAGTCCACGCAAAATAGCCACGGTATCTTCTACCGTCGGTTCATCAACCAGTACTTTCTGGAAACGTCGTTCCAGGGCAGCATCTTTTTCAATATATTGGCGATACTCATCCAGTGTTGTGGCGCCCACACAATGCAATTCACCACGCGCAAGCGCCGGCTTCAGCATATTTCCTGCATCCATCGCACCTTCTGCTTTACCAGCACCCACCATTGTATGAATTTCGTCTATAAACAGGATGACCTGGCCTTCCTGCTTGGATAATTCGTTTAACACCGCTTTCAGGCGTTCTTCAAATTCACCGCGGAATTTTGCCCCTGCTATGAGCGCACCCATATCCAGAGCAAGAATACGTTTATCCTTAAGTCCTTCCGGCACTTCCCCGTTAACAATACGCTGGGCGAGACCATCCACGATGGCGGTTTTACCAACACCGGGCTCTCCGATTAATACCGGGTTGTTTTTGGTACGACGCTGCAGCACCTGAATGGTTCGGCGAATTTCATCATCACGTCCAATGACCGGATCAAGTTTTCCCTGCTCCGCCTTCTGGGTAACATCAACGGTATATTTTTCCAGAGCCTGGTAATTTTCTTCTGCTTCGGGATTGTCCACACTGGCCCCGCCACGCAGGTTTTTTATGGCATTTTCCAGCGCCTGTTTTGTTACAGTAAAAGACTGCAACAATTTACCTAGTGCACCCTTGTCATCCATCGCCGCCAGGAAGACATATTCGCTGGAAATATACTGATCACCGCTTTTCTGGCTAATTTTGTCGGCCATATTCAGCAGTTTGGCAAGATCTGGAGACATCATCACGTCGCCGCCATGATCCTGAACCACAGGAAGTTCATTGATTAGTTTTTGCAGACCATTACGCAATGCCGGAATATCAAACCCGGTCTGCATCAAAAGAGGACGGATAGAACCACCTTTCTGATCTACCAGAACTGAAACAAGATGCGCCGGTTCAATATAATTATGATCCTTACCTACAGCCAGGGACTGGGCATCGGAAAGCGCCGTCTGTAACTTGCTGGTTAATTTATCCATTCGCATGAAAATTCACTCCAATTATTTGCTTACCCCACAGTGAGCCGGGGTATTAACTATCATGCTACCAATGTGGGGATATTCAATAATGATTCAAGTCAAGGAGGTGATTTGAGTTGTGATCAGTTGATCAAAGTCAAAAAATGAAATCAGGACTGGATTGGAAAATATCGTACTGCTCGTTATTCCTTCCAGATGAGGCTGGCAAAGCGCCCGGTGTCACCATCACGGCGAAAGGAATAAAACTGGTCGAATTCACAATAGGTACAAAGTGGATCACCATAAATATTTTTTACTCCGCGAGACGCCAATATTATTTTGGCAATGGCATAAAGATCCGCCATCCATTTGCCGGGGGTCTCACTTTCCAGAAACAATATGGAATCCTGATCACTGATCTCATCATTATCAATATCCAGAAAAGCGTCTCTGACCTCCTCACCAACCTCAAAATGGCATGGGCCAATTACCGGTGCGAGATAGGCAAGCAATGTTCCCGGCTCTGCCTGAAAATTATCCAGGGTTCTTTCCAGTACTCCCGTAGCCAGTCCACTCCATCCGGCATGGGCAACCGCTATTTCTTCTCCTGCCTCATCACAGAAAAAAACCGACAGGCAGTCAGCTGTCAGCACACCGCAGGCGATATTATTTTCTCTGGTATAGATGGCATCCGCTTCAATGCTTTCAGCAACCAGACCCTGATCAAGAGTAAGTACCTTGTTGCCATGAACCTGTGACAACCATTGAAAATCAAGATCCTCTCCGATGGCATCAGCCATCAGCTTTCGATTTTGTAGAACAGATTCCTCAGCATCGCCGACATGCAAAGCAAGATTCAGCGAATCATAGGGAGTAGCACTGACGCCACCCTGACGCGTTGTAATCAGGGCGTTCACATTCCAGGGTTTGGGCCAGCGCGGCACAATCAATAAGTCAGACATTGTCAGTTTCCAGTAATTCAAGTAACGCCTGCATATCTTCAGGAATATCCGCCTGCCAGGTCATAGCCTCTTCGGTCAATGGATGAGTCAAACCAAGTTGCCAGGCATGGAGAGCCTGACGTTTGAATTTTTCCAGATAGGAGATCAGTTCCGGTGAAGAGCCTTTCGGAATTCGTGGTCGCCCGCCATATACCGGATCACCCACCAAAGGAAAGCCAAGGTGGGTCATATGCACGCGGATCTGGTGGGTACGCCCCGTTTCAAGGGTAACCTGTACCAGGGTATGGCTGCGAAATTTTTGTAATACCCGGTAATGGGAAACAGCCTCACGTGCGTCCGCCCCATGACTCACAGCACGCTTGGTTCGATGCACAGGATGTCGGCCAAGAGGCTCATCTATTTTACCCCCTGCGGTCACCAGTCCACACACAACCGCCTGATAGATGCGACTGACTTCCTTATCCCTTAATTGCTGCACCAGGGCAAGATGACTCTCCAGGGTTTTCGCCACCACCATCAAGCCACTGGTCTCCTTGTCAAGGCGATGCACAATTCCGGCTCGAGGAATCTGGCCAAGCTCGGGACAGTGATGTAAGAGGCCATTGAGCAGGGTACCACTTCGATTGCCAGCGGCCGGATGCACAACCAGTCCTGCCTGTTTATTAATCACAATCAATGCCTCATCTTCATAGACGATGGCAAAGGGTATGGGTTCTGGCTGCCAGTGATTCTGCTGCTCAAGAACAGCTTCCAGGGTAATTGTTTCACCGCCGTTGAGCTTGTCTTTACCGCGGGCTGATTTACCATCGACCTGCAGATTTCCCAGCTTGATCCAGCTCTGCAGGCGTGAACGGGAAAAGTCAGGAAACAGTTGGGGAGCAACCTGATCCAGTCGCTGACCAGCTACTTCAAGGGGCACTTCAGCATCAACAATCGTAATTTTATCGCTCTCGCTGGCTGATTCCGGCTTTAACGATTCTGAAAACTTTTCTGTCATCTCAATGTCTATAGTCATATATGAAGGTAATGGAGGGGATAAAACCGCATGGTGACCGTTTCCATTTCATAATCACCTTTATTAATAGTACACTGCGTGCCTGAATTAGTCAGCGCTACTTAACTAAACCAATAAACCTGAATAAGAATTTCTCTATAGCTGTTGTGAAAAAGCCTTTTCTTCCCTTTTTAATTTTTACCTTTGCCCTGCTCAGCGGATGCTCATCTGATGAGAATTTTGGCAATTCCGGTGAAGACTTTCTCTATACAGAGGGCGTCAGGTCAATCAACATAAGCAACTGGGCCCGGGCAATAACCATTTTTCAGCAACTTGAAGCCCAGTTTCCCTTTGGCCAGTATGCCGAACAATCCCAACTTGAATTAATCTACGCCTACTATCGTAATAGCGAACCGGAAGCCGCACGTGCTGCTGCCGACCGATTTATTCGCCTCTATCCTGACAGTGAGAGTCTTGACTACGCTTACTACATGAAGGGCATGGCCTATTACAGTGAGGATTCCCGCATCCTGGGTCGTTATCTACCTACTGATCCAAGCAAAAGGGACCCAGGTAAAGCCAGGGAATCATTTGCAGATTTTGCCCAGTTGCTGAATATATATCCGAATAGTCAGTATGCCGGTGATGCCAGAGCCAGGATGGTCTACCTGAAAAACCTGTTAGCGGCTTATGAAGTCCATGTGGCCGAGTTTTATATCAAGAGACAGGCCTACCTGTCTTCATTGAATCGTGCCCGTTATGTAGTAGAAAATTATCAGGGTGCCCCGGCAGTCCCAAGAGCCCTGGAAATCATGATTGAAATGTACCTGCGACTGGGGCTGAATGATCTGGCTGATGCTTCACTTGAAATCCTGAAACTGAATTATCCTGATAGCCCGCAGCTCACTCCGGAAGGCAATTTCATCGTTTCTGCCCAGATAACCGACCCGGACATGCTTTATTCACTGACATTTGGACTATTGGGATCTAACAAAAAAGATGCCCCGCTGGCACCGTCACGTCGCCCTGTCAGAATCGAAGGACAGGAAGGCTTTACTGTACCTGAGTCAGAGCGCAAGAGATCATTTCTAAATGTCATTAGTCTGGGGGTACTTGGAGATCCCGGCACTGCAGTTGTACCGACAACAACGGAAGAAGAATAAGCCTGGCCAGTTTCATGCCGGCCATACAAGCATTAAATCCGTCTTTTCGTAAGCACTTTAAAAACACATTCACCACATTAATCTCCGGTGTTACCTTTTCCGTCTTTCATCCAGCGTCTTATTATCAGCGCAGTAATAATTGGTAGAACTTTCGCTTGGCTTCTCTTCGGGTTATCTTTTTAAATGCATTAGCGCAATAATAGAGAAACTGAATTTCATAAGGATTATTTTGGAAAAGAAATACATCAGTGCAGATCAACTACTGGCAGATTCCATTGAGCTGGCTTTCAGGATTATCGACAGCGGTTTTCAACCGGATCTGATCGTGGGAGTCTGGCGCGGAGGATCCCCGGTGGCCATAGCGATTCAGGAAGTGCTGTCCTTCCTCGGCTTTAACAATGACCATATCGCTATTCGTAGTATCTCCTACAGTGGAATCGGTGAACGCGGTGAGGTTGATCTTGAAGGCCTCGACTACCTGAAACGAAATCTGGATGCCAGCCAGAAGTTACTGCTGGTGGATGATGTCTTTGATACCGGGCTCAGCATGGAAGCCATAATCAAGGAAATCAACAAGCTCTATGATGGCAGTCCCCCGGAATTCAGAATAGCTACCCCCTTCTACAAACCGGTGAATAATGAAACCGGTTTTGATCCGGATTTCTATCTTCATGAAACTACCCAATGGCTGGTTTTTCCCCATGAGTTTATAGGCTTGACCGACAAGGAAATTATTGAAGAAAAACCCCTGCCTGAACATCAAAAAGAACGCTTGCTATTTCTGCAAAGACGATTTGCAAACCGGCGCTAAAAAACCTGAAATTAATTCTGGTTAATTTTCACTTTTGAGGTAATATACCGGCTCCTGCAGTGAAAGCTGTGCCCTTACAAGCCCGCCCTGCACACCATAAATACTTATATAAATCAGTCTGTTATGACATATTGTTGCGCAATTTCCGTCAGTGCTGGCATTATTTTCTGTTCTGACTCCCGAACCAATGCGGGCGTCGATCAAGTTAGCACCTATAGTAAAATGTTTACCTTCGAACTGGGTGACGATCGCCAGTTTGTTGTGCTTGGCGCAGGCAATCTTGCCACTACCCAGGCAACACTCGCACAGATGAAAAAGGATATTCGTCAAAATACCGAACTCAATCTTGCCACAGTTACTACCATTGGTGAGGCTGCCGATTATATTGGTGAGGTCAGCAGAGCCCAGCAGGAAAAACATGGAACTACCAGCCCGAACTTCGAAGCCAGTTTTATATTGGGGGGACAGATCGGAGGCTCTCATCATCGCGTGGTAATGATTTATCCGGAAGGAAATCACATCACAAGCTCCAAGGATACACCCTACCTGCAGATTGGCGAAAGCAAATACGGTAAACCCATTCTGGACCGTATTATTAGACTGGATACGACACTGGAAACTGCCGCTTTGTGCGCACTGGTGTCCATGGATTCCACCATGAACAGTAACCTGACCGTAGGCCCGCCCATCGAAATGATTGTCTATCAATCAGACAGTTATAATCTGAAGAACTACCATCGCTTTGAAGAAGATGATGAGTATTTAAGAGAATTAAAGAAAAGCTGGGATAGCCGGCTTAAGGAAGCCTTCCACCAATTGCCACCTCTGGCATGGGCCAACAACTGGAACAAGATTGCTGACAGCAATAGCGGCGTTTACTAAGCTGTCAAGTTTGCATGTTGGAAAGCTGGCAAACTGGAACGTTAAGTTAGCTTAGCGGCAAGACCTGAGTCAGCCTTCCAAATAAACTATTCCATTTCCGAGCCACAATCCGTTACAAATCAAACAGACTTACTTTTTCCTGGCGGCCTTTTTGGCTGGCGCTTTCGCAGCACTTTTTGGCCTGGCTTTTGATTTAGCCTTGGCTTTTGGACTGGATTTCGCTTTGGCTTTTACCGGGGCCTTCGATTTTGTCTTCGCCGGTGCTTTTGCCTTGGCTTTTGCTGGCACTTTCGACATGGTTTTCACAGCAGTGGTTTTTTTACTGCCCGTTTTCTTAATGGCTTTCGGCACCACAACAGCTTCAATCAGTTCCGGCTCTTCCACGGGGCCAAACCAGGTTTTACTTAATTCATCATGAATATCAGCTATCGATATCTGTAATTCATCAATAAAATCCAGCAAACCTTTTTCCAGCAGTGAGTAGACCTTCGCATCACAGGTGATACGCTTTACTCTGAGTACTGCACGCTGTACTTCTTCGTGATTCGGTAATTGCTCCAGATAACGGTTCAACGCAGAAAGACTGTAGTTTACAGCTCTGGGAAATTCTTCATCCTGTAACAGAAAGCGCACTACTTCAGCGCCTTTTACCCGGTTATGGATATGTTGACGGTAGGCCTGATAGGCACTCAAAGAACGCAGTATATTCATCCATACTACATTTTCAAAAGGCTCCATATAATGACCGACCTGGCCATACTTCTTGAATGCCGGAAGCAAAGAGATGGAGCCCACATCGACAATACGGGTCGTCATATCAGCACGTTCAATGCCCCGCCCTATCTGGATAAAGGTATAGGCAGTGTTATGACTCATACAACTGGACAGCAAACCACCGAGACGCTGGCAGTCTGAAATAATAGTATCGTAGAGGTTTCTTCTGGCCTGCCGGCCCATGCTGGAACCAATAGAAGCCTTGGTATCCAGATATAAATCGTTGATTTGCTCCCAGGCTTCGGCCGGAATCACTTCCCGGGTGGTTCTGGCATTTTCCCTGAGCAGCTTCATGCAACTGAAAATTGAAGAATAGTTACTTTGGTCAGCAATCAGGAATTTTAATACTGGCATTTCATCTATGCGGCCCTCTTTGGAGGCATAATTCTCACGTTCACCGGTGATATCCAGCAATACCCCCCAGCCAATATCGGTGGTGCCAGGCAAATCAAAAAGCATGGAAGAATAAACATCCATGAGGCGAGCTGAATTTTCAATCCGCTCAAGATACCTGCCTAGCCAGTAAACTCTTTCTGCAACACTTGAAAGCATTATGGTTTTCTATTCCCGATATTTAAAAATTTTCGCTTACGTTACTACCTTACTTGCAATTTGTATGGACTTTTACTTTGTATCTTCCACGACCCAGGTATCCTTGCTGCCGCCGCCCTGGGATGAATTAACGACGTAAGAGCCTTTCACCATGGCTACGCGGGTCAAACCACCAGCAGTGACATAACTTTTTGAACCCTGAAGAACAAAAGGGCGTAAATCAAGATGACGGGGTTCCACCCCATTGTCACCGAGGATTGGCGCTGTCGACAGAGAGATCAGGGGCTGGGCCATGTAATTGCGCGGATTAGCCCTGATTTTTCTGGCAAATTCTTCGCGTTCTTTCTTACTGGCCTGTGGCCCCATTAACATACCGTAGCCCCCGGATTCATTGGCTGGTTTTACCACTAACTTGTCCAGGTTCTGCAGCACGTGTTGCATCTGCGCTTTATCACTACAGATGTAACTTGGCACGTTCGGTAATATGGGGTCTTCATCGAGGTAGTACTTGATGATCTGTGGAACATAAGTGTAAATAATTTTGTCATCAGCCACCCCGGCACCCGGCGCATTGGCCAGACCCACATTACCTTTCAACCAGGCACCCATAAGACCTTTTACACCCAGTGTTGACTCAGGATTGAATACACTGGGATCGATAAACAAATCATCAATACGGCGGTAAATAACATCTACAGGTGACAAGCCATTAATGGTTTTCATGAAAACATGATCATTTTCAACCACCAGATCGCTGCCCTGCACAAGCTCGGCACCCATGCGTTGAGCCAGAAAAGAATGTTCAAAATAGGCAGAATTATAAATACCCGGTGTTAGCACAACGACTTCAGGATAGTCTTTTGGCGTCGGCGAAATATCGGCAAGGGTATCAAACAACTGACTTGGATATTCGGTAATAGGCTGGATATTATAATTTTCAAACAGCTCTGGGAAAACACGTTTGGTGACGTTGCGATTCTCCAGCATGTAGGACACGCCGGAAGGCACACGCAAATTATCTTCCAGCACATAGAACTCCCCATCAGCCCCCCGGATCAGGTCTGTGCCACAGACATGGGCCCAGACACCATGCAAAGGTTTTATACCCTCGCACTCTTTCCTGTAGTTACCGGAATTATTAATCAGGTCTGCGGGAACAACCTTGTCCTTGAGAATTTTCCTGTCGTTATAGAGATCATTAATAAAACAGTTAAGCGCGCGAAGACGCTGCTCCAACCCCTTGCTGGTAGCCGACCATTCCTTGGCCCTGATAATTCTCGGGATAATATCGAAAGGCCATTCTCTGTCTATATTTCCAGCATCACTGTACACTGTGAACGAGATGCCCATCGTTTTTATGGCATCTGCCACGGAATCCTTCCGCTGCTTTAATTCTTCGGGTTTCATTGAAGCAAGATACTTTGTTAAGGTACTTGCTCCTGGCTGGGGACGACCTGATGAACTGATTATTTCATCGTAAAAGTCATCGTGATGATATGATTTCCAGTCTATTTTCATAAATATTTTGATATTTTTTTGGTAGTTGTAAACATATGGCAATAAAAATTGCTATTAAACACCACACTGAATACAGGTTTGACCGACTGACATCGATCATGCCACATGTGGTGAGACTGCGTCCAGCACCACACTGCCGAACGCCAATTGAATCCTATTCATTAAAGGTTCAGCCGGAAAATCATTTCATCAACTGGCAACAGGACCCGTTTTCCAACCATCTTGCCCGTATGGTTTTTCCCGAACCAACTCGCAAACTGGTGTTCGATGTGGAAGTCATTGCCGACATGACAGTGATTAACCCCTTTGATTTTTTTCTTGATGAAAAATTTGATTACTGCCCGTTTCGTTATGACAAGCAATTAAAGAAAGATCTGGCGCCTTACCTGCAGATAACAGAAAAGGGCCCCCTGCTATTGGACTGGCTTACTAAAGTAGATCGCCGAAAAACACCGACAATCGACTTTCTGGTTGATCTGAATAGCAGACTGATGAGCGAACTGAGTTACCTGGTGAGAATGGATCCAGGTGTTCAGACCTGTGAAGACACCCTGACCCTCAGACAAGGCTCTTGCCGTGACTATGCCTGGTTACTGGTGCAGATACTGCGCCATCTGGGTATGGCCGCACGCTTTGTTTCAGGCTACCTGGTTCAGCTCAAGGCCGACGTTAAGGCCCTGGATGGGCCGTCCGGAACTGAACAGGACTTTACCGACCTGCACGCCTGGGCCGAAGTCTATATCCCCGGTGCCGGCTGGTTGGGCATGGATCCAACATCAGGATTATTTGCCGGTGAAGGGCATATTCCCCTGGCCTGTACGCCTGATCCCTTCAGCGCAGCTCCTATAACAGGAGCAACGGGTCCCTGTGAAGTTGATTTCAGATTTTACAACAAGGTTACCCGTATCCATGAAGACCCGCGGGTAACCAAGCCCTATTCATCGGCGCAGTGGAACACCATCAACGCTCTGGGCAAGGAAGTCGATAAAAAATTAACCACTGACAAGGTAAAACTGACCATGGGTGGCGAGCCCACTTTTGTCTCCGTCGATGATATGGATGGCGCCGAGTGGAATACCGACGCCCTGGGTGAGAAAAAACTCGAGTTATCGGAAAAATTATTGCAACGACTCAAGGCACACTATGCGCCCCAGGGTTTTATTCATCATGGTCAGGGTAAATGGTACCCCGGCGAACAACTGCCAAGGTGGGCGCTGGGTATATTCTGGCGTACCGATAAAAAACCCTTATGGCATGACCCTGCATTACTGGCCACCCCCGGGGATGACACCAAGGTCCCCAAAAAAGCTGCCAGGACTTTTCTAAAAAGCCTGTGCGCGGAAATTGGCTTGCCTGATAAATACATAGTGCCGGGTTACGAAGACAAGGAATACTATCTGGATAAGGAAGGCGCGCTTCCCAGGAACGTCAGTGTTGCTGACAGCAAGATCAAGGATGCCCAGGAACGTGCCCGTATCCGAAAAGTGTTTGATGACGGACTTACCAGTCAAACCGGCTATGCCCTGCCCATTGCCGCCACGGACACCTCAAAAAACCATGGCTGGCAAACAAGCCCCTGGAAATTCAGGCGTAACAAGATGTTCCTGGTACCCGGTGATTCACCAATGGGACTCCGGCTACCCCTGGATAGTTTGCCATGGGAAGTTGAGCGGGAAGTTGATTTTGACAAGGATCCATTTTCGGAATGGGAGCCACTGGCCTATCCGCTAAACTCAACAAGCGGCGAAAAGAAAAAGTCCTCCCGTACACTCAAGGGGCGCCAGAAAGTTAAGCAAAAAATTATTCATACCGCGCTTTGTGTCCAGGTCAGGAATGACAAACTCTATATATTTATGCCCCCGCTGACACGACTCGAGTCTTATCTGGAGTTGCTGGGCTGCATTGAAAAAATTGCGACCAGGGAAAAAATACCCGTGGTGTTCGAGGGCTATGAACCCCCCAAGGATCCACGTCTGCAAAAACTGATGATCACACCTGACCCGGGCGTCATAGAGGTCAATGTGCATCCGGCCAAAAGCTGGAATGATCTGATAAAAACCATTTCCTCCCTTTATGAGCAGGCCAGGGAATGTCGACTGGGAACTGAAAAGTTTATGCTCGATGGCAAGCATACCGGTACCGGTGGGGGCAACCATGTCACTCTTGGCGCCGCCAAGGCAGAAGACAGTCCATTTCTGAGAAAACCCCACCTGCTCTCCAGCATGCTGCGTTACTGGCAAAATCATCCAAGTCTGTCTTATTTATTTTCAGGACAGTTTATCGGCCCCACCAGCCAGGCTCCCCGGGTAGATGAAGCTCGCGATGACAACCTTTATGAACTTGAAATTGCCATGCAGCAGTTACCAAAAGCAGGCAATGACAAGCCCTGGATGATTGACAGAATCCTGCGTAATTTCCTGATTGACCTTACCGGCAATACCCATCGATCAGAATTTTGCATAGATAAGCTTTATTCTCCCGACTCTGCGACAGGCAGGCTTGGTCTGGTGGAATTCAGAAACTTTGAAATGCCGCCTCACTGGCAAATGAGCGCGGTACAAATGCTGTTAATTCGCAGCATGGTGTCCTGGTTCTGGAAAAAGCCCTATAACGAAGACTTTATACGCTGGGGTAGTCAATTACATGATCGCTTCATGCTGCCCCACTATGTTTGGGACGATTTATCCTGGGTGATAAGAGATCTCAATGATGCCGGCTACCCAATAGATCTGGACTGGTTTCTGCCATTCCAGGAATTCCGTTTCCCCCATTACGGACGCTTCCATGTGGCAGGTCTGCAAATGGACATTCATGGCGCTATCGAGCCATGGCATGTACTGGGTGAGGAAATGAGCGGCGGTGGTACCGCACGTTATGTGGACTCCTCAGTCGAAAGAATTCAGGTGAAGATCCAGGGCATTACCGGTCATCGCTTGGCAATATGCTGCAATGGCAGAAGATTGCCGATGCTGTCTACCGGCCAGGAAGGAGAGTTTGTCGCCGGTATTCGTTATAAAGCCTGGGATCCCTATTCGGCGTTACATCCGACCATCAAGGTGCACACACCTTTGGTGATTGATGTTGTGGACACCAGTAATAATCGTTCAATGGGTGGTTGTGAGTACCATGTTTCCCATCCCGGTGGCCGTAATTACGAAACTTTCCCGGTCAATGCCAATGAGGCAGAAGCTCGACGTGTTGCCCGTTTCAACTCCTTTGGACATACTCAGGGAGAAATTGAAATAAGGGAAGAAGAACCACATCCCGAGCGGCCCTATACACTGGATTTGCGTTATCTCGATATCTAGCTGATCGGTCATAAAAAAGCAAAAGCTGAAACAGCAGGAAAACCTGTGGATGTTTTTAACTTCAAATTTCCTTACAAAGGCGACGTCATCAAGGACATCCTCTATAAAAAAATGAAACTGCAGGTCAGTTCACGTATGGAAACCGATGATATTTCACTGCTCAGATTTTTTGCCAACTCTGGCCAGGGACTGGTTATTATTCCGGAGGTAGGAGTACAGGAAGATGTAAACAGCGGAGTTTTAAAAATAGAAAAACTGAAAGGCCTGCCACAGATTAACTTTTATGCCATCTACCTGAAAGATGGCATTCACCAGCAAATGATCGGTGATTTCTTTGCGACTTAAGCTTTACACGCGCAAAGCGGCGCGCTGACTTCTATTTATTAAGTGTCGGCGCCCGGTTTACTGATCAATACCCAACATTCTGTCTGGGTCAAGGTTATTTTCCTGGCAAAGATAATCAAACGGCTCAACTCCATCACCCCAGGTCATGAACCAACCACCAGTCCAGGGTTGTGTGTAAGCACCTGGATCATCGATGGTTACTTCATAACGCAGACGATCCCAGGAAGGACGGGAAAACTTCTCGATGGTCTTCAATTGTTCTGTATGCGGATAACCACCACGACTCATCCAGAAACCGGTATTAAATCCCCGGGTTTCAACTACCAGGGTATCGTCTTCCCAGTGACCAATGGAATAGCCATACCAACCAGGCTCAATATCTTCAGGGAACGTGCGACCATCAACCCAGATACGGCGCCAGGAATGCGGTGCACCGACATTGATAAAAAGCATTTCGTCACCAAGATCGAGAAACTCCATGCCATAGGGAGTATGGAACATCCTTGCCACCCCGGAAGGTTTGCAGCGGGTATGAGGATCATAAGCCCCGCCTTTGGCTCGACGCTCGGCATGCAGTTCTGCCGCCCATGGCTGGAAAGGAACTTCATCATACATCAGAGCCTCGGGAATGTTGAATTGGCTGCGTTCCGGCCCCCTGTTCGCCAGAGTGCCCAGTAAACCCTGCCAGTTACCGACTCTTTCTGGCGTGCCGGCAAAGCTTGGATGCCCAAATTCATTTCTGGGAACAGGCATTGAATCGCCTTCCTCATCCTGGGGGAAAGCGGATGAAGGAAAAAGGAAAAAGGAAAAAAGTGACGCCGTGATCACTTTGTATGAAATCCTGATAAATCGCCTGATCATAGTGTTACTCCAGAAATGTCTCATTTCCCTACCTTTATCCTTTTTCTTTTATCCAGCTAGTTGCCGCCACCTGTCAGAGTCTGGTCCTCACTGGATGCAGCACCCAATACCTTGCCAGAACTGACCATCTTGACCGAGCGGGCATTGGAGGTTGTGCTGCCATCTCTTGCGCGAGTGGCTTCAACCAGTAATTCATCGCCGATTTGCATATCATTCTTTTTCCAGCCACGATTTTGCAGCATATGGGGAGGCCCCATTTCAACGCCCCAGTTTTCTATTTCACCGGTATCCGGGTTTTCCACGTCGATATAGAAATATACATGTGGGTTATACCATTCCACCTTGGTGACATAGCCCTGCAAGGTAACGGGTTTGCTGGCATCATATTGCGCCGCAAACGAATGGTGCGCCTGAGACTGAAAAGCAACAAGCAGCAGGGAGCAGGCAAGCAGACCAATTCCCTGTTTTATTGATTTTTTCATTTTAAAACCCTCTTTACTTAACTCGTTCATTTGAAACTTTTACTCTTCACTTTAATCTTTCGTCGGAAGACGGCCTACGTTACCTAACTGTCGAATAAAAGTTTTGCACACACTTTCCACCTGCACGACTTTTATCCTTTTTCCTTTTTCCTTTATCCGATCCTCTAATTGTTACCTGTGTACTGATCAATTGCTTCGATCTGCTCACAAAACTTTTCGCTTATTTCACCGTCAACCCAGTCCAGCGTCCATGAGGCAGTCCAGGGTCTGGTGTAGGTACGCGGATCGGTTATTTCCACTTCATACTCGAGGGTGTCATAGTCCGGTCGACTAAAACGCTCAACCAGTGACAGAGCTGGTGTATGAGGAAGTCCCCCATTGGAAAACCAGAAACGATCATTAAAGCCACTTGATTCCACCACCAATGTGTCACCTTCCCAATGACCCGCAGAGTGCCCATAGTAGGTGCCGGCGACTTCGTCTGGATCAGGTGCCTGTCTGCCATCCATATTAATCAGACGCCAGCCTCGATTACCACCACCAAAGATCAGGTATACACGGTCATAGTTGCGATCCTGAATTATGCGGAAGCCACCTTCATAATGAAGATGCCTGGGACCTGCAGGCGATATACAGGCATTGACCGGATCATCTGCCAGACCATTGGCCTGTCGGTATTTATAAAGACTCAGGGCCCAGGGCATAAAAGGAGCAACCTGGTCAGCATCGTTGATATCGGACAACAGACCATTGTCATCCATGCTCACCTGTACCCCCTCCTCCACCAGCGAAGGCTTGCTGGGATTACTCCAGTAACCCAGTTCTCCGGGGACCCGATCAAAACGCACCATGCCATCATCAAAGCGCGGCGTCTCTCGCACCATCTCAACAGGCGAAGTTGCCATTTCTGCCATCTCGGCAGAGGGTGCACCAGAATCCCCACAGCCAATCAACAACAAGGCTGCTGCCCCAAAACCTATACTGCTTAATTTTTTTAAACCCATTTTCATATTCACTTTTTCTGTTTTTTCTTGTGACTTGAAACTTGTAACCTGAGACTCTGTGTATTTATTCCCGGGTTAAAACCAGCTGATTCTCAACCCCGCCAATGGTCCAGGTACCGGTAATGGTCCTGTCATAGGCACCAATATTTTCCAGAGTACCCGAAAAGGCGATAGGCTCCCCTGCCTTAGAGGTAGAGGTAAAATTAAACAACCAGCTTTCAGGGTCCAGGCTGGCTTCTTCAAAGAAAATCATATTGCGGCCGGGGTTAATGCGACCACTGATATTTTCTCCGTCCCAGTTCATCACAATAACAACAAGGGTTTCTTCGCCACCAGGAACACCCCAGAAGCCACGCCAGGTGCCATCCAGAGGAAAACCTTCCTGCGCCTGAACACTGGTGCTCAAAGATAAAGACAGTAATAGGAACAACCATGCGGCTTTCATTGAAATGACTTCCCCCAATATTTTTATACTTTTCCGATACTCTTTGTTATCGGTATCTTAATTGATCGGAAATATAACCTAGATTCCCGAAAAAATAACTACCTGAGAGAGTTTTATGGGACCGTGGATTGCCCTGCAGATACTTTTCCCTATTATTTGCACAATAACCTCTAAAAAGCACCCAACTACTTGACAAATAAGAATAAAAGTCTATTCTTCACCACCCATGACAAATAACGCGATCTATTCAATTATCATTTTCATTATTCGGCGCTGATCCGGGCGGATGAAGAGTAGATCTTTTTGATAAAGTTTGAAAAACCCGCCACCAGGCGGGTTTTTTATTTTAATTGTATGTCCAGCACTCATCTTTAATTGATATTTTCAGGCCACAAAAGTGACAGATAACAAAGACACTAACAGCGAGAGCTTTTCCTTCGTTAAGGCAGAACATGACGTCCTCGACTTTTGGGAAAAGGAAAATGTTTTCCAGCAGTCTCTGGAGCAGAGCAAGGATAACCCTCCCTATATTTTCTATGATGGTCCGCCGTTTGCTACGGGTCTGCCGCACCATGGGCATCTGGTTGGCTCCACCCTGAAAGACATCATTCCCCGTTACTACACCATGAAAGGGCATTATGTGCAGCGTCGATTCGGCTGGGACTGTCATGGTCTGCCCATCGAACATGAAATTGACAAGTCTCTGGGCATGTCAGCCAGTGAAGCCGTGGAAAAGCTTGGCATGAAGGGCTACAACGACGAGTGCCGCGGCATCGTCCAGCGCTACACCACTGAATGGCGCAAGACCATTACCCGTATTGGCCGCTGGGTGGATTTTGATAATGATTATAAAACCATGGATCCCTCTTTTATGGAGTCGGTCTGGTGGGTGATGAAACAGCTTTGGGAAAAAGACCTGATCTACCGTGGCGTTAAAGTGGTGCCTTTTTCTACTGCCCTGGGCACGGTACTGTCAAATTTCGAAGCCGGCTCCAATTACCAGGATGTGCAGGATCCTGCCGTTACCGTGCTGTTTAAAATTAAAGACGAAGATGCCTACCTCAGCGCATGGACCACGACGCCATGGACCCTGCCGTCCAATCTGGCGCTGTGTGTGAATGAAAAAATCACCTACGTAAAAGTCCATGATGCTGAGCTCAACAAGGATATTTACCTGGCTCAGGAGCGCCTGGAAGCTATTCGTAAACAGAAGTCTCTGGAAGTCATAAGCGAACATGCGGGTAGCGAACTGGTGGGCAAAAAGTATGAACCGCTTATGCCCTACTTCAGCGAACTGGAAGCAGAAGGCGCCTTCGTGGTGGTGGCAGACAACTATGTCACTACTGAAGCCGGTACCGGCATCGTGCATCAGGCCCCCGCTTTTGGTGAAGACGATTTCCGGGTTCTGAAAGCCAATGGCATTACTGCCCTGGTCTGCCCGGTTGACCTGGAAGGTAAATTTACAGACGAGGTTTCTGACTTTGCCGGTGTTTATGTGAAAGATGCCGACAAGGACATCATTCGCAAACTCAAGGAAGAAGGAAAACTCTATATCCAGGAAGTGTACCAGCACAGCTATCCCTTCTGTCCGCGTTCCGACACCCCGATTATCTATCGCACCATTCCTTCATGGTATGTGAAAGTGGAACAGATCAAGGAACGTATCGCGGCCAACAATCAACAGATCAATTGGGTGCCCGAGCATATTCGCGATGGTCGCATGGGTAACTGGCTCGACAATGCCATTGACTGGTGTATTTCACGTAATCGTTATTGGGGTACACCACTGCCTATCTGGATTAACGATGTTACCGACAAGCGCATCTGCATTGGATCAATTGACGAGCTGGAAAAATATTCAGGTACCCGGGTAGAAGACCTGCATCGGGAATATGTGGACGAACTAACCTTCACGCTTGATGGCGAAGAAGGTGTCTACCGGCGCGTGGAAGAAGTGCTTGATTGCTGGTTTGAATCAGGCTCCATGCCCTATGCCCAGCTGCACTACCCGTTTGAAAACCAGACTCTTTTTGAAGCCGGCTTCCCCGCTGAATACATTGCCGAAGGCCTGGACCAGACCCGCGGCTGGTTTTATACATTGCTGGTATTGAGCACCGCCCTGTTTGATAAACCATCATTCAAGAACGTTATCGTTAACGGCATCGTGATGGCAGAAGACGGCAAGAAGATGTCCAAGCGCCTGCAAAACTACACCGCACCCGATATCCTCATGGAAGAATATGGCGCTGACGCACTGCGTCTGTATCTGATCAACTCTGGCCTGGTAAAAGGTGAAGAACAGCGTTTTACCGACAGCGGTGTGAAAGATATGGTACGTCGTGCACTGCTGCCCTGGTTTAATTCGTTTAAATTCCTGCAGACCTATGCCGGTATTGATCACTGGAAAGCCGACACCCACCATGTAGTCCCGGAAAATATAACCGACCAGTGGATTCTGTCGCGCCTGCAGTCACTCAAAGTCAATGTCAGTCGGGAAATGGCAGAGTACAAACTCTATAACGTAGTACCTGCCCTGTTTGAATTCATCGAAGACCTGACCAACTGGTATATCCGTCTAAACCGCTCGCGCTTCTGGGTGGAAGAAATGACTGCTGACAAGCATGCGGCTTACCAGACGCTTTATACTACTATCAGTGAGCTGACCGTCTGCATGGCGCCTTTTGCCCCCTTCCTGGCAGAGCATATCTATCAGGAACTTGCTGTTTTTGCCGGTGACAGTGCAACCCGTCATAAGTCCGCCCACTTGTGTCATTACCCGAATGCCGATCAGGACCTTATCAAGCCCGTTCTGGAACAGGCAGTTTCGCGTATGCAGAATATTATTTTGCTGGGAAGACAGAAACGTGAACAGGTCAAAATCAAAACCAAAATCCCGCTATCCCAACTTACCATTATTCATGAAAGCCAGAACATGCTGGATGAGATCGCACGTCTGCAGGATTACATCAGTTCCGAACTGAATGTTAAATCCATCGCCTATTCCACCGAGGAAGACAAATACATCACCCTGTTTGCAAAGCCCAATTCACCGGTACTGGGCAAACGCCTGGGTAAAGAGTTCAATCGCTATCGGCAGCAGATCCAGGATCTGGATGCAGCCCAGCTCAATGCGCTACAGGACGACGGCAGCATTACCCTGGGCGAGGAAAGCTTCAGCACTGAAGATATTCTCGTGTTTCGGGAAGCAAAGGAAGGCACCGAAGCCTTGTCCAACCGCTTTATTTCCATTGATATGGATTGCCAACTCAATGAAGAGCTTATTGATGAAGGTCTGGCCAGGGAAGTTATCAATCGCATTCAGAAAACGCGCAAGGATATTGGTCTGAATGTGACCGATCGCATTAGTATTAATTATACTGCCGGCGATGCACTTGGCCGAGCCATTGAAAAGCATAAAGACTATATTGCCAGAGAAACCCTGTGTACCAATTTTACGCAGCAGGATTCTGCCAGTGAGCATAGCTTTGATGTAGAAGGCGATGCGCTGACATTAGACATCCAAAAAAACGATTAACCCATAAACAAAAAAGAGAAAAGAAAAGAGAAAACGCCATGGTATCGCAAGCAACTGACGACATCAGAATAAAAGCCATGAAAGAGCTGCTCTCTCCAGAGCAGTTGTTGCAGGAATATCCGCTCACCGATACGGCATCTGCCACAGTACTCAATGCCCGCGCCGGTATTCAGGATATATTACGCGGCAAGGATGACCGTTTGCTGGTAATTGTTGGCCCCTGCTCTATTCATGACCCCAAAGCCGCACTGGAATATGCCGATCACCTGGCTGAATCCATGCAGGCCCTGAAAGATAATCTGCTGATCGTTATGCGCGTCTATTTTGAAAAACCCCGGACTACAGTCGGTTGGAAAGGTCTGATCAATGATCCCTTTATGGACGACAGCTTTCAGATAAACGAAGGCCTGCGCACAGCGCGTAACCTGCTGCTGGAACTGGCCAACCGGGGTATTCCTGCAGGGACTGAATATCTTGACCTGATCAGCCCGCAATATTTGGCCGACCTGATCTCCTGGGGCGCAATCGGTGCCCGCACCACAGAATCCCAGTGTCATCGTGAACTGGCCAGTGGCTTGAGCTGTCCCGTAGGTTTCAAAAACGGTACTACCGGCGACGTACAGATTGCAATAGATGCCATCGGCTCTGCATCTCATTCCCATCATTTCCTGTCGGTCACCAAACAAGGTCATTCGGCTATTTTTCAGACGGCGGGCAATGAGGACTGTCACATCATCCTGCGCGGCGGTCATAAACACACCAATTACGACCCGGAAAATGTCCAGGATGTTTCTGAAAAACTGGTCAAGGCCGGTCTGCGACCCAATATTGTTATTGATTGCAGTCATGCCAATTCCAACAAGGACCCGGGCAGGCAGATTGTGGTTTGTCGCGAT